>NZ_QPKI01000012.1 GCF_003339685.1 Halomonas sp. DQ26W | reverse complement strand
GGACTCCAAGGTGATCGTCGCGATCAACAAGGACGAGGAAGCGCCGATCTTCCAGGTCGCGGATTACGGCCTCGTCGGCGACCTGTTCGAAATCCTGCCGGAGCTGGAAAGCAAGCTGTAAGGAAGATCGCTCTGGTGGTCGGTCGGTTCGAACTCCTGCTGGAAGTTGAAAGCAAAATGTAAACACAAACGGCCCCGCAAGGGGCCGTTTGCTTATCGTTGTAAGTTGCTGGTTAGACGATGGTTCAGGCAGCCGAAAGCCGCTCGCCGACGAACTCCAGGTGATGATCCACGTCACCCAGGTGGTGGTCGAACATCACAAGGTGCCTGGCGTAGTGGGAGATTCGACACTCCTCGGTCATGCCCATGGCGCCGTGGAGCTGAATGGCCTGTTCGGCGACGAAGCGGGCGGCTTCTCCGCAGTAAGCCTTGGCCGCGGCAACTCGGTAGTCGCGTTCGTCGGCGGGGCGCTCGAGGCTGGCGGCGGCGAGAATCGCCATCGAGCGAGACTGCTCCAGGTGCAAATGCATGTCGACCATGCGGTGTTGCAGTACCTGGAAGCTTGCCAGCGGGGCACCGAACTGACGCCGTTCCTTGAGGAAGGCCAGTGTCTGTTCGCAGGCGACCTCCATGGCGCCCACCGCCTCGGCGCAGAGCGCGGCGCGACCCAATGCCAATACCTTATCCAGGGCTTCTGCGGCGTCTTCACCGAGACGAGCGTCGTGGGATAGTACGACATCCTTCAGCTGCACATCGCTTGCTGCCTGGTTGTCGAGAGTGGGGTAGTCGCTGCGCTCAAGCCCCGGGGTGTCGGCAGGTACCAGGAAGACGGCGAGCGTGCCGTCATCGATCCGGGCGGTAACCAGCAGTGCCGTGGCTGAATCGGCCGCCAGCACTACCTGCTTGGCACCGTTGATCAACCAGCCGTTCGACTGTCGATGTGCGCGAGTGGTGATGGCGTGGGCATCATGGCGGGCGGCGGCTTCCTGCCAGGCCAGCGCTAGCCGAAGTTCGCCTGCCAGCAGAGGGGTCAGCCAACGCTCTTGCTGTGGGGCGTCTGCCAGGCTGGCCAGCAGGGTGCCGGGTAGCAGCAGGCCGGCCAGGTAGGGCTCTCGCACCAGGCCACGGCCAAGCGCCTGCATCACGATCATCACGTCGATGCCGTCACCGCCCAGGCCACCAACCTCCTCGGTAAAGGGTAACTGCAGCAGGCCCAGTTCGGCGAAGGTGCCCCACAGGGTAGAGGGCTCCCCGGGCAGGGCGTCATTCTCGGTTGGCGCCTGATCGGCGACCAGGCGCTCCAGGGTATCGGCGAGCATGCGCTGCTCGTCGCTGTAGGAAAAATCCATGGGGGCTCCTTAACATGCCGACCGGTTACATACCGAGCAGCGTCTTGGCGACGATGCTCTTCTGGATCTCGTTGCTGCCGCCATAAATCGAGAGCTTGCGGCGGTTGAAGTACTGAGCGCTCACCGCGGCATTTTCGGCTCGCTCGGGCTCCAGTTTCTGCTCGCCGTACAGGTAGTCGGGGAAGAAGGGCAGCGCCGCGGGACCCAGAGCGCGGCGGGTCAGCTCGCTGAGCTCCTGGCGAAGCTCCGAACCGCGTACCTTGAGCAGTGAGCTCTCGGCACCCGGGGCCCCACCGTCACGGGCGGCGGCGAGCACGCGCAGGTGGGTAACCTCCAGCGCCATCAGTTCGATTTCCGCTTTGACCACTCGCTGACGGAAGCTCGGCAGTTCGAGCAGCGGGCGGCCGCGGTGCTGGAGCCGACCCGCCAGCGACTTGAGATGGCGCAGCGCCTGCTTTGCGTGGCCAAGTCCGGCGATACCGGTGCGCTCATGGGTAAGCAGGAACTTGGCGCAGGTCCAGCCCTGGCCCTCTGCCCCGATACGGTTGGCTACCGGGACGCGTACCTCATCGAGGAATACCTCGTTGACCTCCTGGGCGCCATCGAGGGTGACGATGGGCCTGACGCTGATACCTGGACTTTGCATATCGATCAGCAGGAAGCTGATGCCGGCTTGCTTCTTTGCCTCGGGATCGGTGCGCACCAGACAGAACATCATGTTGGCGTGCTGTCCCAGAGTGGTCCAGGTCTTCTGGCCAGTGACGACATACTCATCGCCCTCGCGTACAGCGCGGGTGCGCAGGCTGGCCAGGTCCGAGCCAGCACCGGGTTCGGAGTAGCCTTGGCACCACCAGTCCTGGTTGGCGAGGATGCGCGGCAGGTAATGGCGTTTCTGCGGCTCGCTGCCGAACTTCATGATCACCGGTGCGACCATGCTGACCCCGAAGGGCACGATGGTCGGGGCATGGGCTGCGGCACACTCCTCGTCGAAGATGTGTCGCTCAACCGGGCCCCAGCCGGGGCCGCCATGTTCCTGCGGCCAGTTGGCACCGAGCCAGCCGCGTTCGCTGAGGATATTCTGCCAGCACAGATGGTCGTCGGCTGAGAGTTGCCGGCCGAGGCGTACGCGTTCGCGGATGTCACCAGGAAGCGCGGCGCCCAGGAAGTCACGGACTTCCCCACGAAACGCTTGCTCCTCGGCGCTGAAATCGAGGTTCATCAGGCTTCTCCTCCGGGGCTCTGGCCGGCCTGGCGATGGGGGCCGCCGAGGTGGCGCGGGTAGTCGAGTGACTCGATGGCGAGCAGGTCGATATCGCTGTTGCGGTAAGCCCAGCCGCTTTCGGCAAGCATCAGGCTGGCCGCCTCCATGGCTGCGTGGGGATTGGCGACATCGTTCTGGGCTGCTTTGGTCAGCGTGGCCAGCACGCTTCCCTGGCGGCTCACCACGACTGCCTGGCGCAATGCCTTGAGGGCATTGGCCGCGGCCTGCTGCTGCCCAGCGTCTGCACGCAGGGTAACCAGTTCCGCCATACCGCCTTGTTCAGCAACAACCAACGCCAGATCGGCATCGATGGAGTCGAGCTCTCCGGCGTCGGTAGGCGACAACATGGCGATGCGCAGGCAGTGCGCAGAGCACTCCACGTTGGCTTCAGGGGCTACCAGGCAGGCCTGGGAGTTCTCGATGATGGCGTCGCTGAGTTGAATGCCGGCGCCCTCGGCCTTGCCACTCAGGCGCTCGAAAAGAAGATGCTCTCCGATCAGGGCTAGATGGGTCAGAGCGGGAATCTCGCCGGCATGAGGGACCTTGTGAGGGGCGCGGGCCGCAAAGAAAGCATGGATCAGCCCGGCGCGCTGGGGCGAGTCCATGCAGGAGGCGAACAACTCACGCTCGCGGCGCAGGCCCTCGGCCAGGCTGCCTTCGCTGCTGGCGGCGATCGCCTCGATGCAACGGAACGGTGAATAGAGCTCGGGTACCTCCCGTTCGAGCCTGGCGCGGTAGCGCTCGATGGCCACTGGATCGGCCGCGGGGGGGGGCAGCTCGCCGGTTACCCGCGGCGAGTGCTTGCCGGCCAGCACGTCTCGCGCCGCTGCCAGGCCGGCTTCGAGAGGGTCGTTGGTGTCCGCCAAGGCATCGACGATACCGAGTTCTAGCGCCTCGTCCGCGGCTGCGAAACGTCCGCTGGTGATCAGGTCGAGCGCCGCCGCGATGCCGGCCAGGCGTGGCAGCCGCTGGGTGCCACCGGCGCCCGGCAGCAGCCCCAGCTTGACCTCGGGCAGACCCACCCGGGTGCCGGGCAGGGCGACCCGAAGCTGGCAGCCCAGAGCGACTTCGAGCCCGCCACCGAGGGCCGTGCCGTGCAGGACGGCCACGATAGGCTTGGCGCTGGCCTCCAGGTGCCTGATCACGTCCGGCAGGATCGGCGCCTGGGGCGGCTTGCCGAACTCGCGAATATCGGCACCGGCGATGAAGGTCCTGCCGCGAGTGACCAGCACCAGGACGCGAGCTTCGGGGTCTTCGTTGCCCTGTGCAATGGCCTCCACCAGGCCTTGGCGTACGGCCTGGCCCAGGGCGTTAACCGGCGGGTTGTCGATGACGATCACACCGATATCGTCATGGCGCTGGTATGTGACCGGAGTCGTCATGGGGTGGATCTCCCAGTATCTGGAGTGGAGGAGAACGAGTCGTGCAAACGGTAGCTCATGAGTCCGTGGGCGGCGTCAGCGCCGCCGCATGTGGCCGTGCCCGGCGCTGGCTCCAGCGAGCCAGCAGCACAGCAGGGACCAGGGCGGCGAGAGCGTAGGCGATCAGTTCGAGCTGGCTGAGTGGCACCATACCGCCACCGGGCAAGGCGATAAGCAGGCCGGCCATTAGCACCAGGCCTCGGACGAGGGTCTCGGAAAGGGCGCCTATGCCGAGTCGGCCGACGCCGATCAGATAGCCCTGCATGGCGGATGCGAACAGTACGATGCCGAACAGTGCCTGAATGAAGACCAGGCCGATCTGCAGCGGCTCGCCCTGCATGATCAGCGCCGGGTTGAGCACGAAAAGGAAGGGAATGAAGTATATCACGCTGCCCAGACGCATGGCCTGCAGGCCAGTGGCCATGGGGCGTGCGCCGGCTACGGTGGCGGCGGCAAATGCCCCCAGTGCCACGGGTGGGGTGATGAAACTCAGCATGCCCCAGTAGAGAATGAACATATGGACCGCCATGGGATCGAGCCCTCCACCCTGGATCAGCGCAGGGGCCAGCGCCACCGCGAGGAAGATGTAGGCGGCGGTAACGGTCATGCCGATGCCGAGCACAAAGCTGGTCAGGGCGCCCATGATCAGCAGCAGCGGCACGCTGCCACCGGCGATATGGATGAAGTCGTTGGCAATGGTGCCTGAGAGACCGGTCATAGATAGTGCACCGACCAGCATGCCGACGCCGGCCAGAATGGCAATCAGCTCGGCGAACAGCTTGGCCGCCGAGGAGAGCGACTCGCCCAACTCGCGTAGGCCCCAGCGGTTGTGGCGCGAGAACTGGTTAAGTACCAGCAGCAAAGCGGTGGCGTAGAACGGTGCCACTGCCTCACGCTGCATTACCAACAGCATCCATACCAGCAGCGCGAAGACGAAGATGAAGTACCAGCCCTCCTTCAGCGTCTGTAACAGTGAGGGTAATTCAGCGGCGGGAAGCCCCTTGATATCGTGGCGCGCAGCGTAGGCATCGATCTGGATGAATAGCCCGAGGAAATAGAGAATCGAGGGAATGACCGCGGCCAGCGCAATGGCCGCATAGGGAACGTCGAGGAACATCGCCATGACGAAGGCAGTTGCCCCCATCACCGGTGGCATCAGCACCCCACCGGTGGAAGCGCAGGCCTCAACGCCGCCGGAAAAAGAGCGGCCCATGCCGATACGGCGCATGGCGGGGATTGAAAGCACACCTGTGGTCAGCACGTTGCTGATCACGCTGCCGCTCATCGAGCCCATGAGACCGCTGGAGAAAATCGACACCTTGGCCGGGCCGCCGCGGACGTGACCGAGCAGCGCGAAGGCCAGGTTGATGAAGAACTTGCCACCTCCGCTCTTCTGCAACACTACGCCGAACACCAGGAAACCGATTACCAGGCCGGCAAATGCCTGAAGCGGCACGCCCATGATGCTCTCGGTGCTCATGGTGTGGTACATGGCGGTCTCCTCCAGCGTGGAGGGGAACGCCTGGATCGGCCCTGGCACGATATCTGCGACCAGCGGGTACAGCGAGAACAGCGAAACGATGATGGCAATGGGCCAGCCGCCGGCGCGACGGGCCGCCTCTATGATAAGCAGCCACCAGGCATAGCTTGCCATGATGGCAATATCGGGGGCGGCGAAGGCCCAACCGCGCTCGAGAATAGATTCGGCGTGATAGACGAAGTAGCCACCAACGATCAGCGTCGCGATGCTCAGGGCGTAGTCATACCAGGGTATCGGTCGATACTGCAGCGAGGCCTTGAGCGGCCACAACAGATAGACAAGCGGCAGCAGCAGGGCCACCACAGCGTAGTAGAACTGGGTCTCCAACCCGGTGACGAAGCGCAACCAGCCAAGGTTGAACAGGTAATCCAGGGTCATCAGCAGCAGCACGACCGTCACTGCGCCGGGAATCCAGCGCAGTGCAGGGGGAAGCGGACGAACGTGGGTGACCTTTTCCTTGAGCTCGCGCGTCGAATCTGCAGGGGGAGTGGGGTTGGTCATGGCGGCGTCCGTGAATCGGGGAAGGGGCGGCAAGGCCGCCCCAGGGTCTGGCTGAGAGGACTTGACTTACTGGAAAACAGGATCGAGACCAGCGCCGCTTAGCGCCTCGGCACGCGCCTGCATCCAGGCATCGCGGAACTCATCCTCGTCTGTAGGAGCATCAGTTAGGAAGTTGTTCCAGGTGGCGACGAGCAGTTCCTGACGTCCCACCAGCGACGCCTGATGCGCCTGCATTTCGTCTGTCCAGACGCCGATCTCCTCGTAGTACTCGACAACCGAATCGTGGAATGGAATGACCCATTTCAGATCCTGGTATTCGAAGGCGTAACCCACGGCACCGGGTGCGGCGTCCTTGTAGTCGTCGTAGTTTTCCTGCAGCGCCTTGATCAGGCCGTAGGCCACCTTGTCATCGAGATCCTGGTTGCCGACCACGATCGGATAGGGGTAGCTGGCGCTGGGCACAGGGTTGTCGGCGCTGACGTCACCAGCACCGGCTGTCACCTCATGGGGGCGAAAGTACGGCGCTACTGCCATCATGCGCTCCCAGCCCTCGGCATTGTCGGGGTCCAATACCGGCCAGCTGATTCCGCGAGGACTGCTTGCGAGTTGCTGCGCAGGCGGGGTCACGGTGGTGGTGAAGGAGGCATCGACGTTGCCGGCAATGATGCCGTCGAAGGAGCGGGCATAGCCGGGAAAGTCGACGCGCTCCACGTCGTCCCAGGTCAATCCACCGAAGGCAAGGTAGGCTTCTGTGCCCTTGTTCAGGGCGTCATCGCCGCGGATATAGGCGATACGCTTGCCGGCCAGGTCAGCTGGCGTCTCGATGTCGAGATCGCCGGCCACCGCCAGCGAGAGGCCGAACGAAGCGGTAGAGGTGGTAATCACGCGGATGGGCTGGGGGCCCCAGTCGCGGTGGGCAAACATCATGACGCCTTCAGCGCCGTAGTAGCTGGCAATGCCGCAGGCGCACAGATCGACGCGGCCCTGCTTGAGCGGTGTCATGCGCGAGACGTCATTGTCGCCGGGCAGGATACGCACTGAGGTACCGTATTTATTCTGCAGCATGTTGCCGATGGCCACGGCCTGGGCATAGCCACTTGAATTGGTGCCGTAGGCGGTCCAGGCCATGGTGCCCGGAAGTTCGACCTCGGCTGCCTGGGCCACGCTAGCGGATAGCAGCGAGAGTGGCAGGGTGGCGACAATGAGTGAGCGAGAGAGCTGGCGCATAGAGCGACTCCTGTAAATGCGATTGTTGTTTTGCTGTGCGGTATTTGATTCCGAAACTGCACTCGATACTAGGAAGCCGGTGACGCGGTGTCAACGCATGCTTGCCATTGTCGCGAGAATTGCTCGTCCGCTTGGCGGAATGTGCGCGTCAACTATTTGATAAGTCTTTGGAAAAGATTGGGAAGCAAGGTGCTTGGTTAGAGAAAAAAAGCGCAAAATACAACCAAGGTATAGCCGCTTTTGGCGCGAGGAGCAGCGGCGACCACTGGTTAATCCGTGGAGAACGGACGGGACAGCTCGCGCCAGGCCGCATAGGTGCTCAGGAACACCCGTCCGGTCATGTCGTCAAGAAAATCGCTGCGCTTGAGTTGGTCCATGACCGGACCCTTCACTTCAGCCAGGTGCAGCGTCACTCTAGAGTCGGAGAGTCGCGCATTGATGGCGTCCAGGCTTTCCAGGGCCGAGGCATCGATCAGATTGACCGCCGAGCAGATCAATACCACGTGCTCGAGTTCGGGGCGAGTGGCGACCAGATCGTAGACGGTATCCTCAAGGTAGCGGGCATTGGCAAAATAGAGGCTTTCGTCGATTCGCAACAGGGCCAGGTGGCTGATGGTCTCGGTGTCATGACGTTCGACGTTGCGAAAGTGCTCGGTGTCGGGTATGCGGCCCACCAATGCACTGTGGGGGCGGCTGGTACGGTAGAGGAACAGGCCAATGGAAAGTGCGACACCGCTGATGATTCCGGCTTCCACGCCTTCGACCAGTGTCAGCAGGATGGTCAACGCCATGGCTGAGAAGTCGCTGCGTGAGTAGCGCCAGGTCTGGCGGATCATGGGGAGGTCCACGAGGGTCAGAATTGCCACGGTGATGGTGGCGGCCAGAGTGGCAATGGGCAGATGGTAGAGGACCGGAGTGAAGTACAGCGTGATCACGCCGATACCGATGGCGGCAAAAAAACCGGCAAGCGGTGTGCGTGCGCCCGCATCATAGTTGATTACCGTACGCGATAGCCCCCCCGTGACCGGCATGCCGGCAGAAAAGGCCGCTGCCAGGTTGGCCCCACCGAGCCCGACCAACTCTTGGTTGGGTGAGATGCGCTCGCGTCGTCGGGCAGCAAGCATCTGCCCCATGGAGACGGACTCGACAAAGCCCACCACACTGATCAAGAAAGCGGGTATCAACAGTGCCCGCCACAGCGAGGCGTCGAAGCCGGGGAGTGTCAAGGGTGGCAGTCCCTGGGGTATGTCGCCGATGACGGCCACACCCTGTGCCGCAAGGTCGAAATACCAGGTAATCCAGGTGGTGACCACCACGGCGAGAACGGGGCCGGCTCGGGTAAGCAGATCGGCTAGGTTGCCGGGTAGGCCGAGTCCCCGTAAAGCCCGCTTGCCGCGCAGTCGTAGCAGAATCAGAAACAGCAGGCAGCCACCACCCAGGGCCAGTGTGGGCAGGTGGACTCCCGGTAATCCGGAGACCAACTCCGAGATACGTGGCAACAGTGCGGTGGAAGTGGCGTCGATACCTAGCAGGTGACCGGCCTGGCTGGCTGCAATCAAGATGCCGGAAGCGGACAGGAAACCGGCTATTACCGGGTGACTCAGAAAGTTGGCCAGAAATCCCATGCGAAGCATGCCCATGATAACCAACATCAATCCGGAGAGCAGTGACAGCACCAGGGCCGCCTGGAGATATGCCGCGCTATCTGGCGAGGCGACATCGCTAAGGGCAGCACCGGTCATCAGCGCGATAATCGCCACCGGGCCCACGGCAAGCGTGCGGCTGGTCCCAAGCAGGGTATAGGCCAGCAGCGGGAGCAGACTGGCATAGAGCCCTACTACCGGCGGAAGTCCGGCAAGAATGGCATAGGCCAATGACTGCGGTATCACCATCATGGTGACGATGGCTCCGGCCAGCAGGTCGGCACCGCACAGTCGGCGGTTATAGTGAGGCAGCCATGTCAGTATCGGTAGGTAACGCTTGAGCATCCGTTCACTTCAAAGTTGGGTGTGGTGACCGGCAGGAGAACCTGGGGCACAAGACTAAACGATATTGGTGATAGGGTTGGGACTTGGTTAGCATCAGGTGAAATAGACTCTACCGATTCTTCAACACATCAGGATACGACATGAAGCCCGAAACAATCGCCTTGCACCACGGCTACACACCTGACGATCAGCACGCCGTGGCGGTGCCGATTCACCAGACTACCTCATTTTCCTTCGACAGCGCCCAGCATGCGGCCGATCTGTTCGACCTCAAGGTCGAGGGTAATATCTATTCACGCATCATGAATCCAACGTGTGCGGTGCTGGAGCAGCGAATTGCCGCGCTGGAGGGCGGTATCGCGGGTCTGGCGGTTGCATCGGGCATGGCCGCGATCACCTATGCGATCCAGACCATCGCCGAAGCTGGTGACAATATCGTTTCCATCAGCGAGCTCTACGGCGGAACCTATAATCTATTCGCGCATACCTTGCCGCGTCAGGGTATCGAGGTGCGCTTTGCCGACAAGGACGACATCGCGGGTATCGAGTCATTGATCGACGCTCGCACCAAGGCGGTATTCTGCGAAAGCGTCGGCAATCCCTCTGGCAGCGTGGTCGACATGACCAGGCTGGCCGAGGCCGCCCATCGCCACGGCGTTCCCGTCATCGTCGACAATACCGTGCCCACGCCCTTCCTGTGGCGGCCCATCGAACACGGTGCGGACATAGTCATCCACTCCGCGACCAAGTACATCGGTGGGCATGGCACCACGGTAGGTGGCGTCATAGTCGACTCCGGCAAGTTTCCCTGGGCCGATCATCCGCAACGTTTCCCGCTGCTCAACGAGCCGGATGTCTCCTATCATGGGGTTAGCTATACCCGCGACGTCGGTGAAGCCGCCTTCATCGCGCGCGCGCGCGTTGTACCGCTACGCAACATGGGCGCTGCGCTGTCGGCACAGGCGGCCTGGAATCTGCTGCAGGGACTGGAGACGCTATCCCTGCGCATTGAGCGTGTCTGCGCCAATGCGCGTAATGTGGCGGAATATCTGGAAAACCACAATCTGGTCAACTGGGTCCAGTATGCCGGTCTGCCTGGCCACAAGGATCACGAACTTGCTCAGCGTTACATGAACGGCCATGCCTCGGGTATTCTCAGCTTCGGCATCCAAGGTGGACGCGAAGCGGGAGCGCGCTTCTACGATGCGCTGGGCATGGTCCTGCGACTCGTCAATATCGGCGATGCCAAGACCTGCTCCTCGATACCCGCATCCACCACCCACCGCCAGTTGAATGACGAGGAAATGCTCGCAGCCGGCGTGACACCCGACATGGTGCGCCTCTCCATCGGCATCGAGCATGTCGATGATATCATCGCCGATCTGCAACAGGCGCTTGCCGCCAGCCAGGCCTGACTGGCGTGGCCGCCCCCTGCATGGGGCGGCCCCCCCCCCACACAGACGGTACATCCACAGTCGGTACATCCCGAAGCATAACCTCACCTGATTACGCATAAGCCTCAGCAGGCGCCTGGTGGAGGCCGCCACGTTGGCGGTGATCGTTGGCGTTGGCAATACTGACAGGAGGCCTGCGGCCTCCCGTCGTGAGCTGAAACTACTCCTGCAGCGGCGTGGCAGCGTTGGTGGAGGCAATCGCTAAGGGAGGACGATTTATAACGTCTTGGCCCTCCGAGCTCTTTCAGTGTGGCTCAAGATAGGCCCGATGGCTGATCAAGGTGAGTAATCAGGTAACCTCATGATATCGGCTGATAAGTCACATACTTGAGTTGTGCTTTCGTCTCTCAGGCCAAAGTGGTAATGCGAATACTACTTATATGACGCTAATCTCGGCTACTCCCAATAACAAAGAGATAAGGCGTCATGCGGATACTGATGTTTCTGTTAGCCGCGACCTCCCTCGCCGCGGGCGTTTTCGTAATGAACGGTCTCGGGTTGGGGTGGCAAGCCTACCTCGGCCTGAGCCTCGCTGCCCTGGCGGGCTGCCTTCTATCACTCACTGGGCTGGCCAGTATTTACCGCGCCAATGCCGCCACCCTGGAAACGCAGGGCATCAGGACCTTGCTCCCGGCTACCCGGGATTATCTGTCATTGCGGCGCATGGCCCATGGCTTGATTCGCCAGGCCAGTAATACCGCCATTGCCTCGGCCGAAGTGTCGCATCATGCTGACCGCATGGATCAGCGCCTGGAGCGCCAGGGACACACGGTGCGTGAGGCCTCCGCCAGCATGGGCTCGATCACCTCTGCCATCGAACAGGTGGCAGCGAGCGCGGCCAACGTGGCCAATCTCGCCAGCCGCTCACGGGATGCCAGTCATGTCAGCCGCGAAGCACTTGGCCAGGTGATCGAGGAGATGCAGATGCTCGCCGAGCGCTCGGAAGAGGCGCTGGGGCTGCTTAACATGCTGAGCCAGAAAGCCGATAGCGTACGCCACGTCACTTCATTGATCGAGGAGATCGCTGAGCAGACAAACCTGCTGTCGCTGAATGCCTCAATCGAGGCGGCTCGTGCCGGCGAGCATGGTCGCGGCTTTGCCGTGGTGGCAGGTGAAGTGCGCCAGTTGGCGGGACGGACAGCGGATGCCACACGCAATGTCGAAGCACTGGTTGGCGATATCGGTGACAGCAGCCATCGCGTGGTCGATACCATCGGTCATCTGATGCAGCGCGTCGGTGATCGTGCCAAGGAGATGAGAAAGGTCGGTGAACAGCTTACCGAGATGACAGGCAACTTCGACCAGGTCGAAAGCGAGATTCGTTCCATTGCCGTGGCGATGGAAGATACCAACCAGCACTCCCAGCGAGTGGCGGGAACACTGACGATACTGGCGGCTGAGGCCGAACAGGGCACCCGCGATATGCATGGTCTTGCGAGCCAGGCTCATTCGCTCATGGAAGGGGCAGAAGCCGTCGATGGAGCGCTGGCGCAACAGCGGTTGGAAGGGCGACACCAGCAGGTCTTCGAGGCAGCACGCCAGGCTGCGATTGAGCTCGGTTCTCTGCTCGACTCGGCAATCAAGCGTGGTGAGCTCGACGAGCAGACTCTTTTCCATGCCACCTATACGCCGATACCCGGCACCAACCCCCAGCAGTACACGACCGGTGTCGTCAGCTATACGGACCAGCACTTCCCGGCCATCCAGGAGCCGCTATTGGATCGCCTGGGGGTCGCCTACGCTATCGCTATCGACCGGCGAGGCTACATACCGACGCACAACCAAAGCGTCAGCCAGCCACCTAATGGCGAGTATGATCACGATCTGAAGTTCTGCCGTAACCGTCGCATCTACGAAGATCCTACCGGTCAGCGTTCGGGCACACACGAGGAGACGTTGCTGCTGCAGACCTACAAGCGTGATACCGGGGAGGTCATTCATGATCTATCGGTGCCGATCTATGTGGGTAGCAAGCACTGGGGAGGATTCCGTGTCGGCTACAAGCCCGAGGCAGCCTGATCGTTGCTGAGGTTATCCACTCATTTCGACTGGCTCTCGGCCGGAGTCAGAGGTTGTTGGCCTCGGGTATGCCATGCCGACCAGGAGTATAGCGTCAGGCTGACCCAGATCAGCACAAAGGTGGCCAGTTGGATCGGTGAGAGCGGCTCGCGAAATACCAGCAGTGCGATGAAAAACTGAATGGTCGGGTTGAGGTACATCAGAAACCCAAGTGTCGCCAGGCGTAGCCGCCGAGCAGCGCCAGCGAAAGCCAGCAGCGGCAGAGCGGTGATCACGCCACTGGCCATCAACAGCAGGGTGGTGCGAGGCATGTCGAGAAAGTGCGAGAGATCGTTCATCGACAGCCAGGAGAGCGCCATCAGTCCCAGGGGCAGCAGTAGCAGGGTTTCAACGAAGAGGCCTGAAAGGCCGTCGAGGGGAACCTGCTTGCGCAGCAAGCCATAGGTGCCGAAGGAGAGCGCCAGAGTCAGGCTGATCCATGGCAGCTCACCCAGCAGTACCAGTTGTATAATGATGGCCGTTGCGGCAAGCAGCACGGCCAGACTCTGCAGCCCGGCCATGCGTTCGCGCAGTACCAGCATTCCCAACGCGACATTGATCAGCGGCGTGAGAAAATACCCCAGGCTCGCCTGGAAGACCTGGCGGGTTTCCACGGCATAGATATAGAGCCCCCAATTGATGGCAATCAGCACGGCGCAGCCGAGTACACGGCCGAGCCGCCTGGGTTCGGCCAGCGCTTGGCGGATCGGGTGCCAGCGATTCATCACCGTAACAAGCCCCACCAGGAAGAGACAGGACCAGATGACGCGGTGAATCAGGATCTCGAAAGCGGGAACGCCTTGGAACAGGGCGAAGAACAGCGGAAAGCAGCCCCACATCACATAGGCGGTCAGGCCGAAGGCAACACCCTTGGTGGCTTCGGCATCAGGAAGGGGCTTGGGGGACATTCCATCATCTCTTGGCGAAAGCATCAACTTAGCAGGCTATTTGTCGCTTTTCCATGGGAGCGGTTGAGTGTGGCTGCTGGCTGACGGAGGCGCCCTGCTGAGTTAGGCTATGGGGTATGGCGATTCACCCAAGGGAAGCCGGAATGAGCGACTTACGTACGACACTGGTGCAGTGCGACCTGCGCTGGGAAGACCCAGAAGCCAACTGTCGCATGCTGGAAGCTGAACTCGACGGAATCGATGGTGCGCAAACCGATCTGATCGTTCTGCCGGAGATGTTCTCGACCGGTTTTACCATGAATTCGCGTGAAATGGCCGAACCCATGGAGGAGAGCCGCGCTGTGGCTTGGGTTCAGCAACAGGCCATCGGTCGTGGCTGCGTGGTGACCGGTAGCGTGGCCGTGGTGGAAGGCGAGCACTATTTCAATCGCCTTATCTGGGCGCGTCCGGATGGTAGCTGTGTTCATTATGACAAGCGTCACCTGTTTCGGATGGCCGGTGAGCACGAGCGCTATTCCATGGGTCACGAGCGAGTTATCGTCACGCTAAAGGGCTTTCGTATCCTGCTGAGCGTCTGCTATGACCTTCGCTTCCCCGTCTGGCTGCGCCAACAACCGGCCGCCGATGAGCATTTCGAATACGATGCCCTGCTCTGCGTGGCCAACTGGCCTGCCCCACGACGACATCCTTGGCGCATTCTGTTGCAGGCGCGGGCGATCGAGAATCTCTGTCCGGTGATTGGCGTCAATCGCGTCGGTGAAGACGCCAACGGCATGGCCTACGCTGGTGACTCCATGCTGGTGGACTTCAAGGGCGAGGCAGTGATCGATGAGCCCCGTGACCAGCCATTCATCAAGACAGGGGTGCTGTCCCGGGCCGAACTCGATGCTTTCCGCGACAAATTCCCGGCATGGCGGGATGCCGATCATTTCAATGTTGCTGATGGAGTCGGTTTCTGATGCGATTGGACCGATTTCTATCCGAGACCACCGACCTGACACGCGGTCTAGCCAAGAAAGCGCTGCACCGGGGCGAGGTCACCGTAAATGGTGAGGTAGTCAAGCAGCCGGCGCAGCACGTCGGTGAGCAGGACAGGGTGCACTTGGAGGAGGAGCTCCTGGTGCTTGTCGGACTGCGCTATATCATGCTGAATAAGCCGGCCGGTGTAGAGTGTAGCGCCCGGCGGGGGCTATACCCCAGGGCAATCGAACTGATTGAGCTGCCCAAGGTCGAGCGGCTGCAGACGGTAGGGCGGCTCGATGTCGATACTACCGGTATGGTCCTGTTGACCGATGACGGGCAGTGGTCTCATCGTGTTACGTCACCCCGCAAGCGTTGCGGCAAGGTCTACCGTGTCAGCCTTGCCGAACCGCTAGAGGGTGAGGCGCTGGAAAACGCTGTGGCCTACTTTGCGGAAGGGGTCCTTCTCGACGGCGAAGAAAAACCAATCCGCCCCGCCGGATTGACCATGCTCACACCTGTTGATGCCGAGTTGACGCTCTACGAGGGAAAATACCATCAGGTAAAGCGAATGTTCGGCGCTATCGGTAACCGCGTGGAAGCACTGCACAGAGTTTCAATCGGGCCGTTGAGCCTTGACGAGCTGGCGCCAGGCGAGTGGCGGGAACTAACCGATGCGGAGGTAGCCGCCTTTAGCTGACGGCTGACGTCACGGGTACCTGCCCGAGAGGCGATGCACGGCCTATACCGACCGCTATTTATACCGTTATCTCACTGTCAACCCATCATGCTCGGACGAACAGTCGAACAGATCCGTCAGCGGTCGATGCGAAGCCCCGCCGCTTTTACCAGCGCACGCGTGTAGTTGCTGGTCGGGTTCTCGAGAACGTTCTGGCAATTACCTTCTTCTATCAGCTCTCCGTCTTTCAGAACCATAACCCGATGTGCCATGGCACGCACCACAGCAAGGTCATGGCTAATGAATAAGTAGCTCAGTCCTCGGCGAACCTGCAGGTCGCGAAGCAGTTCCACGAGCTGTTTCTGTACAGTGCGATCAAGGGCCGAGGTCGGCTCGTCGAGGATCACCAGCTCGGGTTCGAGAATGAGGACGCGGGCTACGGCTATGCGCTGACGCTGCCCTCCCGAGAACTCATGGGGGTAACGTGCAGCACAGTCGGCCGGCAGGCCGACTTCATGCAGCGATGCCTGTACCCGCTGCAAGACCTCGCTCTCCGCCAGCTTGGGATAGTGAAAACGTAGTCCTTCACTGACGATTTCCGAGACTGGCAGGCGCGGGGATAGTGAACCGTAGGGATCCTGAAAGACGACCTGAAAACGACGCCGACGCTTGCGCAGAGCATTACCGCTCAAGCGGTCGAGACGTTCGCCGCCAAAATCGATCTCGCCGTCACAGGGCGTTAGCCTCAGTAGCGCCATGGCCAGGGTCGTCTTGCCGGAACCTGATTCGCCGACGATACCCAGCGTTTCGCCGGGTGCGATCTGAAGATTTACCGGTTTGACGGCCTCGAAGGCTGGCGGACGCTTGGCGAAAAGCCGCTTTGGTCGCTGGAAGCTGACAGACACGCCTCGGGCCCGTAGCAGAGGTTGGTCGGCAGATACCGGTGCGGGGTGCCCGGTGGGCTCAGCCTCCAGCAAGGTCCGGGTATAGGCGCTGCGGGGTGAGTTGAAGACATCGGAAACCGGGCCAGTCTCCTGCTCGCGGCCATTGAAGAGCACACAGACCCGGTCGGCATGCCGGCGTACCAGATTGAGGTCGTGGGTGATGAAGAGCATGCCCATGCCGTGCTTGTCTCGTAGCTCGGCGAGCAGGGCGAGAATGTCCTGCTGAACGGTGACATCGAGGGCGGTGGTGGGCTCATCGGCGATCAGCAGTTCGGGATCATTGGCAATCGCCATGGCGATCATCACGCGCTGTCGCTGACCGCCGGAAAGTTGGTGCGGCCAGGAATCCAGCAGCTCATCGGGGCGTGGCAGCCTTACCTGCTCCAGCAGTGTACGCGTCCGCTCGCGTGCTTCGCGACCGGAAAGTCCCTGGTGTAACCGCAGTGTCTCACCGATCTGCTTGGCCACAGTGTGCAGTGGATTGAGCGAGGTCATTGGCTCCTGGAAGATGAACCCGACACGTCCACCACGCAGCCCCTGCCAGTCGCGTCTCTTGAGGCTGGTCAGGTCAGTCTCGCCCAGCCAACGTCCGCCTTCCACGCGAGCATTGTCGGGGAGCAGGTTCATGGTGCCCAGCGCCGACACCGATTTGCCGGAGCCGGATTCACCCACCAGGGCAAGGGTCTCGCCGCGACGTACCTCGAGGGTCAGCTCCTGCAGTACCGTTACGCCGTCGAATGCGATGGTCAGCTTGTCCAAGCGCAGCAAGTATCGAGAATGCGATTCAGGCATCGGGCTGGGTCCTGGTCAAGTGAGTTGCACTCGGGGCGTGTTGAATATGGCGTGGGTCGAAGGCATCACGTAATCCTTCGCCGATGAACACGAGTAGAGACAGCATCAGCGACAGGCTGACGAAGGCAGTGATGCCAAGCCATGGGGCATGCAGGTTGTTCTTGCCCTGGGCGACCAATTCTCCCAGTGAGGGGGAGCCCGGCGGCAGACCGAAGCCGAGGAAATCCAGAGCGGTCAGTGTGGTGATGGCACCGGTGAACAGGAAGGGAATGAAGGTCAGTGTCGCGACCATGGCATTGGGCAGGACGTGGCGCCACATGATCAGGCGCGATGGGAGTCCCATGGCCTTGGCTGCGCGCACGTACTCCAGGTTTCGAGCCCGCAGGAATTCGGCGCGCACCACATCCACCAGCCCAAGCCAGGAAAAAAGTAGCATGATGCCCAGCAACCACCAGAAGCCAGGTTGTACCAGGCTGGCCAGGATGATCAGGAGAAACAGCACCGGCAATCCCGACCAAATCTCTGTCAGACGTTGGCCGACAAGGTCGGTCTTGCCACCGAAGTAGCCCTGTATGCCACCAATGAGTACGCCCATCACCAAAGAGCCAACGGTCAGTACCAGGGCGAAGAAAACCGATAAACGGAAGCCATAGATGACCCGGGCCAGAACATCGCGCCCTTGGTCATCGGTGCCCAGCCAGTGGCGCCTGTCGGGCGGAGAAGGCGAGGGGCGCATCATTTGCATGTCCAGGGTCTGGTAGGAGAAGGGGATCGGTGGCCAGAGCACCCAGCCATGGTCCTCGATCTGCGCCTGTATGAACGGGTCGTGGTAGTCGGTCCGTGTCGGCAGAAAACCGCCGAACTCGGTCTCCGGATAATCAACCATCAAAGGCGCATACCACTGCCCATCGAACTTCATCACGATGGGCTTGTCGTTGGCAATCAACTCGGCGATGAGGCTGAGGCCAAACAGGATCAGAAAGATCCACAGCGACACCCGCGCCCGGCGGTTGTGGCGGAAAACGCTGATGCGTCGACGAGCGATAGGGGAGAGCTTTGAGGTGAACGCAAAGGCCATTGGTTCAGGACTCCCGAGTCTCGAAATCGATGCGTGGATCCACCCAGACATAGGTGAGGTCGGAAATCAGCTTGAGGATCAGCCCGATCAGGGTATAGAGGAAAAGCGTGCCGAAGATCACCGGGTAGTCACGCTGCATCACCGCCTCGAACCCCAGCAGCCCCAGGCCCTCCAGCGAAAAAATCACCTCGATCAGCAGCGAACCGGTGAAAAAGATCGTAATGAGGGCCCCGGGCAGGCCGGCAATGATGATCAGCATGGCATTGCGAAACACATGTCCATAGAGGGTGCGGCGGTCGCTGGCACCCTTGGCGCGGGCGGTAAGTACGTACTGCTTGTGGATCTCGTCGAGGAAACTGTTCTTGGTCAGCATGGTCAGGGTGGCAAAGCTGCCGATGGTCATGGCCACCACCGGCAGGGTAATGTGCCAGAAGTAATCCTTGATCTTGCCCCATGTCGAGAGTTCGTGGAAGTCTGGCGAAGTGAGGCCGCGCAGTGGGAACCAGTCCCAGTAGCTACCTCCGGCAAACAGCACGATGAGCAGGATGGCAAACAGGAATCCAGGGATGGCGTAGCCCACGATTACCAGCCCCGAGGTCCAGACATCGAAGCGTGAACCGTGATGCAGTGCTTTGCGTATGCCGAGGGGAATCGATATCAGATACACGAGAAGAGTGGTCCAGAGGCCAAGCGATATCGATACTGGCAGCCGCTCGATCATCAGTTCGACGACAGGCCGGTCACGGAAGAAGCTATTGCCAAAATCAAAGGTGGCGTAGTCGCGCATCATGCCTAGAAAGCGGATATGGGCCGGCTTGTCGAAACCGAATTGTTGCTCGAGTTGCTCGATAAAACGTGGGTCCACACCGCGTGCGCCGCGGGATTCGTCGCGGACCACAACGTCGCCGCCTCCAGTATCCAGGCGGGTACTGGACATGGCGTCCATGCCTTCGAAACGCGCCATCATCTGATCGATAGGGCCGCCAGGTGCGGCCTGGACGATGATGAAGTTGAGCAGCATGATCCCAATCATGGTAGGGATCATCAGCAGCAGTCGGCGCAGGATGTAGCGGCTCACGATGGGTTCATCCTTGTGAAAGCAGCATTAACTGAGGTACCCGCACGGCCTATCGGCGGCGAAGACGACGATTGATCTCTTCTTCTCGCTCACTTTCAACCCACCAGGCAGACAGGTCGAATCCGTACTTGGGGAAAGGTTCGGGGTAGCCGAACTTGTCCCAGATGGCAATTCGCGTCTCGCCGGAATGGTAATGTGGAATGGTAATGAAGTTCCATCGCAGGACTCGGTCCAGTGCGCGAGCAGCCGTATTGAGCTCGTGCCGACTGTCAGTTCGAATCAGGCGCCCGACCAGGTCATCGACCACCGGGCTTTGCAACCCCATCAGGTTACGGCTTTGGGGACTCTCGGCGAAGTCGCTGGTCCAGAATTCGCGCTGTTCGTTGCCGGGGTTGTTTGATTGAGGGAACTGGCCGGTGATGATCTCGAAGTCGAAGCTTCTCAGGCGGTTGAGGTACTGGTTGATGTCGACGATACGTAGGCCGCCCTGAATGCCGAGGCGTGACATGTTGCGCAGCATAGGTTGTACGACCCGCTCCAAACCGCTGTCGAACAGCATGACCTCGACGGACAACGGGCGACCGCTTTCGCCGTCCACCAGGACGCCATCCCGAACCTCATAGCCCGCCTCCAGCAGCAGTTCGTAGGCCTGTCGCAGGCGCTCGCGCAGCTCTGTCGGGTGATCGATGGGCAGCTCACTATCGAAGACTCGCTCGGGCAAGGCGTCACGATGCGGGTCGAGCAGGGCGAGTTCCGCCTCACTCGGCAGCCCTTCGGCCGCCATCTCGGAGTTCTGGAAGTAGCTCTCTGTTCGACGGTACGAGTCGTAGAAGATGTTAGCGTTGAGCCAAGGGAAATCGAAGGTGAGGTTGAGGGCTTCACGTACTCGAGCGTCCTGAAACTTTTCCTGTCGCAGGTTGAAGACGAAGGCCTGCATACGTGAAGGCTGGCCGTCCGGCACACTGATCCGTTTCACCAAGCCGTCATTGTAGGCGGGAAAGTCGTAGCCGATGGCCCAGGTGGCGGCCCGGGCATCGGTACGATAGTCCATGATGCCTGCCTTGAAGGCCTCCCAGGCGATATCCCGATCTCGGTAGTAATCGTAGATCAGTCGATCGATATTGTGCCGTCCGCGATTGACGGGTAGTTGGGCGCCCCAATAGTCCGCTACTCGCTCGTAGACGATGCGGCGGCCGGGTTCGACGTCAGCGAGACGGTAGGGGCCGGAACCCGGATGGCGTGCCAGGGTCGGAGCGCTGAAGTCGTGCTCCTCCCAATAGTGCTTTGGCAGGATCGGCAACTGGCCGACGATCAGGGGCAGCTCGCGGGAGTGGTTGGTGGCGAACTCGAAGCGCACAGTATCGTGGTCCAACGCTTCGACGCTCTCCACATCGGCGTAATAGCCTCGGTAGAATGGGTTGCCTTCCTCTACCAGCAGTTTGAAGCTGAAGACCACGTCCTCTGCAGTGATGGGCTTGCCATCGTGGAAGCGCGCCTCGGGGCGCAGGTCGAATTCGATCCAGAAACGGTCTGGGTCGAGGCGCATGCCTCGGGCCAGCAGGCCGTAGACGCTGAATGGCTCATCGACGTTTTCCACCAGTAGTGTGTCGTAGATTTCGCCGATGCCGATGGCGGGCGTGCCGCGGATGATGAACGGATTGGTCGAATCGAAGCTGCTGCCTACGGCAGCCCTGGTCAAGCTTCCCCCCTTGGGCGCATGGGGATTGACGTAGGGGAAATGGGTAAAGTCCTTACCCAAGGCCGGTTCGTCGTAGAGAGCAAGGCCATGAACCGTGCGAATCGCGTCGTGCTCGTTGGCGAGTGTCGACGGAACCCAGCCCATGGCGATGGCAGTTAAGAAGAGGTAACGATAGACGAACCGCATCGATGACATCCTTGCTGAAACATGCCCCGACAGGCAGGGTGCCGCCTTAAGGTCTCAGGCCTTCCGGTTCTTGTAAACCTCTACAGTCGTATTTCATGATATAGGTATCAGCGTGAGGCCAGGCTCCGCCGGGGAATCTCCAGGCGCTGCCCTTCATGAATCAAATCCCCGTTGAGCCCGTTATGTCGGCGGATCTCTTCCACGCTGCTGCCATGCAGGGCGGCAATGGACGAGAGGCTGTCTCCCCGGGCAACGACATGCTGCTCCACTCCGGTGTCGGGGTACGCGGATGCCGGGGTCGTCAAGTGGGCCAGGACAACTTCTTCATACTCGATCGGTACCAGTACCACTTCACCAGTGGCGGGGTTGGCGCTGCCATTGGTCAGCCCGGGGTTGAGGGCCGACAGTTCAGCCCGGTCCACGCCTGTCATGGTGGCGAGCTGACCAAGGTTGATCGGTGCCTCGACCGCTACCTTGGCGAAGGCCGGTGCGTCATCGATGTCTGGCAAGTCGATGCCGTGTGCGTCGGGGTCGGCGACGATGGCAGCGATGGCATTGAGTTTTGGCAGATAGTGCATAGTTTCATTGGGCAATTGGAGATGCCAGTAGTCCGTGGGCTCCCCACGGGCGTTGGCAGCATGCCGCGCACGGTTCACGGTGCCGGCTCCGGCGTTGTAGGCAGCAAGGGAGAGCTCGAGGTCACCCTCATACCACTGATCGGCCTGTAGCTCGATATAGTCAAGGGCGGCTTCGGTCGAGGCAACGACATCGAGACGACCGTCGTAGCCATTGCGACGGCTCAGGCCCAGGGCATCACCCGTGCCGGGCATGAACTGCCAGAGTCCGGCAGCGCCGCGATGGCTGCGCGCCGTGGGGTCAAACGAACTCTCCACGAAGGGGATCAAGGCTATTTCACCCGGCAGGCCACGGATTTCCACTTTTTCGTTGATCCAGGCCATCCAAGGGCGAGCGCGCTCGATGATCGCGATCACGTTGTGCGGATTGGCGCGATAGTGATCGATCCAGTGCTGGACGCGCGCATCATGGCTTCGATCCTGCCATTGCAGATTGTCTCGCAACCGCTCCCAGGTGTTGCCAGGAAGAAAATCCAGTTGGAGATCATTCCAGAAATGGGTCGTCGAAAGCGTGTTACTGACACCAGGATGGGGGGCAGCCTGACTTTGTGCGCCGGCAGCCAGGGCTCCGAACAGGGCAAGGCTGCTGACGAGGCCTAAGGTCCTTCGTCGAGCTGTAAGGTAAGTCATGCGTTCTCCTTCAGGTCGCTGTGGCGGCGTGACGGGGTGCCGCCAGGCTTCCATGGGATGTGTCGAAAATCAGAAATTGTCTTTCCAGGCCCGCAGAGTGGCAAAGGTGGCCTGGTCGCTATCGGTATCGCCATGCCGCGAGGCGGTAGCGCGCACCTCGGGGTCGGCAAAGCGCAGAAAGGGGTTGATCCGCTTCTCGCGGCCCAGGTTGCTGGGCAGGGTCGGCCGATCGAGTTCCCTGGCGCGCTGGGTCTCCTTGAGTGCCGCCGCCACGTCGGGATTGTTCGGGTCGGCGGCACTGGCAAACGCCAGATTGGCTTGGGTATATTCG
Source organism: Halomonas sp. DQ26W (assembly GCF_003339685.1). GTDB lineage: Bacteria > Pseudomonadota > Gammaproteobacteria > Pseudomonadales > Halomonadaceae > Halomonas. The sequence goes on along the minus strand of NZ_QPKI01000012.1, from coordinate 77,808 downwards.
TGGGCGGCGAAGATCAGGGTGTCGTCGGGCAACTTGCAGAGAGCCTGCAGGGCGTGAAGCATCTGTTCCGGCGTGCCTTCAAACAGCCGGCCACAACCGGCCGAAAACAGGGTGTCGCCACAGAACAGCATGGGAGGGATGCCAGGGGTGAAGAAGGCGATATGGTCCAGAGTGTGCCCCGGCACCTCCACGACGTCGAATAGGCGCCCCATGACACGGCAGGTGTCATTTTCGCCGACGCGCTCATCGATCCCTGCTATCTGTGGATTGCGGGGGCCGATGACGTGAGGCGAGTAACGTTCGATCAGTTCGGCAAGGCCGCCGACGTGATCATGATGATGATGGGTAATGAGAACACAGGCGAGATTCAAATTATCCCGCTCCAATATCTGAATGACCGGGGCAGCATCGCCGGGGTCCACTATGCAGACATCGGGGCTCGTGTCTTGGCGCATTAGCCATATATAGTTGTCGCCAAATGCGGGAATCGGTGTCACGCTCAGCATAGGCTTAACGTCCTCGTCGCGTCGTCAACCGGTGTTTTCAGGGTGCAGAGCTGTTCCTTCGCGAGCCGCACCATCGATACACATCGTTTCGTTGCACTGCATATCGATGCTAGTAGTGGAGCCGAGAGCCATTGCCATGGCGGCCAATCGCTGCCATTTTTCTATAAATCGCCTGCAAAACCGGTGATAATGGAGGGTGTTGTAGTCGATGTCAAACCCACAGGACCTGCTGGCTCTAGCTCAACTGTTCCACGAAGGGCGCCGCTACTGGTCGAGTCCCGATGGCGTCGCTCACTGGCGTGCCGAACGCGCCTGCCTGGGGCCTGTCTGTGAGCGTCTACATGGTCTGCACAGTCTGGAGCTCGGCATGGGTCCCACCCTGGCCGACATGTCGCCCATTCGTCACAGTATGCGTTGGGCGCCGACCGCAGATCTGGCCGAGCAGCCGTCCACCCTGGTCTGCCCACCCGATGCAATGGCACTGCCCGATGAAAGTCTGCAACTGGTAATCATTCACCATCTGCTGGAAGTCGTGCCGAATCCCCACCGGCTGTTGCATGAGGCCGCGCGGCTCACAGGTGACGATGGCTGCCTGATCATTTTCGGCTGGGCCCCGCTTGGTTTGGCTGGGATGTCACGCATCTCCCCAAGTCGTCGGCGCCGACTACCATGGCGCGGGCAATGGCGGACACCGGCAAAATTGCGCGACTGGCTGGCATTTGTGGATTTTCGAATCGAACGGGTAGACTACTGCGGCTTTCATCTCCCAGGAAGTATGCCGGGCAATGCCACACTGGAGACCCTGGGGCGACGGCATAACGTGCCTCTGGGGGACAGTTACATCATTCGCGCGCGACGCAGATCAAAACTGGCTCAGGTTCAGCGACCCCTCCTTCGCCTCGGTGGGGCATTGGGCGGTAATTCGCTGGGTCATGCTTCCCGGGTCGGGCGTCCCGCAGTAGAAGATTCCAGCAAGAGGACCGCCGAGGTTGAGTGATACCGAACAGGGCAATTCGTTACCCAGCGTCACCATATACACCGATGGGGCATGCCGGGGAAACCCGGGGCCGGGAGGGTGGGGGGCGCTGCTAAGCAGCGGTCGGCACGAAAAGACCCTCAATGGCTTCGAACCGAATACCACTAACAATCGCATGGAGCTGATGGCAGCCATCATGTCGCTGCGAGAGCTCAAGCAGCCATGCAGAGTAGACCTCTGGACCGACTCCGAATACCTGCGCAAGGGCATTACCGAGTGGATCCACGGCTGGATTAAGCGCGGTTGGAAGACCGCCAATCGTCAGCCGGTCAAGAATGCCGAGCTGTGGCGAGAATTGCTGGCGGAGGCTAACCGCCACCAGATGCAGTGGCACTGGGTTAAGGGCCATAGCGGCCACCCCGGTAACGAGCGTGCCGACGCGTTGGCCAATGCCGCCATCGATGCCCATCGCTCGAAGCCAGGCATCGTCATCAAATAATCGTGAGTCAAGTGTCATGCGTCAGATTGTTCTGGATACGGAAACAACCGGTATCGATCCCAAGGAAGGCCATCGGCTGATAGAGATCGGTGCCGTAGAACTGGTCAACCGCCGCCTTACCGGCCAGACCTACCATCAATACATCAACCCGCAGCGCGAGATCGAGGCCGAAGCCATCGCTGTGCACGGTATTACCAATGACGATCTCAACGACAAGCCGGTCTTCGCCGAGATTGCCGGCGCGTTCTGGGACTTCGTTTGCGGAGCCGAACTGGTGATCCATAACGCGGCCTTCGACGTGGGATTCATCGACCACGAATTCATGCTGCTTCACGCCCAGCGTCGTGAGCCACGCCTGGGCCCGGTAGCGGAGCATTGCTCCATCCTGGACACCTTGCGGTTGGCCCGCGACCGTCATCCGGGGCAGCGCAACAACCTCGATGCGCTATGCAAACGCTACGAGATCGACAACGGTCGCCGAGTTCTCCATGGTGCCCTGCTCGATGCCGAGATTCTGGCGGAAGTGTATCTGGCCATGACCGGCGGCCAGACAGCACTGACTCTGGATGCCGAGGAGCGACGCAGCGATGACGCCATGGCCGGCGAATTGTCGATTCGTCGACTGTCGTTGGCGCCGGGCAGCCTGAGCGTCTTGCACCCCACTGCGGATGAATTGAGTGCCCACCAGGGAAAACTCGAGCAGATCCGCCAGGCAGCGGGCTGCTGTCACTGGGACACACTCGCCGAAGCGAGTGGGCCGGCAGTAGAGCCGAGCTGATGCTGCGTCGCGAGCTTCCCCTCGAAGCGACCAGTGGCCGAGTGATTCGGATTGCCGCTGGACGTATCGCACCCGGACCGGATGCGACACCCCTGCAGCCCGAACAAGCTTGGACGTCGGCGATGCAACCGCTGTGCTACTGGCACGACGAGCCGGTGGCGCTGGCTGTGGAAACACAAGGCTGTGACGACTGGCCGGATGGAAGGAGTTGGCTGGCCAGGCTGACCGAGTCCTGGTTTCCGCTGATTTCCACGGCCCTGCAGGTATCAGCCTGGCTTCGTGACCATCGCTACTGCGGCCGCTGCGGGGCCGGCTCGGTACGGTTGGATGGTGAATTTGCCATGCATTGTGACGCCTGTGGGTTGCGTAACTACCCCAGGATATCCCCCTGCATCATCACTCTGGTGACGCATGGCAATGCCATGCTGTTGGCCAGGAGCCCGCGCTACACGCCCGGCCGCTTCTCCACGCTTGCCGGTTTCATCGAGCCGGGTGAATCTGCCGAGGAGGCCGTGCATCGGGAAATCTTCGAGGAGGTAGGCCTGACGGTTGGACGGATACGCTACTACCGCAGTCAGGCCTGGCCGTTTCCCCATGCCCTTATGCTGGGTTTCTTCGCCGAGGCCGCGAGCCGCCGAATCCGCATCGACGGTGTCGAAATAGCCGATGCTGCCTGGTTCATGCCACAGCGCTTGCCGCAACTGCCGCCTCCTTACTCCATTTCACGCGCCCTGATCGAGACGCATCTCGCCGAGGTGAAGGATAGCCCTCACTGAATGCAGCGTGGGGCGCAAAGCGGCGACCCACATCGCCTTGCCGTGGTGCATCGGGTCAGCGAGCCGGGAACAGGCTTGTCAGCTTCGTCGCCAGCATGACGTTGCCGGTCGCCTTGAGCTTGCCGGTCATGAAGGCGGTCATGCCATTGATCTCACCGTTCATCACGCCCTTCAGGGTGTCAGAACTCATGCTCAGGCTGACCGAGGGATCGTCGTGTTCGCCCTCTTCAATGGCCAGGTTGCCATCCTTGATGACCAGGTAGTGGCTGCCGTTGTCACTGAAATGAAATTGGAAGACGTCATCCATGCCCTTGGCGGCCTGAGGGTCGAAACGGTCTTGCAGCTTGTCGAGTGTGTTACTGGACATGCGATGATTTCCTTTGTGATCGGGTCGAGAGGTTGCAAGGCTACGCATCGAGAGTATTTCAAACATGCGTTTTAATCAAGGGCATTGTACCGGACGTCAGCCGGCGTCAGGATGAGTTGATCTACAGGAAGCGGAGAAAGCAACGTGAACGAGTGGCTGATGGATATCGGGCGCTTCACAGCCCAACTGGCGGTATTGATATTCCTTGTGGGGCTTGTGGTGGTCATCTTCGCGCGGGTAAGACGGGATGGCGACAATCGCCGGCGTTTGCGTATTGAGGAGCTGAATCAGTGCCAGGAGTCCCGGCGTCGACGGCTGGCCATTGCCGCAAGCGAACCGGGTGCTCGCAAGCGCCTGCTAAAGGCTTTCAGGCGTGATGACAAGGTGCAGGGACGCCAGGGGCGCAAGGAGCCGGACGCGCTGCGAAAGACGGTCTGGGTGCTGGATTTCCACGGCGACATCAAGGCATCGGGGGTGGGGCAGCTAGCTGAAGAGATATCGGCTGTTATTGCCGCTGCAACGGAAGGGGACGAGGTAGTGGTGCGGCTGGAATCGCCCGGCGGCCTGGTGCATGCCTATGGTCTTGCCGCCGCCCAGATGGATCGGCTAAAGGATGCCGGCCTGTCGACCACGGTTTGTGTCGATAAGGTGGCTGCCAGCGGTGGCTATCTGATGGCATGCGCTGCTGACCAGCTTCGTGCGGCGCCCTTTGCGGTCCTGGGGTCTATCGGCGTAGTGGCACAGCTGCCCAACCTGCATAGGTTGCTCAAACGGCATGATATCGATATCGAACTGCTGACTGCCGGCGAGTACAAGAGAACCCTGACGGTCTTCGGCGAAAATACCGAAGAGGGCAGGAAGAAGTTCAAGGCTGATCTGGAAAACATCCATCAGTTATTCAAGTCCCATGTCGCCGAGCGTCGCCCGCGGCTGGATATCGAGGCCGTTGCTACCGGCGAAACCTGGTATGGCCGGGATGCTCTCGACAAGGGGTTGATCGATGCCCTGGGTACCAGCGAGGCATACCTGGTATCTCGCATGGAGGAGGCGCGTGTGATCAAGATGTGTCTGGAAACACGCCATCCCATGGGTGAGCGGCTGGGAATGGGCATATCGAAAGGGATCGAGGGTGGCATCGAGCGACTAATGGAACGGCTCGATGCCGGCCGCTGGGAGAAGCGTTGAGCCGGCAGAACCGGTTATCGTTTCTGTAGCTTGATCAGTGTCTCGATCAGTTCTCGCGCCTGTTCACCCTCAAGGGAGTAATAGATGGTCTGGGAGGCTCGCCGGGTCGTCACCAGACCTTCCCGGCGCAGAATGGCGAGGTGTTGCGAAAGGGCCGACTGGCTCAGCGATAGGCGCTGATTGAGCTCGGTCACCGACAGTTCCGAGTCATCGAGCAGGCATAGAATGCGCAATCGGTTGTCATTGGCCAGCGCCTTCAGAAGAGCGGTGGCCTGGTCGATGGCGACATCTCCGGCTTCGAGCAGGCGGGATGCGTTGCTGTTCGAGATGCTCATGTCGATCTCCCCGTATTGGCTTGCCGGCTGCGATGAAGGCCAGGTCCGGATGCTTCGGGCGGCTACCTCAGCCTGCGGCAACAGCTTGACAGCGGGCTGCGGCAGCAGGCAGGGGTGTGACACTGCCCTTCGTGGTTATGGTATCGCTCATTTAGTTATCATTGATAGTGGCCCATTAGCCGTCAAACGTCGAATCAACGAAGCTTGATCTCGAAGCGGTAAAGGTCTTGTTATTGTCAACAATGGGTTCAGGTTTGCCACTTTTCTTCGCCTGATTAGCCGATGGTATGAAGGAAATTCCCGGAGAACTCTCTAAAGTGTCAACAATCGCAGCCAACCTCGTGTCGAACAGGACGCTCATGACAAGCTACAAAACCGAATTCAGCCGCTCCATCGAACAGCCCGAAGCCTTCTGGACCGAGCAGGCTCGACGCATACCCTGGTTTACGCCGCCCACCGCCATTCTCACCTATGATGACCAGCAGCATGCCCGCTGGTTCGCCGATGGTGAGTTGAATATCTGTCATGCGGCTCTGGACCATCACGTCGAGCAGGGACGGGGTGAACAGCCAGCTATCCTGTGGGATTCGCCAGTAACCAATAGCAAGCGAACCCTGAGCTACCGTGAGATGCGCGATCAAGTTGCGCTATTCGCCGGGGCGCTCAAGAACCTGGGGGTCGAGAAGGGCGACCGGGTGGTTATCTATATGCCCATGGTGCCCGAGGCACTTATGGCGATGTATGCCTGCGCGCGGCTGGGTGCGGTGCACTCCGTTGTGTTCGGCGGCTTCGCGCCTCACGAACTGGCGGTGCGCATCGACGATGCCCGGCCAAAGGTCGTCGTGGCGGCTTCTTGCGGGATCGAGGTGGGCCGAGTCATTTCCTACAAGCCGATCATTGATGCCGCCATTGAACAGAGCGAGCACAAGCCGGACGCCTGCGTGGTGTTTCAGCGTGAACAGCAGCTTGCCGTGCTTGGCAAAGGCGACCACGACTGGGCCGAACTGGTTGCAACAGCAGAGCCTGCGGCGTGTGTGCCGGTTAAGGGTAGTGATCCGCTTTACGTGCTTTATACCTCCGGTACCACTGGCAAGCCCAAGGGAGTCGTGCGTGACACCGGCGGCTATGCGGTCGCACTCCACTACTCCATGGAGGCGATATACGACGTGGCCCCCGGGGAGGTGTTCTTTTCGGCATCGGATGTGGGATGGGTGGTGGGGCACTCCTACATTGTCTATGCCCCACTGTTGCGAGGCTGTACGACCGTGGTCTACGAAGGCAAGCCGGTCAACACCCCGGATGCCGGTGCTTTCTGGCGATTGATCAGCGAATATGGCGTGAAGAGCTTCTTTACCGCTCCTACGGCGTTTCGTGCCATCAAAAAGGAAGACCCGGACGGTAAGCTGCTCGAGCAGTACGATATTTCCTGTCTCAAGGCATTGTTCCTGGCCGGCGAGCGGCTGGACCCCCCCACATTCCACTGGCTCGACGACCTCCTGGAAGTCCCCGTGATCGACCACTGGTGGCAGACGGAGACCGGCTGGCCCATCGCCGCCAACCTGCACGGCCTGGATCCGATGCCCACCAAGGCCGGAAGTGCCACGGTGCCGGTCCCCGGATTTGACGTTCAGGTTCTCGACCGTGAGGGCGAGCAGGCCAAACCTATGGAGCAGGGGAGCGTGGTGATCAAGCAGCCCATGCCGCCAGGGTGCCTGGTCGGCGTCTGGGGAGACCCGCAGCGCTTCCATAGTGCCTATATGGCCGCGTTCCCCGGCTACTACCTGACCGGTGATGGAGGCTATTTCGACGAGGACGGCTATCTCTTCATCATGGGGCGCACCGATGATGTCATCAATATCGCCGGGCATCGCCTTTCCACCGGAGAGATGGAAGAGGTCGTGGGTGCCCACAAGGCCGTCGCCGAATGCGCAGTTATTGGTATCCATGACGCACTAAAGGGGCAGGTGCCGGTGGGGCTGGTGATTCCCAAGGATGGCTTCGAAGGCGATGAACTGGCGTTGGAAAAAGAGCTGATTGCCCTGGTGCGCGAGAAGATCGGTCCCATTGCTTGCTTCAAGCAGGTATTGGTTGTCAACCGGTTGCCCAAGACGCGCTCCGGCAAGATATTGCGTAAGTTGCTGCGTAATATTGCCGATGGCAAGGAGTACGGGGTTCCCTCGACCATCGACGACCCGGCGAGCCTGCAAGATGTCCACGATGCGATGAAGGACCGCTCGGTAGGTGCTGCTCATGAGGCGCGCCAAGTCTGAAGCCTCCAGTCGGATTATCCAATCTGGGCCAAGCCGCTGTAGTGTGACGACGCCACCCACCGGGTGGCGTCGTCATTGGTGTCGGCAAATTGGCCTCTGCGCGTCATCCTACGTATAATCCATGCCTTACGTGGGTTCCATCACCCCTCGCTCTGCTATGAAACGACACCGTGCGCCGGGGTCGTCAAAAAGGACCAACCAATGTTCGGGTTCCTGGTCGATACCGCGGCCCTCTTTTTTTGCCATGGCACTTCACCGCAGCACCGATCCTTGCATGGCAGCCAACTGGGTCGAGATTGCCACTGTCGACTATGTGATCAAGCTCGGAATCAGCCTGCTTTCTTCCTTCCGCTTTACGGCGTTCTGCTTGCCTGGCTAAACCGCCGGCTGGTCACCTTAACCGGCTAACAGGATCTGGCACCGCAGCGCTCGTGACTTGTAAATGATAATGGAGGCACGATGTCTGTCAAACTCACCTATGTGGATACCGGTGGTGAAGGTCCGCCGCTGTTCGTTGTGCATGGCCTGCTGGGCAGCGCCGACAACTGGCGCTCCCACGTCAAGCAGTGGCAGGAGCGCCGCCGGGTGGTGGCAGTGGATCTGCGCAATCACGGCCGCTCGCCCCATGTCCATGGCATGAGCTACGGCGAGATGGCCCATGATCTCCTGGCCCTGATGGACCGGCTCGGAATAGAGCGAGCCCATCTGCTGGGTCACTCCATGGGTGGCAAGGTGGTCGTCACGCTCGCTAGGATGGTCCCCGAACGCGTCGCTTCACTGATCGTCGCCGATATCGCGCCCCAGGCCTATGGCCATGGCCACGATGCCGTCTTCGCCGGACTTCGCCAGCTGAAGGCGGGACGGCCAGCCAACCGCCGTGAAGCCGATGCACTGTTGGCAGAGCACGTCGAGGATCGCGCCACGCGCCTGTTCCTGGCGACCAACCTTAAGCGTGGCGAGGCTGGCGAGCTCGAGCTGCGTATTGGCCTCGATCAGATCGAGGCTGGATATGAGGACATCATGCAGACACCGGCAGGCCAGGGTGCCTTTGATGGGCCAGCGCTGGTGTTGCGTGGAGGAAACTCCCACTACGTCACCGACGATATGTTGCCGGCGCTTCGAGAGGTGTTGCCTCTGGCTGAAATCAAGACCCTGGAAGGGGCAGGACATTGGTTGCATGCTGAACAGCCTGACGCCTTCCAGGCGTCGGTGAACGATTTTCTCGAGGCGCTTGAGGCCTGACTCATCGAGAGTCAGCGAATCAGGGCGTGAGCGCGCCAAGGTCGATGGCGAGGCGTTCCAGAGGGGTGATCGAATCGAGCACGCCGGCGTCAAGCAGGTATTGCTCGAAACCGCGATAGCGCCCGTGGTCTACGGCGGCGGGCTGTAGCGAGAGGCGTGGGAATACGTGACCCCAGGCATCCTGTGTTGCCGGGTCGTCCAGTGCCGGTTCCGCCGCCGCGAGCAACTCCCAGGCCTGCTCCGGATGGTTGAATATCCAGAGGGTTGCCTCCTCTATGGCAGCCACGAGAGAACGAATGGCCTCGCGCTTGCCGTTCAGCTTGTCCCGGTTGGCCATCAGGATCAGGCCATCATGGATGGGGATGCCATGCTCTTCGACGCTTAGAAAGTGTGAGGCGACGCCCTCATCCGCCAATTGGCGTGGCAACAGGAAGCGGTGATTGATCATCACGCCATCGACGACTCCCTCTCGCAAAATATCCAGCGCCGAATAGTGGACGTTACGTGCGTCGACCAGTTCCAGCCCCTTCTCAAGCGTGAGCACATTTGCCAGCAGTCGGGAGAGCAAGATATCGCGACCGTCTAGGTCGGTATAACCAAAGTGCACATCGTCCAGGTTAATCTCGCCGTTTGGGTTGGCCAGGGGGTTGCGCATCAACAGCCCTGCCATCGGGGTGCCGATGAGCGTGGCGACACGAATTAGAGGTAGCCCCTTTCCTGCCAGCAGATGCAGTTGCGGTTGCCGGCCCAGTGCCAGGTCGGTTCTACCGGCGGCCAGCAGCTTGGTCGGTACAGTAGGGTCTGCCGGGCTGACCAGGGTGACATCCAGTCCTCGGCGAACGAACATCCCCTTCTCCCTTGCCACCAGCAGGGCGGCATGCTGGGGATTCAGATACCAGTCGAGAGTTATCTCGAGGGGGATCATGGGGGGCGGAACGATGGGTTCCGCAGGCGTGCTGGCGACGGAGGGGATGTCGGCGCCTTGCGCTTCGGCGACAGGCGCGGTGTGCGCCGGCAGCAGCAACTCGATGAACGAGGGCCCTTCAACCTGCGGCGGAAGCTGGACAAGCGGAATCAGCTCATCCTGAGCCTGGGTTTCGGCCCGATAGAATGCTGGAGGAGGGGGGATGACCTCGGTTGCCAGCGTCAATGGAGGGGCGACCAGTGCTTCGGATGGAACCAAAGGGGAGTCGGCGAATAGTAATTTTGGTGTGAAGACAAGCAACACGACCATTGTGACCAGAACGCATGCTGCTGGCCATCGATAGGGTCTAGCCATGGGAGGGATACGTCTCCAGCAGCGATGGCAATCAATCGGTGGAGAGCCAGTTTAGCCTTGCTGCACGACCGAAGGCCAGCGGTAGCGTGCTCTGCCCATCCCTCCCCGGCGTGTCATAATGACGGGCTCCGCGTCTCGAGGCTGCTATGGATACCATCAATACCCTTTTTCTGTTGAGCGGTTTTCTGATTGCTCTCAGCGTGCTGGCCAGCCGTCTCTCCTCCATGGTGGGGCTGCCCCTGCTGTTGATCTTCCTGGGGCTGGGGATGTTGGCGGGCGAGGAAGGTGTGCTTGGCATCCAGTTCGACGATTACTCCCTGGCCTTTCTTATCGGTCATCTGGCCTTGGCCATGATCTTGCTGGATGGTGGACTTCGCACGCGTCTCAAGACCTTCCGGGTAGGCTTCAAGCCAGCCTTGTCGCTGGCGACGCTCGGCGTGTTCGTTACCAGCGCCCTGGTTGGCATCATCGCCATGTGGGTATTCGACCTCACCCTGGTTCAGGGCCTGCTGGTAGGAGCGATCGTGGGTTCCACCGATGCGGCTGCTGTTTTCTCCATGCTCAGCGGGCGTGGCGTTCACCTCAATGAGCGTGTCAGTGCCACCCTGGAGATCGAGTCTGGCACCAACGACCCCATGGCGATCTTCCTCACCCTGCTGCTGGTCGAGGTGTTGGTGGGCGATATCAGGGGCCTGTCGTCCACCCTGCTGTTCCTGGTTACTCAGTTTGGCTTGGCGATGGTAATAGGCTTGGGTGCCGGCTGGCTGAGCGGGAAGCTGTTGAGATGGCTGGACCTGGCGCCGGGGCTTTACGCCTTGCTGGCCCTGGCGCTGGGCCTTTTTATCTTCGGCCTGACCAGCCTCCTCGGTGGAAGTGGCTTTCTGGCGATTTACCTGACCGGCCTAATGATAGGCAATCAGCCAGGCCGCCATCTAAATTTCATTCTTCCCGTTCATGATGGGCTTGCCTGGTTGAGTCAAATCGGGCTCTTCCTCATTCTTGGTTTGCTCGTCAGCCCCAGTGGCCTGCTGGAGTATGCGCTGCCGGCGTCACTGGTGGCCCTGGCATTGATCTTCGTGGCTCGCCCCCTGGCGGTGCTGATTACCGTCAAGCCATTCTTCAAGTTTCGCTGGCGAGAGATCGGTTTCATCTCCTGGGTGGGATTGCGAGGGGCCGTGCCTATAGTGCTGGCGATCTTTCCGGTGATTGGTGGGGTCGAGAACGCGGCACTCTACTTCAATGTCGCCTTTGCCGTGGTCTTGATGTCACTGCTCATCCAGGGGGGAACGCTACCGTTGATGGCACGCTGGATGCGAGTCGAGATCCCGCTGGGTGTGACACCGAACCATCGTGGCCCGCTGGGTATCCTGCCCGAGAACGACTACGAGATGTTCGTCTACAAGGTCGATAACCAGGAGCTTGACGACGTTCCGATACGGCTGTTGCGCTTTCCTTCTGGTGCTGTCATCTCGGCTCTGTTTCGCCAGCACGCGATGCTCCACCCCAAGGGCAGTACCCGGCTCAAACTAGGAGATGTGATCTGCGTTATCGGGCGTAGCGACGATCTCCCGGCGTTGAACAGGCTGTTCAGTGGCGATGCCAAGCTCAAGCAGGAGCGTGCCTTCTTCGGTACCTTCACCTTCGACGGTGACGCGTTGATGCGTGATATCGCCAGCGTCTATGGCTTGACCCTGAGTCCCGGCGAGAGCGACATGACACTGGCGGAATTCGTCTCCTTGAGGGTGGGTGGGCACCCGGTCGTTGGTGATGACGTGGACTGGCACGGCATTCACTGGGTGGTCAGCGAAATGGAAGGCAACAAGGTGACGCGAGTCGGCCTGAGGCTCTATTAACGACTGTCCTAAAAAGCGGAGCAGGCTTCATTCATGTCGCTCGCTGGCGTTCACTCAGCGTCACTTCCACCGACTGATCCGGACTGGCCAGCCAGAGCATGCCATCCTGAATGGTACAATTCAGCGACATGTTTTTAGCCGCAAGCGCAGCCAATGATTGAACCGATGCGACGTCGACATCGAATACCGATAGGTTGCTCAGGGTGGCAAGTTTGCTGGCGTTCTGCTCCCACCAGAGCGATGCCCCATGGCCACTATAGGTATAGAGCGTGACCTGGCGAGCCCGGCCGCATGCCTTGCGAATATCCTTCTCATCAAGCTGGCCCAGTTGAATCCAGTGTTCGATGGCACCGGTCAGATCCTTCACCCAGAGGTCGGGCTCATCATCGGTACTGAGGCCTCGGCCAAATGCCAGCGACTCGTCTGCATGACGCGCGAATGCCAGTATTCGAACCATCATTCGTTCATCGGTTTCCGACGGATGGCGGGCCACGGTGAAGGAATGGTCTGCATAATACTGCCGGTCCATGTCAGCGATCTGCAACTGAGTCTTGTGAATCGTCGCCTTAGGTGCCATTTGCTTGCGATACCCTGCTCAAGAATATAATTCTATGATGCCATAGTTGCGCACGTTTTGACGTCAGCGTAGCGCGAATGACGGAAAAATGATTCTGGCCGGCTTGCATTTCCGGCTTGCAATTCCGGCTTGCAATTCCGATGCAATAGCGACTACGGTTCTCCTTACTGAGTCCTCGTTTACCGACTCGCTAAAAGTGTAATAATGTAAATGAAATGCCATTAACGTAATAATAGTGTGATTCTTTGTATAATCATGTAGTGGCTTGACTATTACATACATATTGTCAGCCGCATTGAATCCATGCGAGACCACCTATTATGCTGCAGGCAAACACGGAGGTTGTTATGTTGAAATTCCTGGCCAGCACTGCCGGAATCATCTTTCTTATTGGACTGGTAGTCGTTATCGGTCTTTTGATGCTGATTTTCTAGGGCGGATTCCCGGCAGGCAAGCGGTGTCGCTATCCCTTGCCCGCCATAGTTCGGCCGCATTGCGCAACCTTTGGTAAGGGCTGCCGAAGAAGCGTTTCTGTTACCCCCGTATCTCGGCGATGACTTCGCCGGTCTCCTCGCTCAGGCCCGTCTCTTGAAAGCCAAGGCTGGCGTAGAAGTTCCGGGCGACCTGGTTGGTGGGCACATAGCAGATCGCGATCCTCTCGAAAGGGCCTTGTGCCCTGATCTCGTCCAGCACACACTGCATGGCCCTGTGCCCGATGCCTCTTCCCTGCTGGCGTCGGTCGACCATGAGACGGAAGATATTGTAGGCAGGCGGCCGGTCGTGGGGGTGGAAAGATTCGTACATGAGAAAGCCGACCACTTTACCGTCGTAAAAGATGGCACGAGGCTGATAGGTCGGATGGAAACTCGATTCGGCAATGGAGTACAGGTTGTCAGCGACATAGTCACGCTGTGATGAAGCCACCTCCAGCGCAATAACGGCCTCGAAGTTCTCACGGGTGATATTCTCTAGAGTTACGTCCATCGTATGCTCCTACCTTTGGGGCAACACCCGCCGCCTGGGCAGAGAGGTCACGCTCGCGAGGCTGTGGCTCGACTCACGTTTACGTCACGCCGATAAACCGGATAGTGTTTTGGAGGACTTGCTGGGAAAGAAGCGACGTGTATAACGCGCTGATTTGAAAGGTAAAGTGGCGGAGGGACAGGGATTCGAACCCTGGGTAGGTTTGACCCTACGCCGGTTTTCAAGACCGGTGCATTCAACCGCTCTGCCATCCCTCCGGCTCACGGGGGCGAATATTACCAGTTATCCTCATGAGGTCAAGGGGTTCCATTGAATCGACTTCAGGAGGCGGGCATGACGATGCCACGGAGAAGAGCAGTCATTACGCCGCGCGTGGCGGTATCCGCGGCGTTGCTGCATGTGGGAAGGGTGCTTTTGGTACGGCGCAGGTATTCACCTAATGCCGGCATGCTTGCCCTGCCAGGTGGCCGCATCAAACCCGGTGAATCACTGATGGCTGCCGCGACTCGAGAATTGTGGGAGGAAACCGCTATTGAGGCCGAACCGCTCCATGTATTAACCGCAGTTGAAGATTGGCAGCATGACGCCGATGGCAGGCTGCTGAGCCATTACGTTATCGTGGTGGTACGATGCCGCTGGCTTGGTGGAACGGGAGTGGCCGGCAACGATGCCAGTGAAATCCACTGGTTGGATGCAGGTGAGGTGAGCGATGATGCAACGATCTGCACCAGTACCCGAAAGATCGCGAATCAGCTGCTTGTCGGCTAAAATTCTGCGATGATGGTGCGTTGAGGCTTTCAGAACTAAGGGGTTGCGTCGGGAACCAACCGACGGCATTCTTTGTCAACTGCCAAGATCACTCAGATCAACTACAGGGAGCTCTGGATCAATGGCCTATAACGAAACGCATGTGGCACAGCATTCGTCACAGGTAGTCAGTACCAACAAGGTGCTGCGCAACACCTACGGCCTGCTGGCCATGACTCTGCTGTTCTCCGCTGTGACTGCCGGAGCCGCCATGGCCATGGGCGTCGAGCGGATGAACATCCTGGTTTTCTTCATCGGCGCCTACGGCCTGATGTTTCTGGTGCACAAGACGGCGAACTCAGCCGCCGGCCTATTGGCCACCTTCGCCTTCACCGGCTTCATGGGCTTCACACTTGGTCCGATCCTCAGCGCCTACCTGGCACTGCCCAATGGCGCCGCGCTGATCATGAATGCACTGGCCATGACGGGTCTGACCTTCATTGGTCTGTCGGCCGTTGCGCTGATCACCAAGAAGGATTTCAGTTTCCTCGCCAATTTCCTGATGGCGGGTGCAATCGTACTGATCCTGGCCATGGTGGCGGGTCTGATCTTCCAGATCCCGACCCTGATGCTGATGGTATCGGCCGGTTTCGTGCTGTTCGCCTCGGCGGCGATCCTCTACCAGACCAGCGAGATCGTGCACCGTGCCGGGGAAACCAACTATATCCTCGCCACCATCACGCTCTACGTCTCGATCTACAACCTCTTCGTCAGCCTGCTTATGCTGCTTGGTATCATGAGCAACGACTGACTTCAGCTTTGACAGGGTAATCCGCAGGCCCCGCTCAGGCGGGGCCTGCTCGTTAGATAGGGCAGGAGCCGTCCAAAATGCGCTACGCATTACTCGTTCAGGGCGCACCCTACAGCAGCCAGGCGTCACATTCCGCATTGCGCTTTGCCGGGGCCCTACTGGCTCGCGGGCATCGCCTGGAGTGCGTATTCTTCTATCATGATGGTGTCTATAACGCCGCAAGGCTTGCGGCGCCGCCTCAGGATGAGCCCCATCTGGTGGATGCCTGGGTGAGTCTGAACGAGGAGCACGGTACTCAGCTTCAAGTCTGCATCGCCGCTGCCCTGCGGCGGGGGTTGCTCGATGAGCGCGAAGCCACCCGTCACGGCAAGTCGGGCCATAGCGTCGAGCCCCCTTTCGAACTGACGGGTCTGGGCCAACTGATCGACCTGGGATTGGGCGTCGACCGCCTGGTAACCTTTGCCCCCTGAGGAGGAATCGATGCAAGCAGCGAACGTCCCGGATGGAGACGTGCTGGTCATCCTGCGACACCCGCCTCACGGCAGCAGCTGGCTGCGTGAAGGACTCGATGCCGCCTTGGTGGCGGCGGCCTTCGGCCAGGCGGTCAGCCTGCTGTTCCAGGGCGATGGGGTGCTTGCCCTGCTGAAGGGGCAGGGACAGGGGCCACTGGGGCAGAAGGGCACTTCCGCCACGCTGGACATGCTGGCCATGTACGATATCGAGTCGCTGTTCCTGGACGCGACGTCACTCGCCCGCCTGGGCTTGTCTACCGATTCGCTCCAGCTGCCGGCAATCCCCCTCGAGCCGCCATCGATAGCGGCGCTGATAGCCGGGCACCGGCTGGTACTGACATTTTGACGCCATCGGTGACACGACGATAATCGCGAGGTCGATCATGATCCTGCACATTCTCAATCGCTCCCCCAGCTCGAGTCTGGTCTACCGTGAGGCACTGGCCAGTATGGGGCCGGAAGATCGGCTGCTCCTGGTCGAGGATGGCGTCCAGGGTGCGCTTGTGTCTCAGGCACGTCATTTTGAAGTCATCAGCGGCCGGCTGTTTGCCTTGCGTGAGGACCTGGTTGCCCATGGGCTGGATGGCCACTGCGATGCCAGTGTACAGGTAGTGGATGTCGATGGCTTCGTGGCACTTACCGAAGAAGCCGACAAGACAGTGAGTTGGTTCTGATGCCCTCTACGGGAGTCGATCGCTATCTGTGGGTGGGCGGGCATCGCATTGCCCTCGATCCGGAGGGCTATCTGGTCGAGCTCGATGACTGGACACCGGCCGTTGCCAGCGCCATGGCAGTAGAGGAGGGGCGTGAGCTGACCGACGAGCACTGGGAGGTCCTCATGGTATTGCGCGACTTCTATGCCCGCTACGAGGCCTCGCCGGCCATGCGCCCCCTGGTCAAGGCCGTAGGGCAGTCGCTGGGCAGCGAGAAGGGGCGTTCGCTTCATCTTATGCGCCTCTTCCCGGAAAGCCCTGCCAAGGTGGCAGCACGACTGGCAGGACTACCGAAGCCTGCGAATTGCCTCTAATGAAAGGCTGCGCTCGATGAAGGAGGCTGCATGAACTTTCTGGCCCATGCCTGGCTGGCTCGGGGTGGCAGTGACGAATTTCTCTACGGCAACCTGATTGCCGATGGGGTCAAGGGCAGCGACCTGGCGGTGTGGCACCACGAGGTCGCCAGCGGCATCCGGCACCATCGCCGGGTCGATGCTTTCGTCGATGGCCACCCTGTCATTCATTTGGCACGGGGCCGGGCGCCGCAGACGCTTCGACGCTATACAGGTATCGCACTCGACCTGATCTGGGATCACTTTGTAGCGCGCCAACTGCAACTCGACGTGATCGAGTCCCGGCTGGTACTGCGCTGTTATCGCTTGCTGCAGCAGCGTCCTGCCCCCGCGCGCCTGGCGCTAATGATGCCGGTGCTGGTGGAGCAGGACTGGCTGCATCGCTATGCCGACTTCGAATTTACCTGCCGGGCGGTGCGCGGTATCGGCCAGCGGCTATCGGGGCCGAACCGTTTGGCGGAGCTGGTGCCGTGGCTGGCGGCGGATTATGCCGCCCTGGAGAAGGACTTTCAGCACCTCTGGCCCGCCGTGAACGCCGAGCTCGAGATAGCCGATACCTGCTAGAGGCGGTCGTTCAATCGCCCCTGAGCCACCCGGCCGCTTTGACCTGGCAGCCGCCCCGCGGCATGTGCTCAGCTCACTCCCTCTTGCGGTAGTGGAAAGACATCGTCGAGCAGCGGGCTGCAGCTCAGCCATGCTGGCCTCGGCCGGGTATGACCAGGTTCGCGAAGTTGCAAGGCTTGTGTCGGCTGTCGAGCTGCTCTGCCAGCAGGCCATCCCACGCGGTGCGACAAGCGCCGCTGGAGCCGGGCAGGCAGAAGACCACAGTGGCATTGGCCAGACCACCCAGGCAGCGACTCTGGATCGTGGAGCTACCGATTTCCAGGGAGGAAAGCTGGCGGAATTGTTCGCCAAACCCTTCAATGCGCTTGTCCAGCAGCACCGATACGGCTTCAGGCGTCGAGTCGCGCCCTGTGAATCCGGTGCCACCGGTGGTCAGGATGACCTGAATGTCCGGGTCGGCAATCCACTCGGAGACGACGGCACGGATACGGTAGATGTCATCGATCACGATCCGACGATCGGCAAGACGGTGTCCGGCAAGTTTCAGGCGCTCGGCCAGCAGGGCTCCGCTTCGGTCACTATTCAGGTCCCGGGTATCGGAAATGGTCAGCACCGCTATCGTCAGAGGTATCATTGATTCGCTCATGAACCTTGTTGCTCCCGTTTACGGGTTTGTTGGGCCTCGAACGTTGCCATCTGTCCCGGCGAAGCCTTCTGCTGGTAGTTGGCTTTCCATTCATCGTAAGGCATACCGTAGACATACTTCCGGGCCGTTTCGTAGTCGAGTTCGGCGCCCCGCTCCTCGGCCGCCGACACCAGCCACTTGGAGAGGCAGTTGCGGCAGAAATCGGCCAGAATCATCAGGTCGATGTTCTGCACTTCCTTGTGCTCGACGAGGTGCTTGAGCAAGCGTCGAAAGGCAGTGGCTTCAAGTTCGGTACGAGTGGCCTCATCGAGGTGCTGCATGGTGTATCTCCCTGCAAGCGGACTGAGCTGGAGTGATCATGAATGCAGTCAAGGATAACAAAAGTGGGCGGCATGGGCGGACTGACATGACTGCCCGGGTATCGGTTCGCTGCTACAGACAGTCCCTGCCAGGGATGCGATCATGCCATTTCCCGCGTAATACACAGAGAAGTGGAACAAGGTTGAAAAGAGATGACCCTCACCAATCTTAGCCAGGCACGCCTGCCCACTACGTTGGAAGTCGATGTGCTCAATGAGTTCGGCGAGTACAAACGGCAAGCCATTGCGGCCGAGCGCTCCCTGACCCTTTATCTCAACAAGCGTGAAATCGTCACCCTGATGACGCTGGGTGCCGACCCGGAGGCGTTGGTGGTGGGGTATCTGCGCAACCAGGGGCTACTCCAGAGCGCCGAGGATCTCGAGGTGGTACAGGTCGATTGGGAGGTGGAGGCAGCCGCCGTGGTGACCCGGCGGTTGCCGGACGACATGGAGGCCCGGCTGGGGCAGCGCACCGTGACCACCGGCTGTGGCCAGGGCACGGTGTTCGGCCGGCTGCTGGATTCGACCTCGCTTAAGAAGTTGCCCGATACGCAATTGTCGCAATCGGTACTCTATACGCTGCTCGAACGGTTGGGCGACTACAACGAGACCTATCGCAGCGCGGGGGCGGTCCATGGCTGTGCACTCTGCCGGCAGGCCGACGTGCTGGACTTCGTCGAGGACGTCGGACGGCATAACGCGGTGGATACGCTGGCCGGGCGCCAATGGCTGGAAACCAGCGAAACCTTGGGCGGCGATATTTTCTATACCACTGGAAGACTGACCTCAGAGATGGTGCTCAAGGTCGCCCAGATGGGGATCAGTGTTCTGGTATCACGCTCCGGCGTCACCCAGAAGGGGCTGGAACTGGCCGAGCGCTTCGGCGTGATGCTGATCGCCCGCGCCAAAGGGCGCCACTTCCAGGCGATCAATGCCGGGTCTAGACTCGAACTTGATGCCATGCCCACGAGGCGCCCGGGCGACCGCCAGCGCAGCTGAGCTCAGGTGGCATCTCCGGGGGTACAGACCGACAACACCGCGGCATCCGCCTCGCTAAGTGACACCAGCGCATGCCCCATATCGCTATCGAAGTAGATGCTGTCGCCCTGGGAGAGCTGCAGCGGTTCGTAGAACTCGGTGTAGAGACAGATATTGCCTTCCAGCACCATCAGGAATTCTTCACCGTCATGACGGACCCACTCGCTGAACTCGTCGAAGCTGCGTGCCCGGACGATGGTCTTGAATGGGATCATGCGTTTCTGGGCCATCTCGCAGCTGAGCAGTTCATGCTCGTAGGTAGGTGTGGGATGGTGCTCGCCTTTACCCTGACGTGTCAGGTCACGACGCCCCATGGTGCGAGGCTGGGCGCGAGGCGGGGTGAGCAGCTGTGGCAGATCGATGCCTAGGCCGTTGATCAGCTTCTGTACGGCGGTGAAGGTCGGTGATATCTGATTGTTTTCGATCTTGGACAGGGTCGAACGGGCCAGCCCGGTGCGCTGGCTGACATCCTCCAGCGTCCACTGGTTGGCCAGGCGAAGCTCCTTGAGACGTTCGCCGAGTCGCAGCGGTTCCACGAAGGGCTTGCGGCCGGATGCGATGCGCAGCGCGGTCTGCTGATCGGTGGGGGCGGGCATTGGCAGGTTCACTATAGGAAACAAATTTCCCTGAAGCGTACCACAAATGGCGCGAAGCGCGTTGCCATGACGACATCCGCGCATCGGATTGCGACAATACGCTTCCTTGCCGGACTGAACGCCCCTCAGTCGCCGAAGGGAAGCCCCAGCAGTGCCTTCACGTGCGCCTCGGCGCTGCGCCCGAGCGAGGCCGGGTCGTAACCCCCTTCCAGGACCGACACAAGGCGGTTGTCGGCATAGAGTGCGGCAATTTCCATGGCCATATGGGTCACCCAGTGGTAGTCCTCGTCTTCCAGGCAGAGCTCTGCCATTGGGTCCTCGCGGTGGGCGTCGAAACCGGCGGATACCAGCACCAGCTCCGGCTTGAAGTTGTGCAGTGCAGGGAGCCA
This sequence comes from Halomonas sp. DQ26W, assembly GCF_003339685.1. GTDB lineage: Bacteria > Pseudomonadota > Gammaproteobacteria > Pseudomonadales > Halomonadaceae > Halomonas. Next base: position 57,453 of record NZ_QPKI01000012.1, on the reverse strand, counting down.
GTCGTGTTCGATCTGTCGGCGGAAGGAGGTGCTATCGGTACCGGCATCCAGGGGGGTATTGACCACGTTCTGCCACTCGCTGCGCAGGTAGCGCCACGGGTAGAACGGGTACTGGTAACTGGTGCAGATCAGGGTGTCGGGGTCGTCCTTGAAGATGTCGATGGTGCCGTTGCACTGATGAACGTCAAAGTCGAGGATGGCGATGCGCCGGGCACCGTACTTGGCCCGGGCATGGGCAGCTCCTACGGCGACGTTGTTGTAGAAGCAGAAGCCCATTGCGTCGGTGGCCTCGGCGTGATGTCCCGGGGGTCGCACGGCACAGAAGACGTTGTCGGCCTGGCCACGATAGACCTGCTCCACGCCGCGGATGACCGCGCCGGCAGCCATGCGCGCGGCCTGCAGGCTGTCGGGGTTCATCATGGTGTCACTGTCCAGCGTGACAATACCGGCTTCGGGCACACACTTGTCGAGTGCCCGAAGGTGGCGAAGCGGATGAACCCGAGCCAGTTCGTCCTCGGTGGCTTCACGGGCGTCTGACTGCATGGTCTGTTGAAGCAGGCCTGACAGGGCTAGGCGTGCGCGAATGGCTTCGAGTCGCAGGGGGCACTCGGGGTGCTCCGGCCCCATATGGTGAAGATGACAATCGGGGTGCGTGATATAAGCCGTGATCATACGGGCGCTCCACAGTGACATAGGTCACTTTAATGCTGCCAAGCCCTTGCATAACAGTGTCAATAAGTCGTACACAGGATGGCAGAAACTGACCTTGCGGAGAAAGCGACTTGGGTACCCGATTCTTACGGCACTTCTTCGAGCCACGTATCATCGCTGTGATCGGGGCGTCGGAAAAGCCCCACTCCATCGGTGGTCTGGTCATTCGCAACCTTCAAGAGGCCGGCTTTCCCGGCACCATCTGGGCAGTCAATCCGAAGGGGTACGAGTCGGTATTCGGCCAGGCCTGCGTGTCGCGTATTCGTGAGTTGCCTGAAACGCCCGACCTGGCTGTCATCTGTTCACCGGCACACAGTCTTCCCAAGGTGATCTCTCGGTTGGGTCGGTTGGGTGTCAAGGCGACCCTGGTACTTTCCGGTGGTTCGCGCCTCGACGAAGCCAATGGGGACAAGGGCTCGATCCGCGAACGAATGCTGGTGGCGGCACGCGAATCGGGAATTCGTGTGTTGGGGCCCGAGTGCATGGGGCTGATCGTGCCGGGGCGCAAGCTCAACGCCTCCTATGCCAGTCAGCCGGTCAAGGCGGGCCGGGTGGCCTACCTGGGACAGTCTGGCATGCTCGGCAACGCCATGATCGATTGGGCCGCCGGGAGGGGAATCGGGTTCTCCCATCTCATCACGGTGGGCGACAGTGTCGACGTCATGCTTCCCGACTTGCTCGACTACATCAATCAGTACTCTCCCACCCAGGCGATTCTGTTGCACCTGGAGCGGATTCAGGACTCCCAGCACTTCATGACGGCACTGCGTGATGCCTCGCGAAATCGTCTGGTTCTCGCCATCAAGAGCGGACGGACACCGGAATCCGATCTTTCCAGCACGCCGCCGACACCGGGAGTCGCCAACCGTGACATCATCTTTGACGCAGCCTTCTCCCGAGCCGGCGTGGTGCGGGTCAACGATTCAGACGAATTGTTCGATGCATTGATGACCCTGTCCCAGATGAAACCGCTCAAGGGCGATCGACTGGCGATCGTCTCCAATGGTCTGGGGCCGGCCATGCTTGCCATCGATAAGCTGATAAGCGCCGGTGGTAAGCTGGCAAGCTTTAGCGAGGAGACGCAACGGGCGCTGAAGAAAGGCGACTTCGACATGAGCAAGCCCGGCGAGAACCCGGTAGACCTGGGGGGCAACGCTACGCCGGAGAAACTGGTGGCGGCGCTGGAAATCGTCGCCGGTGACCCTGGGGTGGATGCCGTGCTGGTAGTACATGCACCGACGCGCCTGGCTCCATCCAAGGCCACTGCCCTGGCGGTGATCGCCAACCGCAAGCGCTTTCGCCGCAACCTGTTGACCAGTTGGATGGGACTAGAGGCAGCCCTCGACGCCCGCCATGAGTGCAGCGTTGCGGGTATACCGACCTACGTCTCGCCGGAGAAGGCGGTAAAGGCCTTCATGCACATGGTCGATTACCAGCGTGTCCAGGCGCTGCTGCAGGAGACTCCGCCGACACTGCCTTTCGCCACCACGCCCGATATCCGTGCCCGCTGCCGTACTCTTATCGAAGCGGCCAGGGTCGAGGGGCGCGAGACACTGTCCCATTCCGAGACGGCCCAGGTTCTGGAGGCCTACGGCATTCCCGTTGCACCCAGCCGCTACGTGCAGACGCCGGAACAGGCCCTTGACGCTGCCAGCAGCATCGACGGCCCCATGGCGGTGAAGGTCGTGCACGCGAGCAACTGTCGGCCGTTTCGCTATCGCCGGCAACCTCACAGGATGTCGGCAGGCCTGCTGCAGGATATCCATTCGCCAGAGCAGGCGGCCGAAGGCGTCACTCGCCTCGGCGACAAACTGCGTGAAAGATTCCCGTCGGTGAGAATACGCGAGTACTGTCTGCAGCCAATGCAGCGGGGCAAGCACTCCATGCAGATCTGTGCCGGTATCACCCGCGACCCCATCTTCGGCCCGATCATTCTGTTCGGTATCGGTGGTTACAAGGTCAACGTGCTGGCCGACCGCCAGGTGGCACTGCCGCCACTGAACATGACGCTGGCCGCCGACATGGTGGGGCGCACCCACGCTGCTCGTTTGATACGCGAACACTCCAGCGATCCGGAACGTGATCTGGAGCGCCTCTGCCAATTACTGGTCCAGCTGTCGCAGATGGCTTCCGACCTGCTCGAGCTACGCGGCCTGGAGCTCAATCCGCTGCTACTCAACCGCGACGGCATTGTGGCGGTCGATTTCGCCATTGACCTGGGCACTCCGGCGCGCTTCGCCATCATGCCCTATCCGGAAGAGCTGCGGGAATGGACGACGCTCAACAATGGCATGGCGGTCGAGGTGCGACCCATTCGTGCCGAGGACGCGCCGCTGATCACCAACTTCCATGGCCAACTGTCCGAGGAGAGCATTCGCTTTCGCTACTTTCACAACAAGTCGGACCTGACCCAGCGCGATCTATCGATGCTGTCGCACATCAATTACGACCGGCAGATGGCGTTCATCGCCGAGCACCTGCGGGAGGACGGCAGCAAGGAGATGCTGGGCGTGGTCAGAGTGTGGAACGACCCCGACAATATCCGCACCGAATTCTCGGTGATCGTCCGTGACGACATGGCCGGGCAGGGGCTGGGGAGCCTGCTCATGAAGAAGATGATTGCCTATTGCAAGAGCGTGGGCACCCTGGAGATGATCGGCAAGATAATGGTCGACAACCACCCCATGCGAGCGCTGATGAAGCACCTGGGCTTTCGCTGTCGCTACAACATGGAGGAGCAGGTGGTGGACGCGGTGCTGCGTCTCAATGAGCCCGAGAACGAGTGGCAGCGACACCGTCTTGAAAGCATGCCCGACTAACGGAAACCCTGAATCATTACCTCGTTCGATATATGAATCAGAGCTTCCTTGCCCCGGGTTTTCTTATCCAGAGCTATGCAGGTCAGGGCGCCATGCGGAAAGAGTGCCAGTTGCCGTCGCGCAGCTCGTAGCGGATACGGTCATGCAACCGGCTGGGCTGACCCTGCCAGAATTCGATCATCTCCGGTGTGACTCTGTAGCCTCCCCAGTGGACGGGACGGGGGATCTCCTGGTCCTCATAAGCCTGCTCAAAGCGATGCTGCCGCTCCTTGATCCACTGCCTTCCGGGGATGACTACGCTCTGGGTGGCGATCCAGGCACCCAGTTGGCTGGCCCGCGGGCGGCTATTGAAATAAGCATCCGACTCCTTGGCATCGACCAACTCGACGTGCCCCTCGACGCGCAGTTGGCGCCCCAGCGACGGCCACCAGAAGGTCAGGGCAGCGTAAGGAACGTTGGCCAGCTCGCTGCCCTTGTGGCTATGGTAATTTGAGTAGAATACCAAGCCTCTTTCATCGTATCCCTTGAGCAGTACGATACGCGCGTGAGGAAGGCCCTTGCTGTCGACGGTGGCCAGCGTCATGGCGTTGCCATTGTCGCCCTCGGCGTCCAGTGCCAGTGTGATCCATTCATCCAGAAACACCATGGGGTCAGCGGGCAACTTCTCCTCTTCCAACTGCCCGCCCTCGTAGTCGCGCCGAATGTCGGCGATCTTTCGTGTCATTGCGTTCTCCTAAAATTTTCTAAATGGTCGCTGCTGCTGGGCCGAAGCACAACATGTCGACGGCCTTCCTGGGTGCAAAGGAGCTGGGCAACGTGGCAACCTTCTTGTGCCGGGGAAACCGCATGCTTTAGTACTATTCTATTCCAGCGGCCGGGGCATTGCAGGGGTTCCTGGCATCCACTCAAGGGAGTCATGCACCGCTGGCTGCCTTCATCTGGCGGCTGCGAAAGCGGGCGTAGAACATACAGCCGGTAAAAAGTGCTAATGATGACAGTGCAATCAACATCCCCAGTAGCCCGACGCCGGGTAGGATCGCAACATTTACACCAATCATGAAATACAGCAGGCTCACGAATGCCAGCCAGGCATGCCCGCGAGGACGGCGGCCAATGATCGATGGCAGGAACAGGATGAGCGGCAGAATGAAGGCCAGCATCGGACCCAAACTTATGCCTTCATCTTGAAGCACTACAACCCAAGTCATCATCAGCACGACTAGCAAGCCAAAGCTGCCCAGCACCAGTTGCCGTGAGCGGTCGGTGAGGCTGTCCAGGCCATGGCGGCCCTCCATCTCTTCCAACCAGCGTCTCATGAGGGCTCCCTCAAGGTTTGCAGTGCCAGGGCCAGGCGGGCGATACGCTCGCCCTGGGCACGCACGAGGCGTCGCTCAGAGTCGGTGAGAGGCTGGTCGCTGCGCTGGCCGGCGACATGGCTAGCCCCATAGGGCGTCCCGCCGGCAGTGGTGTTCATCAGCTCGGTCTCGCTATAGGGCAGACCGGCATAGACCATACCATGGTGAAGCAGCGGTAACAGCATCGAGATCAGCGTGGTTTCCTGGCCGCCGTGGAGGCTCGAGGTGGATGTGAACGCCGTCGCCGGCTTGTCGATCAGGGCGCCATTGAGCCACAGCGCGCTGGTGGTATCGATGAAATGCTTGAGCGGGGCAGCCATATTGCCGAAACGGGTTGGGCTGCCGAGCGCCAGCGCCGCACAGTGCCGCAGGTCATCGAGGTCGGCGTAGATGGCACCTTCGTCGGGTATCTCGGGATCGACGGCTTCGCACGTGGTTGACACGGCCGGTACGGTTCGCAGCCGGGCTTCGATACCGGGAGAGGATTCAACGCCCGCGGCGAGCTGCTCGGCCATGGCACGGGTTGCGCCGTGGCGAGAATAGTAGAGGATCAATACGTAGGGCAGGGAGTCGCGCATCTTGGCTCCTGAAGACTGAAAGAGGCTGGGTTCGGGTCACTCTTCGGTATACAGCAAAGTGAGCACGTCTTCCGGCGGGCGGCCCAGCACGGCACGCTTGCCATCGTCAGCGATGGGGCGCTCCATCAGCTGAGGATGCTTGACCAGCACCTGAATCACCTGCTCCTGGTCCTTCAGGTCGATTTTCAGCGTTTCCCACTCGGGCTCCTGGGTTCGAATCAGCGCCTCGCCGTCCGCATGCAGTCGAGACATCAGGTCGCGCAGCTCCTCCTCCCCGAGGGGGGCGTCAAGGTAGCGACGAATCGTTACCGCGGCGCCATTTTCCTCGAGCAGAGCCAGCGCCTGGCGGGACTTGGAACAGCGGGGATTATGATAGAGCGTGATGGTCATGGCGGGCTCCTCGATCCTTGGGAAGTGGCAGCTATTGTAGAAGGGGCGTCGTGCTCACCACAACTAGGTATCCGCCCCGCCGGCTTCCAGTAGCGCTTCGACGCCAACGTCTTCGTCGGCCAGCCTGCGATACACCCAAGCCGTCCGTCCGTCGGCCAGACGCTTGGCAACGCGTGCATAGCGAATGCCCAGTCGCTCATAGCGGTCAAGCCGCTCCAGTTCATCGGCACTGACAACGATGACTTCACCTGCCACACGCTCGCCTGGCGCCTCGATCAGATCCAGCTTCTCGCGGCGGAAATCATGTAGTTCTGCGGGTTCGGACTCGCCGGCTCGGCCCATCACGATCCAACGCACCGGTGACAGGCGCAGGGTTCCATAGACGAAGACAGCGTGAGGTCCTTCGCCCACTTCCGGCAGGTGATCGGGGCGGTCGTAGGTGAAGGGACTGAGCATGGTGAACCAGAGCCAGGCCACAGTGGCCAGCGGCAGGGCCACCACGGCCGCCAACAGGTATCGCAGTCCTTGCATGGATGCCTCCTCATCGACATGACACGGAGTCATCCTGCCACGACACGACCTCGGCTGTCCGGTCCAAAGCCGATTCCAGGCGCTGGTCGGTAGGTTCGACAATCACGGAGGTGGTCCATGAATCACTCTGTGCGAGATGAAGAAGACTTCCAAGCGATTGATGGAAAGCTCGGGGCGGCTTGGGTAATGCTATGCAAGAGCGGCGGGCGAGGGTGGCGAATCGGCAGCGGCAGCAGAAGTACCGCGATTAACGTCGTAAGCCAGTAAGCCGGCCCACTGGGGCCGGCTTACTGGTTTAATGACATGTGGCATCAGACCATCGAGGTTTCTGCCTCGCGGACCGCTTCGCGCAGGCGGTGACGGAATAGTGGCTCCGGTTCGTCAACGGCAGGCTGGTAGGCACGACTGAAAGCGTTGAGTGCCTGCAGGGCATCTTCCAGCCACTGGTCCTCGCGCAGCGACAGGGCATCGAAACCGCACCGGGTCAGGAAAAAGACCTGATCAACCAGCACGTCACCCACGGCACGAATCTCTCCTGTATAGCCGAAACGTTCCCGCAGAAGGCGTGCGGTGCTGTAGCCGCGTCCATCGGTGAACTTGGGGAAGTCGATGGCAATCAATGGTGCATTGGCAAGTTCTGCGGCGAGTTCGGGTGTCAGCTCGGTATCGCTGCCAAGCAGAGGTGCCCGTTGCCTATTGCTGGCTTCTTCCCGCCATGCGGCCAGTGGCACGATAGCGGGGGCGTCGGGGAGTGGCGATTCGGGCTCGCGAATCATCGTCCAGTGGTCCTCGGCGGGTCGTCCCTCAAATATGAAGGGGCGTGCGTTGGTAGCTTGATCAGGCATAAACCCGCTCCTTGAAAGGTTTGAGGCCGATACGGCGATAGGTTTCGACAAAGGTCTCACCCTCTAGCCGTTCACCGACATACACCTGCAGTACATTGTCGATCACTTCGGGCACCTTATCGCGGCTGAAGGAGGGGCCGAGGATCTTGCCCAGCGAGGCTTCATTGCCCTGGGCTCCGCCCAGCGAGATCTGGTACCACTCCTCGCCCTTCTTGTCGACGCCAAGAATGCCGATATTGCCGACATGGTGATGGCCGCAGGCGTTCATGCATCCGGAGATGTTCAGCTCGACCGGCCCCAGGTCATAAAGGAAGTCGAGATCCTCGAAGCGCTCCTGGATGGCGTGGGCGACGGGGATCGACTTGGCGTTGGCCAGTCCGCAGTAGTCGCCACCGGGGCAGCAGATCAGGTCGGCGAGGGTGCCCACGGTGGGGTTGGCCAGGCCAAGTTCGCCGAGGCGATCCCAGAGTGCCTTCATCTGGTCGACGGCCACATCGGAAAGCACCAGGTTCTGCTCGTGGGTCACCCTCAGCTCGCCGTAGCTGTACTCGTCAGCCAGGTCCGCCACCTGGTGCATTTGCTCCCAGGTCAAGTCGCCGGGAGAGTGGCCGCTGCGCTTGAGCGACAGGGTAACTGCCTTGTAGCCGGGTACCTTGTGGCCATGCACGTTGTTGGTTACGAAGCGGGCGAAGGCTCGATTCTCGCTGCGCAGCCGCTCGTAGCCGGCAATCGCCTCCTCGCTGATCGGGCGGCGCTCGGGATCTATGAAATGATGCTGCATGTCCTCGACGGTCTGGCGGGTCAGCGTCTGGGGGCCATCCTTGAGGTGGGCCCACTCAGCATCGACGCGGCGACGGAATTCATCCACGCCCAGCGCCTTGACCAGAATCTTGATGCGCGCCTTGAACTTGTTGTCACGGCGACCGAACTGGTTGTAAACGCGAACCAGAGCTTCCAGATAGGTCAGCAGATGCTGCCAGGGCAGGTCCTCGCGGACCACCTCGCCGATCATCGGCGTACGCCCCAGGCCACCACCGGCCAAGATCTTGACCCGGACCTCACCGTGGGCGTCGCGCCACAGGCGTAGACCCACGTCATGGACCAGAATTGCGGCACGGTCCTCGGCTGATCCGGTGACGGCGATCTTGAACTTGCGCGGCAGGTAAGTGAACTCCGGATGGAAGGTCGACCACTGGCGGATCAGTTCGCACCAAGGGCGCGGATCCACGTCTTCGTCTTCCGCGACGCCGGCGAACTGGTCGCTTGAAGTGTTGCGAATGTCGTTGCCGCTGGTCTGGATGGCGTGCATCTGCACGCTGGCCAGCTCGGCGAGCATATCGGGTACCGTTTCCAGCTTGGGCCAGTTCAGCTGCAGGTTGGTGCGGGTAGTAAAGTGGCCGTAGCCGCGATCATAATCGCGGGCCAGATCGCCCAGCTTGCGCAGCTGGTAGGAGGCCAGCATGCCGTAGGGGATGGCGATGCGCAGCATGGGAGCATGACGCTGGACATAGAGGCCGTTCTGCACGCGCAGTGGCAGAAATTCCTCTTCGCTGAGCCTCCCGGCCAGATAGCGGTTCATCTGGTCGCGAAACTGGGCGACGCGTTCATTGACCAAGGTCTGATCGTGGGTGTCGTAGCGATACATTCAGCCGGTCCTGCTGCTATGAGAGTGGCGAAGCGTCAGGGGGCCACCTTAACGCCTCGGCATTATTCTATGAAAGAATAAATATTCATATTTTTTATACGGAAAGTAATATAAGGAGTCAAGTCCGATGTCCGGAGACTATACCGCCAGCCGCTGCCAGTGGCGTCGTTGCCAGATAAGCCCAAACCAGACGGAATTCAGACAGCGGTAGCCAAGCTGAACCCACCAGATGCCCAGCAGTCCCTGGTCCAGCCCCACCCCGACCCACCAGGCCAATGGCAGGAAGACCAGCCACTGCAGGGTCAGCGTTGTGGTCATCACGGTGCGGTTGGCACCAGCGCCGAGCAGCGCCTGGCCAAGCACCAGCGCTGCGGCATCCAGCACGATCATGGCCGCGGTGAGCTGAAGTGGCAGCCGCCCAAGGGAGATCAGGCCAGGGTCGTGGAGAAACAGTCCCAGCACCATTTCGGGGAACAGCGCCATGGGCAGTGCCAGGGCCGACAGGCAGAGCCAGGCTAGGCGTACCACGTCCCAGCCCCAGCGGTGAGCCTCCTGGTGGGCCTGCTGCCCCAGCGAGTGACCGACGAGGCTCATGGCCGCCATGCCGAGCCCCACGCCGGGCAATATCAGCAACAGTGAAAGATTGATTAGCACATGCCCCACCGCCACGCTTGCGGCGTCGATCTGACCAAGTATCCAGAACAGTACCGCGTAGCCTGCTGCGAACCACAGTTGCTGAAATGAGTGGGGTGTGGCCAGGCGCAGGGTAGTGGTTAATGTCTTGCGCCGTGGCAATTCGGTCAGAAAGCCACGCGATATTGCATGCCGAACGCTCAGCAGCGCCCAGAGGGCAAGCCCGAGGAACAATGAGAGGGTCGTGCCGGCACCTGCACCGGCAGGTCCCATTGCCGGTAGTCCCAGGTAACCGAAGATGAGCGTCAGGCTAGCGGCCACGTTGATGACATGGGTGATCAGTATGATCCGCAGATAGATCCCGGTCTGCTGGATGCCGTTCCAGTAGCCGCGAAAACAGAAGATCATCGCCACGGCCACCAGCGAAAGGACTCGCCAGCGAAAATATTCGACGGCCACTGCGCTCACCTCGGGATCCTGATTGATCAGGCCGAGCAATGCAGGTGCCTGCCACAGGCTGAACAGAGTGATGGGCAGCGACACCGTGATTGCAATAACCAGACCGGCGTTGAGTGGCATGGCGCAGTTGGGCCAGTCCTTCTCGCCATGACGCCTGGCGGTCTGCGCCTGGACACCCGACGACAGGCCGAACACCAGGGCGGTGATCAGGAACATGGCGTAGCCGCCGATGCCGACGCCGGCCAGGGGGACCTCGCCGAGCGAACCGACCAGGGCCGCATCAACCAGGTTGATCAGGCTCTGCGACAGCATGCCGGCGATGATCGGCAGGGCCAGGCGCAGGATTTTCTGTCTGCGCAGCGATGCGGTCATGCCGGGTCGTAGGAGAGCACCGGTGCCAGCCAACGCTCCAGCTCCTCCAGGGTCATCTCCTTGCGTTCAGCCAAGGTTTCCACCTGATCCCGGGTTATCTTCCCGGTGGAGAAGTACTTTGACTGCGGGTGCGAGAAATACCAGCCGGACACCGCTGCCGCCGGCCACATGGCGAAATTCTCGGTTAGGTCGATGCCGGCATTCGAGGGGGCATCGAGTAGACGGAAGAGAGTGCTCTTCTCGGTGTGGTCGGGGCAGGCGGGATACCCCGGTGCAGGCCGGATACCCTGATACTTTTCGGCAATCAGCTCGACGTTATCCAGCTGCTCGTCCGGCACATAGCCCCAGAACTCCTTGCGTACCCGCTCGTGCATACGCTCGGCGAAGGCTTCGGCCATGCGGTCGGTCAGTGCCTGTACCATGATCGCGCTGTAGTCGTCGCCAGCGGCCTTGTAGTGTTCGGCCAGCGCCTCGACGCCATGGCCGGTGGTCACCGCGAAGCCACCGATCCAATCGGGCTTGCCCGACGCCTTGGGCGCGACGAAGTCAGCAAGGCTGTAGCAGGCTCCATCGCGGTTCTTGGTGGTCTGTTGGCGAATATGGTGAAGCCGTTCGATGACCTGGCTACGCGACTCGTCGGCGTAGACCTCGATGACATCGTCGTCGACGCTATTGGCCGGCCACAGGCCGATCACGCCACGTGCCTGGATATGTTTTCCGTCGATCAGCTTTCGCAGCATCTCCTGGGAATCGGCGAACAGGCTGCGTGCGGCTTCGCCTACCACCTTGTCATCGAGGATCTTCGGATACTTGCCCGTCAGCTCCCAGCTCATGAAGAAGGGCGTCCAGTCGATGCGTTCGATCAGCTCTTCGATATCGTAATTGTCGAATACCTGAAGGCCGGTCATGGCGGGACGCGGCGGCGTATAACTGGCCCAGTCGATGGGCAGCTTGCGCTCGCGGGCCGCGGCATAGCTGAGGTCGGCGGCCTTGGGCCGGCGCCGGGCGTTGCGCTCGCGCACCTGATCGTACTCGGCACGAATTTCCGCCACATAGGCGGGCTTCTGGCTTGGAGAAAGCAGCTTGCCGGCCACTCCCACGGCACGTGAGGCGTCCGCCACGTAGATCACCGGGTGCTCGTAGCCGGGTTCGATCTTCACCGCGGTATGTGCCTTTGAGGTGGTGGCGCCGCCGATCAGCAGCGGCAGGTCGAAGCCCTGACGTTGCATCTCCTTGGCCACATGGACCATCTCGTCGAGGGAAGGGGTGATCAGGCCCGACAGGCCAATGATATCGGCTTTCTCCGCCCGGGCCGTCTGCAGGATCTTCTCCGCCGATACCATGACGCCGAGGTCGACCACATCGTAGTTGTTGCACTGCAGGACCACGCCGACGATGTTCTTGCCGATATCGTGGACATCCCCCTTCACCGTGGCCATGACGATCTTGCCTTTGGCCTTGGTGTCTTCGGTCTTCTCTGCTTCGATATAGGGGATCAAGTAGGCCACTGCCTGCTTCATGACACGGGCCGACTTGACCACCTGGGGCAGGAACATCTTGCCGGCGCCGAACAGGTCGCCGACCACATTCATGCCATCCATCAGTGGCCCCTCGATCACTTCGATGGGGCGGGCAGCACGCTGGCGGGCCTGCTCGGTGTCGTCCTCGATGTAGGCAGTAATCCCCTTGACCAGGGCGTGGGAGATACGTTTCTCGACCTCCCAGCCGCGCCACTCCAGGTCCTCCTTCTTGGCAGGACCGCTACCGTCGCCCTTGTAGCGATCGGCAATGTCGAGCAGTCGCTCGGTGCCGTCGGGGCGCCGGTTCAGGACCACATCCTCCACCGCTTCGCGCAGTTCGGCGGGCAGATCGTCATAGACCGCCAACTGACCGGCATTGACGATGCCCATACTCAGGCCGGCACGAATGGCGTGATAGAGGAAGGCCGAGTGGATCGCCTCGCGCACCGGGTTGTTGCCGCGAAACGAGAACGACACATTGGAGACACCGCCCGAGACCATGGCGTGGGGCAGGTGTTCGCGGATCCAACGGGTGGCTTCAATGAAGTCGACCGCATAGTTGTTGTGCTCTTCGATGCCGGTGGCGATGGCAAAGATGTTGGGGTCGAAGATGATGTCTTCCGCCGGGAAACCCACATCGTCGACCAGGATCTGATAGGCGCGCTGGCAGATCTCGGTCTTGCGGGCGAAGGTGTCGGCCTGGCCCAGTTCGTCGAAGGCCATCACCACCACGGCGGCACCGTAGCGCCGGCACAGGGTGGCCTGTTCCCGGAAAGCGTCCTCTCCCTCCTTCATTGAGATGGAGTTGACCACCGCCTTGCCCTGGACGCACTTGAGCCCGGCCTCGATGATCTCCCACTTGGAAGAGTCGATCATGATCGGCACCCGGGCAATGTCGGGTTCTCCGGCAATCAGGTTGAGAAATCGCACCATGGCTTCTTCGGACTCCAACATGCCCTCGTCCATGTTGATGTCGATGACCTGAGCGCCGCTCTCCACCTGCTCCAGGGCCACCTCCAGGGCGGTGTTGTAATCCTCGTCGACGATCAAGCGCTTGAAGCGGGCCGAGCCGGTGACGTTGGTCCGCTCGCCGACGTTGACGAACAGTGAGCCCTTATCGATGTTGAAGGGCTCGAGGCCGGATAGACGGCAGGCTCGCGGACGCTCGGGCACCTGGCGCGGAGGCATGCCCTGGATGGCGGCATGAATAGCGGCAATGTGCTCCGGGGTTGAGCCGCAGCAGCCACCAATGATGTTGACCAGGCCGCTCTCGGCAAACTCGGCGACGATGGCCGCCATCTCATCGGGCGTCTGGTCGTATTCACCAAACTCGTTGGGCAGGCCGGCGTTGGGATGTGCGGAGACGAACGTATCGGCTTTGGTGGCGAGTTCTTCCAGGTAGGGTCGAAGCTCTGCGGCTCCCAAGGCACAGTTCAGCCCGATGGCGAGCGGCTGGGCATGGCGCACGGAGTTCCAGAACGCCTCAGTGGTCTGGCCGGAAAGCGTACGGCCCGAGGCATCGGTGATGGTACCCGAGATCATCACCGGCAGGCGTTCGCCGCGATCGGCAAATAGTGCCTCCAGGGCGAAGATAGCCGCCTTGGCATTGAGGGTGTCGAAGATGGTCTCGATCAGGATCAGGTCGGAGCCGCCATCGATCAGCGCTTCGGCGGCCTCATAATAGTTTTCGCGCAGTGCATCGAAGGTAACGTTGCGCTTGGCCGGGTCGTTGACGTCCGGTGACAGCGAGGCAGTACGAGAGGTCGGCCCCAGAACACCGGCCACGTAGCGCGGTACACCGGTTTCACTGGCCACGGCGTCGCACACCTCGCGGGCCAGACGCGCCGACTCCCGGTTGAGCTCGGGCACCAGTGACTCCATCCCGTAATCGGACTGGGAGAGGCGAGTGCTATTGAAGGTGTTGGTCTCGACGATATCGGCGCCGGCCTCAAGGTACTGGCGATGGATTCGCGCCACCAGTTCGGGGCAGGTCAGCGCCAGCAGGTCATTATTGCCCTTGAGATCGGAGGGCCAGTCGCTGAAGCGCTCACCGCGAAAATCGGCCTCATCGAGCTCGGCGTTCTGCAGCATGGTGCCCATGCCACCATCGAGCATCAGGATACGCCGACCGAGTTGATCGGTAAGGGTGGCAGTCAAGGCAGAGGGAACGGCGGCCATGGGTCGGGTCGGTCTCCAGCGAAGTCACGGGTAGACGGCCTCGCAGGCGCCTCAGGGCGTCTTCTTGGGCGGGCCGATTCGGCCCGTATGTTAACAAATGCGGCGCCGCGAGGGCAGGGTCGATCAAAAACCGACCAAAATAGTCGGGATTGTCTCGCCGGCCGGTTTTGCTTACCATGGAGTGTATGTCACTTACGGCCTGCCCGAATGGGCCGAGGCCAGAGCAGCGAGAACACCATGAGCGAGACTATCCAGATTACCGACAGTGCCCAGGATTACCTTGCCGAACTGCTGGAGAAGCAGAGTGTCGAGGGTATCGCCGTGCGCATCTTCATCACCCAGCCCGGTACGCCTTATGCCGAAACCTGTCTCGCCTACTGCCGGCCGGGTGAGGAGGAGCCTACCGACGAGCGTGTCGAGCTGGAGAAGATCAATGTATTCCTGGACAAGAACAGTCTTGCCTTCCTCGACGAGGCAGTCGTCGACTTCAATGCCGACCGCATGGGAGGTCAACTGACCATCAAGGCGCCCAATGCCAAGATGCCCAAGGTCAACGCCGATAGTCCGCTTGAGGACCGTGTCAATTATATCCTCTACAGCGAGATCAATCCCGGCCTGGCCGCTCACGGCGGAGAAATCAAGCTGACGGAACTGACTGATGACAAGGTGGCGGTGCTGGCGTTCGGCGGTGGCTGCCAGGGCTGTGCTGCAGTTGACCTGACCCTCAAGGAAGGGGTCGAAAAGACGCTGATGGAGCGTATACCCGAGCTTGCCGGCATCCGTGACGTGACCGACCATACCGATACCACAAACGCTTATTATCGGTGAAGGCTGGCGGGGCTCAAGCCTGGCGATAACTGAGCCTGTGGCGGTGATTCGAGGGCTACCACCAGGGTTATCGGTTCGTGCCCAGTTCGCCCTCGGCCTGTTTGTCAGTCTCGTTTGAAGGTTCCACCGTGGCGGGGCCTTCCTTGGTCTTGCGGGCCGGACGCCCCTTCGCCTGGCTGAGATCATCGCCCTGCCAGAGCCGGCGGCTCACCTCTGCTTCCAGCAGGCGCAAGCGGCTGGCCTGCTCTTCAAGATGACGTTTCTGGTCATCGATACGCGCCTGGAGCAGCGTCTGCTCATGGCGCATGGTGTCTGCGTGCTCTTCTGCTCGAGTCCGGGCCCACTGGGTCTCCCGGTGCTGCTTCTCCTCCCTGGATAGCACGTTGCGCATCTCCTGAAGCTCCTGTTTCAACGCCTCCTGGCGGCTTTCCAGCTGCCGCAGATTGGCTGCGTAGCGTTTCTCGCCCGACAGGCGCTCCTGGCGCGCCTCATCCAGCAGGCTCATCAGTCTGGTTTCGGCAGCTTCGTGGCGTTGCTCCGCCTGTTGCTGACGAGCCTGGTGTTGCGTCTCCCGCTCCCCCAGGGCCTGCTGATGCGCTTGGAGTTGCAGCTCGCTTTCAGCCTGAAGCCGTTCGAGCTGTTGAAGGCTGCGGGCGAGTCGCTCACAGAGTCGTCGTGCCTTGTCGAGGGCCTGGTCGCGCTCGACTTCTGCGGTGGCCAGGGCGGCGCTGCGCGCTTCCAGGCGCTGCTCGATGCTGGCCAGATGGGCTGAAAGAGCCGCTTCGCGCTGCTGGGCATCCTCCACCTGACGCTGGGCATCCTGCATGGCATCCCGGGCCATCGTGATCTCGCGGTCGGCTTCTTCGCGATACTCGGCGAGGGCTTCTCCGGCGGCATCCTGCGCCTTCTCCCAGAGGCCTTCGGCCAACTGCTGGATCGGTTCGGGCATGCCCTGTGCCGGCGTGGCAACGCCTCGCTCTTCACGCTGACCACGCCATTCGCGCAGGTGGTCGCTGATGGTGGTAAAGCTGCCCGTGCCCAGCACTTCCCTTATCTTCTGAACGCTAGGCGCTTCTCCTTTGGCCATCAACGCATCGATTGCCTGCTTTACGTCTTCGTACTGCACGCCACTACGGGCCATGTCGCTCTCCTGACGTCATCTGCGAACCCTACCTGTACTTGGCCGCAAGGCAGAATGTCCTCGTGCTGTTGCATGTCGCGGCTAGTTTAGTGCCGGCGGGCAAGAAGGAAAAGATAATTACATGATATCAATTACGTAATCGCCTCATTCGCGAGACTTTCGACGACATTGCATGGCTTGCCGCCCGGGGCGGACGAACCCCTGGATGAGCCGGTATAATCGGCACCATACCAACCACGGAGTTCCCATGACGACTGAAGCCACCGCGGAGCAGGCGCAGCTGGAATTGCTGGCCGAGTTCGAGATATTCGACAACTGGATGGATCGTTACCAGTACATTATCGACATGGGCAAGCAGCTCCCGGCGTTCCCCGACGAATGGAAGACGCCCGAGCGAAAGATCCAGGGCTGCCAGTCGAATGTCTGGATGCACTATCGGCGTGAGGGGGACGTGCTCTACTTCGATGCGATCTCGGATGCGGCCATCGTGTCAGGCCTGATCGCGGTACTGCTGCGTATCTACAACGGGCGCCCCGCTCGGGAGATCTGCGCGACCAGCCCGCATTTCATGCAGGACCTGGGGCTCGACAAGCATCTCTCGCCGACGCGCAGCAATGGCCTGCACGCCATGCTGAAGTCGATCTACGAAGTGGCGGAGCGGGAGGCGGCCTCTGCCTGACAAGACAAGCCGGGGGAGGGTGGTAGCGAGCTACCGTAACTACCGAGCGGCCACTCAGCGCTCGGAAGCGTGCCCGGTGCAACGGCATCGGAAATCCTCGTCGAGTTCCGGATCATCCTGGCAGAGCCGTTCGCTGGGGCCGCCAGGGACCGGGTCGATGCCGCCTTCACTGCCGGGGTGACAGCGCACGATCCGACGCGCAGCCAGCCAGCCGCCCTTGAGCGGGCCGTGGACCTGAATTGCTTCCGTCGTGTAATGGGAGCAGCTGGGCCAGAAGCGACAGCGGGGTCCTAGCAAGGGGCTAAGGGTGGCCTGATAAAGCTTCACCAGGCCGAGCATGAGCAGGCCGAGCCCGCGAGCCAGCAGGCGCCCCAGGCGATGGATCCAGGCCGCCAGGCAGTGCATCGTTCAGCGTCCCCCCACAGGCTTCTGGTAGAGCGTGTCGGGGTCGATGAGAGGCTCACTGGTGATACGTGCCGAGTCGCCTTCCAGCGCCACGTAGAAGCAGTTGCGCCGCCCGGTATGACAGGCTGGACCGGTTTGCTCCACCTGTAGCAGCAGGGTGTCGCCATCACAATCGAGGCGAGCCTCGCGCAGATGCTGCTGCTGGCCGGATGACTCTCCCTTGCGCCACAGTTTCTGCCGCGAGCGCGACCAGTAGCAGACCCGGCCGGTAGCCAGCGTCTCCTCCAGCGACTCCCGGTTCATCCAGGCCATCATCAGCACTTCGCCGCTGTCATGCTGCTGTGCAATGGCGGGGATCAGGCCGTCGGCATTGAAGCGAACGGCATCGAGAATCGAGACTAGCGGTTGCCGTGCGTTGAGCTCGGCCCGTTCGAGTTCCTTGAAGATATCGACCATAACGTTTCCACAAGACGGTGATGAGTTCAGGCACTGACTTCAGGCGTGGGCGGTGGCTTGGAGGCAGGCATCGCAGCTGCCCAGCAGCTCGATGGTCTGCCGCTCTACGCGAAAACCGAGTTGCCGCGCCTGGATGTTGAGCTGGTCGTTGACGTCGTCCAGATGCAGCTCCTCGACCCGCCCGCAATGGCGGCAGATCAGCAGCTGGAAGCCGTGGGCATGCTCGGGGCAAGGGCAGGCCACGTAGGCGTTCAGCGATTCAATGCGGTGCACCAGGCCTTGTTCGATCAAGAAATCGAGGGCGCGATAGATCGTCGGCGGGCGGGCAGCGGCATGCTCGACCGCCAGTCGGTCGAGGAGATCGTAGGCTTTCAGGCCGCCGCTGGCCCCGGCAATCATTTCAAGGACCCGCCGGCGAATTGGGGTGAAGCGAGCCCCGTGGCGCTGGCACTGTCTTTCGGCCTGCCGCAACAGGCTCTTTGAATCGGTCATGGGTGACCCGATGCTGAGGAGAATGATCCCATTCTACGCGCTGGGCAGGAGGGCGGCCAGCGGCTGGGGAGGAGGGGTGACGTGCTTGAGCTCCCCGCAGCGGGCAAAGTGACGCTGAGCGAAGGCGACGCGCTCTGCCACGCCGAGGCCAGCAGGTTGCTTTTCGATCAGGTCCAGGCGTGAACGGAGGCCTTCTCCGTTGGCCATCTGGATAGCTAGCCCGGGGCGGGCGTTGAGTTCCAGCAGCATGGGGCCACGGCTGCGATCGATCACCATATCGGTGCCAAGGTAACCGAGCCCGGTCATTTCAAAGCATCCGGCAGCCAGTTCCAGCAGGCTCCGCCAATCGGGTATCAGTAGGCTGGCCAGCTCATGGCCCGTGTCGGGATGCTCCCGTCGTGGACGGTCGTACTGCACGCCCCGTACGGCGGTACCTGAGTCGATGTCGAGTCCCACTCCCACTGCGCCCTGGTGAAGATTTGCCTTGCCGTCGGACGCGGCGGTGGAGAGACGCATCATGGCCATCACCGGGTAGCCTTGAAAGATGATGACACGAATGTCCGGCACGCCCTCGTAGGTGTATTCGGAGAGGTGCTCGTCGAAGTTGATCAGGGCTTCGACCATGGCCACATCAGGCGTGCCGCCCAGAGAGTAGAGCCCCGACAGGATATTGGAGGCATGTCGCTCCAGGTCCTTCAAGCCCAGGCGAACGCCGCTGGGCTTGATGAAGCCATCGCCATCGATACGCTCTATCACCAGGATGCCCTTGCCACCGCTGCCCTTGGCCGGTTTGATGACGAAGCCTTGGTGTCCAGCCACCATCTTCTGGAGCTGCTTGACGCCGAACTGGGTCGTGACGGTACCGATCAAAGCGGGCGTGGTGATGCCATGACGTTGAGCCAACAGCTTGGTCTGGAGCTTGTCATCCACCAACGGATAGAGCCGGCGGTCGTTGTAGCGGCCGATATAGCGGATATTGCGTCGGTTCATGCCGATGATGCCGTGCCGTAGTAGTTGGCTAGGGCTTGCCCACATGGAATCAGTCCTCGGTAACAGGCTTGAAGCGCCGCAGTTCGAGTAGGCGATAGCCCGTATAGTTCCCTAGCAGCAGGATCAGCGACATGATGATCAGCTGAACGCCGAGAAAATTGAAGGTGATATGGCGGATCCAGGGGTTGTTCATGGCCAGGTAGGCCAGCACGGCCGTGACCAGGCTGCCGCCGCCCTGGATCAGCACCTCCTTGGGGCCTTCCTCTTCCCACAGGATTGACATTCGCTCGATGGTCCAGGCTAGGATGATCATCGGGAAGAAGGTAATGGTCAGTCCCGCGTTGAGGCCTACGCGATAGGAGAGCACAGAGAAGATCGAGATGATGGCGATGACCGTGATGATCACCGCCGACACTCGTGCCACCAGTAGCAAGTTGAGATAGGAGAGATAGTTGCGAATCACCAGACCCACGGCAACGATCAGGAGAAAGCCGATAAGGCCGGTGGGCAGTGTAGTCTGGATGAAGGCCAGGGCGATCAGGACCGGCATGAAAGTACCGGAGGTCTTGATGCCCACGATGATGCGCAGGAAAACCACCACCAGGGCTCCGATCGGTATCAGCAGGATGGTCTGGAACAAAGCCTGCTCTTCCAGGGGCAGGCTGTGTATCGAGAAATTCAACAGGGTATCGTCTGCCAATTGGCTGCGGACGGCAGCGGCGGCCGGCTGATTTCGCGACAGCATCGAGAAGGTAACCCGGGAGTTGCTTCCCCCCTGAACCTCCAGCACGGCGCGACCGCCACTTTCCCACAGCAGCAGGTTTTCAGGTTGCCCTTGTGCTCCGGTGTTTGGGTTGAACAGCGCCCAGTTGTCATCAGCTGCAAACACCTGAATCCATGGGGTGAGCGTCTGGCGTCGCCGGCCATCTTCCAGCAGAAGGCCGCTGACTTCCCGTGCCGGCACGCCGGCCTGGTTGAGCAGCCTGACCAGTAGCGTGCTGCGCTCGAACTGGGTCAATAACAGCCGTGCGTTTTCCGCCTGTCGATCCTCGCTGAAATCTTGAATCAGCTCGCGGGCAAAGGTGTGGGGATCGGCGCTGCGAGCCCAGGCGCGCTCGATGACCTGCGCGGCCGCGGTATCGTAGGGGCGCTCCCAAGTGATTTCGCGCAGGGGAGGCGTCGGCAACTCCCGCTGGCGTCTGTCCTCCGTCACCAGCAGACGTGCCGAGTAGTAGAGCTGTTGATTGCCGGCCGCTTCTCGAATCGACCACTGTGCACGACGACCGGTTTCATCCTGGAGGAACGACAGTCCATAGCCCGGTGACGCCGTATTCTCGGTCAGCAGGCGATAGCCGCGCTGGTGCTGGGGTAGCGCAAGGTCGACGCGAACCGGATCGCCCAGGGCGGTGAAATCGATGATCGCCTCAACCTCCCATACCGTTCGCTGCTCGCCCTGGGTCCAGGGGACTTCGAACTGGACGTGCCGGTGCACGCTCATGCCAATACCTACTGCCATCAGCAGGCCAACGATGAGATAGAAGGGCAGTCGTGACATGAAGCTTCCTTGTTGGGGCTCGAAGGCGCCGCTGCTCAGCGGTCTTCCTCATCCTGGTCGTTGATTTCGTCCTGTGCCGCTTCGGCGGCGGGGCGGCCACCGGGGAACTCGGGCCTTGGGTGCAGGTAGGTTTCAGCGACATCGATCAGTGCGATATCCATCAGGAATCGGCGGCCCAGGAGCACCGGATAGTTCAGGTGGGTGCGATCGTTAAGCGTGAACTCAACCGGTTCGCGAATCGACCCTAGGGTCATCAGCAGGCTTACCACCGGGCGCGACTCGCTTCCGGCGGCCTGTACGATGCGCACACGACGCTCGACAGGCGCTTCGATCCACTCGTTGCGAACGTCGTCGACGACGATATCGTCCTCATTGATGCCGAGCTTGAAACGCACCCAATCTTCGCCATCGCGTTCGAAGCGGGTGATCTCCTTGGCCGACAGAGAGGACGTATTGGCACCGGAATCGATGCGAGCCCGAAGATAGGTGCCGATATCGGCCAGGCCGATCCACTCGGCTCGTCCCACCAATTCCTTGTCGGCAAGCGACGCATCAACCGTCTCGTTGCATTCCGCCATGACGATGACGGGCTCGTCGCCGCGCTGTTCCAGCCGCTGGATACTGCCACGCAGATGGCGGAGCAAGTCATTGGAATCCTTGACATCGGCCATCAATTCGACGTGGCGAAGGTCATGACGGGACAGGCGATCCTCGGTCTGATCGCAGCGCAGGGCAATCGTACGCTCGAGTCGCTCGATGCGAGCGTCGAAGGCATCCGGGCTCAGGACGGGCTCTGGCTCGGCCACAGGAGCCAGGGCGCAACCGGAAATCACCAGGGAAGCCAGCAACCAGGGCGTAATAGCGAGCAGCGGTCTCGGTCGCATGAATGCAAATCTCCGGGGCGGGCTTCACCCGAGTCGGGAATGAGGCCTGGAGTGTGGGGTGAGGCGCGAACTGTGGCGTCGCACGAATCGCGACGAGAGATGATAAGGAGTCGGTGCCTGGCTTGTCCAACTCCCAGGAAAGATCGGCAATTTCACATACAGGAAAGATCATCAATTTAACATAATATACATTATACGAACAGATGAAGGTGGGATAAACAGTGCACGGCCGGCCGCGCCATTCATCGCCTTTGAGACACAAACACCCCCGCAACCATCAGGTCCGGGGGTGTTTGGCAGGTTCATGGGCAAGGGATGAACCACTTCGAGCCATATTCGGCTTAGATTGGCTTCTTGTCATCGACCTCGGCCGGCGCGTAGGAGCCATCCTCACGGTGCACTTCCTTGCCGGTCAAGCCTGGCGTAAAGACACAGGCCAGGTGCATGGTTTCCTGGGCCCGCAGCAGGTGCTCATCGTGCTGGTCGAGGATATAGATATCACCCGGCTTGATTGGCCAGATCTTGCCATCAGCCAGTGTCTCGACCTCACCTTCTCCCTCGATACAGTAGACCGCCTCGAAGTGGTGCTTGTAATGGATATGCGTCTCTGTACCGGCGTAGATGCGCGTGATATGGAAAGAGCAGTTGCCGCCATCGTCGGCCAGGCTGAGACGGGTACTGTCCCAGGTGCCGCTTTCAGACTTGACCAGGCGGTCGGTCTGACGTGCTTCCTCAAGATTGCGAACGATCATAGAGTGTCACTCCCGTTGACTATTGATGGGCCGGCTGCGGGTAGCCGGCCGATACACCAGATGCTATCGCCCTGCTCTCTCTGGTTATCTCTGGTTCTCTCAGGCGATGACCTGCTTGACGCTCTCTGCGAGAATATCCAGACCCTGCTGAAGATCCTCGTCGGGTATGGTCAGCGGGCAAAGGCACTTGACCACTTCACCATCTTGACCGCTGGTCTCGATAACAAGGCCGTTTTCGAACGACTTGCCGGTGATCTTGTCGGCGATCTCGCCGGTGCCGACATCGATCCCGCGCATCAAGCCACGTCCCCGTTCCGTAGCCTCGACACCATGTTCGGTGAGCCAGGCAGCGATCTTCTGGAAGCGGTCTGCGACGATGTCGCCCTTGCGCTGGATATCCCGCTCGAAAGTATCGTCGGACCAATACTGTCGCATGGCCTCAGCCGCGGTGGCAAAGGCCAGGTTGAAGCCGCGGAAGGTGCCGTTGTACTGGCCGGGTTTCCACTTGTCGAGCTCGGGACGCATCAGCACGTGGGCAAAAGGCAGGCCAAAGCCAGATAGTGACTTGGAGTTAGTCACGATATCCGGAGTGATGCCGGCATGCTCAAAGCTGAAGAACTTGCCGGTACGGCCACAGCCGGCCTGGATGTCGTCGACGATCAGCAAGATGTCGTTGGTGCGGCAGATTTGCTCCAGACGCCTCAGCCACTCGAGGCCGGCCACGTTGATGCCACCCTCCCCCTGCACGGTCTCAATGATTACTGCAGCAGGAATGTCGAGGCCACCGGACTTGTCGGCCAGCAGCTTCTCGAAATAGTCGAGAGTATCGGTATTTTCGCCAAGATACCCGTCAAAGGGCATGAAGGCCGCACCCTGCAGAGGGATGCCGCCAGTGGCTTCGCGGAACTTGCGATTACCGGTGGTGGCGAGCGAGCCCATGGTGACACCGTGAAACCCGTTGGTGAAGGTGACAATGTTATGGCGCCCCTTGGCCACGCGTGCCAGGCGGATGGCGGCTTCTACAGCGTTGGTGCCGGTCGGCCCCGGCAGTTGGATCTTGTAGTCCAGGCCGCGCGGCTTGAGGATCACCTTCTCAAGGGTTTCCAGGTAGTCACGCTTGGCGGCTGTCCAGAAATCCAGACCGTGGACGATACCATCGCTGGCCAGGTAATCGAGCAGCGCCTGCTTCAGGTGGGGATTGTTGTGGCCATAGTTGAGCGTACCGGCGCCCGCCAGGAAATCGATGTATTCACGACCGTCCTCGTCGGTGAGGCGTGCATTCATGGCCTTGGTGAAGACCACCGGGAATGAGCGTGAATAGGTGCGAACGTTGGATTCCATGCGTTCAAGTATCTGGGTCTGCATCGTGCGGCCTCCTGGTGAGGGTGGAAATAAGCGTAGGGAGAGCGAGGGCGGCGCTGTACTTCGGCCACCCAGCGTCTAGCGGATGGGAAATCAGAGGCGACCGGCTTCGAAGGGACCGATACGCACCAGGTTCTCGGGGTCGTGCTCGCCGCCGAGCTGGTCCGTGGAGAAATATTCACGGCTATTCAAGGGAGCCTGCCAGCGATCGGACAAGCGGCGGAAAAGCCCCCATGAGGCCTGGTTGTCAGGCGTGATGGTGGTTTCCAGATGATGGACATCGACAAGCTCGGGCCGGGTCATGACGGCTTCCACCAGGCGCCGCGCGAGTCCCGTACCACGGGCTTTTTCACCCACGGCTACCTGCCATAGGAAATAGGTGTCTGGAGCGTTGCTTTTCACGTAGCCAGAAACGAAGCCGACGATCTCGCCCTCTTGGTTGGTTGCCACTGCACAGGTATTCCTGAATTGGGTAGCCAGCAACAGGTAGGCGTAGGCGGAATTGACGTCCAGCGGCGGGCAGGATTTTATCAGCTCATAGACTCCCCAGCCGTCATCGGGGTTGGGCTTGCGGATGAACAGCGGTGCGGCATCGCTGCCAACCACGGCGTCGGCCACGCTGGGCCGTGCCAGATCAGCAGAAGGTGTAAAGGGCTGCGGTGTCACATTCATGTTCAGACTTCGCTGTAGCGATGTTACGAATAATGATAACAGGGCTTATGATCAAATCAAAATAGGCATTATGTACCGCGCCCTATTCCATAACGGTAGATTATGCAACGGCACTGTCAGCCCGTCGACCTGTCTGATGATAGTGTCGGCTCCTCGATTCATGCTGATAGTTTAGACCAGGATCATCCTGTCGACCTCACGCAAACGTGCCGCCTCCAGGCGGCACCAATGAAGTGCTCTGCATCGAGTCATGACATCAGGTGCGCGATGGTGTTCGCATGGTGACGAACTCTTCGGCGCCGGTCGGGTGGATCCCCACGGTGGCATCGAAATCGGCTTTGGTCAGGCCGGCTCTGACGGCGATGGCGATGCCCTGGATCAGCTCACCGGCCTCCTCTCCGACCATGTGCGCACCCACTACCACATCGCTTTCATCATCGACGATGAGCTTCATCAGGCAGCGCTCCTGGCTGCCGGAAAGTGTATGTTTCATGGGTCGAAAATCGGTCCGGAAGACGCGGATCGCCCCATACTTCTCACGGGCTTGCTCCTCCGAGACACCAACGGTGCCGATGTTCGGGTGGCAGAAGACCGCCGTGGCAATATTCTGGTAGTCCAGTGGCCTGGCGGAGGTGTCAGAGAAGTGCTGCTGGACCAGGTGCATGGCTTCGGCCAGGGCCACCGGCGTCAATTCCGGGCCACCGGTGACATCCCCCAGGGCCAGGATGGATGGCACTGATGTCTCGAACCGCTCATTGACCTTGAGCGTGCCATCGGTATTGAGCTCGACACCCAACTCGCTGAGGCCCAACCCCAGCAGATGGGGCTTGCGGCCGGTCGCTGAAAGCACCGCATCTACCTCCAGTGTCTCCCCGTTGGTGAGGGTAACCATCAGACTTCCATCGCCCGGTTCGATACGTTCGATGTTGGTTTCAAAGTGGAGGTTCACACCCTTGGTGGCCATCTGGTCTCGGGTGAACTCTCGCACCTCGCGGTCGAAGCCGCGGAGAAACAATTCGCCCCGGTAGACCAGGTGGGCATCGCTTCCCAGGCCGTTGAAGATGCTGGCGAACTCCACAGCTATATAGCCACCGCCCAGAACCAGGAAGCGCTTGGGAAACTGCTCGAGGTCGAAGACTTCGTTGGAAGTCACAGTATGTTCACTGCCGGGAAAGTCGGGCACCCATGGCCAGCCACCGACGGCAACGAGGATCTTTGCGGCACTGATGCGCTCGCCGGCCACCTCGACATGATGCGCGTCGACCACTCGGGCGCGGCCGTTGATCAGTCGTACTCCAGCAGTGTCCAGCAGGCGGCCGTAAATATCGTTTAATCGCTTGATTTCACCGCTCTTGTTATCGCGCAACGTGGCCCAGTCCAAGGTCGGCGCACCGGGGAGTTGCCAACCGAAGCCGCTGGCGTCCTCGAACGCATCGTGAAAATGGGCAGCGTAGGAGTAGAGTTTCTTGGGCACGCAGCCTACGTTGACGCAGGTTCCACCCAGGTAGCGATCCTCGGCCACGGCGACGCGTGCGCCCGCGGCTGCGGCCGTGCGTGCCGCACGCACGCCGCCGGAGCCGGCGCCGATAATGAAGAGGTCATAGTCGAAGTCTGGCATGGGTTCTCCTTCACGAACAGGGCACTCGAACAGGGCCCGTTGGAATGGAGCGATGATACCAGTGCAGGCCGTGCCTCGGGAGTGCCGTGGCTGACCCCTGACATGGAGACGCTCTATCCGGCTATGGTCCGCTTCGAGCAGTACGCTAAACTGTGGCATGAATCAGACTGCCAGGAAGGCTTCCATGACCGGTCCGCTCGCCGAACTCCAGCATCTTCATTTAGACCGTCTCGAGCGGCACTATGCCGAGGTGCTTTCCGGGCTCGGCCTTGATGGCGTAGCGCTCTATAGCGGTCATCCTGCGCCCCATTACGGCGACGACCAGTTCGCCAATTTTTGCGCCTATGGTCATTTCCAGCACTGGACCGGGCAGGCCTGCCTTGCACACAGTTGGCTACTGGTCTGTCCAGGCAAGCGTCCAATCCTGTATCTGCACGCCCCCGACGACTTCTGGCACCTTCCCGCCCGCCTGCCTCAGGAGGCCTGGGTCGAGCGTGTCGACGTGGTGACGGGGCGCTTCGATGCGCCTCCCGCCCTGCCTCCTGGGCGAAACGCCGTCATCGGTGACGTGGATGGCACGACTGCCAAGGCGCTGGGGGGCGAACTCAACCCCGCCGCCCTGCTCACGGCACTGGATGAGGGGCGGGTGCGCAAGAGCGATTTCGAAGTCGCCTGCATTGGTCGAGCCAACCGACAGGCCATGGCTGGCCATCTGGCTGCCAGGAATGCCTTCCTGGCAGGCGCGGCCGAACTGGATGTACAACTCGCCTATCTCCAGGCATCGCGTCAGCGTGAGAGTGACTCGCCCTACGGCAATATCGTCGGCATCAACGCCCACGCTGGTGTACTCCATTACCAGCACTACGACACGGGGACCCCGAAAAACCGCTACAGCCTGCTGGTCGATGCAGGGCTGCGCTACCGTGGCTATTGCGCCGACATTACCCGTACCTGGGCAGGCCCCCAGGCAGATGCCTTGTTTCCTGCGCTGATAGAGGGAGTCATCCAAGTGCAGCAGCGCCTGATCGCCTCGCTGCGACCCGGTGTCGACTTTGTCGCCCTGCATGAGAGGATGCACGACATGCTGGCCGAACTGCTTGTCGAGCATCGTATCGTCTTCAGCAGCCCCGAGTCTGCCGTGGCTGGCGGCATCACCCGGGCTTTCTGCCCCCATGGGCTGGGTCACTTGCTGGGTATTCAGGTGCACGATGTGGCCGGACGGCGCACCGCGGACGGCACGGCCTTGACACCGCCTGCAGCGCACCCTGCCCTGCGTCTCACGCGTGAACTGGAAGCGGGGATGGTGGTCACCATGGAGCCGGGGCTCTACGTCATCCCCATGCTGCTCGAACCGCTGCGTGCGGCGCCAGCCGGGCGCGAGGTGGATTGGGCGCTGGTGGAACGGCTGGCCCCCCACGGCGGGATCCGCATCGAGGATAACGTCCTGGTCACGCCAGGTGCTGCCGAAAACCTGACCCTCGAAGCCGAGTGATACCATCATGCGCGAACGGCGACACGATGCCGATTTCTCACCGCCACGCGGGCTGACCAATGCCCATGTGCAGACTCTGCTACCCCGCGTACTGCCTCGCCCGCCGCTGGCACGCGACGTGGAAGTGCTTGAACTGCCCGACGGTGATTTCGTCGAACTGAACTGGGCTAGCCCCCAGCCCGTGGATCCCGTGGCGCCGATCTTCGTGCTCTTCCACGGACTGGAAGGTTCCTTTGACTCTCCCTATGCCCGGTGGTTGCTCTCGGCAGCTAGCGACTTGGGCTGGCGTGCGGTGCTGATGCACTTCCGCGGCTGCGGCAGTCAGCCCAATCGGCTGCCGAGAGCCTATCATAGCGGCGACACCGCCGATGCCTACTGGCTATTCGGTCAGCTCGCCCATCGCTTTCCGAAGGCGCTCAAGGTGGCGACTGGTGTCTCGTTGGGTGGCAATATGCTCCTCAAGCTGGTGGCCGAACAGGGGGGAGACGGCCTGGATCTAGCGGGTGCCATCGTGGTCAGCGCACCACTGGATCTGGCGGCTAGTGCCGACAGGCTCCATCTGGGGTTCTCACAAATCTACGAGCGGCACCTGCTGGGTGCGCTGAAGCGCAAGGTCCGGGGCAGGCTCGTCCGAGGGGAGCTGCCGCTGCCGCTCGATACTGGCGGATTGGCAAGCCTGTCCAGCCTGCGTGCCTACGATGATGCCGTGACCGCCCCCCTGCACGGTTTCGAGGGGGCCATAGACTACTACCAACGCGCTTCCGCCGGTCCACTGCTGGCAGAGATCGAGCTTCCCACCCTGATCCTGCACGCTGATGACGACCCCTTCATGCCGGCGACTCTCTACGAGCGCCTGCCCGCCCCCTCTTCCGCCGTGCATCTTGAGATTGCCCGGCACGGCGGGCATGTCGGCTTCATGGAGTGGCGCAACGGGCGGTTGGAACCCTGGCTTGCTCGGCGCATAAGCCAGGAGCTGCAGGCATGGAGCAGCCCGGCGGCTCACTGGCCAGGCCGAACCGGACCACACCTCACCCGATCGGGCAGCTGATGCCGGTGCCCTTCAGGCCACAGTAGCCACCAGGGTTCTTGTGCAGGTACTGCTGGTGATTCTCCTCTGCCAGGTAAAATGCGGTGAGCGGAGCGATCTCGGTGGTGATCTTCCCCTGTCCCGCCTGTGACAGCGAATACTGGTAGATGTCGCGGCTGCGCTGGGCCGCCGCATGCTGCGCGTCGCCGGTGGTATAGATCGCCGATCGATACTGGCTTCCCACGTCGTTGCCCTGTCGCATGCCCTGGGTTGGGTCATGCGCTTCCCAGAAGGTACGCAGCAGTGTCTCGATATCGAGCCTGACAGGATCGAAGACGACCCTGACCACCTCGGCATGGCCGGTCAGGCCGCTGCAGGTCTCCTCATAGCTGGGATTGGGGGTGACGCCGCCGGCATAACCAACGGCGGTGACATGAACCCCCGGGAGCTGCCAGAACAATCGCTCCGCACCCCAGAAGCAGCCCAAACCCAATACGATGACTGCATATCCATCGGGAAAGGGGGGCTGCATAGAACTGCCGTTGACGGCATGCACGCCCGAGACGGTAAGTGGGCTATCGCGCCCAGGTAAGGCACGGGCTGGGTCGATGATCATGTTATGTCTCCTTGAGCATCAAACGCTGTCGATGCTGCCGTCGATGGGCTGTGTGTACGGACTTCGCCTATTGACCACCATCGATCTGCGGAGGTTTCCCGGGAAGGGAGAAGGTATAGACCAGATCGACGGCCTGTGCCGCACCTGACACGGCCTGCACGTAAAGGTTGCGCCACAGGGTATAGCGCAGAGTCAGCTCGGCGATGGGCGAAAAAATACCGACGCCATAGCTGATGCGCAGATCCTCGGTGAGATAGCCACTCACCACCACCTGACTCTCGTCCCCCATGCCAGCCGTATCCAACGCCAGGTCGTCGATGCCGAAGGCCTGGCCGATAGCCCCTACCGCTCCGCCGGTCTGCCCCAGAGTCAGTCCGACCAGGGCAGCCGTCAGGGCCCCATCGGTGTCACCATCCCTGGGTGCCCGACCGCGCAGCAGGTAGGAGAGAGCACTGGCTTCATCCATGGCCGGCTCCGAGAAGATCTGCAGGCTCGGCTCAGCGGCGAAGCCGGAGACACGCAGACCCGCGATCACCCCGTCGTCGGTAATGTCGGGATTGCGGATGGCTTCGAAGTCGAGTAGCGGCTGGTCCGGCGGGCCGCTGAAGAGCAGCTGACCCTGGCGGATCATCAGATCCTGCCCAAAGGCCTGGAAGCGTCCGTCGGTCAGCAGGACGTCTCCGAACAGCTGTACCGGACCGTTCTGCTGGCGCACTTCAAGGGCGCCACGCAGCCCCGTCTCGAGTCCGCGGGCTTCTAGTTGCATATCGGGACCGAGATTCAAGTCGATGCGCACGTCCAGCGACATACCGGCCTGCTGCAAGACCACGACAGCGGCCTCATCCGCACCGGTGTCTTCCGTCAGCTCGGCGGTGCGTCTGGCCCGCTCTTCGTCACGACGGGTGATGATGATTTCATCAGGACTGGGTGCGACGGCAGCGGGCGGCGTCTCGCCTATCTCGAGCCGTGCCCAGGGGACCTGTACGCTACCGCGCACCTGAAGTCGGTTCGGATCGATGCGCACACGCAGGTCCGGCGCGATGCGCAAGCGCCCGAATTCCGGTAGCGTCACCAGCAGCGGCCGCCGTGTACCGTCCAGATCGACCCCGATTCGCCAGTCCTCCGGCGAGGGCCAGGCAGCATCGCCATTGATCACCAGTCGCCCTTCGTCGCTTTCCACGTAGCCCATGACACGGGCGGTCTCGCCTTCGAGCTCCACCCGTATGCGGCCATCCACAATGATCAGGGGGATATCCATGCCGCTTGCCTGCAGGCCGGCCAACTCCAGGGCGCCGCTGAGAAGTGGAGATTGGCCTGTACCGGAAATGTCCACTCTCCCATCGATGACACCCTCAAGGGTGTCCATGCCGGCGACCAGGCTACGATAGCGTGACAGGTTCAGAGCATCGAGCGTCAGGGTTCCCTCAAGGGCGCCATCACCTGCCGGGTCATCCATCCCAATGCTCAGGCGAAGCCGTCCGGCATCGGCCAGGATCAGGTCCAGGTTGAGATCAGACCTCTGCTCGTCGGCGTCCAGGGTCACATTCAAGCTCGTGTCCGGCAACAACCAGGGCTGGCCGTAGATATCCATCCCCTGGAGAGAGAGCTCGCTGTCCACATCGCTCTCGATGTGCCATTGGTCGCCTCCCCTGCGCCACTTGGCCTGAAGGTCCATGTCTGCTCGGCCTGTCGCACTCCACTCTTCGGGAAGCCACTCGTCGAGCAGCTCCATGGGCAGCCCACGAACCGATAATGAGGCATCTCCGCTCTCGGCACTGGCTTGCAGCGTTTCGTCGAGACAGATACGACCGCCTTGCTCGCGACGCAGACAGAAGGGCTGCACGCGTGCGCTGCCGGTCTCGAGATCAGCAGTGAAGGCCAGTGGTTCGTCCAGGCTGATTTCGCCGTATTCCGTTGCAACCTCCAGCGGATGGATGCGTCCGGTGTAGCGCTGGTGGTCCTCGGATAGACCGCCATCGAGCACCAGTGTGGCGTGTGACAGCGGCATTCCGCGACCGGCAGTGGCGTCCAGCGTCAGTGAATGCTCTGTCAGACGTCCATCAAGCAGCAGCGATGCTTCGCTGAAGCGTTGTCCGCCGGCAATAAGGTTCTCGATGTCCAGTCTCAGGTCGAGGTCGGGGTCTTCAAGGCCCCGGACGCTGCCCGACAACTGCAGGCTTTCCAGGCGGCTGTCGCCGAAGGCCAGACTATTGCCGCTGAGTGCGATGTCGAGCCGTGGGGTCTCGAGGCTTCCCGTCGTTGTGAATTGACCGGTCAGGCTGCCGCCGAGCTCGTCGTGCAGGTTGGAGAGATTGGGCAGGTCGATGTCGCCATCAAGACTCATTCGCTGTTCCGATACCTCGCCGCTGGCGGAGAGGCGATTGTCGCCCTGCTGGAAGTCGAAGCGGTCGATACTCCAGCGCATTTTACTATCACCGCTGAGGCGTGCCTGCAGCGACATCGGCAGCGATTGTAGTTCGCCATCGATATCGAATCGTGGCACACGCAACAGCCAGCCATTAGGTCCCTGGGCGAACGCTGCCTCGATGTCGCCGCTCAACCGCCCATCGATGGCGGCGGTGAAGGCGCCGGGATCGATGTTGTCGAGTCGGATGACTGTGTTCACGTCCAGTCCTTCGGACCATGCAACGCGCCCCCGGCTGATCAGCGAGCCATCGCCCAGGGTCAGCGACAGAGGCAGCCAAGCAAAGTGTTCGAAATCGCCGCTGCCCGACAGAGCGACACGGCTACGGGGTATCTCGGGACCCTCCAGACGCATCGAGAGTGCCGCGCTGTAATCGAGCAGGCTGCCTGACAGGCGAAGGGAAATATCCTCGGCCAGGTAAGGGTCGGCTGGCACGTCTCCAATGTCTTCGGGGACTTCGGTGGTCAGCCGCGTTGGCAGCGGCCACTGCAACAGGTCGCTTTCCAGCGAAGCGGTAAAGGACATAGTCGGGTCCAGTGCGTCGAGCCTGGCCCTCAGCTCAGCGTCCACGGGGCCTGAGGCAGCCAGTTCGACCTCCAGGTCACCGAGACTCCCCCCTAACAACAGCTCGATTCGCTGGCCGGCCAGCTCAGGCATGATCTCGGGCAGCCACAGGGTGGTGCGGAGCCGTACTTCGAGGGGATAGTCACCCTGTAGCTCGACTCTCGCCGAGAGCTGTACGTCGACGTCCAGGGTGGCAAGATCGAGGGAGGTCACCTCTACTTCCTTCCCGTTGGCTTCGAGCCCGAGAGTCAGATGCCGGATCGAGTAGTTGAATGGACCGGTGAACTCGACCTCCTCAAGCCTGAGGTGGGGAATCGACACCGACAGTGGAAGATGAATCTCGGGAAGCGTGGCGCGCTCGCGCTGTGCGAGACCCAGACCCGCCTCGATCTCGGCTGCAACGACGGCCGGGAGCGGCGATGTCAGGGCAAGTGTGGCATCAATGGCGTCGGATGAAAGCCGTGGCTGGTCGGTGTCGCTCTCATCCAGAGCCAGCTTGGCCCCCGGAGACAGGGGGAGGTGGACGCGCAGGCCGGTAAGGTGAGTCGGCATCAGGCTCAGGTGAGACTGGGCGGCCTCGATGCCGGACGTCAACGTATCGATCTCGATGTGAGTGCCGTCCGCCAGTTCTATCGCCGTGTCGACGACCTGCAGGTCAGGGGCCGTCACGGCCACGGGCAGGTGAATTGTCTGTTCCTCGGCAGCGCCGCCGCTTTCATACTCTTCGACCGTGCCAGGCGGCGATGTGGCAGCCAGATCGACGGCAGCGTCGATGGCGGGAGCGTCGATGGCGGGAGCGGCAAGGCGTGGGGCAGCATCATCGATGGCGGATGTGGCCAGCGCGGTGCCCGGCGATGGGGGTATCGTAATGCGAAGACCTTCCAGCCGGGTGGATAACAGCTCCACCTCGGCAGCCTGGGACCTGGCTGCCGACGAGAAATCATCGAAAAAGATTCGCGTGCCATCCGGCAAGAACAGCTCCACGTCGACCAGCGACAGCGCACGTATCTCCGCGGGAAACGGCAGGTGGATATCTCCTGCGGGCGCCGCTTCCTCCTGATCCGTATCGGTTTCACCCGCTCGCAGCTGGATTCGCGCTCCCTCGATGGACAGGTGCTCGATGCAGAGCCGCCCCCGGAGCAAGCAGTCATCGGCCCAGGCCAGGTCGAGCCGCTGCAACGACACCGTTGCGGGCCCGGCTTCCAGCTCCAGCCCGTGCAGGACCAGCCGGTCGAAAGGAGCGCCTTCGGAATCCTCCAACTGGTAGAAGCCACGCTCGGCCCCCTGCTCCAGCAAGAAGCCGGTTCCCCATGGGGACAGCGCCAGGCCCAGTGCAAGGATGACCCAGCCCAGTAACCAGAGTGGCAGTACAATCAGTAGACGAACAAGCGACCAGAACAGCAGCCGGGTCCTCAGAATTCCGGGCCGATGGCGAAATGAAGGCGCCACGCATTCTCCTCATCGTCGAAGGGATGGGCGACATCGAAGCGTACCGGCCCGACAGGCGAAATCCAGCGCACCCCGAGGCCAGCCCCGGTATTGAGCGAGTCGGGACCCCAGTCATCGAAGGCGTCACCGGTATCGATGAAGGCGGCACCCCACCAGTTGCCGACGATACGATGTTGCAACTCAGTGCTGGCAGTCAACAGCTGCTGGCCGCCGCGTAGGCGCCCCTCCTCGTTTCGTGGTGCCAGGCTTTCATAGGCATAACCCCGCACCGACCTGTCGCCGCCAGTAAAGAAGCGCAGTGACGGCGGAACCTTGGAAAAGTCGCTGGACTCTATGGCACCCAGGCCAAGGCGATTCACGAAACGAGCATCGCTGCCCAGCATACGAATCCATTCGGTATCACCAGTCATGCGCAAGAAATCTGCTTGCGACCCCCACAGATTGTCGGAGTACTCGAAGGCGATCCTCTGGCGGTCTCCCCAACTGGGAAAGCGAGGGTCACGAGTCCGTGTCCGTGACCAGCTGACCCCGGGGTAGTAGATGAAGACGCTGTCGGCTTCTCCGCCCTGGGTAAAGTCTTCATAGGTGGCGCGCAGGAAGACTGTCTGCACCCAGCGGTTATCGAACTCCCAGCGCCGTGTCACTTCGATTGTGTTCTCTATGGTGCGGGTGTCATCCATGTCCCGATGGCGCAGGCCATACTGCAGGCGGTACTGATCGCGCAGCGGATCGTCCAGTGGTATGAGGTACGTGCCGGTCAGGCGTTGCTCCGGCTGAGAAATGAACAGGTCGTGGTCGAGGCTATGGCCGTAGCGGTTGATCCAGGGCTGGTCCCAGCCGAACCCTAGCCGCGGCCCTACATCGGTGGCGAAGCCCACGGCGATCTCGAACTGATGCCGGTCGGCCGGCGCAACCACGACATCGATCGGCATAATGGGGCGATCGGATCGATACAAGTT
Organism: Halomonas sp. DQ26W; assembly: GCF_003339685.1. Lineage (GTDB taxonomy): Bacteria > Pseudomonadota > Gammaproteobacteria > Pseudomonadales > Halomonadaceae > Halomonas. Next base: position 23,051 of record NZ_QPKI01000012.1, on the reverse strand, counting down.
GGTGACCGCAGAGAGTGCTTCGGGTGAAAGTCGTGGCCTGATCGGCTGCTGTGGCGAGCGCGCCGCTGGCTCGCCAGATAGTGTCGTCTCGCCCAGAGTTCCGACCTCGTTCCACCAGCCCAGTTCAGGTGCCCTCAGGGCCAGCTGCCGGCGGCTATCCAGGCGAGGCCGGACGCTGACCGAGCTGAACCAGCCTGCCTGGCCCAGCCGCTGAGTGTAGAGCGCGACAGCTCCCGCCTGATAGGGCTCGCCCGGCGTGAAGGGGGTCATCTGGCGCAGTCGTTCCTCGATGATATGGCTGCCACGTATTGTCACATCGCCAAAGGCATAGCGTTGGCCGCTATCCAAAGTCAGGTAGAGACGCGCACTCTCGTCGAAGGGCCTGACCTCCATGCGCCTGTCGGTGAAGCGCCAGTCGAAATACCCGCGCTCCAGGGAGAGGTTGGCGAGACTGTTGCGCATCCGATCCCAAGGGGCATGCAGCAGCGGGTCGCCAACGGTCAGCGGGAAGGCCTCGACCGTATCACGGAAAGGAGCGTCGCGCCGGGCATCCCCTTCGAGTCGAATATCCAGCACTTCAACAATGACCTGGGGGCCAGGTTCGACCACCAGTTCGACATGGCGGGGAGGGTCACGCACTTCGAGTTGTTGGTGGATCCGGGGTTCGTAGTAACCATACACCCGCATGGCCTCACGGGTGCGCCGCAGAACTTCGCCTTCGAGACGTGCACGTCCGTACTGAGCGGCATCGAGGCTGCTCAGGTAGTGGCGGACATTTTCCGCGACATCACTTTCCAGCCCGTCGATACGGGCCTCGATGGCAAGCGCATCCTGAGTCAGGCCAAGGCACAGGACCACTGCACCAAGGCATGCTGCTACGCGTTTTCCCATATCTGCGGCTTCCTCACAGACTACAGACAACCCGGCGGACTGAAGGACCGCCGAGTCGCATTACTGCAGAGCTTCCAGCCCGGCACTGAGTGCAAGCTGGGTCTGGCGTAGCTCGATCAATTCGGCTTCCATGGCAGTGAGTCTGTTCCGCAGTCGACTAACCGTTTCCTGATGCTCCTGCTGGTCCGTCACGAGGGCTTCCAATTCGACGTTCAAGGGCTCCATACGTTCAGCTACACCTTCGAGATGACGATTCAGCTCCGCCTCCCGGGCCTGGGTGCGCTCATCCAAAGCCGCCAGCTCCTCCGCCAGATTGCCACGCACATCCTGCTGGGTAGCAGCGAGTTCGTCGAAGCGTTCATGCCATTCCGACAATCGATCAGCGGTGAGCTGAGTGGAGTCGGCTACCGTCTCGATGCGGGTGGCCAACGCCTGCCGCCCCTCTTCACCAGCGCGCTCGAGAGCATTCATCGAATCCTGAGTGGCGCTCAGCAGGGCATCCCGGTAAGCGGCCTCCTCGGTCATGACTTCCAGTTGCCCAGCTACACCGTCCAGGCGCTCCTCCAACGCGTCCAAGCGAGACTCGTCGATGTCGGCGACCTGCTCAACCTCCACCTCCAGGTTCGCGGTGCGAGCAGCCAGAGATTCGCCGCGATTCTCCACCGTCGATAGCCGTGACTCGATTCCTTCCAGACGATCGCCACGCCCTTCCTCGGCATCGAACCGGGCATGCACATTGGACATTTCGCCGGCCAGTTGGCTCCACTGCTCATCGAAACGCTGACGTTCCTGCCAGCCAAACCAGGTCACCGCCCCCAGGGCGAAGACAAGCAGGAAAACCGTCAACCGAAGCGGCCAAAGTCTGGGCATCGGCTGTGCCGGCCGCCGTGCCCGTGTCAGGCTAGTGTCCGGGTCGGGGACGATGGGGCGTCGCTCGGGCGGACGCGCTTCTGGCATGGCAAACTCCTTTCAGCAAAGGCGGCAGGCGCCCCATTGTAAGCAGGGAAACCGCCTGCACGCACACTGTTACCTCAACGCGAAGAAGTCTGCGCGGGGTCGGCGCGTCGGCCGATCCCGCGGTAGGAAAGTCCCCAACTCGCCACATGGGAAGGATCGTAGATGTTGCGCCCATCCAGCAGCAGTCCTTCTTTCAACTGTCCTGCCAGCCGAGCCCAGTCCGGGTTCCAGTAGTGCTTCCACTCGGTAACCAGCATCAGGGCATCCGCGCCCTCGCAGGCAGCATAGGGGTCGGCATCAAACAGCTCCAGCAACGGATGGTCGCCGACTTCGGCACGCAGCGCTGCCGTTGCGGCAGGATCGTGCAGCCGTACCTTGACCCCCTGGGCCCATAGTGCCTTGAGTAACGTAAGCACGGGGGCATGGTCGATGCGGGCCGAGCCGGGCTTGAAGGCCGCGCCCCATATCGCCAGAGTACGCCCTTCCAGGCGTCCTTGGAAATGGGTCCAGAGCTTGCGAAACAGCGTTTCCTTGACCTGCTCGTTGATGTCCAGGACTTGCTCCAAGAGTGCCGAATGGCGACCACTGGCCTCCTGGACATTGGCCAGTCGCATAAGGTCACGGGAGAAATTAGGGCCGCCGAAACCGCATCCCGGGTAGAGGTATTCATAGCCAATCCGCGAGTCGGCCCCCATGCCCTGACGCACATGCTCGACGTCGACACCCAGGCTGTCTGCGAGGCCAGCGATCTCGTTCATATAGCTGATGCGCGTGGCAAGCATGCCGATTGTGGCCAGCTTGGTCAGCTCGGCCGCACGGCGTGGCATACGCTGCACCACGTCACGCCGCCGATTGAAGGCTCGCAGCAGTTCCCGCACCTGGCTTTCGGCATGATCATCGTCGCACCCCAGCAGCCAACGACCGGGGCGGGTGAAGCTCGCCCATGCACGCCCCTCCTCCAGCATGTCGACCAGGGCCACGGCACGGCACTCGGGCCCAGCCAGCCGCATCTCGAGGCGCTCGGTCTCGCCCACCGGAAAGGTCGAATTGTTGACCAGCATCAGCGCTTCGGTGTGGTGCGTGACAGCCTTTTCCACAAGGTCGCCGGCCTCGTCACGCTGCTCGGGAGAGAGTGCGAGCCAGAGTATGTCGATGGGACCCGCCTGCGGACTGTCACTGCCGGCCACCGTCAGGGTGCCGAGTTCACGCCCTTCCTGTAGCGCGACCATGAGGTCAGGTTCACGCCGAAGCCAGTCGGCTTCCAGCAAGCGGGGCCAGGGCATGGAGGCATGGGGTATCCAATGCACCTGATGCCCCACCCAAGAGAGGGCGGCAGCAGCCGTGGCGGCTGCCAGCTCACTGCCATGAATCTCGAGTCGCATGACAATTACTCCGGCTGGCTGTAGCGGGAGAGCAGTTCGCGAAAGCCCTCACCGAAGCGCGGATGACGGCGACCATAGACCATGGTTGCCTCGAGGTAGCCGAGTTGATGGCCGCAGTCGTAGGTCTTGCCACGCATTCGCCAGGCGTCTACGCCGTCGCTCTGGCGCAGCGTTTCGATGGCATCGGTAAGCTGAATTTCGTTGCCGGCGCCAGGCGGTGTTTCAGCCAACAGTGAGAAGATACGGCCCGGCAGGACATAGCGGCCGATGACGGCCAGGTTGGAAGGTGCATCGTCCCGTGACGGCTTCTCAACCACACCATCAAGCTGGCAGGATTCACCCGGCGATGGCGCACCGCCCTGAGGGTCCACGATGCCGTACTTGTGGACATTTTCCCATGGCACCTCTTCCACCATCAGCTGGGAACGACCGCTGGCTTCAAAGGCATCGATCATGCCCGCCAGGTCGTTGCGCTCGAGACCCTCATCATCCACCAGGACGTCGGGTAGCAGCACCGCAAAGGGTTCGTCGTCTCCAATCACCGGGCGGGCGCAAAGCACCGCATGGCCAAGGCCCAAAGGTTCCGGCTGGCGAACACTGATGATATTGACGCCATCGGGAGCAATGGCCTTGAGCTCGTCGAGAAGATCCTGTTTGTCCTTGGCCTCGAGGCTCGCCTCAAGCTCAAAGTGCTTGTCGAAGTGGTTCTCGATGGCACTCTTGCTGGCGTGGGTCACCAGGACGATATCGCGTATCCCGGCAGCGACCGCTTCGTTCACCACGTACTGGATCACCGGACGATCGACGATGGTGATCATTTCCTTGGGAATCGCCTTGGAGGCCGGCAGGCAGCGGGTTCCGAAACCGGCAACGGGTAATACAGCCTTGCGAATCATTGTGCCTTCCTTGTCGCTTGAGTCGGTTGATCAAGATTACCTCCCGGGGCCACCGATGATTCCGTCATGGGAAAGCCCGGGTCGCTACGGGTAGAATAGTGCATGATACCGAAGGTACTGAATGTTGCCAGGGTGTCGACCAATTCACACGGAGAAACAACATGAGCGCAAGCCTCCATCACCACAATGTGGACCAGGCCGAAATTGCCAAGTTCGACGCACTAGCCAGCCGGTGGTGGGACCCCCAGAGCGAATTCAAGCCGCTGCACGACATCAATCCCCTGCGCCTGGACTTTATCGATGCCCGCTGTGGCCTGGCGGGCCGCCAGGTCCTCGACGTGGGTTGTGGTGGCGGCCTCCTTGCCGAAGCCATGGCCCATCGTGGTGCCCGTGTCACCGGTATCGACATGGGTGAGACTCCTCTAGGAGTAGCGCGCCTTCATGCACAGGAAAGCGGCGTCGAGGTGAAATATCGCCAAGCCAGTGCCGAGGGGATGGCTGCCGAGCACCCCGGCGAATTCGACGTAGTGACCTGTCTGGAGATGCTCGAGCATGTGCCTGACCCCGGGTCCGTCATCCGCGCCTGCGCTGCGCTCGTCAAGCCCGGGGGACACGTCTTTTTTTCGACACTCAACCGAAACCCCAAGGCCTATACCCTGGCGATCATCGGTGCCGAATACCTGCTGAAAATGCTTCCCCGCGGTACCCATGACTATCGCAAATTCATTCGTCCCTCAGAGCTTGCCGGTTGGTGTCGTGAGGCGGACCTGGAGGTTCGCGAGCAGAACGGCATGGTCTACAATCCGCTGAAGCGTCGCTATCGGCTGTCGGCACATGATGTCTCGGTCAACTACCTGATGCACTGCCGCCGGGAGGCTCGCTGATGCAGCTGCCGGAGGCACTGCTGTTCGATCTCGATGGCACCCTGGTAGATACCGCTCCTGACCTGGCACGCGCCACTAATGCCCTGCGTGTTCATCATGGGCTGGATCCCCTGCCCTATCCGGTGATTCGTGCCCAGGTTTCCAACGGCGGCAGCGCTCTGGTCAAGCTGGCACTGGGGCTGGAAAAGACCCGGGACGGGCATGACGAAGCTCGCGAGTTCCTGCTCGAGGCCTATGGCCAGGCTGTGGCTGAAGAGAGCCGAGTCTTTCCACCGTTGGATCGCTTGCTGACGAACTGGGAGTCCATGCATCGGCCTTGGGGCATCGTTACCAACAAGCCACGCGCCTTTGCCGCACCACTGATTGAAGCCCTAGGACTGATGCCAGGTGCCCTGATCTGTGCCGACGACCTGCCCCTCAAGAAGCCATTTCCGGAGCCGCTGTGGGCCGCCGCGAGTCTGCTTGACGTTGCGCCGGGCCGGTGTTGGTATATCGGCGACCACCTGCGTGACATGCAAGCGGCGCGTGCCGCCGGCATGCCGGCCATTGCGGTGGGCTACGGCTACATCGAGGAGGGGGACGACTACCGCGACTGGCCGGCCGATCTATGGTTCGAGACCAGTGCGTCACTGGTGGAGACCCTGCTTCCCGGCCCTGCGCTCTGATACTCACACCTAGGACTTGGCTCCTGGGAGCCTGGACAATCGGTCAAATCCGACAGACTCCTAGACCCTGGCAACCGGCCCGGGACATGATGGCAGGGCATGACCCCGGAGCTATGCGGACTTCGGCGGCTGCGCGTCGAAACGCTCGCCGTTGTGTCTCTGGCTGTCGGGGCCCATCAGCCACAGGTAGGTGGGCATGATGGTTTCCGGTGTCGGCAGCGTCTCTGGGTCTTCGCCCGGGTAGGCATTGGCCCGCATGGTCGTGCGCGTCGCACCGGGATTGAGGCTATTGACGCGAATGGTGCCGAGGTGCTCGAGTTCGTCGGCAAGCACTTCCATGAAACCCTCGGTGGCGAACTTTGAGACCGAGTATGCCCCCCAATAGGCACGACCCTTGCGTCCCACACTAGATGAGGTAAATACCACCGAGGCATCCTTCGATGACTGCAGCAGCGGCAATAGCGCCTGTGTCATCCATACCGGGCCATTGAAGTTGACCTGCATGACCTGCTCCCAGAGCTCGGGATTGTACTGCTCAAACGGGGTTATTCGTCCCAGCAAGCTGGCATTGTGCAAAAGTCCGTCGAGGCGGCCGAACTCCTTGTCGAGCATCTCTGCCAGGTCGTGATAATCCTTCAGCGTGGCGCCTTCGAAGTTCAGCGGCACGATCGCGGGCTGGGGGCAGCCGTCCGCCTCGATCTCGTCGTACACCTTCTCCAGCTTGCCCAGCGTACGCCCCAGTAGTATGACCGTGGCCCCATGCCGGGCAAACGCCAGTGCGGCCTCGCGACCGATGCCGTCACCGGCACCGGTGACCAGAATGATACGTCCTTCAAGCAGATCGGCTGGCGCCTGGTAGTCGATCTTGCAGCTCATCGCGGCTCCTCGGGCGGGGCCAGTCCTCACAGGGACTGGCGTAAAAAGTCATTGGCAAGTCCGGCAGCACTGCTGTCGGGATAGTCATCCCTTACCCGTTCCAGCAGCTCTCGGCTCTCTTCGGGCTCCCCCTGGCGGGCCTTGATCAGGCCGAGCTTGTAGAGGGCATCGGGTAGCTTGCTGCTCTGGGGGTGGTTTTCGATGACCTGCCGGAAGGCGATTTCAGCATCGGCAAGATTGCCTTCTGCGGAGTGCAGCTCTCCCAGCCAGTAATGACCGTTGGCGGTCAGGTTGTTGTCGGGGTAGTCGACTACGAAGGCGTCGAAGGCGCTGATCGCGTCCTGGAATTCGCGTGCCTGCACCCTGGAGAAGGCAGCCTGGTAGGCAGCCTGAACTTCGGCGCTCACGCCACTCGGCGAAGGCGTCTCGGCAACCTGACGTGCGGACGCCTCGTCGACTTCCGGGTGAGCCTCGATGCCGGTACTGCCGGCCATCAGTCGCTCCTCCAGATCGAGGTATTGCTGGCGTGTCTGGCTACGCAGCTGCTCGAGCTGATGGCGAAGCTCTTCGATCTGGCCACGCAGCTGCTGTATCTCACGCTGGTGCTCCTCAACCTGATTGAAGATAACCAGGCTGCCCCGGGCTTCTTCCCGTACTTCTGCCTGATCCATGAAAGAGCGCGACGGAGAGGATGTGAGGTCTTCGACCAACGGGCGCTGTTGTGCAACGGCAAGGCTCATTACGGACAGCGGGAGCACCAGGGCTCCCGCGCCGCACAGCCTTTTCAGACTGTGTCTCATGTTGGACTCCATAGGCGCACTATCGCGCCGGCTCGATCAGTAGGCGAAGACCACACGGCGGTTCTGGGCGTGCGCTTCATCATTGCTGCCACGCACTGCCGGGCGCTCCTCGCCATAGCTGACGATCTCCAACTGGGAGGGAGACACACCCTGGACTTCAAGGAAGCGCTTCACGGAATTCGCGCGACGCTCGCCGAGGGCCATGTTGTATTCACGAGTACCACGCTCGTCGGTATGGCCTTGAAGCACGACGCGAGCACTGCCATTGGAGCGCAGGTAGCGGGCGTGGGCAACGAGTACCGACTCGAATTCGGTGCGAATGTTGTCACGATCGAAGTCGAAGTAGATGGTACGAACTTCAGGAATGCGACCGTCAGCCTGCTGGCCGGCACGAACGCCGTCAACACCGGTGCCGGAGACCTGCCCGCTCCCGGCTACGCCGGTTCCTGCCCCGCCGTTGCGGGTGCCTTCCATAGACCCGTCCTGAGTCCCACCAGTGCTGGAACAGCCGGCCACGAGCGCCAGAGAAAGGGCGAGTGCCAGGCTCCTGGCATGCGACTTGAATTGCATCGTCAAACTCCTTGAAGGATTCGAAAGACACGGATCATCGAGCATTAATTTAGAAATGGTGACCATGCGGGTTCGCGCACGTCACCTTGCGCTGATGGCAGCCGGTAGGACGCACGTCCGTCGGCCGACACCGCCCCCAACACCCCGCTATTACCCTGCTGGGTGGCGAAGATTACCATGGTCCCGTTGGGCGCAACACTGGGTGATTCATCCCAACGAGACTCACTGATTACGACCAGCCTGCCTGACCCCAGATCCTGCCTGGCGATCTGGTAGCCATTGTTGCTGCGGTGGACCAGGAAGATGGATTCGCCATCGGGAGCAAAGCGCCCACGGGCATTGTAATTACCTGTAAATGTCAACCGGTCTGTCTCGCCACTACCCACCGTATAGCGATAGAGCTGCGGACCGCCGCTGCGGTCGGAGGTGAACAGGATGCTGCGTCCGTCCGGCGACCAGCTCGGTTCGGTATCGATGTTGCTGTTATTGGTGATGCGTTCGAAATTACGCGACACCACATCCATGATATAGATTTCCGGCTGGCCGTCCTTCGACAACGCCATGGCCAGCTTGCGTCCGTCCGGCGACCAGGCCGGAGCGCCATTGATTCCCTCGAAGGAGGTCGCCCTGACCCGCTGGCCGGTCGCCAGTTCCTGGATATAGATAGCCGGTCGCTCCGTCTCGAAGGAGACATAGGCAAGCTTGCGGCCATCCGGGGACCAGGCAGGCGAGAGAATCGGCTCCCGCGAACTAAGCACCTCCTGGCTGTTATGGCCATCGGCATCCGCGACATAGAGGGCAAATTGCATATCATTGCCAACTCCCCGCGCCGTGACATAGGCGATGCGCGTAGCGAAGGCACCACGAATGCCGGTAATGGATTCAAAGATCTGGTCGCTGATGTAGTGTGCCCCACCGCGCAATTCGTTGCCGCTGGCAGTCACGCTCTCACCCAGCATACGGCGGGTACCGCTGACATCCATCAACTCGTAGCGAATCCGATAGCCGCTGCCTTCACGACTGACGTGCCCTACCACCAGATAGCGCACATCCAGCGCACGCCATTGGCCGAACTGGACATCGTCGCTGCTGCTGGGCCTGTCGTACATCGACTGACGATCAAGTGGCTCGAAGTAGCCGCTTCGCTGCAGATTGTCGCTGATAATCTGGGCGACGTCCTCAGACAGGCTTTCACCGTCTGTGGCAAAAGGGACTACCGCGATTGGGGTGGCACGGTCGCTGCCGCGTGTGATTTCAATGGTCAGGTTGGCCTGTGTCAGCGTGCTGAACACCAATAGCATGCCGCTCAGCCAGGTCGTCATCAGGACTTTCATCAGCGTACATCTCCCGGTCGAAACCGCAGATTGAATTGTCGGAAGTCACGCTGCGCCATAGCGGGCAATTGACGCAGCTCACCGAATGGAGCGGCAGCTTCCACCGCCTGTATGGCTGAGCGGTCGAAGCTGCTATCACCGCTGCTCTGAATAATAGTAGTGCCAAACAGCTCGCCGGATGGTCCCAGTTGGACCTGTACAGTGGCATCAAGGTTTCTGGATGCACCCGGAGGAATCACCCAAGCCTGCTCCACTGCCCGCCGTACCAGATTGATGAAACTATTGGCCGCCTCCTGGGCCTGGCGAGCGTTGGCGACGGATTCACTTTCACCATCGATAGCACGATCTAAGCCCTGGCTGGCCTCTTCCGCTGCTCGGCGTGCTTCTGCTTCGCGACGACGCTGCTCTTCGGCCTCCTGCTGGCGGCGAGTCTCTTCTGCTTCGCGACGGCGCTGCTCTTCGGCCTCCTGCTGGCGGCGAGTCTCTTCTGCTTCGCGACGGCGCTGCTCTTCGGCCTCCTGCTGGCGGCGAGTCTCTTCTGCCTCGCGACGGCGCTGCTCTTCAGCCTCCTGCTGGCGGCGGGCCTCTTCGGCCTCCTGCTGGCGGCGAGTCTCTTCTACTTCGCGACGACGCTGCTCTTCGGCTTCCTGCTGGCGGCGAGTGTCCGCTTCAGCCTGGCGCTGGGCCTCGGCAGCGTCCTCCTGCTGGCGCTGCCGCTGGGCTTCTTGCTCTTCGCGCAACTGTGCCTGACGCTCAGCTTCCTCGGCGCGCCGCTGGGCCTCGGCTTCTGCAGCTTCTCGCGTTTCCTGGCGCTCGCGCAGCTCGGCTTCACGAGCCGCATCGCGCTTTGCCGCTTCCAGCTCCGCCTGTCGGGCGGCCTCCTCGGCAACCTGCTCTTCCGCGGCACGCTCCAGTGCTTCGGCCTCGGCCTGCTGGGCTTCTTCTTCTGCCCGGCGGGCCTCAGCACGAGAGCGCGCCTCCTCGGCACGCTGAGCCTGGTCCGTCGTGGTCTCGGTGCTGACCAACGTTGCCTGCACGATGGAGCTGGTCTGTGGAACTTCCGGCTGGCGCTGAGGCAGCGTAACCACGCTCAACACGACGATCAGTACATGCAGGCCAACGGCGAGCACAGTCGGCAAGCCGTAGCCAACTGATCGATACGGCGGGGTCGCTGCGCACTGGTCATGTCGAGCCATGGTGTTTCCTTTCTGCTCAATCACGCGGCGGCGGCTCGGAGATCAGCCCGACATTGGCCACACCGGCCACCTGCAGGGTGCTCATCAAGTTGACGATCTGGCCATATGGCACCTGGCGGTCGCCACGAACCATGACCGGGGAGTCCGGCCGGCGATCCAGCAGGATCAGCACCCTGTCGGAGAGCTCATCAAGGCCGACCTGGATCTCGTCACCGCCGACCATCAGGAAATACTCGCCCTCACGATCCACTGATACCACGATCGGCTCGCTCTGCTCCTCGGAGTCGATGGGCTCTGAGGTGACCTGGGGCAGCTCTATCTGCACCCCCTGGGTCAGCATCGGGGCAGTGATCATGAAGATCACCAAGAGTACCAACATGACGTCAATGAACGGCACTACGTTGATTTCGCCCATCGGCTTGCGCCGACCGTCACGATTGAAAGGTCCTTGCATGGTGCGGCTCCTTCAGGCAGTGCCGGCTTCACTGCGTCCCTGCAGGTTGCGATGCAGGATGGAGTGGAACTCCTCAGCGAAGTCCTCGTACTTGCCCAGCATCCTGCTCGATTCAGCAGAAAGGCGGTTATAGAAGATAACCGCAGGAATGGCTGCGAACAGACCCATGGCCGTTGCGATCAATGCTTCGGCAATCCAGGGCGCGACCGTGGTGAGCGTGGCCTGCTGGGTCAGCGAGAGGGCCTGGAACGACCCCATAATGCCCCACACCGTTCCGAACAGGCCGATATACGGGCTGGCCGAAGCGACGGTGGCAAGGAAAACCAGATGCAAGGACAAGCGCTCCTCTTCCCGTGACCAGGCGACCCGCATGCTGCGTTGCACGCCGTCGAGGATGGCATCGGGGCTCTTGGTCTTCGGCATCAGACGGTTGAACTCGCGGAAGCCGGCGCGAAAGACCTGTTCGGCGCCTAACGTTTCCTGCTCGGAGGGCGTCTCACGGTACAGTTCGTTGAGGTCGACGCCGGACCAGAAACGCTCCTCGAACATCTGATGGGCGCGACGTGCGCGTCGCATGACAAAAGTGCGCTGGAAAATCACGACCCAGGAGAGAATCGAGCCGATCACCAGGATCAGCATGACCAACTGCACCACGGTGCTGGCGCTCATGATCAGGTGTGGAATTGACATGGAGTCGTTCACGGGCATCCTCGTCGAACTTTCAGTTAACCGTTGAGAACCGCGGCAATCGCCGACGGCCATGGCGTGGGTTTGAGGTGATCAGCGTCCAGGCAGGCGATGTGGACCGTCGCTTCGCACAAGGGTTCCCCGTTGCGGGTCACCGTTTGCCGAAAGCTCGCGCGACAGTGGCCTGGGGAGTGGATGACAGCTGTAGCTTCCAGTGCATCGTCTAGAAGCGCGGGCTTGGCATAGCGACACTCGAGACGGTGAACCACCAGCTGTATACCGGCCTCCAGTAGATCACTCTGAGTGAATCCGTGATGGCGCAGCCACTCGCTACGGGCGCGCTCCATATATTTGAGATAATTGACGTAATAGACGATACCACCGGCATCGGTGTCCTCTATGTAGACCCGCACCGGGAGACGGAACTCACTCACGGCCGAACCTCGCCAGTGGCATCCAGTGACTGCTCATGAGGCGCTAGCCCGAAATGCTGCCATGCTTGGCGGGTGACCACCCTTCCTCTAGCGGTTCTCATCATCAGCCCCTGCTGGATCAGATAGGGCTCGATGACATCCTCGATGGTGTCCCGCTCCTCGCCGATGGCGGCAGATAGCGAGTCGACGCCTACCGGGCCGCCATCGAACTTCTCTATCATTGCCAGCAGCAGCCGGCGATCCATATGGTCGAGGCCATGATGGTCCACATGCAGCATGTTGAGTGCCTGATCGGCGATATCGGCATCCACGCGGCCGCTTGCACGAACCTGGGCAAAGTCACGGACGCGACGCAGCAGGCGGTTGGCGATACGCGGTGTGCCCCGGGAGCGGCGCGCCACCTCGGTGGCGCCCTCCCGGTCGGTCTCCACTCCCAGCAGCCGCGCCGAGCGAGTGACGATCTCGGTGAGCTCCTCGATATCGTAGAACTCGAGGCGCTGGACGATGCCGAAACGATCCCTCAGCGGAGAGGTCAGCAGGCCGGCGCGAGTGGTCGCGCCCACCAGGGTGAAGCGTGGCAGGTCCAGCTTGATGGAGCGTGCCGCCGGGCCCTCGCCGATGACGATATCCAGCTGGAAATCCTCCATGGCGGGGTAGAGAATCTCTTCCACCACGGGCGAGAGGCGGTGGATCTCGTCGATGAAGAGCACGTCGCCCGGCTGCAGGTTGGTGAGCATCGCGGCGAGATCGCCGGCACGCTCCAGCACCGGACCGGACGTGGACTTCATGCCCACCCCCATTTCGGCCGCAATGATATTGGCCAGCGTCGTCTTGCCCAGCCCCGGCGGGCCGAACACCAGGGTGTGATCCAGGCTTTCGTCGCGCCCAAGGGCTGCGGTGATGAAGATTTCCAGCTGCTCGCGCACCCTGGGCTGGCCGATGTACTCGGCCAAGCGCTTGGGGCGGATCGCATAGTCGACGCGAGCCTCACCGTCGTGCTCGTCGGCAGCGATCAGTCGATCATTGTCAATCATGCCAGCCACTCGCACTCATGGGGTTCATCCTGCCAGGCGACGGGTCAGAGCCGCCTTGATCATGGCCTCGGTGGTGAGTCCGTCATCCAGACCCGACAGCATCTTCGCTGCCTCCGTGGGCTTGTAGCCCAGGCTGACCAGGGCCGCCTCGGCATCGACCAGGGGGCCCTGCCTGCGCGGGGTGTTGGAGTCACCCAACCCGGTCGTGACCATATCGAGGGGCTGTTCCCAGTGCGGGAAACGGTCACGCATCTCGATGATCAATCGCTCGGCAGTCTTCTTGCCCACGCCCGGGAGTCGTGTCAGTGACTTGGCGTCGTCATCCATGACGCAGCGGATGAAGGCCGTCTCATCCATGCCGGAGAGAATTGCCAGGGCCAGTTTGGGGCCGATGCCATTGACCTTGATCAGGGCACGAAACAGAGTTCTCTCTTGCTCGCGAGCGAAGCCATAGAGCAGATGTGCGTCATCTCGCACAGTAAGGTGCGTGAACAGGGAAACGGCTTCCCCGAGGCCAGGCAGTGCCACCAGCGTATTCATGGAGGCTTCCAGTTCATAGCCGACACCAGCAACGTCCACTACCAGCCAGGGCGGCTGCTTGTCGAGAAGGGTGCCACGCAGGCGTCCGATCATGGGCTTCGCTATACTGCTCCTGAGTGTGACAAGGCACTTAGGCTCTGTACGAAAACTGCCTGCGCTCGCCCATACGGCGTTAAAAATCGGCTCAAAGCACTCATTTACACCGTGTAAACTCCGTCTTTTTGCCGTTTTTTGCCTTGCCTGGCCATCGCTCGCCGACTTTTCGTACAAAACCTAGGGCCACCATGGCGCCACTATACTGGTCGCTCAAGCGGCTGACTAGCCCAGCTTCAAACAGCGTTCGAGAATTATTCTGCGCCGCTACCGTAAGCGCAGATCAGGGCTGATAGTCACGCCACGACCCTCCCCGACGACGGGCGCGATGGCCGCCAAAGCTACCGCTATTCAGCAGGCCCGAGCGGGCGTGGGCATGGGTCAGCGCAATCGCCAGGGCATCGGCGGCGTCGACCTGCGGCGCACCATCGAGGCCGAGAATGGCGACCACCATGTGCTGTACCTGGCTCTTGCTGCCGCTGCCCGTTCCGGTGACTGCCTGCTTGATCTGGCGTGGACCGTATTCGCTGACGGGTAGCCCATGGTTGGCGGCGCAGACGATGGCGGTACCCCGCGCCTGCCCGAGCTTGAGTGCCGAATCGGCGTTCTTCGACATGAAGACCTGTTCGATGGCAAACTCACCGGGCCTGTGCAGCGCGATCAGCTCGCTGATGCCGGCATAGGCCTGTGCGAGCCGCTGGGCCAGGTCGTCGCCCTGCAGGCGGATACAGCCGCTGGCGACATAGCGTGGCGTCGGCCCGCCGACGTCGAGTACCCCGTAGCCGGTAATCCGCGACCCGGGATCGATGCCCAGGATCAGCATGTGCAACGTCCCGGAGCCGTCTGGCTGCTGCTGGCCCTATTGCTGTACCCGGCCATGCCGTCTCTCCTCATATGACACCGGCGCCATGAGGCGCCGGTGAACTGGGTGGCAACGCGTCTCGTCTTACTCGCTGCTGGTCTCGGTCTCGGTCTTGGCCTTCTGGCGCAGGCGAATGTTGAGATCCTTGAGCTGGTCGGCAGTCACCTCGCCCGGGGCATCGGTCAACAGGCAGCCGGCACTCTGCGTCTTGGGGAACGCAATCACTTCACGGATGGTGCGCGCCCCGGCCATCAGCATCACCAACCGGTCGAGACCGAAGGCGAGACCGCCGTGGGGTGGTGCCCCGTAATGCAGGGCATCGAGCAAGAAGCCGAATTTCTCGCGGGCTTCCTCTTCGCCGATGCCGAGAATCTCGAACACGGTACTCTGCATGGCCTGGTCGTGGATACGGATCGAGCCGCCACCCAGCTCGGTGCCGTTGAGAACCATGTCATAGGCCCGCGACAGGGCACCGGCCGGGTTCGCCTTGAGTTCCTCGGGGCTACACGAGGGTGACGTGAACGGATGATGCAGCGGGCTCAGGCGGCCATTGTCGTCGGCTTCGAACATGGGGAAGTCGACCACCCACAGCGGCGCCCAGGGCTGGGTATAGAGGTTGAGGTCTTCGCCCAGTTTGACGCGCAGCGCACCGAGCGCCTCGTTGACGATACGGGCCTTGTCGGCGCCGAAGAAGATGATATCGCCATCTTCTGCGCCGACACGCTCCAGCAGTTCCTCGATTACGTTCTCCATGAACTTGACGATGGGAGACTGCAGACCTTCGATGCCTTTGGCGCGGTCGTTGACCTTGATCCAGGCGAGTCCCTTGGCGCCGTAGATCCCGACGAATTTGGTGTACTCGTCAATTACCTTGCGTGACATGCCACCGCCGCCTGGCACCTTGAGTGCGGCCACGCGGCCGTCCTCGGCGCTGGCGGGGCCGGAGAAGACCTGGAAATCCACCTGCTGCATCAGGTCGTCGACGTCGACCAGCATCAGCGGGATGCGCATGTCCGGCTTATCGGAGCCGAAGCGGTGCATGGCGTCGGCCCATGTCATGCGGGGAAATTCGGGCAGCTCGACGTCCAGCACTTCCTGAAACAGCTGGCGAATCATCGCCTCAGTGATGCCCATGATGTCGTCCTCGCTGACGAAGGACGCCTCGAGGTCGATCTGGGTGAATTCTGGCTGGCGGTCGGCGCGCAGGTCCTCGTCGCGGAAACACTTGGCGATCTGATAGTAGCGATCGAAGCCCGCCACCATTAGCAGCTGCTTGAAAAGCTGCGGCGACTGCGGCAGCGCAAAGAAACTGCCGGGATGGGTCCGGCTGGGCACCAGGTAGTCGCGAGCACCCTCGGGGGTGGCACGAGTCAGGACCGGTGTCTCGATATCAAGAAAGCCCTGTCCTTCAAGGAAGGCACGCACGTTATGGGAAATCCGTGAGCGCAGGCGCAGCTTCTCGATCATCTCCGGGCGGCGCAGGTCGATGTAGCGATGCTTGAGACGCACCTCCTCACCCACCCGGCCATGCTCGTCGAGCTGGAACGGCGGCGTGGCGGCAATATTGAGAACCTCGACTTCCTTGGCCAGAACCTCGATCATCCCGGTGGGCATCTTGGGGTTCTGGGTGCCCTCGGGACGCAGCCTGACACGGCCGGAAATCCTCAGGACATACTCGCTACGCGCCCGGTCGGCAGTGGCGAAGGCCTCAGCGGTATCGGGGTCGACCACGACCTGAGCAATGCCATCGCGATCGCGCAGGTCGAGGAAGATGACACCCCCGTGGTCACGGCGGCGGTGTACCCAGCCGCACAGGCTGACCGTCTGGTCCACCAGGGTTTCGTTCAGCTGGCCGCAATAATGGCTGCGCATGTCGTATCCTGTTCTCTAGCGTTATCGAAAGGGTTGTTCGCAATGAGCACGGGCTCAGGCCGCGGCGCCGTCCTTGGCCGGTGGCTTGGTATCACCGCCCTTGGCTGGAGGCTTGACGTCACTGCCTGTGCTGGCGCTGTCACCGGCGATGTTCTTCTTGCTGCCGGACTTGAAGTCGGTCTCGTACCAGCCACCACCGGCTAGCCGGAAGCCCGCGGCGGAAACCAGGCGATTGAGCACAGGCGCCTCGCAGGCGGGACAATCGGTCAGGGGGGCGGCACTGATCTTCTGCAGCTTTTCCAGACGATGGCCGCAGGCCTTGCACTGATATTCATAGATGGGCATGGTTCAATTCACTCCTGATTCGACAGCGCGCAACCTCCGGCAATATTGGGTCGTACGAGGGACTTTCCAAGGCTGCCGTGAAAGCCGAACATTATAGCGTGCCTGGCCAGGCATGTCCCAGCCTTGGCACGGTGGTCCCAAAAGGCGGACCAAAAAAGGCGGACTCACAAGAGGAATTCTGCATGAAAGCCGTGATACTGGATGCTGCCAGCCTTGGCGCCGATATTGACCTGTCACCGATCCGCGAACGGGTCGATGAGCTTGATGTGCATGAACACACCGCCCCTGAACAGGTTTGGGAGCGCCTCGAAGGCACTGACGTGGCCATCGTCAACAAGGTAGTGCTGGATGGAGCCAACCTGGATGCCCTGCCCTCGCTTCGATCGATCTGCGTGCTGGCCACCGGCATGAACAATATCGACATGCCGGCCGCCGAGCGCCTGGGTATCGACGTGCGCAATGTCACCGCCTACGGCACCGCCAGCGTGGCTCAGCATACGCTGATGCTGATCCTGGCCCTGGCCAATCGCCTGCCGCTCTATCAGCGTGACGTGGCGGCCGGACGCTGGAATGTCAGCCCCTTCTTCTGCCTTATGGATCACCGTACGCTTCAGCTCGAGGGCAAGCACCTGGTTGTCGTGGGTCAGGGCGAACTGGGTAGCCGTGTCGCCACCCTGGCGGAGGCCTTCGGCATGCGTGTCAGCTTCGCCGCCAGGCCTGGCAATGAAGCCAATGATCGCCGCCCCACGCTGGCCAGACTTGCGCCCGAGGCGGACGTCGTCACCCTTCACTGCCCCCTGAGTGATGCAACCCGACACCTGTTCGACGCCAGCCTGCTGGCCGCCCTCAAGCCGGGAGCACTGCTGGTCAACTGCGCACGGGGTGGCATCATCGACGAACAGGCGGCGCTCGATGCGCTGCGCGAAGGGCAGCTGGGCGGGCTAGGCGTCGACGTGCTGCCGGTGGAACCACCCCGGGATGGGCATCCCCTGCTCGATGCCCTGGAGGAGTCGCTCAACCTGATCGTCACGCCGCACAGTGCCTGGATCACGCCGGAGGCGCGCCAGCGCATCGTGACGCTGACCGCGGAGAATCTGCGTCAGGTTCAAGCGAACTGAAAGAGAGGGCGCCATGCTGCACAACGTCGGATCGATCAATCTCGACCATGTCTATCGCGTCCCACACCTGGTGCACCCCGGCGAGACGCTTGCCAGCGGGGCTTACCAGGTAGGACTCGGCGGCAAGGGAGCCAATCAGTCCCTGGCCATGGCGCTTGCCGGAGGGCAAGTCAGCCACTGGGGGCGACTGGGGCGACAGGATGCCTGGGCGCGGGACCGTCTGGCCGATGCCGGGGTCGACGTGGCCCATATCTCACTGGTCGATGAACCCAGCGGCCACGCTATCATCCAGGTGGATGATGGTGGCGAAAATGCCATCATCCTGTTTCACGGCGCCAATCACGGCTTTGCGGCGGCGGAACTCGACACTCTGGCGGCATCGGCCCGGCCTGGAGAGTGGTTGCTGGCACAGAACGAATGCAATGCGTTGCCGGAGCTATTCGTGCGCGCACGGGAGCAGGGGTTGAACATCGCCTTCAATCCGGCGCCCATGACCGAGGACGTGGCCGAGCTGTCGCTGGAAGCCTGCCAACTGCTATTCGTCAACCGCGTCGAGGCCGCGGGCCTGGTTGGCCTACCGGAGTCTTCCGATGCCCAGACCCTGCTGGCGGGCCTACGCCAACGCTTGCCCGATACCAGCACGGTGCTCACGCTCGGTGGCGCTGGCGCCTGGTATCAGTCGGGAAAAGAGCAGTGCTATCAGCCCGCCCTGCCGGTCAAGCCGGTAGACACTACGGCCGCCGGCGATACCTTCATCGGCTATTTCATGGCAGCGCATCAGGAAGGCAGCACCGTGGCCGGCTGCCTGGAACTCGCCGCTCATGCTGCAGCACTTTGCGTCCAGCAACTGGGCGCTGCCGAAAGTATTCCCCGGCGGACTGACGTCGATCATGCGCTGAGCCAGTTCCGGGAGGCCCCCTCTTCCTGAAAGCTGCCTGTTGCACTCATTTTACTTCGTGGAAGGAGTCCATGTGTCACATTTCATCATTTTCGATACCGACCCGGGGGTCGATGACGCCCAAGCCATCGCCATTGCCCTGCGCCACCCCGAGATCGAGCTGCTCGGCCTGACCACCACCTACGGCAACGTGGACGTGGAAACTGCCACCCACAACGCCCTGCTGCTGAGCGAACTGGCCGGGCGCGGGGATGTACCTGTTGCCCAGGGGGCCGCCGGACCCATGGTCAAGACACGCCACCCGGCACCGGCACACATTCATGGCGCCAATGGACTGGGCGACATCGAGCTGCCTGAGGTAAAGGGCAACAAGGACCCGCGTAGTGCAGCCCAGTTCATCGTCGACACGGTGAGTGCCCGCCCCGGCGAGGTGACCCTGGTCGCGGTGGGGCCGGTGGGAAACCTTGCCGCGGCACTGCAGCTCGATCCGACCCTCATCGACAAGGTCAAGCAGGTGGTGATCATGGGCGGCTCGATCCGCGAGGGCGGCAATGTCACGCCCGTCGCGGAAGCCAACATGTTCAACGACCCCCATGCGGCGCAGCGTGTGCTAACCGCCGGCTGGCCGCTGACCCTGGTGGGGCTCGATGTGACGCATCGCTGCGTACTCACCCAAGAGCACATGCGGCGCATCGAGGCGGGCCAGGGCGAACTGGGCAAGGTGCTGGCGGGCAGCTATGACTTCTACCGGGACTTCTACCGGGAATTTCTCGGCATCGACGGCTGCTGCCCCCACGACAGCTGTGCGCTGGCCTGGCTGCTGCGCCCGGAGCTGTTCACCACCGCACCGGGGCACCTGGCGGTGGTGACCGAAGGTATCGCCGAGGGTCAGACTGTCTTCGCCCCCGAAGGCCGCGGCTTCATCCAGGAGCGCTGGGCTCAGACGCCCCTGGTCGAGGTCTGCCTGGAGACGGACGGCGATGCCGTGGTGAAATGGATTGCCGCCACGCTGGCCTGACTGGCCTGGTTGGCGCTGAACTGGCTCGTTTTGAAATGGCTCGTTTTGAAATGGCTCGTTTTGAAATGACTCGTTTTGAAATGACTAGAGTGTGACGAAATTGTCCGGGTCCTGGGGCTCGAGCGACTCGAACTCCACATGGGTGACCCGGGCATTCGGTGGGCCTTGCCAGAGCCAGGTTGCCACCTTGTTGACTGCATCTCCGTCACCACAAAGCATGACCTCTACCTGGCCATCGTGAAGATTCCTCGCATAGCCGGTGACCCCGTGCTGCAAGGCCTGATCCTGCACGGCCTTGCGGTACCAGACGCCTTGAACCTTTCCAGCCACCAGGGCCTTTACGCAACGTTTGCTCATGGCACCACCTCTCTGCAAGATATCGTTGCCTTGTTCTACCATCCCGGACACCGGACGACCAGTAGGTCTGCGTCATGCCAGTCACCCGAAATCCCGCGACCTGGAACCTGCGTCCGCAACAAGCTGCATCAGCCCGGAAGGCATTGCCAACGAACTCGCCCGTGAGCGGCTTCTGTCATAGGCCTGGCCCTGCCATGCGTCGCGCGGCACAGGCCGCCCGACTCAGCTTTCCAGCAGCTCTCGCCTCACCAGTACCGCGTTATTTCGTGGAATGATCTCCCGGCCCTGGGCCAGCAGATAGCTGCGGATGAAGGCGGCGCCAAACAGCAGGATCAGCGAGCTGTAATAGACCCAGAGCAGGATCATGACCACCGAACCGGCGGCACCATAGGTGGAAGCGGTTGCGGTGTAGGCAAGATAGGCGGCGATGACACTTCGCCCGATGGCAAACAGCAACGCCGTGACCAGCGCCCCCAGCAAGACATCCTTCCAGCCCAGCGTCACATCAGGCAGCACCTTGAAGATCGTGGCGAATAGCGCAGTAATGACCACCAGTGACACCACGAATTCCACCGCCGTGGTCAAGAGCCCGACGAAGGGCACCAGGTCATCGCCGGCAAGGAGCAGAGCGCGAATCATCACGCCGAATACCAGCGAGACCAGCAGAATAAAGCCGATGGCAAGCACGACGGCAAGTGACATCAAGCGTTTCTGTAGGAAAAGTAGCAAGCCGTTGCGGCCTGGCTTGGCGGTCACACCCCACATGGTATTGAGGGAAAACTGCATCTGGGCGAATACGGTAGTGGCACCCACTATTAGTGCACCGAACCCAAGCAGCGTCGGCATCAGGCCGCTTTCCTCGATTCTCGACGCCACGACGGCCTGTTCGACGGCCTTGGCTGCCTCCTCTCCCAGGACCCCTTCCAGCTGTGCGACAATCTGCCCCTGGGCCGCCTCCTCGCCAAACACCACCCCAATGACTGTCACCGCGATGATGATCGTCGGCGCCAACGAAAACAGCGTGTAGAAGGCTAGTGAGCCGGCATAGCTGAAGGCATTGCGCTGCAGCCAGAGTTGTACGGCATCGTGCATCACACGCCACCAGAACGTCACGATATTGATCTGCACCTCACCTCCTTGTCATCTCGGCAACTCCAGAACGGCCCTGCATATTTCACTATCGGTGCTTCATTGCAGCCCTGCCTGACGACCTCCATAATAGGCGGCCCCGAGCCGCCAGCGAAGGTTTCGCCAATGTCCGCTTCCGACCATGATTTCGACTGTCTCGTATTCATCGGCCGCTTCCAACCCCCTCATCTGGGACATATGGCGGTCATCAATGAAGCATTACGCCACGCTCGACAGGTAATTGTACTCGTTGGGTCTGCCTGGCAAGCGCGTTCTCTGCGCAATCCCTGGCGTTTCGATGAACGCCAGGACCTGCTGCGCAGTTGTTTTGATGTAGAGGAAAACGCAAGGCTCGAAATCGTCCCGCTTCTGGATGCGCTCTACAATAATGACGTCTGGGTGCGCGATGTCCAGCGCAAGGTTCGCGACATTGCCGGGCACCACAACGCTCGATTGCCACGCATCGGACTGATTGGCGCAAGCCGTGGCCAGTCGAGTTACTATCTATCGCTCTTTCCGCAATGGGAATCAGTCAGCGTACCCCTGGTCGAAGGTATATCGGCCAGCCAGATCCGCGAACGCTTGTTCCGCTCACACTCTTCTACCGATGATTACCTGAGTACCGGCGCGACCCATGACCTACCGCCCCCGGTCTGTGCGGAACTGCGTCACTTTGCCGGCGGCGAGGCCCACCAGCTGCTCATGGAAGAGCAGCAACTGCTGGAACAGTATCGCCAGGCATGGGCCCAGGCGCCCTACCCGCCGGTTTTCGTGACCGTGAATGCCGTGGTGGTGCAATCAGGCCATGTGCTGCTGGTGCGCCGCACTGCGGCCCCCGGGAAGGGGCTGCTGGCCCTGCCCGGGGGATTCATCAACCCCCATGAGCGGCTGCTCGACGCCTGTCTGCGCGAACTGCGCGAAAGGGTCAGGTTGAAGGTGCCGGAGCCGGTCTTGAAGGGCTCCCTGCGCGGCCAGCGACTGTTCGACGAGCCGCACCGCAGCTGGCGTGGTCGCACCCTGGCCGAAGCCTTCTATTTCGCCCTCAGGCCGGATCAGCAGTTGCCCCAGCTAAAGCCGGTCAAAGGCGGCGATCATGCCCGCTGGGTACCGCTGGCCGAATTGGAGCCCGACGGACTGTTCGAGGACCACTTCTTCATCATCCAGAATTTTCTCGGGCTTCCGGCAGACTTCGGCGGGATCTAAACGTTTCCTGATTACGCATAAGACTCAGCAGGCGCCTGGCGGAGGCCGCCGCGTTGGCGGTGATCGTTGGCGTCGGCAAGACCGCCGGGAGTCCTTCGGCCTCCAGTCGTGATCTGAAGATACTCCAACAGCGGCGTGGCAACGTTGGTGGAGAGAGCAGCTGTCGGAGCGCTGGTCCCCATCGCGACTGGCGCCGGTAGGCGCCTCGGCGGAGGCTGCCGAGGTTGGCAGTGGTCGCCAGCATCGGCAACACCGCCGGGAGGCCTGCGGCCTCCAGTCGTGATCTGAAGATACTCCAACAGCGGTGTGGCAGCGTCGGTGGAGAGAATCGCTGTTGGAGCGCTGGTTCCCATCGCGACTGGCGCCGTCAGGCGCCTTGGCGGAGGCGGCCGACGCTGGCGGTGGTCGCCACATCGGCAACACCGCCGGGAGGCCTGCGGCCTCCAGTCGTGATCTAAAGATACTCCAACAGCGGTGTGGCAGCGTCGGTGGAGAGAATCGCTGTTGGAGCGCTGGTTCCCATCGCGACTGGCGCCGTCAGGCGCCTTGGCGGAGGC
>NZ_QPKI01000011.1 GCF_003339685.1 Halomonas sp. DQ26W | reverse complement strand
GAGTATCTTTAGATCACGACTGGAGGCCGCAGGACTCCCGGCGGTGTTGCCAACGTTCGCGGCCATCACCGGCGTTCCAGCCTCCGCCGAGGCGCCTGACGGCGCCAGTCGCGATGGGAACTCGGAGCGCCGAACCGAGCGCTCCAACAGCTGCTTTCTTCACCGATGGTAACTACCCCTAAAGGGAAGCCGACGCCGGGCTGCCAGCCTTGCGCTTCACCCCCGGCATCCACTTCATGCATTTTTCCCCGCGCTTGAGTCGGCGCTCGACGAACTGTCGGGTGCGGTGTTGGCCATCACTGCAATCGCGGGACCAGACGGCAAGGGTGGCCAGGAACAGGCTGGTCAGTGCCAGCTCCTCGACCTGAGCCCGCCGGGTTCCGTAGCGCGCCTCGAGCTGCGCCGCCTCGCGCAGCCATTGGACGGTGCGCGACAGGTCGAATGCCATGGGGACCCAGGTATGCAGATGCGGCAGGTGGGCCTTGGTCCGTAGCATCTGTACGGTGACCCGACGATGGGCGGAGAAGGCGTCCAACCAAGCCAGCAAACTGTGCTCGATGCGAACTCGCTCGGGCCAATCCTCGAAGGTGTCCGGTTTTTTGGCGAGCATCGCCTGCAGTCCCCGCTGGAACCAGGCATTGGCCACGGCATCCAAGTCACGAAACCGGGTCAGCACCAGTGACACTGGCAGCTCGAGGGCACGGGCCACTTCCGTCAGGCGTACCGCTTCCCAGCCTCGTTCCTCGGCCTGTCGAACGGCCTCATCCACCACCTGGTCGATATATGAGCTACCGGTGGTCGAGGAATCGTGTATGGCAATCATGGACATCGCGCAATCTCCCAGCCTGCGTTCCTGGCCTCAGCATAGACCACCAGCTTGAGCATGGACTATCAACATAGACCACCGGGGCATGAAGCAGGGAACACTGCCGCAAGGAGCAAACGGTGGCCACAGGGCATCGTCACAGGGCATTACCGCAGGCCACCCCCGAGGACCAGGCCCACTGGAAATTGTGGCCACCTAGCTCTCCGGTAACGTCGAGCACCTCACCGATGAAGCGTAGCTGGGGCAGCCCGTCCACGGCAAAACTCTTCGAGGAGATCGCCTGGGTATCCACGCCGCCCATGGTCACCTCTGCGGTACGCCAGCCTTCAGTGCCCGCCGGCTTGATCCGCCAGCGATTGAGGTGCCCCTGCCACGCCTCGATGCGCGCATTCGAGAGATCGGCCAGGGTCGGGTCCTCGCCGTGCCATTCGCCCAAGGACTGCGCCAACCGCTTGGGCAGGCGCTCGCTCAGCCAGGTGGACAGCTGGCGCCTGGGGTTCTGCCGCCGAGCGGCTATCAGGGCTGCTCCGACGTCGATGCCTGGTAGCAGGTCGATCTCCAGTTCATCGCCAGGCAGCCAGTAGCTGGAAATCTGCAGCATGCCCGGCCCGGAGAGGCCCCGATGGGTGAACAGCAGTGGCTCGCGATAGCGTTGCTCGCGCCCCGGCCCCTGTCGCTGACCATCGCGCAGTACACTGACCGCCACGTCGCAGGCCACGCCCGAGAGTGCCGCAACTCGCTCCTTCCACTGCGACGTCAGGGTAAACGGCACCAGCGCCGGGCGAGTGTCGGCGACCGCCAGGCCGAACTGCCGGGCGATGTCGTAGCCGAAGCCGGTCGCCCCCATGGTGGGAATCGACAGCCCACCGCAGGCCACTACCACCGCACCGGTCTCGATGCGTCCCAGTGACGTCAACACCTGCATGCCCTCCCCCAACCGCTCAACCCTCTCCACCGAGCACTGCAGGCGAATATCGACCCCTGCCCAGTCGCACTCGGTGAGCAAAACCCGCAGGATCTCCTTGGCGGAATCGGCGCAGAACAGCTGTCCCGGGGCCTTTTCCACATAGTCGACCCCATGCCGCTCGACCAGCGCCACGAAGTGCTCGGGCCGGTAACGCTTCAGCGCCGAGATACAGAAATGCGGGTTGCCGGAGAAAAAATTGGCCGGCGTGGAGGCCAGGTTGGTGAAGTTGCAGCGCCCTCCACCGGACATGAGGATTTTCTTGCCGGCCTTGTTTGCATGGTCGACGACCAGCACACGTCGCCCGCCGTAGCCGGCGGTCAGCGCACACATCAACCCGGCGGCACCCGCCCCGATCACCACCACGTCATAGCTCATGTGCTCATGTCTCCAGGCCACTGCTGTCAGGGCACGCATTGTAACAGGGATGCCCGGGCTTCCTCCCGGATCGGGCTTTTCACTTTCCAAAGTCAATTTGGCGGTCTAGGCTAAACAAGCGCAGCAACAAACTGAAACATTGCATCGAACATTACATTCCAAAACAAAGGAAGTTTTTTCCAGCTGGCTTAGGGACCGTATGAGAAGTCAGCCAGCAATGGCCAGACAAGGCAAAAATCAGCGCAAAGGCGGAGTTTACTCGTGTAAATGAATACTTTGAGTTGATTTTCAACAACGTATAACCGAGCGCAGAGAGTTTTCGGACAATGCCTAACGCCTTAGAGAGAATTCTGAGCGTGAAGGCTTGTCATGTAAAATAATCTGCTGTTGAAATGAATGCTTTAAAAGAATCAAAAAAACTCATTGAAAAAAACAGCATATACATATGGATGAGCTGCGTGCGAGACAGCAGGGGGAGCCATGATTGTCCATGAATACGTACTTATCGTTGTTCGAAACGTTCAAGGGCAGACCGACAGTGACTTTCACCACGCCTTGAAACAGGAAGGTTATCGCACCGAGATTGTTGTCGCCGGCCAGGACCCCGTCCCTATCATGCAGAACAGGCCACCCGTTGCTGTCTGCTTTCAGTTTGATTATCCGGATTTTTCTGGCCTTACCAGCCTACGTGAAGCCAAACAGGCCGTTCCCTCCGTCCCCTTGCTGATGATCACTCAAGCTCATTCCGAACACCTTGCCGTATGGGCCTTCCGCGCCAGGGTATGGGACTATCTGGTACAACCTTTCGATATGCAGCGGTTTCTTGAGGTGATGGCCAAGCTATACAGCGTGCGCTTGCCGGGCAAGACCATCAATGCCGGTACCCCGCCCCAAAGGAGCAAGCCGCAGGAAAGGGAAGTGGTGGAAATCAACAACAGCATTCCTCACGAAGCCCGGCTGCACTGTTCGGCGGCAGGCGATGAACAGGCCCGCCTGCAGCGCGCCCTCTCCTTTATCGATCAGAACCTGCACCGCAAGATCGTCCAGCAGGAAGTAGCGGCACTTTGCGAACTGAGTGCTTTCCAGTTCAGTCGCTTCTTCAAACGACTGACCGGGATTACCTTTCAGGAGTACCTGCTTCACCGTCGCATCAATGAGGCCATGCGGCTGCTGGCCAATCCCAAGGTGTCCATCACCGACGTCTGCTTTACCGTGGGCTTTCGCGACCACTCCTATTTTACCCGCACCTTTCAGCGCTATGTGGGGAAACCCCCGTCGCGTTACCGGCTCGAAGCCACTCAGTCCCAACCCCCCATTGCCAATACTACAACGATGACGGCCAATAGCGACGAAGCCTCGATTATCCCACCCTTGCCGACATTGCCCGACCCCTTCAAGCCCATCGATTCATAAGCCGTCGCGCCACATTGCAGACTTGCAGGCAGCGTGCATCGCAAAGGGCCCCACGACGGGGCCCTTCGAAGGGAGCGCGAAGCCAGGAACGCAGCGATCAATCCACCAATACCGGTATTCGCGCCAGGATGCCGTAGTTCTCGCCACCTGTCTGGCCCTTGGGTTCGTGATAGTCGCAACTCGGCAGGAAATAGATGCTCTGCCTCCGCCAGTCGGCCGGATCATCGTTCTGGTTCTGCAGCGAAAGGTGATCGACGAAGCTGTCCCAGCGCTCTTCACCTGAGCTATCGCTGGTAATCACATCTTCTTCACCCGGCCAGTCGCCCGGCCACTCGACGTCCTCGGAATCCGGCGCCAGGCTCATCTCGTAGGGGGCATATTGGTCGATCTGGCTCAGGGGTTGATTATGGTTGACCATCCAGACGATATGCACGGTGACCGCACCGACCAGGCGATTGCTGGGCGCAACGCCATCCTCGCAGTCGATCACCGGCAGGGTCAGGGTCCAGGTGATCTTCTTGTCGGTGGCCTCCACCCAGCAGTTGTAGAGCGCGGTGAAGGCCGACTGCACCTGGCCGTTGTTGGTGGCGATATCCTCGCCGTAGTGCATCTCGTTGGGGTTGCCGTCACCACACACCAGATCCCTGAGCTCGTTGGCGTTGGTGGCGCCGCTGGTATCATGCTCGAAATTGGTCCAGCCGCCGGTCTTGTCGCCGTCGGGAACGAAGCGCCCCACATCGCAGGAGTAGTCGCCATCCGGGTTCAGCAGCGCCTCCTTGCAAAGCGCAATCGGCTGGTCCACATCTTCCGGATTCAGTTTTCCGGTAAACCCGATATAGGCCACCGAGCGTGCCGTGACGTCATAGCCCTCGAAGCCAAAGATGCGCCCGAAGAAGGCCTCCACCTGTGTTCTAACCTGTCTCTCTGTCTTCTCTTGTCGGGTAACCACCACCTCCACCGCGTTGATAAAGGGATTGAGGTCAAAAGGATCATATTGGTCCAGCTCCGCCGTCGACTTCTCGGACAGATTCACTGGCTCTAGGGAATCATTTGAATTAAATTTTCGTTCTGAAAAACTCCAGTGGCCGCGTCGAGCACTAATCACCTCCTCTATTTCATCTTCGTTTATCTCTATTGAAGAGCTTTTCATATAATTCATATAATTAGATTTGGCAGCATCGGTGGCCACTTGGTTGGCGCCGGGATTGACCGAGCTTCCGTCCGCCGTATAGAGCATCCTGGCGCCCGCCAGGGAGCCGGCATCGGCGGCATTGTGCAACTCATTGCGGGCAACGAAAAGGTTGCCAACATCAATTGCTAGCGCTGTGAAGCCCACCAGGATGAAAAGAGACACCGTGACCAGCACAACCGAAACACCACGCTGCCGATGCGCTGTACCGTAGCGACGATGAGTAGGGTTATCACGTTGTAGGTTCATGGCTATTCCGCTCTCATAGTAGTAACCGCTGACAACTCGATAAGCTCTCCCAGCGTGCCGACAAAGCCCGGAAGCAGCAGGAACCGGTAGGGGTAATCCACCGTAACGACGACGTCGCTGCCGGGCGACATGTCGGGATCGGAACGCGTGATGCTGATATCCATGTCGGCCGGGCCACCCAGTGAGATCAGGTACTGCTCCGCATAGTTGCGAACCGCCTCTTCGATGGCGGCATTCTCGGCAGCGATATCCCTGGGGTTCGGCCGAAAAAGAATGCCCGTCCGCGCCCCTTCCCTGCTAGCATTCGTCAACACTGCCTTATCATACAACGCCACACTGAACTCAATAATGCCGAAGAGTATGGTGAAGAGCAGTACCGCCGAGATGGCAAACTCGACAACTTCTGCCCCTTGCTGCTTGTGTAGTGAGCGCACCCTTTTCATGGCCACTCTCCCCTCTCAAATGCGCTAGTTGGCCGCCTGGTTGCCATTACGCCGCAGCAGGCTATCGAGATTGCGGGCGTTCTCACTGGCGGTCACGTAATAGGCCGGCGATAGCCGCATGGCCTCCTCGAAGAAGCCCATGGCGTCCTGGTAACGGCCCTCGAGCATCGAGATATAGCCGATATCGTTATAGGCCTTGGCGCGGTCGCCGTTGCCGTTGCGGGACACCGCCTCGATGGCGGTCTCATGGTCGCCCTCCCTTGCGTAGACCAGCCCCAGGTTGCGCCAGGCCAGCTCGTAGTTGGGATTGGCACTCACCGCGGCGCGCAGTGACTGGCGTGCGCCCGGCAAGTCGCCGGCCAGGTAGCGTGAATAGCCCAGGTTGTTGAGCACCAGCGGCGTGCCGGGGCTCGCCGACAGTGCCTTTTCGAAGTGGCTCCCGGCCAGGCTGTGCTCGCCACGGATGTCGGCGATCACGCCCAGGGCGTTGTGCGCCTGCCAGGGAGAGTTGCGCCCGTTGGCGATGGGCGCCAAGTGGCGTTCTGCACCGTCGTAGTCGCGTTGCTGCAACAGCAGGACACCCAGCGCCGTGCCGGCGCCCACGTGGCTCGGCTCGATCTCGAGCGCCCAGCGATAGGCATTCTGGGCCAGGTCGTTGTTGCCGCGCCCGTGGTGAATGATACCGACCCGATAGAGCGGATCGGCCTGGGGCCTACGCTCCATGCGCAGGCCGCGCAGGTACTCGAACAGGGCCCGGTCGGCGTCGCCGGCGCGCAGCGCCGCCTCGCCGTTGCGGTAGGCCTCCTCCGGCGAGGCCACCGGAAACGCCGTGCTGTACTCCACCGAGGAGCCGCCATCCCCCAGCGGACCGTAGAGGTCTGAGTTCATTCCTCCCAGCTGCTGTTGATTGGTGGATGCGCAACCGCTTAGCCCCAGGGTCAGCAACAACGCCACACAGCCTGACTTGTTCATTCTGGTCATCATGACGACAGCTCCTTCGTTTCATGGTCAGTCACGCCAGTGGCCGACCCTTGATCACAAGCCCTGACGGGAAAACGCGGCGATGACCCCCAGAATCGGCGGTCCCAGTGTTACCAGCAGAAAGCTCGGCAGGATGCAGAAAATCAGCGGGAAGAGCATCTTGGTGCTGACCTTGGCGGCTCGCTCCTCGGCCTGCTGGGTACGCTTGTCGCGCAGCTCCACGGCAAAGAGCCGCAGGGTCATGGCGATGCTGGTGCCGAAGCGCATGCTCTGCAGCAGGGTGGTGACCAGCCCGCGGACATCGTCCACGCCGGTGCGCTCCTCCAGGTCGCGCAGGGCCGCCTTGTTGTCCATGCCTGCGCGGGTCTGCAGGGTGTAGAGATGCAGCTCGTCGGCCAGCTCCGGGTGGCTGATCTCCAGGTCCCGGGCCACTCGCTGAATGGCCGCCCCCAGCCCCAGGCCCGCCTCGCTGCATACCACCAGCAGGTCCAGGGCGTCGGGTAGCCCACGGCTCAGCGCACGTGTACGACGCTTGATGGCCCGCGCCAGCCAGAAGCGCGGCAGCAGGTAGCCAATCACCGCCAGACAAGCAATCAGCAAGGCGCCGATGTTCAGCGGAATGCGCAGGAAGGGCAGCACCATCAGCATCAGCAAGGGGGGCACAGCCGTCAGCAGCAGGCGCACCCCAAAGAAGATATTCACCGCCCCCGGCGAGCGCTTGCCAGCGCGGCGCATGTCGCGGGCGATACGGCTTCTGGCCGCCTCCTCGCTGGGCACCAGCTTTTCGCCCATGGGGCCCAGCCATTCCCGAAACCCCGACTCCGAACTCGCGGTACCGTCAGCGCCGCTCGCTTCGAGACGGCGCAGGCGGCGGCGCAGTGGATCGGAAACCCCCATCACCACCATTGACAAGGCGAGCAGGAGGGTAAAGATCGCCAGCCCCAGCAAGGCAGCAAAGCCCAGCTGCGCCGCTGCGGGGTCATTGATCAGTTCGTTAAGGGGCTGCAACCACGCCAGAATAGTGTCCATCTCGCGCTCTCCTTACACTTCGATGCGCACGATCTTGCGCAGCCACAGAATGCCAATGATCACCATCACGAAGGCCACCACGACAAGCTGCCGGCCAATGGGATCCTCGGTGAGCATCGGGATGAAGTCCGGGTTGATCAGCATAAGAATTCCGCCCAGGAAAAAGGGCAGCAGCGAGAGGATCCAGCCGGCCATGCGTCCCTCCGCCGAAAGCGTGCGAACCTTGCGCTGGAAGCGGAAGCGATCGCGCACCACCGCCGCCAGGTTGTCGAGCAGCTCGGCCAGGTTGCCGCCGGTCTCCTTCTGGATCAGCACCGAGGTGACGAAGATCATCACCGTCACGCTCTGCACTCGCCGTAGCAGGCCGAGCAAGGCGCCGCGCACATCACCGCCGTAGTTGATCTCCATGAAGGTGATGCGAAATTCGCCGGCGATGGGCTCGGCCAGCTCCTCGGCCACCAGGTGCATGGCGTCGCTGAAGGGGTGACCGGCACGCAGCGCCCGCCCCATGATGATCAGGGCATCCGGCAGCTGCTCCTCGAAGCGAGCCAGGCGCCGCTTGCGGGCCCGCGTCAGGCGCACAAACGGGAACGCCGCCACGCCGGCGCCAAGCAACAGACCGAGCGTGGGCTGAGGCAGCAGCAGATAGCCCGACACCCCACTGATTCCACCCAGGCAGACTGAGTAGAGCACCACCCGATAGGCCGGCGTTTCCTGGCCGGCCTGCTCGATGAGCTGATGCACCCGCGCCATGCCCGGCAGCTTTTCCAGGGCCCGCTCCAGCGGTGAAAGCTTGCGCAGGTACCTGCTCTGAATCAGCGATACACTGCCATGCTGCCCCTCGCCGGAGATCGCCCGAAGTCGCTTCTTGAGCCGCTTCTGGGCCTGGCGGTTCTCGCCGAAGGCGGGCACCAGGAAGCTCTGCATCAGCAGGAAGACCGCGATGGCGATCATGCCGATGACGATCACCTCATCGGAGAGCTGGATATTCAGGCTGGTCAGTTCCATGGCCGTTGCGCCCCCACGCCCTGGAAGATCTCCAGGCCCGGGTCGAGCCCGCGGCGCTTGAGATAATCATGGAAGCCGGGCACCACCCCGGTGGCCACGTAGCGGCCGAGCACCTTGCCCTCGGCATCCATGCCCTCGCGCTCGAAGCGGAAGATCTCCGACATGGTGATGATCTCGCCCTCCTGGCCGTTGACCTCCTGCACGCTGACCAGGCGACGCACGCCGTCCTCCTGGCGCTCGATCTGCACCACCACGTCGATGGCCGAGGCGATCTGCGAGCGCAGCGCCTGGGCCGGCAGCTGGTAGCCGCTCATGGCCACCATGTTCTCGATGCGGGTCAGGGCGTCCCGGGGGGTGTTGGCGTGGATGGTGGTCAACGAGCCGTCGTGACCGGTGTTCATGGCCTGCAGCATGTCGAAGGCCTCGCCCCCGCGCACCTCACCGACCACGATACGATCGGGACGCATGCGCAGGCTGTTGCGCACCAGGTCGCGCTGGCTTATCTCGCCCTTGCCCTCGATATTGGGCGGCCGAGTCTCCAGGCGGCCCACGTGGGGCTGCTGCAGCTGCAGCTCCGCGGAGTCCTCGATGGTGACGATACGCTCGTCAGGGGGAATGAACCCCGACAGCACGTTGAGCAGGGTGGTCTTGCCGGCGCCCGTACCGCCGGAGACCAGCACGTTGAGCCGCCCCTTGACCACCTTTTCCAGCAGCCGGGCGATTTCGGGCGAAATGCTGCCATACTCCACCAGGCTGTCGACGCCAAGCCGCTCCACCGCGAAACGGCGAATGGAGAGCATGGGGCCGTCGATGGCCAGCGGCGGAATCACCGCGTTGACCCGCGAGCCGTCCTTGAGTCGCGCGTCCACCATGGGCGAGGACTCGTCGATGCGCCGCCCGACGCTGGAGACGATGCGATCGATGATGGTCATCAGGTGCGCATCGCTGTCGAAGCACAGCAGGGTC
Source organism: Halomonas sp. DQ26W (assembly GCF_003339685.1). Classification (GTDB taxonomy): domain Bacteria; phylum Pseudomonadota; class Gammaproteobacteria; order Pseudomonadales; family Halomonadaceae; genus Halomonas. The sequence goes on along the minus strand of NZ_QPKI01000011.1, from coordinate 100,033 downwards.
TGTTCCAGCTTGCCGCGGCGCTCCACATAGATGGGGTTGGTGCCGTTGACCAGGATATCCGATACCGTCTTGTCGGCCAGCAGGGTCTCCAGGGGGCCCAGCCCCAGCACCTCGTCCTGCAGCTCGGTAACAATGCGCTGGCGCATGGCGACGTTGAACGGCAGGGTCTCCTTGCTCATCAGCGACTCGCACACCTGCTGCACCTGCAGCCGAGCCTCCCGCTCCTCCAGGGTGCTGAGCAGGGTCAGGTCCATCACCTTGACCAGCTGGCGGAACAGCCGCTGCTTGTACTCCTGTTCCGCCTGGGAAAGCTGGCCGGCGCCACGCCCCGCCCAGGCCGAACGCGCCTCCCCCTCTCCGCCGAGTGCCATCCGTTCACGCAGGTTCATAGCCGTTCTCCTGATGAATGATCCGTAATGACGCCATCTTGGTAACAATCTCCCTTGTGGGAGGTCGGCTCCGCCGGCGGTTCGACGCTTCGACGAAGGCGCCGTAGGCGTCATTACCCATCGTTCAATGTCTCCCCGGCAGCGCCCAGCCCAGCAGCGAGCGCTTCCTGGTCTGGGCCGTGCCGGCAGCGGGCGCCTCCAGCGATTCGGCCAGCGCGGCAAGCTGCCGGGTCAGCGGCGCCTTGGGGGCGATATCGTGGAGCGGGCTGCCCACGTTGATGCTGTGGCAGGCGCGCTTGAAGTCGTTGGGCAGCGTCTGCAGCGACAGGCCCGGCAGGGCATCCTCGATCGCCGCGAGACTCACGTCATTGCGCTTGTCGTAGCGGTTGACCACCACCTCGATACGCGACGCAAGCATGCCCAGTTCGTGAACGAGAATATCGCGCAGGCGCTGGGCATCATGCAGGTGGGCCACGCTCTGCTGCATTACCACCAGCACCTTGTCGGCCCGCTCCAGCACGCTGGCGGTAGCGCCGTTGATCCAGCGCGGCAGGTCGACCACTATCTCCTCGTGGCCCTGGCAGAGCACTGCCAGCAGCTGTTCGACCCGGGTCTCCGGCACTTCGCCGAGGCCAAAGCGGTCTTCCGGCGATGAGGCCAGCAGAGCCAGACCGCTGGCGTGGGGCTGCAGGTAGGCCTCCAGCGCCAGGGCATCCAGGCTGTCGGCCGATTCCAGCGCCCGCACCAGGCCATGGTCCGGGATCACATTGAAGTAGAGCGGCAGGGAGCCGAACTGCACGTCGAGATCCACCAGCACGGTATCCCGCTCCTGCCGGGCCAGGCAGTGGGCCAGGTTGGCGGCCACCAGGCTGGCCCCGGAGCCCCCCTTGGCATTGATCACCGCCGTCACCCGTGCGGCGCGGGTCGGGTCGTCGCGCCGGTTCCGGGCCAGCTCGCGCAGGAAGTGGAAGATCTCGGCATCGTCGATGGGCGGCGAGAAGAAGTCCCGGGCCCCGGCGCGCATGGCCAGGCGAATCAGCTCCACGTTTCCCTTGGGCCCCACCACCAGCAGGGGTGGGCGTTCCGCCGCCGGTCGCTCGCAAAGGGCCATCAGTTCCGCCTCCCAGTGGGTGCCCACCAGCAGCACCAGGGCATCGGGCAGGGGTGCCACCCCTTCCAGGGGATCGACGTTGCCGTTGATCATCAAGCGAGAGGTGACCTGGATATCGCCCTGGCTGCTCAGCAGCGACTCCAGGGCATCCAGTTCGTCACGGGTTCTTCCCGCCAGCAATATCTCGAGCCGTTTACGCATTGCGCCACCTGCTTGTCATTGAAAGTCCCTGATTGCCGTGTGTCCTGCCGTCGGTGGGTGGGCCTCTCAGGGCAGTGAACTCGGGGCCTGGCTGCCACCGGGCGCCTGGCGATAGAGGCGCATGGCCTCTGCCGCCTTGGCACCGTGTAGCGGCGGCACCGGATCGCCAGGCTCATAGGTCTGCAGCGCCTTGGTATGCTGCACGCTCTCGCCATAGGGCGGCAGGTCGGCTCCCGGCTGGGGGGCCATGCAGCCCGCCAGAAGCGTGGCAAAGAGCAGCAGCGCCACGGCAAGCCATGGACGCCCCTCGAGAAACCGCCGGGCCGACAGAGCACGGTGGGTGGTATCAAGCCTGCCTGCACTGGATCGTTGTAAAGGAAACATGGACGCGCCCCCTGTTGATAAGTCGCCAAGGCGATAAAGGTCAGAGATCATGACCGAAGCGGCCTTCGGTGCCGCCATCGGGGCGGCTGGACATCAGCTCCAGGTCGAAGCTGCTCGGCCGCCGGCGCGGGTTGTCGCCACTTTCCTCCAGAGACCGAAAGCTGCCCAGCAGGTAGAACTCCAGGTCGCTGGGCGGCACGAAGGAGCCGGTGGGCAGGCGCACCTGCTCCGGGGCAAAGGAGCGCGCCAGCCGCGGGGTGACGAAGATCACCAGCTCGGTCTGCTCCTTGATGAACTCCTGGCTCCTGAACAGCACCCCCAGTACCGGCAGTTCGCCGAGGCCGGGCATCTTGGAGACGTTCTCACGCAGGTTCTCGTTGAGCATGCCGGCGATGGCGATCGTCTGGCCGTTGGCCAGTTCCACCGTGGAGCTGGCGCTACGCTTGGCCAGCGCCGGGACGAAGAACTGGGTACTCACCCCGCTGCCCACCCCCACCTGCAGGCTGTTGACCGGTACCAGGTCGGAGACCGAGACATCCACCTTGAGATTGATGGTGCCGGAATCCAGCACCGTGGGCAGGAAGCCCAGTCCCACGCCAAACTCCTTGTGCTCGATGGCCACCTGGCCGTTTCCCTGGGGTACGGGAATCGGAAACTCGCCACCGGCCAGGAACTGAGCCGGCTGGCCGGTCAGCGTGGTCAGGTTAGGCTCGGCCAGGATCTTGGCCACGCCTTCACGGCTGGCGGCGTCCAGCACCAGGTTGAGCAGGTAGTCGCCGCGCTGGTAGCTGGCGAAGATGCCGGTATCGGCGATGGTGGCGGTGGCCGGCGCGAACTCGGTGACCGCTGGGCCAACGGGGGTGCCACCGCCAAATACCGGGATACGTCCTCCACCTAGACCCTCAAAAACAGCATCCGGAAAACTGGCGCCGCCACTGACCGCGCCGGCGCGGAATGCCGAGGAGCCGACATTGAAGACGTTGAAGTTGGCCTCCAGGCGCTTGACCAGGGAGCGGGAGACCTCGGCCACCTTGACGTCGAGCATGACCTGCTGGGCGCCGCCCACCTGCATCAGGTTGAGCACCGCATCCTCGCCACCGGCGAAGCGGTTGGCCAGGCGCAGGGCGGTCTCCAGCCGTTCGGCGCTGGAGAGCTGTCCGCTCAGCACGATGCCATCCTGGGCCGAGCGCACCTGGATGTTCTCGCCGGGCAGCAGCTGGTGCAGGTTGCTCTTGAGCGTCTCCAGGTCGTGGGTCACCGTGACATTGAGCGCACCCTCGACCCGCTCTCCCTGATCCCACAGCACCACGTTGGTGGTGCCGGTGGACTTGCCCAGCACATAGAGCTGGCGCGAGCCCATCACCACGATGTCGGCGATTTCGGGGTTGCCCACCGAGACCACCCGCACCGCCCGGGGAAATTCCAGCACCTGGCCCTTGTTGATGGCCACCGCCACCGCGACCGAGCGCCCCTCCAGGGGCATGGAGACATTGCGCGGCGTGCCGCGGTCCTGGGCCGCCAGTTGTGCCGCCGAGCCCAGGGCCAGCAACGCCACCAGGGCCGCCGCCAGCCACTTGAGCAGCAGTACCGCCGCCGGCCCGCAGGGCCATTGGCGCCGTATCAGGTGGTGCCCCTGGGCCAGCCATTGAGTCTGTCTGCTCATGTCGATTCTCCCTTGCTCGTGATCCAACCCTGGGGGCTCGGCCGCCGTTGGCGGTGCGCCCTCAGTTGCGCACGTTCACCGTGCTGATCTGGGTGCCGCGAATGACGTTGACCTGGCGCTGCACCGGGGCCGCGGGTGCCGGCGCCGGCCTGGCTTGTTGCCGCGGCTGGATTTCCGGCAGGTTCAGCACCGAGCGCTGGGCCGTCATCACGTCATTCTCGTCCTCCTTATCCAGGGGGTTGCGCAGGGTGAGCTGCACCTTGCCCTCCTGGGTGGCCTGGACCAGGGTTTCGGCCTGGCGCGGGTCCACCTCGAGGGTGACCGCGCGCACGATTACCGGCCCGTCACGCTCCTGGGAGGCGATCTGGTCCACCGCCAGCACCTTGATGTTGCGCAGGATCGTTTCCGACGCGACGCTGTTGCGGTTGCCATTGTTGTTGCGCTGGGTGGAAACCACGTCGACCCGGTTGCCGGGCAGCAGGAAGCCCGCCACGCCCACCACATCGTCCACCCGCACGCTCATGGCACGTTTGCCGTGGTCCAGCAGCGCCGCCAGGGCACTGCCGCCCAAGTGCTCGGCTACTCGCCCCTCGTGGAGGATCTCGCCGGAATAGATCACCTGGTTGCTGACCCGACCCACCACACTGTCGAAGTCGTTGAAACTTCCCGGCGGCACCGAATCGGGGGGCAGCTTCATTACCTTGAGGTCGGACGCCTGAACCGTGGTACCAAAGGGAATCTGCATCGCCGCCACCACCACCTGGCTGGTCTCGGCCAGGGCGTCTCGCTCGCCCCCCTGCTCCTGCATCCAGTTCATGGCCACCAGGGCGGCGCCCAGGGCCATGAAGAGTGAAATCGCGAACATCGCGAAGATACCTTTGCGTTTCATGATCCTTCCCTCCCATGCACGGCAGCGTCACCGTCGGTGAAATCGCCGAAGTAGGTTTGCCAGGCCCAGTTCAGGGTCTCGCGGTCAGGGGTGGTGTCACCCCGATAGCTCAACTGGTCCAGCGCCAGGCTCAGCAGGTCCCGGGGATGGCAGGCCAGCAGCGGCACCCCATGGCGGGCATGCAGCTCGTCGATCACGAAATCGACCAGCGCCTCTTCAAACGGCAGCCCCTGCGCCTGGCACTGCTGGGCCCAGATGGCCCGGTAGGCCTCCGGGGCCAGGGGTGAGAAGCGGATCTTGTAGCCGATGCGGCGAAGAAAGGCGGCATCGGCCAGGGAGAGCGGGTCGAGGTTGGTGGAGAAGACCAGGGCCACATCGAAGGGGACGCTGAAGTGGTAGCCGTTGGAGAGGGCCAAGAAGTCGCGGCGCTCTTCCAATGGCACGATCCAGCGGTTGAACAGCTCGGTGGGCGACATGCGCTGGCGGCCCAGGTCGTCGATCACCAGCATGCCGTTGTTGGCCAGTAGCTGGACGGGTGCCTGATGGATATGGGTTGCCATATCGTACTGGATCTCCAGGCGCTCCATGGTCAGCTCGCCGCCGGTGACCACGCAGGGCCGCCGGCAGCGCACGTAGCGCGGGTCGTGGCCCTGGCCCAGGAAGAGCCGCGAGGAGGACGCCGCCTGGGCGGGGTCCTCCAGCGAATGATGTACGGCGGGGTCGAAGCAGCGCACCGCCTTGCCCCCGACCTGGATGGCGTGGGGAATCAGCACCTCGCCCTCCAGCAGCCGCACCAGGCGCCGGGCGATATAGCTCTTGCCGGTGCCCGCCTCGCCATGGATGAACATGGCCCGGCCGGAGTGCAGGCCGGGGCCCAGCTGGTCGAGCAGGCCCGGGTCGATCACCGTATCGGCGAAGGCCGCCATCACCGTGTCGCGCTGAATGGCCACGTCAGAGAGCGCCTGGGCCTTCACCCGGGCGCTGTAGGCCTCCAGGGTAACCGGCGCCATGCCGCTGTAGCCATCGCGGTTGAACGCCTCCAGCGCCGAGGCACGGCCGCGGTCGGTCAGCCCGAAGCGCAGCGCCCCCCCATCGCCCTGGCCCCGCACCTCGACCCGCCCCTCGTCGCGCAGGAAGCGGCACACCTCCTCCACCACGCTGCCGGCCAGCGCGCTCTCGCGGCTGAGCTGGTGCAGGTCCAGCACGCCCTGCTCGAAGAGCTGCTTGACCAGCAGGTCGCCCAGGTAGAGCACCGATAGCCCCGTTTCCGCCACCGTGCCGGGGCGCGGCGCGCGTCGTGCAGCCGCCTGGCCGTGGCTGACATCGTCAAGGGGGGGGGCTTCCGGGAGCATGATCGGCCTCACTTTTTCAGCGTAACGTTTGGTTAACGAGTGGCCTGACAATGGCCGCTTGGTTCGTGTTCTTGTTCTTGTTTGCCCACTAGCCCAGCGGCCATTGCCAGATCATCCATCCTGTCGTACCCAGTGCAATTGCCACCGCAAAGGGAAATTTTCGACCCATCACCTCGCCTTGTTCCGGCTTGATATAAATCGGCTTTCCCGTCACGACCAGCGTCTTCGTCATCAATCCATAGCGCGCCATTGGCGAAGCCGTCTGGCGAAACAGCACGGCAAACAGGAGATAGCCAATGGCGATCAGCGAGCCCGCCAGAATACTGGCTAATGCGGCCTGGTACGCCCCCAACGGCCCCAGGAAAGTGCCCACCGCCGCCATCAGCTTGGCATCGCCGGCGCCGGTAAAGCCCAGCAGGTAGCCGGGCATAAATACCGCCAGGCCCACCAGCAATCCGTAGCTGGCGGCCAGGAAACCGCTCGAGCCTGGCAGCATTCCCTGCAGTAGCAACCCGGTAGCGGCCCCGGCCAGAATAAGGTTATTGGGAATTCTACGCTGAAAAAAATCCCAAACTGAAGAAAGAGATAACATAGCCAGACATATTAAATATAAACCCAAATTTTCCATGTCATCACCTTTCTCTGAGGAAATTTAAACCCAACGCCGACCTCCTTGTCAGCGTCAGATACCACTTACTCTATGGTGTTTAGTCACCACCACCGCCAATAGATCCAGGATCATCCAAGGCACCAGTAATTGTGGCAAAAGCAGTAGCTATAGAATCACCAAGAGCGGCATAACCAGCCAAGAATGCCGCCACAATTAGTGCACACACCAGCACCCATTCCACGACCTCAGCACCTTCCTCGTCCTTCCAGAAACGCTCGATACCCTGCATCAGCTTGCTCATGATTGCTTCTCCGTCTGTTTGTCATTCAAGCCTGCTGTTGTCGGAAACCGGCGCCTCTTGCCCCGGCTCTCGGAGGTCAGCATCGTCGTTACCAAGTGTTAATGCTTGAAGAATCTTGCAGGAGACTAGGAGTATCTTGCAGTGGCTTGAAGAATGCTGAAGGAGTGTGCCGAAAGCAGCGTCGTGTGGGCTGGAGGGGCTGGAAGCAGGCGGCAGAAACGAGGCCAATGGCGTATCGCTTTTCTTCTTGCGAAATTTATGTACAATTTATGTACAATTAAAGTCACTAAGCAAATGTCACTGCGTGGAACTTGTGAATTGTTGTCACACTTCCACCAAGCCGCGTGGCTAGTATTATCAGCGGTGCCCCAAGGGATTGGGGCGTCTCTCAGTCATGCATCGTTCGTTACGCCACAAGAGCCCCGATGAACACGATTTCACGCCTCAAGCCCCCCACGTGGCGCGACACTGTGTTGTTGCTGCTGTCGTTATTGCTGCTATCCCTCGCCCTGCTTTTCCTGAGCCTGCCGCTTGCCGCCCAGGAGCGCACTGCGGTGATCGCTTCCCGCGTGACGCTGGAGCCCTGGTCCGACCCCCTCGAGGCATTGGGTACCCTGCGCGCCGACGAAAGCGTCACCCTCTCCGCCACCGTTACCGAGATCGTTGCCGAGCTCAATTTCAGCGATGGTGAGCTGGTGGAAGCCGGCCAGCTGTTGATCCGCCTGGAGGATGGCGAGCAGCAAGCGCAGCTGCGTGCCGCCCAGGCCCAGCGCGACGAACGACGCAGTGCGGTCAATCGGCTCACCCAGCTGCAGGAGCGCAACATGGCGCCGCGGGCCGACGTAGAAGACAGCCAGGCACGGCTGCGCCAGGTGGAAGCCGAGATCCAGGGGCTGGAGGCGCGCCTGACCAACTACCGGCTGCGCGCGCCCTTCGACGGCCGCGTGGGCTTTCGCAACATCAGCGTGGGCAGCCTGGTCACCCCCGGCACCCAGTTGGTGACCCTGGACAAGAGCGACGTGATGAAGCTCGACTTCAACGTGCCCGAGGTCTTTCTGGCGATCCTCGAGCCCGGCCTGCCGCTGACCGCGCATAGCGCGGCCTTTCCCGACGCTGTCTTCGAGGGCGAGGTGGCCAGCGTCGGGTCGCGGGTCGACCCGGTCAGCCGCAGCGTCAGCGTTCGCGCCGAGCTGGCCAATTCCGAGCTTAGGCTGCGCCCGGGCATGCTGATGGAGGTCGTGGTTCAGCGCAGCCCCCGGCAGGCCGTGGTGGCGCCCGAATCGGTACTCGTTCCCAGCGGTGACCGGCAGTATGTGATGGTGATCGATGAATCCGATGGCAACCGGCTAGAGCGCCGTCGGGTCACCGTGGGAGAACGCCGCACCGGTCAGGTGGAGATACTCGAAGGCCTCGCCGAGGGTGAGCTGGTGGTCAACCACGGGCTGCAACGAGCCCGGGAGGGCGACAGCGTGAGGCTGCTGGGCATCACCGACGACGAGGCCACGATTCGCCAGATCCTCAAGCAGAGCCGCAGTGAGGAAAGCACCTGATGCGGCTCTCCGATCTCTCCGTCCAGCGCCCGGTGATGGCCACGGTACTGGCGCTTCTGATCGTCGCCTTTGGCCTGCTGGCCATGCAACGACTGCCGCTGCAGGAGTATCCCTCCATCGACCCGCCGGTAGTCAGCATCGATACCCGCTACGCCGGTGCCTCGGCCAGCGTGGTGGAGACCCGGATCACCCAACTGCTGGAAGACCGCATCGCCGGGGTCGAGGGCATCCAGCTGATCACCTCCTCCAGCCAGGATGGCCGTTCGCGGATCAATATCGAGTTTCGCCTGGACATGGATATCGATGCCGCCGCCAACGACGTACGCGACCGTATCTCCGGCGCCCTGCGCAACCTGCCCGATGAAGCCGACCCGCCGGAAGTGCAAAAGGCCGATTCCAGCGAGGAAGTGGTACTGTGGCTCTCGCTCTCCGGCGACGATTACACGATTCCCGAACTCACCGACTATGCCAACCGCTATCTGGTGGACGGGTTCTCGGTACAGCCCGGCGTGGCGCGGGTTCGCGTGGGAGGCGGACGGGAGTACGCCATGCGGGTGTGGCTCGACCGCAACGCACTTGCGGCCCGCAACCTCACCGTGGGCGATGTGGAAAGCGCCCTGCGTGCCGAGAACGTGGAACTGCCGGCCGGGTCGATCGAGTCCCGCGACCGGCAGTTCATGGTCCGCCTGCCGCGCAGCTTCAATCAGCCCGATGATTTCGAACGCCTGGCGCTGACCCAGAGCCCCGATGGCTACCTGGTGCGCCTGGGCGATGTGGCGCGGGTGGAAATCGGTTCGGTGGAGGATCGCTCGATTTTCCGTGCCAACGGCGTGCCGATGGTGGGCCTGGGGATCATGAAACAGTCCACCGCCAACGTGCTGGAGGTCTCCGAGGGCGTACATGCGGAACTGGCGCGGGTACAGGACAGCCTGCCGCAAGGCATGTCGCTCGCCCTCAACTACGATGCCTCGGTCTTCGTTTCTGGTGCCATTCAACAGGTGGTGGTCACGCTGTTCATCGCCATGGGTCTGGTCGTCGTGGTGATTTTCCTGTTCCTCGGCAATGTGCGCACCACCCTGATCCCCGCGGTAACGGTGCCGGTGGCCATGGTCGGTGCCTTCATGGCGCTGGCTCTGATGGGTTTCTCGATCAATCTGTTGACACTGCTCGCCCTGGTACTGGCCATCGGCCTGATCGTCGATGACGCCATCGTGGTGCTGGAGAACATTCACCGGCGCATGCACGACTACGGCGAGACCCCGCTGGTGGCGGCCTTTCGCGGCACCCGCCAGATCGCCTTTGCGGTCATTGCCACCACTCTGGTGCTGATCGCCGTGTTCGTGCCGCTGGGCTTCCTGCAGGGCAACATCGGCCGGCTGTTCACCGAATTCGCCTTGACCATGGCCGCCGCCGTGGCCATCTCCAGCGTACTGGCACTTTCCCTGACCCCGATGCTGGCCTCGAAGATTCTCAAGCCTTCGATGCACGAGGGCCGCATCGCCCTCGCCGTACAGTGGCTGCTGGAGTTTACCCAGCGGATCTATCGCACCCTGCTGGTCTGGATGCTCAAGGCCCGTGCCGCGGTGCTGGCGGTGTTCGTGGCGCTGATCGCCGCTACCGTCTGGCTCGCCAACCTGCTGCCCAGTGAGTACACCCCGCAGGAGGATCGCGGCAGCTTCATCATCCTGGTCAACGGCCCGGAAGGCGCCACCTTCGATTACATCATGGACTACATGGATGAGATCGAGATCCGACTCGAGCCCATGCTGGAGAGCGGTGAACTCGAGCGCGTGGTGGTGCGTGCCCCGCGCGGCTTCGGCAACATCGAGAATTTCAACAACGGCTTCGCCATCATCAGCATGGCCCCCTGGGGCGAGCGTCGCGATGCCTGGTCGATCATGGGTGAAGTGCGCCAGGAACTGGCCGACCTGCCCGGCGTGCAGGCCTTCCCGGTGATGCGCCAGGGCTTCGGCCAGCGCATCAGCAAGCCGGTGTCGTTCGTGCTGGGCGGCGGTACCTATGAAGAGCTGGCCGTGTGGCGCGACACCCTGATGGATCATATCCGCGAGGACAACCCGAGGCTGATCGGGCTGGACAGCGACTATCGCGAGACTCAGCCGCAGCTGCGCGTTGATATCGACTATACCCGCGCGGCCGACCTGGGCGTCACCGTCACCGAGATCGGCCGTACCCTCGAGGTGCTGCTGGGTGGACGCAACGTGACGCGCTATCTAGACGGCGGCCAGGAATACAATGTCATCGTCGAGGGCGACCGGGGCAGCCAGGCCAGCCCCCGCGCGCTGGACAACATCCAGGTGCGCTCGGCGCGCTCGGGCGAGCTGATCCCCCTGGCCAGCCTGGTGAGCTTTTCTGATTTTGCCGGTGCCAGCACGCTGAACCGCTTCAATCGCCTGCGTGCCATCACCATCGAAGCCAACCTGGCCGACGACTACTCCCTGGGGGAAGCCCTGGCGTACCTGGAAGCCGCCACCGCCGAGGTACTACCCGGGCAGGCCCAGACCGATGTCAGCGGGGCCTCCCGCGACTTCCGCCAGGCCAGCGGTGCCACCACCTTCCTGCTGATCCTGGGTGCGCTGGTGGTATTCCTGGTAATGGCGGCCCAGTTCGAGAGCTTCATCCACCCCTTCGTGATCATGCTCACGGTGCCTTTGGCCATGAGCGGCGCCATGCTGGGGCTGTTCGTCACCGGCCAGTCGCTCAACATCTACAGCCAGGTAGGCTTGGTGATGCTGATCGGCCTGGCGACCAAGAACGGTATCCTGATCGTGGAGTTCGCCAACCAGCTGCGCGACGAGGGCCTGGCCTTCCGCGACGCCCTGCTCGACGCCGCGGTGACGCGCCTGCGGCCGATCCTGATGACCGCGGTGACCACCATGGCCGGCTCCATTCCGCTGATCGTCTCCAGCGGGGCCGGCGCCGAGTCGCGCATGGTGATCGGCACGGTGATCCTCTCCGGCGTCGCCGCCGCCACCCTGTTCACCCTGTTCGTGGTACCGGTGGCCTACGACCTGCTGGCGCGCCATACCGGCTCCCCCGGCGACGTGAAACGCCGCCTGGAAGCGGAGATGACCGCCGGCACGGCCGCCCAAAACGACGGAGCCCACGGCCAGGACGTAACCCACAGCCAGAAGACATGAACGACGAAGGCCACCCTTGTGGTGGCCTTCGTGTTTCTCGCTGCTGTCAGCCGCTCAGCAGTTGCCGAGGCGCTCGCCTTCGATAGTTGTGTTCATGGTCATTTCGCCCATCGGCGAGTCGGTCTGGATAGTGACGCTGCCTTCCACGCGCTCGCCCAGAAAGTCCATCCGGCCGTCGATATCGGCCTGGCCACCATCGGCGTGACAGACCATCTTGTAATCGACACCATCTGCGGACACGTTGTGATCCAGCAGCTCACACCCTTCTTCCACTTCGAGGAACTGGAAATCGGCATCATCGAGATCACCCTGCACGATGCACTCCTGGTGGCTTTCGGTCTGGTCCGGAATCGGCATGTCGCCTTCGACCGAGGTGGTGCTGGTGAATTGCCACTGGCCGGGTACGATATTGGGCGATTCTGCCATGGCGGTCAGCGGCAGCATCAGCACGGTGGCGGCAAGCAAGGATCGAAAGGGCATGAAGACTCTCCGGTGTTTTAATGAAGGGCGGTTGCGGAAGACAGGCCTCTGGTATCCGACATAGCTTACCCCAGACAGGGAGCCGGTGGGAAAACCGAACGATGTGCCATCATGTATCGTAGATGCAGGAGAGCTGCTCCGCTTGCAACTCCACCACCGGCTGCGGCCTGCCGAAAAGGTAGCCCTGGAAGGCTTCGCAGCCGTGGTCCCGGAGCCATTGGTGCTGCGCCTCGGTCTCCACGCCTTCGGCGGTCACGTCGAGGCCAAGGCTCGCCGCCAGGGTGATGGTGGCCTGGACGATCGCGGCATCCACCGAATCGTCGAGCACGCCGTTGACGAAGGATTGGTCGATCTTCAACTCGTCCAGCGGCAACCGCTTGAGATAGTTCAGCGAAGAGTAGCCGGTACCGAAGTCGTCCAGGGCGAAACGGATACCGAGCCGATTGAGTCGCAGCATGATAGTGCGTACCCGCTGATGATCATCCATCAACAGGCTTTCCGTCACCTCCAGCGTCAGCCGATGAGGGTTGGCAGCCGTCTCCTCGAGTATCTGCTGCAGTCTCGCCACGAAATCCGGCTGGTGGAACTGCACGGAACTGACGTTGACGGCAATGCTCAACCTTTCCCGCTCCGGTTCCTGCGCCCAGGCAGCCAACTGCCGGCATGCGGTTTCGAGGACCCAGTAGCCGATCGGCAGAATCATCCGATTCTTTTCCGCCAGGGGAATGAACATGCCGGGCGACACCATGCCACGCTGGGGATGCTCCCAGCGAATCAGCGCCTCGACCCCAGTGACGCGGGTCCGGGCGTCGACCTGCACCTGGTAATGCAGGCGAAATTCATTTCGAGCCAGCGCATGATGCAGGTCGGCTTCTAGGTGGACGCGCGCCATCACCGTGGCCTGCATCGTGTGACTGAAGAAGCGTAACGCGTTGCCTCCCGCCCCCTTGGCCTGTTGCAGTGCCATGTCGGCCTGCTGCATGGCAGTCTCCACGCAGATCTCGCCGTTGGCAAACAGCGTGACACCGATGCTGCCGGTAATCGGCAGTGTCAAGGGTAGGGCCTGCTCCTGCTGGGCTTCCCGAATGCGAGTCAACAGCTTTTCTGCCACACGCTCGGCAGCATGCGCCGCCTGCTCCTGATCGGCAGCCAGGTCGTGAATCAGCAAGACGAACTCATCGCCACCCAAGCGCGCCAGGGTGTCGCTCTCCCGCACTCCACTGGAAAGATGCTCGGCGACATGGCGCAGTAGATGATCACCCTGATAGAGCCCCTGGGTGTCGTTGACCAGTTTGAAATTATCCAGATCGATGAACATCAGCGCCGCATGGCGATCCGTGCGCCGGGAACCCTTGACCACCATTTCCAGTCGATCGAGCATCAGGCGCCTGTTGGGTAGGCCGGTCAACGGATCATAGAAGGTCAGGCGATGATTGCTCTCCTGGACGGCATGGCACTCGGTGGCATCCTTGGAAATACCGCACGGCAAATAGACCATGTCATCTGAATCATTGGCCAGCTTTACCCTGACGGCCAGCGAGTCGGCGCAGTCCCGAGCCGCTGTGCGACGGGTCCACAAGGCACCACCCACTGCCGCCAATGCCATGGACGCAATGGCTACGAGGGCGAGCACTGCCCATCCCATGGCAGGCATCGACGCCGAACCTTCCACGCTGCCAGCCGCTGGCAACGACAGCCCGGCCAGCATCCCTGCGAGCGCATACCGTCGAACTATCGACAGCAAGCCAGTCAATGACATTCCATCACCATTGTTAGGTTATACATCTATTTATAGCAGAAAAATCTGAAATGTCCGTTGAGTGAGCGGCCGACACCATTTCCTGCGCCAGCAAACCCTGCACAGCACGCCATCAAGATGCCAATGGGCTCGGCAACCCACCCGGCAGCCAACTTCCATTAGCGATCCCCTGTTGCCTGTGACAGCTTGTCAATATACTGTACATAACAACAGTTCAAGAAGACCCAATTTCATGTCACACCATACGATCCTTACCGCACACCCTACACCACCTTCCCTTGCGCTGCCGTACCCGCTGGCCCTGGGCCGCGCCGGGCTCGCCGGCTTTCCCAGCCCGGCCCAGGACTACGAGTGCCGCACGCTCGACCTCAACGAGCGCCTGGTAAAACGCCCCTCGGCCACGTTCTTCATGAACGTCACCGGTGACAGCATGGTGCGCCTGGGTATCCACGAAGGCGACCTGCTGTTGGTCGATCGCTCCATCGATCCGCGACCCGGCCATATCCTGGTGGCCATGGTCGACGGCGAAATCACCGTGAAGCGCTATAAACTGCTCAGTAACCAACCACACCTCTGCTCCGGCAATGCCCGCTATGCTCCGATCCCCCTTGAGGATCTCGACTGCCAGGTATGGGGCGTGGTACGCGCGGTCATTCACGAGTACCCAGTATGATCGGCCTGGTGGATTGCAATTCGTTCTACGTCAGCTGCGAGCGCGTGTTCCAGCCGCGGCTGAATGGCCTGGCCGTCGGCGTGCTCTCCAACAACGACGGTTGCGTGATCGCACTTTCCAATGAGCTCAAGGCGCTCGGCATCAAGATGGGCACCCCCGCATTCGAGATCCAATATCTGGTGCACCAAGGCCAGATCCACCTGCTCTCGTCGAACTATGAGCTCTACGGCGACATGTCTGCGCGGGTGCAGGAAGTGCTCGAGGAGTACACACCCGCCGTCGAGCCCTACTCCATCGACGAAATGTTCCTGCGCCTCGACGGCTTCGAGCGCGCCCAACTGCTCGAGCACGCCCGGCAATTGCACCATAGAGTTCGACAGTACACCGGCATTCCCGTCTGCGTAGGGGTGGCTCCCACCCGCACGCTGGCAAAGCTGGCCAATCGCGCGGCGAAGAAGATTCCCGCTTATGCCGGGGTGTGCGTGCTGCACCCCGATAGCCGGGAAACCCAGGTGCTGCTGAAGAAGATCGAACTGGGCGACGTGTGGGGCGTAGGACGACGCCTCGTCGAGCGCCTTGCCATCATCGGCATCAACAGCGCCTGGGATCTCGCCCAGGCCGACCCCAAGCGAATCCGCCGGCAGTTCAGCGTCACCCTGGAACGCACCGCCCTGGAGCTAAGTGGTATCCCTTGCATCGAGATGAACGACTTCCATGAGCCCCGCCAGCGCATCATGACCAGCCGCAGCTTTGGCAAGCTGACTGGTGACATCAGCGAGATACGCGAGGCGATCCGTCAGCACGGCCAGCGGTGCGCCGAGAAGCTGCGCTACCAGAACAGCCTCGCCCGTGCCGTTCTGGTGTTCCTCAAGACCAACCCGTTTCGCAACGACCTACCCCAGTACTCGCCTAGCCTGTCCGTCGAGCTGCCGCGCCCCACCGACGACAGCCGCGAGATCCTCAACGCCGCTGGTCACGCCCTGCAGCGTATCTACCGCAAGGGCTACCAGTACCAGAAAGGCGGCGTGATGCTGCTCGACCTCATCGACACCAATCGGCAGCAGCTCTCGCTGCTCGACACGCCCCAGAGCGACGCCGACAGGAACCGCAGCCAGAAACTGATGAGCGTCATGGATGAACTGAACAGCAGGATGGGGCGCGGCACAGTAAAGCTCGGCATACCCAGCCCCGGCGCCGCCTGGCACCTGCGCTGCAACAACCTAACCCAGCGCTGTTCGACACGCTGGGAGGAGCTGGCCACGGCAAGAGCCATATAACAAGAAGCCCGGCCGTAAGGCCGGGCTAAATCTTCGCTTCCTTTCCACTACCTCAAGCATCCTGCTTGAGCATCCTTGGTGCGTAAGTCTCCCTGACTGGCCTTCCCTGTAGAGCCTCCTTGCCCGATGAGCCTACTATGACAGCTACGAAGGGAGATCACTATTAACCTGGGATACCATTTCTGTAAGAGATTGCCGACACGTGCTGTAAGCAATAACGCTCACGCCAGTACCGTTCGCTACAAGGCACCTGAAACGAAGGAGCAAGCTACACTCCCAAGTCCAGGGCTAGGAAATCTCGGCGTTAATTCCCTCAGACTCCCAACCCACCCAGCACAACCACCCCGAGAACGATGCCCAGCAGTAGCAGGGTTTCCAACACCATCAGGATCACTGGTCGCCACCCCACCACGGCAAGCTTCTGAAAGGAGGTCTTGATACCCAAGGCGGCAATGGCTGTGACCAGGCACCAGCGAGACAGCGTCGTCATGGCATCGTTAACCGATTCCGGAATAGCCCCAAGGCTGTTCACTATCACCAGCACCACGAAGCCCACCAGAAAGCTAGGTAACAAGGGCATTCTAGAGGATTCACCTGCCTCTCGACGTGACTTTCGAAAAAGCCACATGAACACCATGACAACCGGCACCAGCATTGCTACGCGCACCAGCTTGACCAGGGTGGAAACATCACCTGTCTCCTCCGAGATCATGTAACCGGCCCCCACCACTTGGGCGACATCGTGGATAGTCCCCCCCAGAAAGATGCCGGCCTGAGTGTCGGCCAGCGCCAGTGCACCAGCGATGAGCGGATAGATCACCATTGCCATGGTGGAAAGCGTGGTTACGCCCACCACTGTGAGGATGGTATTGCGTTCACTGGCCTCGTTGCGCGGCATCACCGCTGACAAGGCCAGGGCCGCCGAGGCACCACAAATTCCGACTGCTCCACCGGTCAATAGCCCGAATTCGCGTGGCAGGCCCAGTACTCTGGCAAGCAACGCCCCCAACGCAATGACCAATGCAACAGAGCCGATCACGGTAAGTACTGGCGCAAGACCCAGATCACCCACCTGTTCCAACGTCATCCTCGCACCCAGCAACGCCACCCCCAGACGCAGCACCGTGCGAGAAGCAAATTCAATGCCCTCTCGGCAGCGGCCCTCTTCACTGAGAAAGTGCAGCGACATGCCAAACAGCAGCGCATAAAGCAAAGTCGGGCCACCGTAATGATCGGCAATAAAGGTGGTCGCCAAGGCAATGGTCACGCACACGAGAAGGCCACGACCAACGGCACGATAGTGCCCAAGAGAACCATGAAAGAATGTCCGCAGGGTCGTCAATGGCGCGGTAAAGGTACGAGGTTTCATAAGTGGATCTCCGGTCGCATCCCGCGAGTCGCACGAACGATGCCATGACTCGGCAATAGCCGAACCATGAAAACATTCGCGAAATAAATAGCTATGCAAGCGGACGATAAACGCCCATTACTGAACTTACTCGGGGGTCAGCCCGTATTGGCTGCCTCGACCACGTCATCAGCCAACACTTGTAAGGTATCTACCACTGGGAGGGATACCTTTAGCCCATCGCCAATCACGGAAAGTTCGGTACATGCCAGCACCAGCACGTCCGCCTGTAGCGTGGCAAGTTCGGCGGCCGCGCTGGCGAAGGCCGCCAGGGTCTCGGGAGCACGCCCCTGACCACGCTTGACGGCACGAATCACGCCCAGCACGGCTTCTTCATCGCTTGGGTAGACCAGCGCCAACCCACGCTCCCGAGAAAAACCTTCATAGAGGCCGATCTTGCGCAGGGCCGGCGAGCACAGCATGCCGACGCGGGCACCGGGCAGACGATGTGCGATGGCATCCAGCGTTCTCTCGACCATATGCCAAACCGGGATATCTACTGCTTCTTGAGCATCCTTCCAGTAATAGTGCGCGGTGTTGCAAGGCATCACCAGGAAATTGGCACCGGCCTGTTCGAGGCGCCTCGCCATCTCGGCGATAACGGGTCCCGGGCTCTCGCCATCGCCTTCGATCAACGCCTTAATGCGTGATGGCACTTTAGGGTTGTTGTCAACCAGCATGTGGACATGATCGATATCATCTTCAGCCGGCGTGGCATCAATGACCCGTTGCATAAAGGCTACTGTGGCATCGGGCCCCATACCTCCCAGAACGCCAACCATGACATGTGTACTGGTCACAGCAGAAGGCGAATATTCGTTTGCTTTGCTCACAAGAACACTCCCGATAAATCGTCAATACCCAAACTTTCCGGGCAACCACAGCGTAATTTCTGGAATAAATGCAAGAATAAGGGCGATCACTACCATAGACCCAACGAGAGGCAAGGCTCTAACCGATATTCTCTCGATTGAAACATTGGCTATACTGGAACTGATAAACATATTCTCACCAAGCGGCGGTGTAGAGAAGCCTATACCTAGGCTCACCACCAGTACAATACCAAAATGTATAGGATCAACACCTAGCTCCACCATCACAGGAAGAAGCACTGGCGTAACTATCATTATCACGGCCAAAATCTCGATGAACATCCCTACCAGGAGGAGGAACAGAATGACAAGTATCCAAACCATCCAAAGACTGGTGGTGATATCGAGAATTCCTTGAGCAATCATCGCTGGAATATGATTCTCCACCAGAACACGCCCGAAAGCTGTCGCCGTAAACATGATAATCAACACACGACCGGTCAGCCATGTAGCACTCTCAAAAGATTTTCCAACCCCAATCAAAGAGGATTCCTTGTGTATAAACACCCCCACAAAAAGAGCATAAAAAATCGATACCACAGCTGCCTCTGTAGGCGTAAACAGCCCCGAATAAATCCCGCCCAGAATAACAACCGGCGCCATCAAGGACCAGATCCCGTCTTTCAGCACACTGAGGACACGCCGCCAGTCGTAGGGGGTGCCTTCTGTCTGATAGCCATTCCGTTTGGCCACGATATAGTTAGCCACCATCAGGCCCGCACCAAGGATGATTCCCGGAATCGCACCGGCCAGAAAGAGAGCCGAAATAGATTGACTAGCCGTTACGCCATAGATGATCAACGGCATGCTCGGAGGAATGACGACACCTAACCCACCAGCTGTAGCTGTGATTGCCGCCGGATAGCTCCTGCCATACCCTTTTTCTATCATGGCAGGGATGACCAACATGCCTACCGCAGCGGTAGTTGCCGGGCCGGAGCCGGATATGGCGCCGAAAAACATGCAAGCTATCACGACTGCAGCTCCCAAGCCGCCGGCAGCAGGGCCTGCAAGCTCTTCAGCAATGCGTATTAACCGGCGAGCGATACCAGAGTCTCCCATCAAAGCCCCGGCGAGAATAAATGCTGGCAGCGCCATTAATGGAAAAGAGTTCAGAGCAGAGAAACCCAGCTCCACCATCGAGCTGATATCTCTGCCATTCATTACATAGACCGACATTGCCGAGATTCCCAGGGCAACCACGATAGGCGCCCCAAGCAACAGCAATCCACCAAAAACAGAAAATAGAAGAAGAGCCGTCATGATGCCACCCCTTTACTTTTCTGAAGACGGGCTTTTGGCAGCTTCGTCTTCAATTATTTTATCGACTTGTTCTTGATCAATATCGCCAAGTTCGACTCCTTTAACGAGCTTAAGATATTGAACCTGCAAAACGCGGAATGCCATCAACACGAAAGCAACAGGAAATATCATGTAGACGTAAACCAAGGACCACCCCATGGCAGGCGTTCTGTAGGGAAAGGCAAAAAGAAGTTCGATGAGGGAGAGACTTTTCCATGCCAGAGTCAGGCAGAAACCAACCCAGATCAAATCGACAAAAAGCAGTAGCCCGTTGGCAACACGCTTGGGCAAAAGATTGATGTGGACCTGCAATCTATTATGGGCTCCAAGGTGAGCAGCATGCGCTGCACCCAGAAAAACGAACCAGACAAAGGCGTAGCGGGACAACTCTTCAATCCATGCCATGCCAATCCCAAGCGTTGCTCGCATCACCACCTGAGCAAATATCAGAATCACAAAAAGCCCGAGCAAGAACCGGCAAGTGTAGTCTTCAATATTGTTGATAAATTTTAGCACGGGCACCACCCTATCCAGCCAGGAGCGTGCATTTAAGGCCGGGAGATTCTCCCGGCCCAGCATGGTTTAATAGCCAAGAATGGACTGAAACTCTTCGAAGGCTTCCTGACCGCCAATTTTGTCGTAGAAGGCGGGCCAAACTTCTTCTTGAGCGATACGTATCCACTCATCCTCATCTTCGAGCGTCGATACTTCAACGCCTTCTGCCTCCATACCTTCTCGCGCCGTGACCGCTCCAGTCAGCTGAAACTGCAGGGCGTAGAGCTGAGCGTCGATTCCCGCGCGATCAATTATCCTCCTTTCCTCTTCCGACAAGGCATCATAGGTACGCACGCCCATCACAAGTGGCTGTAACGAGTACTGGTGATGGACTTCAGTCAAGTAATCTTGCACCTCGTGGAATTTCATCGTGTAATTCACGATATAGGGGTTATCCTGGCCGTCAACGACACCTTGCTGGAGAGCCGTGAACACCTCAGGCCAGGACATGCTGATCGGATTGGCGCCCCAGGCCTCATAGGTAGCCAGCATCATCTCATTTTGCGGGACACGAACCTTGAGCCCTTGCAGGTCTTCCAGGTTGCGTACCGGGCGATCCGAGTTGGTCAGATAGCGGAAGTTTGAATACAGCCAGCTGATGATTTTTACACCCGCTTCCTCCTTGGCAATGTCGTTCCAGCGTTGTGCAAGCGGGCCCGTCGTTGCCTTGACAGCATCAGCATGGCTTCGCAATGAATAGGGCATCGTCAAGGCACCGAGCTTCGGTGCATACGGCGTCAGGTTACCGACACCGATGAATGCCATATCCAGTGACCCGATGCGGGTGTCTTGAATCATTCCGGTTTCAGGACCAAGCTGGCCACCCGGAAACAGGTCGACAGTCATTTCGCCATCGGAATATTGCTCCACCAGTTCGGCAAATCGCTGGGCCAGCGCCCCTTGGTCGGAATCCATGGGATCTCCCATGCCCACCTGAAAGGTTCTGGCCTGGGCCGCATGAACAGTCAGCGAAGCCAGGATGGCAGTTGCCAGCAGTGTTTTCTTGAACATTGTTATCACTCCAATTCGATAATATCGGTGTTACGGGTTGTTGGTCTTGTCGGTTGCCTGCTCCATGGCATCGCCCATCAGCTGGACAATGTCGTCGCACTCCTCTTCGGTGAATGTCAGTGGAAGCCGCAGGTCACACAGCTCTGCCAGGATGCGATCCGCATTGGGCAATGCTCGTGTGGCTGGGAGATAGCGCCAGCTGTCGTAGCGGCTGGTGTAGTCCTCAGGTTGTGGCTTGCCATACCACTTGAGGGGGATTCCCCGCGCCTCGCAGCCGACGACGAATCGTGCGATTCGATCCGGCGACAGGGACGGCAGCCGAAACTGGATGGAGCTACCCACGAAGTCTTCCTGGGCATGCCGGGGAAGAATCTTGACGAGTTCATGATCGGCAAGACCGGCCTCGATACACCGGTAAAGCGTCTTCCAGCGCTCCTTGCGCCCTTCGAGCTCGGCCAGTTGCGGCCGCAGCACGGCCGCTCGCAGGTTATCCATGCGACCGCTCATGTTAGGTGTCACCAGGCGAGTTTCGTCGAAGCTCTCGGCACCAGGAGCGGCCAGGTGGCGGTCGTAGAGCATATACGAGCCCGACATGATTACCGCCCGGCGCATGATCTCGGGGTCCTGGGTTGCCAGCAGCCCCCCCTCACCGGAATTGATGTGCTTGTAGGTCTGGGTGCTGAAGCAACCTACCCTGCCGAAAGTGCCACTCGGCTTGCCTGCGTAACTGGCGCCCATGGTGTGGGCGCAGTCTTCGATCAGCGTGATACCGTGCGCATCACACACCTCCGTGATGGCGTCCATGTCGCCGATATGGCCACGCATGTGTGAGAGCAAGAAGAACCGTGCGCCGGTCTCCTGCGCCGCTGCTGCCAGGTCAACCGGGTCTACCGTGGTGTCCTCAAGGATGTCGACCAATACCGCTTCGCCTCCCGCTGCATGAATGCTGCCGGGCACCGGAGACAAGGTGAAGGCGTTGCACAGCACCCGGTCTCCCGGCGCGATCCCGCAAGCACGCAGTGCCAGTTGCAGGGCATAGCCGCCCGATGCGCAGGCGAGTGCATAGGGAACGCCCAGGCTGTCGGCAAATTCTTGTTCCAGCAGCGCGGTTTCACCCTTCTCCCCTTCCACCAGGTTGTAGCGATGCAGCCGCCCGGAGCGCATCACCGCCACCGCCGCCTCGATCGAGTCCTCGGACAGTGGCTCCTGCTGGGTGAACGATTTCGAGAAGCGACGCATGTGACGTACCTCAATAGCGCTGTTGGTGATAGACGGGGAATTCCCATTGTTCATTGGGGAAATACTTGGTCAGCCGCCAGTCGCAGGCACGGGCGTGACCTTCCATGCCCTCGGTGCGCGAAATTCGCGAGCCCACGGCGCTGAAGGTGCGGTTGGCTTCTTCGCTGAGTTGCTGAGTAGTCAGCACCTTCATGAACTTGTGTACATTGAGGCCGCCGCTGTAACGGCTGGCACGCTTGGTCGGCAGGATGTGGTTGGTCCCCGAGCACTTGTCACCGTGGGTGACGGTGCTTCCCTCGCCGAGGAACAGCGAGCCGTAGTTGCTGAGGTGCTGCTTCCACCATTCAAGATCCTCGCACAGCACCTGGAGGTGCTCGCAGGCATACCGATCGCTGGCTTCGACGACTTCCTCTCGGGTATCGCCTACGATCACTTCGCCATAATCGCGCCACGCGGCATGCACCACTTCGGCGTTGGGCATATCGTCGGCGACCTTGGGCATCAGCTCGATGACCTTCTGCGCCAAGGGTTCGCTGGTGGTGAATAGCCACACGGGTGAGTTGGGGCCATGCTCGGCCTGGGATGCCAGGTCGACGGCGATGGTCATGGGGTCGGCGCTATCGTCGGCAATGATCGCCGACTCGGTGGGGCCGGCAAACACATCGATTCCAACCTGACCAAACAGCAGCCGCTTGGCCTCTGCCACATAGGCATTGCCCGGCCCCACCAGGATGTCGGCCTCACGACCACCGAACAGCCCGAAAGCCATGCTCGCCATGGCATGTACGCCGCCCATCTCCAGGATCATGTCCGCGCCGGCCACATCCAGGGCATAGGCCACTGCCGGGTCGATGCTGTCACCGCGCGGTGGCGAGCAGGCCACCACATGGGCGACCCCCGCCGCCTTGGCGGTGGCGACACTCATCAGTGCCGAGGCGACATGCGCGTAGCGTCCTCCCGGGATATAACAGCCGGCGCACCCCACCGGAAGCACCCGCTGTCCCAGAATGACCCCTGGCTCAGTCTCGATCTCGAACGAAATCAGGCTGTCGCGTTGCGCCTCGGCAAAGCGCTTGATCTGACGATGCGCGAAGTCGATGTCATCCTTGGTCTCTTGGGGCACCATGGCTATCAGTTGCTGGCGTTTCTCATCGCTGAGCACGAAGTCGCCCTTCCAGCCATCGAACTTCTCGGCATATTCTCGAACCGCCACCTCACCACGTGCGCGTATGTCGTCGAGCATGTCGCGTACCACCGTGGTGATACGCTGGTCTTCGGTGGCTACCGTCTCGGCCGCCTGCGCCGACTTGAGATGTCGAATTGTCATTGTGTTCTCCGCAATGCTGCTGATTTCTAAACCAGGCTCACATCAGGGCTTCCGCCCAGGTTTCAAGGAGACTGTCACGCTGTGTAGTCGGGAAAGCCGAAGGCCTCGGGGTAACCGAACAGCGCCACGCTGCCACCGGTATGTAGAAAGACAACGTTATCGCCTTCCTTGAAGTGGCCCTTGCGAATCAGGTCGATCAGGCCTGCCATGCCTTTGCCTGAATAGACCGGATCGAGCAGGATCCCTTCGTGGCGTGCCAGCAGCGTGACTGCCTCAACCATGCTCTGAGTAGGAATTCCATAGCCTTCGCCGACATAGTCACAATTGGCTACTACGTCCTCACGGGCCACTACACCCGAAAGCCCCAGCTTGGCTTCGGTCTTCTGGGCAAGCGCAAACACGTTTTCTTCCTGCTTGTCCTTGGGCGCACGCACGCCGATGCCGAGTACCGGAATGCCGGCATTGCAGGCGGCAAGTCCAGTGACAAGCCCCGCCTGGGTGCCGGCGCTACCGGTGGCGTGCACCAGATGATCGACCTGAAGCCCCATGTCATTGGCCTGGGCCAGCAGTTCGAGGGCGGCATTGACGTAACCCAGCGCCCCGATCTCGTTGGAACCGCCTCCGGGGATGATGTAGGGGGTCTTACCGTCTTCCTTGAGCTGTTCGGCCAAAAGCTCCATCTCGGCCGCCATGTCGGTGCCACCGGGTCGCTTGCTGACCGTTGCGCCATGCAACTGGTCAAGGAATACATTGCCGTTGAAGTTGTAGGCGGGGTCATCACTTCCGGTGCGATCCTCGAGCAGGATGTGGCACTCAAGCCCCAGCTTGCAGGCCGCGGCAACGGTCTGGCGCGCGTGGTTCGACTGGGTAGCCCCCTGAGTGATGATGGTGTCGGCGCGTTTCTCCATGGCATCGGCCATCAGGAACTCGAGCTTGCGGGTCTTGTTGCCACCGGTGGAAAGACCGGTACAGTCATCGCGCTTGATCCACAGACGCGGTCCTCCCAAGAGACGGCTCAGGTTATCCATCGGCTCGAGTGGTGTTGGCATGTGTCCAAGACGTATGCGCGGGAAACGGGAAAGATGCATGCGGGCCTCCAGGCGAGTAGTTTTTTGCATAAACGTGCTCTCTATTTATGACCAGCGACCAAGAGGTCAGCGAACCGCCGTCCGACATAAGTTGGTCTGGCCTATGAAAAATAGTGCCTATCGGATTGTCCCGACTAATGCCAAGATATTGTCAGTCGGTTAATTTTTTGCATAGAAAGGATAAATTATTGTTGAAAACAATTTATTCAGGAAATTGATATGAAAATTGAGTGGATAGAGGATTTTCTTGCCCTCATAGAGGCCGGAACCTTCTCACAGGCAGCAGAAAGGCGTCATGTCACCCAGCCCGCATTCTCGCGGCGTATTCGGCAATTGGAAGAATGGCTAGGCGTCGAGTTGATTGATCGCCACTCGCCACGCCTGACACTCCTACCCCATGCGAAATCCTATGAGTCATCGCTGCGGGACTGGCTGGCACACCTGTACGCCCTGAGAGGCCGCATCCGCGCTGATGCCAAGCATGGACCGCGAGCAATCCTTACCACCCAGCACACCTTAACCGTCAGCTACTTGCCTCGCTTGCTACGGCACTTTCGTCAGCACGCCGCAGATGCCAGGCTGCAGGTGAGATCATCGGACCGCAGCGAATGCATACGCGACTTCCAACGAGGCGACGCAGACCTGTTGCTATGCAATGAACTCGAAGATGCCCCCCTATTGATGGAGCGCACGGAAATCGAGCGGGTGCTGCTAGGGACCGAGCAGCTCGTGCCGGTGTGCGCAGCCGATCGCTTCGGACAACCGATATTCGATCTCGACAATCAGAACCGGCTGCCCTTGCTTGGATATGATCCCAACAGCTTTCTGGGCAGCGCGCTGTCGTCCCCTTATCTGCTGGACCTGCAACGTCGTTACGATGTTGAGCTGGTCTGTGAAACAGCCTTCACGATAGGCATCCGCGAGCTGTCGCTGGCGGGATTAGGTATTGGATGGTTGCCGCATGGCCTTATCGAGTTGGAGCTTGAGGCAGGGAAGCTTGTCTCGCTTGCAGAACGGCTTGGAGGGCCGATGCTGGTAGTGGCCTGCTACTGGCAACCAGGATACGGCGCGTCAGCAGCGGAACAGTTGTGGGGGTTGATCAATGCTCGGCCGCCAACCGTCTAGTAAGAAAACAACACTTAAATCAGCAATAAGGAAATCTTCACCTGTACATTAAGTTATCGGTCTTTCATGAGCGTGTGTGAAGAGACCCGTCAGCGCATCTGCCGCAAGGGCTACCTAAATCAGAAAGGCGGGGTGATGCTGGTCGACGCTGGCCGCCAGCAGCTCTCATTACTCGACACGCCCCAGAGCGACGCCAAGCGGCAACGCAGCGAGAAGCTGATGGGGGTAATGGGCGAACTTAATCAGAATATGGGGCGCGGTACCGTGAAGTTGGGTATGCCCAGCCCCGGGGCTGCCAGGCACCTGTGCTGCGCCCACCGCACCCCGTTTTGGAGGACGCAGTGGAGCGATATCCCACGTTTACGCTGACACCGTTCTGCCAGCCGCCATGCGTCAGTTCATCGGCAAGCCGTCAGCTCATCGATAAACAAACGAGCGAGAACGAATGCCGGGGTCCTAAGGTCCCGGCGTGGGAGCTGCCATTCACAGAGCCGCCCTCGTGGGTCGATGGGTTTATTCAGCTGTCGCCAGTAAGCTTGCATTACCACCCGCGGCCGTAGTGTCGATGCACAGATGGCGTTCCACTACGTAGCGGTCCGGCGAGATGGTCTGGGTCTCGAGTGGCACGATGGCACCGTCGCGCTCAGAGAGGGCGAGGCGCAACTCGCGGGTCCAGTCGCTGTCACCGGCCGCGGCCACCGCCGCGATGCCCTTGACCTCGCTCAGCGCCTCGGCCGTAACGCTGCCGTCGAGCGCGGCGACAGGCGCCCCGGCATCGATCAGCGGCCGCACGGACTGCGTCGCACCCGGCGCGACGAGCACCGCCGCACAGCCCGCGCCGAGGGCCTGCGCCGCCTGGGCGAGGGCGATATCGAGGGTTGGCCCCAGGCAGAGTACCGGCCCCTTCGGATACAGCGACAAGCGGTTGCTTTCGCCTGTCGGCCCCGGAAGAGTCTGCGGCGTCATGTCCAGGGCCGCGGTCTCGTTGAGCGCCTTGCGGGTCAGGCCACTCTTGCCGGAGAGCGCCTTGCGCAGCACCTCGACCCGATTGGGGCGCGCCGCCCAGTTACGCGCGTCAAGCCCGTCGAGGGCCGACTGGAGGTCACTGAGTGTCACGGCCTTCACGTTCGGCGCGTCGTGGCGCTCCACGGCAGCGATACGGCGGAAGCGGGAGACGTAAAGGGGACCGCCAGCCTTGGGCCCGGTACCCGAGAGGCCCTCGCCACCGAAGGGCTGGGAGCCGACGATGGCGCCGATCTGATTGCGGTTGACATAGATGTTGCCGACATGGATACGCTCAACGATCTGCTGCACCCTGTCGTCGATCCGGGTATGCAAGCCGAAGGTCAGCCCATATCCCCGGTCATTGATGGCGTCGACAACCTCGTCGATGTCTCGCGCCTTGAAGGTGGCCACGTGCAGGATCGGGCCAAATATCTCGCGCTCAAGATCATCAATGCCCCCGACCTCGACCACCGCCGGCGTGACGAAGGTGCCGGTGTCCGGCACGGGCAGCTTTTTCAGCACCTTGCCGGCCTTTTCCTGCTCCGCTACATAGCCGCTGATGTCGGCCTGGGCCTCGGCGTCGATCACCGGCGAGACGTCGGTATCGGTATTCCAGGGATCGCCGATGGTGAGCGCGTCCATGGCGCCGTCGAGCATCGTCAGCAACCGCTCGCGGGCTTCTTCCTGGACGTACAGCATGCGTAGCGCCGAACAGCGCTGGCCGGCCGACTGAAAGGACGAGATCAGGATGTCGCGCACCGCCTGCTCGGTCAGCGCCGTGGAGTCCACGATCATGGCATTCAGCCCGCCGGTCTCGGCGATCAGCACCGAATCCGGCCCCGCATTCTGAGCCAGGGCCTTGTGGATGATCTGCGCCACCGGGGTCGAGCCGGTGAAGCATACCCCGGCGATCCGCGGGTCGCTGGTCAGCGGCCCGCCTACCGTCGGCCCGTCGCCGGGCAGCAATTGCAGCGCCGCCTCCGGCACACCGGCCTCGCGCATCAGCTCGACGGCACGCGCGGCAATCAGGGGCGTCTGCTCGGCGGGCTTGGCGAGCACTACGTTGCCGGCAGCCAGGGCCGCGGCGATCTGGCCGGTAAAGATCGCCAGGGGGAAGTTCCACGGGCTGATGCAGACGAAGATGCCGCGGGCAGTGCCAGGCTCTTCCGCCTCCAGCCGCTCGGCCTCGTTGGCGTAGAAGCGCAGAAAATCCACCGCCTCGCGCACTTCGGCGATGCCATCGAACATCATCTTGCCGGCCTCGCGGGTGGTGATCACGGTCAGCTCGGCGATGTGTTCCTCGTAGAGATCGGCGGTAAGGCGCAGCACCTCGGCGCGCTCGGCCGCCGGACGCGCCGGCCAGTCGCTCAAGCCCTTCTCGGCGGCGTCAAGGGCCGCGGCCACCTCATCCGGCGTCGCCTCATGCACGGTGCCGACCACACGAGAGCCGTCAGCGGGAGACACGGCATCGCGAGCCGGCCCCTGGGGTGCCGGGCTTCCGGCCAGCATGGGGCCGGCGATCCAGGTCGTGTCGGCGAATCCTTCTCGCGCCTCTAGTAATGGCAGGATCGAGGCAGGCTCGTTGATCCGATAGCCCCGGGAATTCTTGCGCTCGGGAGCGAACAGCTCGCCGGGCTGGCGGATCGACGGACTTGGGATTGCCTTGCCCAGGCGCTGCATCTCGGCCACCGGGTCGCGCGCGACCTCGCTGGTCGGAATCGACTTGTCCACCACCTGGTTCACAAACGAGGAATTCGCCCCGTTCTCGAGCAGACGGCGTACCAGATAGGCCAGCAGATCACGATGCGCGCCGACCGGTGCGTAGATACGGCATCGCGTGCCCTCCGACTCCTTGACGATGTGGTGCAATGACTCGCCCATGCCGTGCAGGCGCTGGAATTCGAAGCTGTCCTTGTCGTCACCTGCCATGGCCACCACGGCGGCACAGGTATGGGCGTTGTGGGTCGCGAACTGCGGATAGATGCGGTCCCGTCGGTCGAGCAGCAACTGCGCGCAGGCCATGTAGCTGACATCGGTGTTGACCTTGCGGGTAAAGACCGGAAACGTCTCGACGCCCATCTCCTGGGACAGCTTGATCTCGGTATCCCAGTAAGCGCCTTTCACCAGCCGTACCATGATCTTGCGGTCGAGCCGCTCGGCAAGCTCGTAGAGCGCCTCGATCACCGGCGCGGCACGGCGCCCGTAGGCCTGCACCACGATCCCGAAGCCGTCCCAGCCGGCGAGTCCGGGGTCGGACAGCAGCGCCTCGATCACGTCGAGGGAAAGATCCAGCCGGTCCTGTTCCTCGGCGTCGATGTTGAAGCCGATATTGGCATTGGCCGCCTGACGGGCCAGCTCCAGCGCGCGCGGCACGAGCTCAGCCATCACCGTGTCACGGTGAGTGTATTCATAGCGCGGATGCAGCGCAGAGAGTTTCACCGAGATGCCGGGGCTAGAACGCACGTCACCCTTGGCCTGCCTGGCAATCGCGGTGATCGCCTTGGCATAGGCCTCATGATAGCGAACGGCATCTTCGTCGGTACGCGCCGCCTCACCCAGCATGTCGTAGGAGTAGGTGTAGCCCTGCTTCTCGAGTTCACGAGCATTCTTGATGCCCTCCTCGATGGTCTGACCGAGCACGAACTGGCGGCCAAGAATCTTCATCGACTGAGCGACAGCCTTGCGCACCACCGGTTCGCCCATACGGCGCACCAGACCACGTAGCGCTCGTGCCGGGCCCTTGGGGTCCTCTTCCAGCACCTTGCCGGTCAACATCAGCGCCCAGGTCGAGGCGTTGACCATCGAAGACGAGGACTTGCCCAGGTGCGCGCCCCAGTCGGATGGCTCGATCTTGTCGTGGATCAAATCGTCGATGGTTTCCGCATCGGGCACGCGCAGCAGCGCTTCTGCTAGACACATGAGGCCGACGCCCTCGGCGGTGGAGAGCCCATACTCAGCCAGAAATGCCTCCATCATCGAGGGCGACTTTTCCTTGCGCACTCGTTCCACGTAGTTGGCGCCAACAGCGGCCACCTTCTGGCGATCATCCTCCGATAGCTTGAGTCGTTCGACAAGCTCGTGCAGTACATCTGCCTCGCCGGCGGCGTAGTTGGCGCGGATCCGCGAGCGCATTTCGCTCACGACGCCCTGCAGATGAAAGTTTGCTTCGTTCATGGTCGATTTCTCCTTGCTACCCGACACCTAGCGTTGATGTGTCGGCCGGATGTTGTCGTTATTGTCGACAGCAAATCATCGCCCATCTCTCAAGACCCCGGAATAGTACGACCTTAGGTAGCCTGAGCAATGGACTATGCATCTTGAGTAACATGTCAGCGATTGATGTGCTGATATTCACCAGCATCGTCAGTAACGCTGCTCACCACCACGATGGCTATCATGGAAGCGATGAAGCCAGGAATGATCTCGTACACACCTGGCCCCCCAATGAACTCTCCGTTCCAGCCCAGAGCAATCCAGATCATGACGGTAGCGGCACCGACCACCATGCCCGCGATGGCACCAGCGCCGTTCGTGCGCGGCCACATCAGCGACAAGATAATCAGCGGACCGAACGCCGCACCGAAGCCTGCCCAGGCGTTACTGACCAGCCCCAGAACCTGAGAGCTCTCATCAGATGCAATCACGGCTGCAACCAGACCAACCAGGACGACACAAATCCGACCGATGGCGACGGTCTCCTTATCCGTAGCCTCTTTGCGCAGGAACAGGCGATAAAAATCCTCAGTCAATGATGAGGAAGACACCAGAAGCTGGCTGGAAATGGTGCTCATGATGGCAGCAAGCAGTGCAGCATAGAGGAAGCCGGTGATCAGCGGATGGAACAGCAGTTCCGCCAGAATGATGAAGATGGTTTCCGGATCCTGTACATCCATGCCATTGCGGATCGCAAAGGCCCGGCCGAATATCCCCAGAGAAATGGCACCGATCAGGGAGATGAGCATCCAGCTCATGCCGATATTACGGGCAATTGGAACATCCTTCAGCGTCCGGATGGCCATGAAGCGCACGATGATGTGCGGCTGCCCGAAATACCCCAGTCCCCAGGTCACCGCAGACAACCACCCTACAAAGGTCAGCCCCGCCGTCCAGGATAGCAGCGTGGGGTCGACTTGATTCAGGGTCTGCGAGGCCTGGGCGAAACCGCCGCCACCTTCGCCAAAGAGCACAACTGCCGGCATGATCACCAGTGCCAGCATCATGATGCAGCCTTGCACGAAGTCCGTCATGCTCACGGCTAGAAAACCGCCGACAACTGTGTAAATCAATACCACGCCCAGTGTGATAATGATGCCCATGGCGTAGTCACTCAGGCCACCGACGTTGATGATGCCGGAAAACGCGCTTTCAAACAGCTTGCCGCCAGCCACCAGGCCTGACGCCGTGTAAACCGCGAAAAAAATTACTATGACGATAGCGGATACCGTTCTCAGCGACATCGCACGAGTCGGGAACCGGTTTGCCAGAAATTCTGGGATGGTAATCGCATTACCATAGTGAACCGTCTGTTCGCGGAGGCGTGGGGCGACCAGCGTCCAGTTGAAGAATGCACCCACGAGCAGACCGATACCGATCCAGGCCGAACCCAGGCCAGATACAAACATTGCCCCGGGCAAGCCCAGCAGCAACCAGCCGCTCATGTCCGAAGCACCGGCCGACAGGGCCGCCACTTGTGGACTGAGGGCTCGGCCACCCAGCATATAATCTTCAGACGTTGACGTAGCTTTGCGCATCGCATAAACGCCGATGGCGATCATGAGTGCAAAGTAACCAACAAGACTAATCCAAACTCCAGTAGCCATGTGATTTCTCCAGTTCGTCAGGACGGAACCAACTCCGACAGGTTGGCGCGCTTACCGTGCTGAATCCGGTAGTGCCACGCATTTTTAACTTCGTTTTTTTGTTCACGTAACAAGACGCCACCGCCTGTGACGCCAGCCTTACAATCTCAATATATACCCCTGAATCCGTGATGTCGCCGCAGGCACTCCCCCCCCCACCTCCCCCAACGAGTATTTTTTGAGCACTCGCCCCTCCTGCATACGATCAAGATAAATCAAGAAGAACTCGAGAGAATCTCAAGGAGTGCCTGCATACCTGGATTGGTTTCAGGACATGAGAAAGGGGACCCGAAGGCCCCCGAGTGCTGCGGCACCGATCAAGCGGGGCACGGCTCGTGCCGAATCGGCTGATACTACCAGATGGGATCAGCGGAAGCGGAGACCTTGAAACTGCCAGTGAGCTTTGCCATGTCACCCGCCTGGTCACCCAGAGAGCGACTGGCAGCAGCCACCTGCTCGACGAGTGCCGCGTTCTGCTGAGTCACCTGCTCCAGTTGCGAGACGGCCAGGTTGATCTGCTCGATACCGGCAGACTGTTCGCCGGTGGCCGCGGACATGTCACGCACCAGATTGGCTACCTGGGTGACCTTGATGGCGATGGTCTCCAACGCGGTGGTCGTCTCGTTTACCAGTGACTCACCCTCACTGATGCGAGCTACGTTGTTGTCGATCAGGCGCCGGATCTGATTCGCCTCCTCCGCACTGCGGCTAGCAAGCTTACGCACCTCCTGGGCGACCACCGCAAACCCGCGCCCATGTTCGCCGACACGAGCGGCCTCCACGGACGCATTGAGTGCCAGCAGGTTTGTCTGGAACGCGATACTATCGATGGCAGCCACGATAGACGTCACCTCCTGGTTGGCAGTGTGAATCTGCTGCATCGCCTGACTAGCGCGTTCAGCAACACCGGTAGCATCTGAGGTTTCCTGGCTCACCTCGCCGGTCATTGTCTCTGCCTGACGGGCATTCTCCGCCGTGTGCCGAACCGTGGCAGTGATCTGCTCCATGCTGGAGGCGGTTTCCACCAGCGACGCCGACTGTTCCTCGGTGCGCTGAGCGAGATCCTGGTTACCCTGGGCAATCTCCCCGCTGGCCACCTCGACGGACAGCGCATTGCTCTGGATGCTACCGACAAGGGTCTCCATCTCTTCGGACCCCTTGTTGAATGCCGCATAGAGTCGAGACAGCTCGTCGCTGCCGGGTACCTCAAGCCGCTGGGTCAGATCGCCGCCTCGCGTCTGGATGTTCAGGAGGTTGTTGTGCAGCGGTCTCAGTAGGCTTCGGACAACGAGCACTGACAGCACCAGGGACGCAATGCCGGCGAAGGAAGCCATCAACAGATAGGCTATCAGATTCTGACGAGCACCGCGGCGGAGAGTGGAACCCTCAGTGAGCACGTTCGCCCCCACCGCATCCTCCACCGTCTTCATGCGATTGAGTTTGAGCGACTGCTGTTCGAACCAGGCCTCGGCGTCGATGTTATAGCCGCCCCGGATGCCGCGGTCGATCGCAACCTGGCGCATTTCCGACAGTCGATCCATCTCAGCGCCGCTGAGCTCACGTTCAAGCTGCTCACGATGTTCAGGATTGGCCAGGTCCTTGAAGGAGCGCAGAAAGGCCTGCTCTCGGCCAAACATCGAAAGCAATCGCTGATAGGCTGGGGCAGCCATGACGTTTGAGCTGAACACATTGGTTAGCGTGGCACGCTCCACACCTGCGAGCTCCTTTGCCCGTAGGAGACTGACGTATGCCCCAAGCTGGCGAGTGATGTCATCGTCCTCAGCGAGGTGAGCAGTGCGCGCCACCATAGTGATCAAAGCGTCATTGAGATCCGTGTAAAAGGCGGTGGACTCATCCCCGGTAATCGCCATCTCCAGGACCTGTCGTCTCGCCCCTGGAATCTCGGAAAGCCGGTCCGCCATATCGGCAGCTCGCTGGGCGAAGGCCTCGTCTATGGTCATAAAATCCATTTCGGACAGAGAATCCCGAAACGCCGTGATTGACGCATCGGTCTGAGGGTGTTGCTGGGGAGCAAGCTGGTCCACGAAACGGCTGCCACGGCTGCCAATGTAACCGGTGGACATTCCGCGTTCGCGCTGCAGTTCATGAACAAGATCGCCCGCCTTTGACGTCAGGGCCGATAGCGACTCCAGTTGAGCCATATTCGTTGCGAGCTGCTGGCGTTCGATGATGCCCGAGCCGGCAAACCAGAGCAGGGCGATCAGTGGGAACGCCAGGACGAGCACGAACTTCCTGCTCATTGGAAGACGATTTAAAAGGTGCATCATAGTGAGAATCTCCAGTCCTCTTGCGAGGAAGGTATGGGGCGAGCTTGATGCAGAGGCAACTTTGAGGGAATAGCGAGGTGATTCAATAGTGAATCTGCATGCTTGTAATATCGTCCGAAGATGACTAATCCTGAGCCCTTTGCGAAGCAGCAGATGTTTTCGTTGACATGCGTCAAAAAAACAGAACTTCCTAAGAAACTCGCTGCTCGAAGGCCTGCACAGGGGCCAGTTCGTAGCCTAGCGACTTCGCGCGGCGGTGCAGATTGCTCACCAACCGTTGCCGGTAGCGGACTTCATAGTAATCCACGCCAGGGTCCTGATACTGCCAGCTATACCGCAGGGTGTTGTAGAACAGCAGAGCCAGCTTGCGTGCGGTGGCCGTTACCGCCTTGGCCTTGCCGATGCGGCTCGCCAGTCGACGGTAGTAGGCGCCCAGCGCCGTCTGCGTTCGCCCGATGACATTGGCCGCCAGTCGCAACAGTGCCGCCGCTCGACTCTTGGTCCGCCGCGTGCGCGATGACAGCAGCTTGCCCCCCGAGATCTTGCTGCCCGGCGACAGGGCCAGCCAGGAAGTAAAGTGCTTGGCCGTCGGCCAACGGGCCATGTCGATGCCACACTCGGCAATCAGCTTGAGCACCAGGTAGGGGCCAAACCCATGAACCTGTGTCAGATCGATGCCCAGCACCCGGAACAGTCGTTCGCGTAGATCGGTAAGCGCTCCACCAACCCCATCTGTTGCCACATGAGTTAGATCGGTAGGGTGTCTTTCCAACGCCAAGGGAACAAGGTGCTGACGTCGTCATCCTTGCCGAGTTTGGGGAGGGTCTCGAACACGAACTGCAGGTACTCGTAGGGCGAGAGGCCATTGGCCTTGGCCGTTTATGCCGCCCGCCGAACTATGCCGAACGAGGGTTTTCTTCCCCAGAATCAGCACGAGTGGCACATGATGGGTTCGGCATAATTAGTCTTGTATCTCCACGTTCAACATTGGAGAACAAGATTATGGTGGCAGAAGAGTATCTGGGCAGGAGCCGAATGTTCAGGCGCCTGAAGAGCGGCCCCCACGGACAGCTCATCGAGCTCTACGCGGCGCGTCTCGTCAAGGACGGACTGGCTCGCCAAGGCACCTGGCGATGCCTGAACTTAGTCGACGGCCTCCTGAGTTGGCTCACAAGAAGCCGCTTGAAGCTGTCCGGTCTCGATGAGGGCGTGCTCGAGCGATACCTGAGATACCGAGCTCGCAAGCAATCTATCCAGCCAGGCGACCGGGCGGCGCTGAAGCGGCTGCTGTCAGTGCTGCGCCAAGCGGACCTCATTCCCCCTGTGTCTCAGCCTCCGATCACGCCGGAGGACCAGGTATTCGATAAGTTCGCAGATTATCTACGACAAGAACGCGGACTGGCGTCGACGTCCATCGTCCGCCACCTGCCGGTCATTCGCCGGTTTCTGCGCGAGGTGTGCCCTGGCGGCGACAGCGATCTCAGTGAGATTAGGCAGGCAGACGTCATCTGCTACGTCGAGCACCACGCCAGGGACGGAAGCGCGGCCTCCGGAAAAGCGATGTGCTGGTCGCTGCGCGCCTTTCTTCGATACCTCTACCATAGCGGGTCGAACCCGCTCGCTCTTGACGGCTGTGTCCCTTCCATCAGGCGGTGGACGCTTTCAAGCCTGCCGACCTATCTATCCGTCGCGCAGGTTCAGAAGGTCCTGGATGCTTGTGATCGAACGAAGGCGTCTGGGCGGCGGGACTACGCCATCCTAATGATGCTGTTAATGGCCAAGTAAAGTGACCCCGTACCGGCCAACGCTTTTGACCCACCCCCAAGGTGGCAGCGCTGCCACCGTCCACTTACCGTGTCGGCTCAGCCAAGGGTCGGGACGGAGACGTGAAGGACTGGGGAATGATTCACAAGATCAAAGCGTTACACGATGACGGACAGGGGCTGTCCATTCGGGCCATCGGCCAGGAGCTGGGGATTTCCCGCAACACTGTCCGCAAGTACCTGCGCCAGGAGGTGGCCGCCATCGAAGCGGCGCAGACGCACCGTGAGCGGGAGAAGAAGCTCGACGTCCACCGCGACTACATCGCCTACTTGCTTCGCGCCTTCCCCCGGCTGAGCAGCGTCAAGGTGGCTCGCAAGCTGCGCGAGAAGGTCGGTGAGCTGGACGTCTCGGAGCGCTCCCTGCGGCGCTACGTTAAGCTGATGAAGACCACTATCGCCAGCCGCCAACGCCGCTACTACGAGCCGGTGCTCGACATGGTCCCCGGCGTGCAGTGCCAGGTCGATCCCGGCGAACTGCGCGAGGTGGAGATCGGCGGCGAGCGACGCACGGTGTACTTCGTGGTGTTCGTGCTCTCGTACTCGCGCCTGACCTACGTCGGCGTCAGCTTCACGCCGCTGGACACCACCACCTTTATCCGCCTGCACGACGAGGCCTTCCGCGACTTCGGCGGGCTGCCCGAGGAGTGCGTCTACGACCAGACCAAGATGGTGGTCATCAGCGAGCAGTTCCGCGAGTTGGAGGTGAACCAGCGCTTTCAGGAGTACGCCACTACCGCAGGCTTCCGGATCCACGCCTGCTGCGGCTACGACCCGGAGAGCAAGGGTAAGGTCGAGGCCGGGGTGAAGTACGCCAAGCAGGACGCGTTCTACGGCGATACCTTCCGTGACGAGGCCGACCTACGCGGGCATGTGCAGCAGTGGCTCGATGAGGTGGCCAACGTGCGCATTCATGGCACCACCGGCCAACAGCCCAGGGCGCTCTTCGAGGCCGAGGAGCAGGCCCATCTGCGGCCCTACCTGACACCGGCTTGCGTGGGACGTGAGGCCGACGGCCTGGCCCCACGACAGGTCGATAAGACCGGCTTGATCGCCTGGAAATCCAACAAGTACTCGGTACCCATGGCCTACCAGCAGGGCCGCGTCGGCGCCCGGGAACAGGGCGCTACGCTCCAGGTGCACGACCTGGAGAGCGGCGAGGTGATCGCCACCCATGAGCTGCACCTGGGCAAGGGACGCACCCTACGCAACGAGAGCCACTACCGAGACCACCGACAGCGTGAGGCCGACTTGGAACAGGCCATCGCGGTGTGCTTGGGCGAA
The DNA here is from genome assembly GCF_003339685.1 of Halomonas sp. DQ26W. GTDB lineage: Bacteria > Pseudomonadota > Gammaproteobacteria > Pseudomonadales > Halomonadaceae > Halomonas. The sequence goes on along the minus strand of NZ_QPKI01000011.1, from coordinate 63,053 downwards.
GCGCTGGGCGAGCAGCTCTGCGCACGCCTGCGGGCGGCGATGCCGCGCCATTACAAGGACCAGCTGGCCGGCGCCAGGCGGGTGCTGGAGGCCGAACCCGAGCTGGACCTAGCGCTGATCGGCGACTGGGTAACGCGAGAGCGGCTGACTGCCGGGATGCTCAAGGAGCGCCTGGAAGCGACCCGGCAGGCTAAGGCACGGGGCCGTGACACCGATGAGGCGGTGCCGGCCACCGGTGCCACGCCGCCCGACCTGTCGCCTTATGCCCGACTTGGCCGCTCCAGCGGCCAGCTGGAGGTGACCCATGGGGCAGCTTGAGCTGACCACCGGGCGCTACCGCAGCCTGCGCCTGGGCGCCATTGCCGATGACCTCGTCGATCTGCTGGCCCGAGCCGAGGCCAACGAGGCCTCCTACCTGAGCTTCGCCGACATGCTGGTCGAGCATGAGCGGCAGCGGCGCGACGCCAAGCGCATCGACCTGTACCGGCGCCAGGCCGGGTTCCCCAGCGACAAGCGGCTGGAAGCGTTCGACTACCGACACCAGACCACCATCACCAAGCGCCAGATCAACGCCCTGCTCGACTTCGCCTTCCTCGATAACCGCGAGAACCTGGTGTTCATCGGCCCGCCGGGAGTGGGCAAGACCCATTTGGCCATCGGCATCGGCCAGAAGGCCATCGAGGCGGGCTACCGGGTCAGGTTCCGCAACGCCCTCGACCTGGTCGAGGAACTGGAGCTGGCCGAGATGAAGGGTGAGCTGAAGAAGAAGCTCCATCAACTGACCAAGGCCGACGCCCTGGTGATCGACGAGCTAGGGTATTTGCCGATGAACCGACAAGCACGCTACGCACTGTTCCAGCTGATCAACCGGTTCTACGAATACCGGTCGCTGATCATCACCACCAACAAGGACTTCACCAGCTGGGGGGAGTTCTTCCACGACGATAACGTGGCGGTGCCGATCATCGACCGGATCATCCACCACTCGCACCTCTACCTGCTGGGAGGCGAGAGCTACCGGCTGAAGCAGAAGACGCTTAGCTAACGATCAAGGGTGGGTCAATTTTATTGGCCGCTGGTGGGTCAGTTCTGATGGCCATTGACAGATGCTGGCCAAGGTTGGATTGCGGGCCAACGAAGTCGCAACCCTCACCCTGGATGATATCGACTGGCGATCTGGGACGATGCTGATTAGTGCCAAGAATCGCCAGCAGACACGGATGCCAATGCCCTCTGATGTCGGCGTGGCCATCGTTGCTTATCTGCGTGATGACCGTCCGGCTTCACCGTGCCGCCGGCTATTTCTCCGCACCTTGGCACCCCATGCCGGCTTCGCCTCCGGTAGCGCTATCACAATGATCGCCGGGGCGGCTCTCAAGCGCGCTGGCATCAGTGGCTGCGTACACCATGGGGCACATCTCTTCCGCCACAGCCTTGCCACAGAGCTTCTTCGTTGCGGCGCGACCTTGTCACAGATCGGCCAATTGCTGCGACACAAGAGCCATGACACGACGCGCATCTACGTGTAGTGGTCAAGTATTTTTGGCCACTACACCAGCGTAGTCCTGACAGGTTCAGAGGAAGCTAGGCTCAAAGTATAGGCTGGAGTATGGGCCTGGACTTTACAAGCAAAGAAAAAGCCGCTTAAATCAGCGGCTTATTCGGTATTCGTGGCGGAGGGGGAGTCCGTATACTGACTATCCCATGAGATACAAAGACCACCTTCAAACAATTGATATTAAATAGTTTTTAATGCCTTCTTGTCCAGTACTGCCTTATGCAGCCCTGCTAATCCCTGGACCAATGTGTGGGTCAAAGTGTGGGTCAGGTTGTGGTAGGCTGCATGGCATCAAGCAGCGGCGCAACAGGGACACTCATGGGCAAGCTCACCAGCAAGGCGGTTCAGAAGCTCGCGAAGGAAGGCAAGAAGGGCATGACCGGCGATGGCCAGGGGCTATACCTCCAGATCACCGCCGGTGGGTCGGTGAGCTGGATCTACAGGTTCAAGCTGCAGGGCAAGCAGCGCTACATGGGCCTGGGCAGCTTTCCGGAAACGTCCCTCGCGGAAGCCCGGGAGCGAGCTACCGACAACCGTAAGCTGGTCAAAAGCGGAATCGATCCCATGGAGGTCGGCATCGTGGAAGACCAAGCCGATGAAACAACGCCCTCCTTCACCAGCTGTGCCGCTCGCTACATCATGTCTCACCGACGCAGCTGGCGGAACGCCAAACATGCCCGGCAGTGGGTCAGTACCTTGAAGGCTTATGCCCGGCCGGTTATCGGGAGCAAGCCGGTCGATGAGGTCACCACCCAAGACGTCCTGAAGATCCTGTCACCGATCTGGATCAGCAAGACCGAGACGGCCAAGCGAGTGCAGGGGCGGATCGAGAACGTTCTCGACTACGCCGCGGCGCATAACTACCGAGACCCCGTAAATCCGGCTCGCTGGCGTGGCCACCTTGATAAGCTGCTGGCCAGGCCCTCTAGGGTCAAGAAGGTGACGCACCACCCTGCCATGCCTTACGACGAGGTCGCCGCCTTCATAGCTGAGCTCCAGGGCTATACCAGCATCTCCTCCAAGGCATTGCAGATTCTGATCCTGACAGCTACGCGGACCTCGGAAGTTCTTCGCTCCGAGTGGCCGGAGATCGACCTCGACAATGAGACCTGGACGATCCCAGCAGACAGGATGAAGGCTCGCCGCGAACATCGTGTGCCGCTGCCCCAGCAAGCGTTGGCGCTGCTGAGCGAGCTCCCGAGGGTAAAGGGCAATCCCTATGTCTTCCCTGGGGCTCGTTACGGACGCCCCCTCTCCAATATGGCCATGCTCCAGCTCATGCGCGGGATGGGCTTCGGCCTTGACGGCGAGCGTGGTGACTTCGTGCCCCACGGCTTCCGCTCGAGCTTTCGCGACTGGACCGGCGAGGTCACCAGCTACCCGCGTGACGTGGCCGAAATGGCGCTGGCCCACACCATCGAGAACAAGGTGGAGGCGGCATACCGCCGCGGAGACCTGTTCGAGAAACGGCGGGCGATGATGCAAGAATGGGCTGATTTCATCGCTGGCTTGTGAGACCTATGATTGAGATAGCGTCAAACCACTGAATTTCCTGTTTCGAGAAACTCAGCGGATCGCTGAATAGCACGGCAGCATCAGCTGCTCGTCGCTGTGCTGCCAGCAACGCCATCTACTGGCTGTTGATCTATTGTTTTTCCTGGTCGCCTGGCACCTGCGCTGCACCAACCGCACACCGCGCTGGGACGAGCTGCCCCGTCTGCGCTGACACGCCGTCACCTGCCCCACAGTGTCTTTGATGGACACTCACAGGGTGGAACATGGCATGGAGACCATCGTAGTCATTTGGCTGGAAGATGGGGGCTACGCGCTGATCTGTGCCTGCGGCCAGAGCCAGCGTCTGACCCACAAGCCCAGAACCTGGACCTACTTCGACTTCATCTGGCGCTCGGAGAAGCGTTTCTGGATTCGCTGCCGTGCCTGTCACGCCCATATCGAGCTCTGCGTCTGCTACGCCAGGGAAGCGGTCTCTCAATGCCCTTCCAGCTGAACCGTTCGGAATTTCCTAACGGTTGCCTCCTGGGTGAGCTCCTCCTCACGGTAAATATTCTTGAGGGTGACGGTAGGTGGCCTGCATCACGGTTGAGCTGTTGCTTTTGCCGCTGCTGGGCCGGCCACCACCTGCATCAGGCTATCCAAGTAATCCGAGTCAGACATGAACAGCACGTGCTTAGAGCGCAACTCCTCAGCAGTCATGTTCCAGTGGTTGGTGATCCACTCCCGCGTAGTGCTGGAAGGGGCCAGGATGACGCTTTCCAGTTCGACGTAGTCACTCTTCAGGCGCCGCTCCACATCCTTGATGCGCTCTCCGAACTCGATTTTCTCGTCCTTGGGCCCGGTGTGACGAAGCCCATGGGGATCGACGAAGACGATTCGCTGGCGATCGTCCTGCACATGCCAGAGGATGAAGTCAGGGTAGAATCCACCCGCCTCGAAGAAGCCGATGCCCTGCTTCACCAGGTTGCGCAGCAGGTAGAGCTGCTCACCACGTTCCGCTATCGCCTGCTGGTTTCGCTCCAGCCACCCTTTCAGATCCTCGACGAAGCGGAACTCGCTGTCGTTCAGAGCGACGGGCTCGACGCGTATACGGCTGTCCTTGCCCAGGTGCAGCAGCGGATTGTAGAGATGAGCGCCGATCTGCACAGCACTGATGCCATTGGATTTGGACGAGCGATAGATCGCCTGGCGCTGCTTCTCAATGGCCTCCTTCATCTGCTTGATGTCGTCGATCAGTGCCGATTCGCTCCCATCGACAATCAGCTGATACTCCTTGGTATCCGGCAGGTTGCCTCGGGCATCCTCGAGCGCGACCAACTCCATGCGCGGTTCCAGGTAGGCGCGACGATGATAGTTGAAGACTCTGTCCATCAGTAGCGACAAAAGCTCCAGCGCCATACTCTGGTAGCGCTGTAAGTTGTCGGCATGTAGCTTCCACTGATCTTCGGGAACCAGCAGTTTGTACCACACCTGGCTCTTCAGCAGCGCCGGGAAGCGACCGGCATCGATCAGCAGGTTGGCGTAGCCACGGGCTCGACGGTAGCGCTCCAGATCCCGCTCCAACGCTGCCATGTCCAGGAACAGCAGGCGGTGGTCATCGAAGTAGCGCTCATGCTGCTTGGCCTGCCCGGGTTTGGCCATCACGTCCTTCACGCCCGAAGCCTGCAGGCTCTCGACCCTCGGGTAGCGGTCAAGCTCGACCTTGCGCTCCTTGAGCACGATATCCGGCGTCAGGCCCAGCTCGTGACTAAAACCACTGCCCGGCGCAGTCACAGGGTGGCCGAAGCGCACCAAGGGGCCATCGCGGTGGAAGCTGTAGGCCTGCTTGGTGTCCTGTCGGACCTTGGGACGCAGCATCTTCAGCGATTTGCCGACGTCCTCCATAACGTTCAGCTTGAGCGTATGGATCTCGGGCTGATCGTTGCCCGGCAGGCCCTCGTCCTCTAGAAAGTCACGGAAGGTCGCCATGAAATCGGCGCCGACACCGAACACATTGAGGGTTTCCAGCAAGTAGAGGTGCTTGGGAGCCAGTACCGGATCTAGCCGGCTCGAGCGCATCAGGCTCATGTCGCGGCCCTTCAAACGCACACCGCGGCCGAACAGCTGGATGATCTGCGAGCCCTCCTTCTTGCCGGTGTTCATCAGCCCCATGCTGGAGACACGCCAGCAGTTCCAGCCCTCGATGAACTTCTTGGAGCCGATCAATAGGTTGACCGGCGAGCTCTCACGGGTCACCTCGGCGAAAATGGGATTAGCCAGCTCCGACTTGCGGACTTGTAGGTGCTGGATCTTGCGGCCCTCAAGGTGCTCGGCCAGCCCAAGCGCATCGCCCACGTTGATCAGGCCAAAAGGCTTCTCCGCCTCCCCTACTTTCAGCAGTAGCTCGCCAGAGTCACCGGTGATGCGGTCGACGTTCAGCGTGCCCCCACCCGGCGCGTGGAAGGTATGGGTGAGGATGTCGCGGTAGAGCTCTTCGACGGTCGGCCCTTGGGCCTTGAGCCAGGGAAAACTACCAGAAAATATCTCGTTGCCTTGTTTGTCAATCAAGCCAGTCGTTGCTGCGTCACCTTCATAGACAGCGCTGAGCGCACGGCGCGCTGCATCCTTCTCCCCGAGGAACCAGGCAAGAAAGCCCAGCACCTGTGCGATATCGGAAGCACGCTCGTTGTAGTTCTTGGCGGTCTCCTTGCTGCCGTCATCCTTGACCACGCTGGCCCCGACGAATACCCATAGCGGAGCAGCCAGATTCCACTGGGTCAGCTGTCCATGCTCCTCCCGGTAGTAACGCTGCTGCTGGTAGAACGCCAGCAGCGCCGCCGTGAGGTAGGTGTAGCGCTGCTGGGTCTCCTTCTCCGGCAGATTGAAGATCCGATAGTCCTTGCCGTAGCCATCTTCGTAAAAGTAGCGGTAGCCGTAATCGAAGAGGATGCTCTTGGCGTAGGTCTCCTCCACCGCGGTATCCTTGGCGGCGACCACGGCCTCCTTGAAGGTGGCCGAGTATTCGAAGGTGAAGCCCCGCCCGGCCAGCTTGTTACGATGCGACAGCCAGCCCTTCTCTTCGCTCGCCGAGCCCAACCCACGGTGCCCTTCATCGACCAGCAGCAGGTTGCCATCACCGAAGCTGTCGACCGCCATGGTCTTCTTGCCCTGCTCGATGCCGAGCTTGGTGATCTCGGTCACCGCAACGCGGCTCAGCGATTTCCGTTCGCCGCTGAACAGGTCACCACCATCCTGACTCAGTCGCTCCGCCTCCAAGCTAGAATCACGGCACTCCAGCAGGTGCTGCTCACTAAGCCGCTCATTGGGCGTGATCAGGATGATCTGGCCGTAGTCGGCGATGCGGTGGTGCTTGCGGGCATAATGGCGAAACTGACGCACGTTGGTGTGCATCAGCAGCGTCTTGCCTGAGCCCGTGGCGTTTTGAAGGCACACCTTGTTGAGGTCGTCGTCCTCATAGGGCCCGATACCGGTCTGGTAGCCCTGCCCTTGCCAGTAGCCGTTGAATCGCTCGACCTGTCGATTGAGACCGGACTTAAGCGCCTCACGGTCACGGAAGTACTCATGGAGGTAAACCTCCACAAATAGCAGCGTTAGCCACTGAAAGTACTTCCACTCCACCCCGACCTCACGCTGCTGGTTGAGGGCATCGGTATGCTGGACGATATTGGCGTCGAAGCGCTTCAGATCCTCCTCACCGTACTGCCAGTTGGGTTGATAGCTACCCAGCAAGGCATGCAGGTAATGATGGTGGCGATCGCCAGTTAGCCCCGGGCCACTCTCTTTCAGCGTCTTGCTGAGTAGCGTTATCGGACGAACGCGACTGCCGCCGTCGCGATACTGCTCCAGGGGATCGATACCGAAGCGCGTCAGCAGCCACTGATTGAGTACCAGTTTCTTGAGAAAGTCGCTCTTTGCGCTGAGCTGCTTGATTTTGGTTTGGCGTGGCCTACCTGCCATCAGTGCGGCTCCCGGTTCTGATCGCCCTGTTCATCCACCTGCTTCTTGGGCGCATCATCACCCACCAGCACGGGCTTGCCGTCCTGCCAGATCACCGCGTACTGGCCGAGGCGACGCTTACGCTCCAGGGTGTTAGCCACTGCAGTGCGGAGGCTATCGAGCATTTTCTGAGTGTCCGATGACAGCTGAGTCATGGCCGTGCCTCCTTGATGAGGTGATTGTAGTGGCGGTAATCGAAAATATTCAGACCAATTACCGCTTTATCGACGCTTTGGGTGCCAGCAGCGTTCAAGCAGATAGAGCCGTTGACATCTAAAATCATCACCATATCTAACCCTGCGCAGCGAGTTGTGATAATTGCGTTAACCATGCATCAAAGCGTGGGCATCCAACGCGGGCAGCAGCCAATCCCTCTTCAAGAATCACGGGGCCGTGAAACTTTTTTTCGTATTGTGGGGCAAGCGCCTTGATGCGCCTCGAGGGACAGGTGTCGTAACCATCATTCACTTTCTCCGCGCCGCCGCTGTCAGCAACAATTTTTTTAAAACGGTCGCTAAGAGACCTAATCGCCATGACAGCCTCTGCTTGGTCATGTGCTGCCAAGACCAGAGCTTCAAACTCGTACTGCTGAACATAAGGCATTAATCGATGCCTCTGCCCTGGCGAGACAAGCTCAGAAATAGCAATCTCCAAAGCTTCCACATCACCTTGGGGCCTTTTTTGAAAGCCATAAAAATCATAAAACGTCGTCACATAGTCAAACATCGCCAGAAGGCTATTTATTTCACGACTAATTCGTTGTAGCGATACACGCCCCCGCATGTCAATGGGGCTGGCAAAAACCTGATTTCTTGCCAATTCAGGCGCAAGCACCCGGCTCACAAACTCTCGTTCAGTAGCACCCTCGACGCTAATACCCAACCGAATCATCAGGGCGTACCTCCCAACAAGTTTTTCTCCCACAGATCTCCAAGGCGATAATCTTCAAGCCATGTTTCCAATGCCTTGGCATCTAAGCGCTTGAACGTAGAGCTGTTATCGTGATGCTCCACGATTACCATATTTTCAGACGCAAACTCATTGGCCAGCGTTACTGACTGAGTTGACGCTATTATCTGTGTAGACTGGCTTGCTGAGCGCAGCATCGAGCCTAGCAACTGGATAGCGTAGGGATGCAGACCTAATTCCGGCTCATCCAGCAAAACAACAGATGGGAGCTCAGGCTGTAACAACAGCGTTGCCATGCAGATAAAGCGCAAGGTACCGTCAGAAAGTGCGTGCGCATCAAAAAACGCATCGCTACCCTTATGCTTCCACCTTAAACGAATCTTACTGCTATTATGCCGATCGGGCTCCAAAATAAAGTCATGGAAAAATGGAGCCACCCGCTGAACGGTGGTAACGATGCGCGCATAGGCATCTGGCCAATGCTGCTGGATATCATAGAGAAATGCGGCAAGATTCTCACCCTGCTCTCGAAGACGGTCACTATCTAGTAGTTCACCCGCCTGCTTCACCGGTGCAGTACTGCTGGTATCATGAAAATGATAGACTTTCCAATCTGCAATGTATCTAGAGACATTACTTTCAATGGAAACTCGCCCCGGGTTAGGCAGACCCGATTCATCCACACCAGGTTTCGCAAGAGACTTTTTTTTCTTCCCCCCAATATAGCCAATTTTGTCGGCAAAAAACTCACAAAACTCTTCTTTAAATACCAAGCGCCCATCATTAGTAGGAACTAGAGTTGCGCCATAACTGTTTGGGTCAAAGCGAAGATAGGTTCGAAGCTCTGGCGTTTTTTTACGACCAAAGTGCAGCAGTGAATCAGCTCCACCCTGTTCGGCAACATAGAGCTGAAGATCCTTCTGCAGAAGTTTATTCATGAAGCGGAAAAAATTAATGAAGTTGGATTTTCCCGCACCATTAGGCCCAATAAGGATATTAAGAGGCTCTAGCTCCAGAGACATGTCTGCAATAGAGCGAAAGCCTCGAATCTCAAGGTGCGTCAGGTAACCTGTTTTACTCATCGTCACATCCCTCCCACATGCGGGCATGGAAGGTCTCTTCCAGGCTGTGCACTCGGCTACGTGCACTGCCGGTCAGGTTCAAGCCGTGCGGGCCGTTGATGTAAATGGCATCGAACTCACTGTCGGTGGTGCCGATCTTGTACTTTTCCAGCAGCGCTTCCAGCACCGCGGCATCCTTCTCGGGGTCGTCGGTCAGCTTACGCCAAACCACCAACACCTTGGCCAGGTCCTCGTCGCTGCCCGGAATGCGGCGCACATGCCCTTCAACCTGGCGAATCCAGTAGGCGCCGTCCTCATTCTCTCGCAGGCCTTCTGCCTTGAGCCGGGTGTTCTGGTCCTCCGGCAGCTCGGGGTCTTCCTCGCGCTTGAAGCGGGCGATATAGGTCCGCGGCTTGTCGAGGTGAGTGACATGCAGGCCGATCAGCCAATTAAAGGTCTCGACCAAATCGACGGCCGTTTCGCGGGTTTCATCACTGCCGGGCTGCTTGACATTCAGCGTATAGCCCTCGGGGTCACGGAACCACTCAGTATTGAGCAGGCTGGCCGAGCCACGGGTTTCCACGTCGAGCAGGTACTTGAGTGTGTAGTCGCGGCGCAGCTCCGGATTCTGCTCCATCAGCGCATCACGCTGGGCATTATCGTCCAGCTTGAGGTTATTTAAGGTGTCGTCGTAGCTTTCAAGCCGAAAATATTTAAAAGCATGAGACAGCCCCCCTAATTCACCATTGTCATCCTTTTTAGGGGCCTGATCCCTCCAACTTGATGAGTAAACTGCCTTATGAATTCTAGGCTTCATCACCGAATCAAAATGCTCACCCATTTCGATCAAGGCGTATTTAATTTTTTTACCGCTCCCCCTGCTTTCCTCAATGACCCCATGGGCAGTTGACCCAGATCCAGCAAAATAATCTAAGATAAATTTAGAATCTTTTACAATAGATGCGATATGCCGCATCAACCCAATAGGCTTAGGGTAGTCTGGGTACGGGACGCCCATGTGATTAAGAAGTGAGCTGGTAGACTGTGTTGTGCCTACCTTTTGTATCAATGAAGTTATATGCCCATGGTCTTTGCTTCTTTTTTTCTTTGACTCAATTGCACCATTCTTTGTCAAGTAGAACACTGTCTCTTGACCCTTGTTGTCATATACTGGATTCAACCCAGACTCAATAAACTGCAACAGTAAAGTTTTGGAGCTCCACCCAGACCTTGCTTTGACTTCATGAGAAAGCTTCCAATCATTGACTTCCACATCAACACTGTACTTTGGCCATGTTATATCGTCATTTTTTAGAAAAAAGTCCTGTTCATTTGATGGAAAGCCTACTGGGAGGATGACATCACCAGGAGGGTTTTTGGGACCATTTTTTACTATTGTGTTGACAATATTATCATTAAATAGCTTGCTATCTTCACTAGCCCAACCCTCTATTGCGCTTGGATAAGGCAAGTGGTCTCTATTCTTTGAATAAAACAAAATGTACTCATGCGCAAGCTTGACCTTGGCTTGATTGTCAAAGTTACCATCTGTCTTCCAGACGAATTCGCTAACAAAATTATTTTCACCAAATATATTCTCGACAACTCTAGACAAATTTTTAAATTCATTCTCATCACAACTAGAGAAGAAACCGCCTGATTCCCTTAAAAATTCATGAGAATTGGAAATTCGATCATAAACCATAGACAACCAGCTAGATGACTGGTATCCATCCTTGTAAATAAAGTCATCCTTACCTGTATTATAGGGCGGATCAATGTAAATTGTATCAACAGAGCTTCGAAGGCTACTAGCCATGAGCCTAGATGCATGAAATGAATCTGATTGAACTAAAACGCCGTCTAGGCAATCACCTTCACCATACGACAAATTAGAAATCTCATATTTGAGGCTCTTTGGGAGCAAAGCCGTATCAACCATGAGAAACCGGTATTTCTCATTTTTCACAAGCTCGCTCACACTCTTGCTGCTCAAATCACCATCAAGCTCATCCAAGTTTATAGCGTAAAAATCCACCCATTGCTTACGCTGCAATTCTTGCTGAAAAATCTCATACAAAATCTCTTCTCTTCCTTCAAGCTTGTCAAGCGTGAGACAGTAATCAGCCTCTTTAACAAACTTCCTCTTGAGCCAAAGCTTTTTCTGAAAATTCTCCAACTGTGCCAGAAAGGTAATAATCTGCTTGGCAATCTTGCGCAGCACCTGAACTTTCTTTAGCTGCTGTTCGACGATCAGCACACCGGCATTGTCAATATCGTCCAGGCGCAGAATCTCGTTCTTGATGTAGAAGTCCAGCTCTCGGGAGAGGAAGCCGCCCAAGTCCTTGTGGATAAAGTAATCCATGGTGTTGCGGGCGGTGTACTGCTGCAGGTACTTACCCAGCAAAGTACGCTCTCTCTGCTTGTCTGTTGGCGCCTTGGTTGCCAGCCCATCTCGGAAGGCGGCAACCCCATCTGTGGTACGAAGCGACGCCATGATGACGTCTTCCGCATCCTCGAGCAGTTTCTTCTGCCAGGTGCTACTCTGGCCCGTTTTCTCCGGGTCCGGCCGATACTCGAACTGCAGTACCAGATCGGCTCCATCCGGACGCACCGGCTCATCGCGATGGATGATGAAGTAGCGCTCAGTGCTTTCCTTCACATCGTTATGTTCGCCTTCGGTGGCGTCAACTACTCGAAGATGAACCTTGTAAGCATCTTGTACAACACCGAGATCCAATGAAGGCTGTAGCCCTCTTCGTTTCATCTCTTTCTGAATGGCTTTTCCGAGCTCAAAAGTAAAGTTTGAGAGTGTCTCAGAAGACTTTACGTAGTACTGATCCTTGTTGGCCCAGTGGAGGTAGACCTCTCGACCATCGTAGGGTACCGCATAGGGGGCGGCCCGACTGTCGTTTTCAGCGACATGGTGGCGGCGACTCATGAAGTCGCCCTTGTCGTAGTAGCGCGAGAAGAAACGGTAGAGGTGGTCGTAGATGTCCGCCGAGGCGTTATGCTCGCGCTTGGCGACGTCGTAGGCGGCCCTCGCCTGCTTCACCGCCGGGGCCCTATCCGGGTCCGGGGCGCCCAGCTCTTCGGCCTGACGGCGCTTTTCCTCGATCTCCTGGCGCATCGCTGCCAGCTGCTGCTCGCCCTGCTCGGCAAACGCCTCTTCGATGGCCTGGGCCAGGTCCTCGCGGATGAACCGGGAGAGCTGGTCGCTCTTGGCGTGCATGATGCGATAAAGCCCGAAGTCCAGCTCCGGTTTGTCGAGCTGGAACAGCTCATGGAGCAGCTTGATGAAGCGTTCCTTGTGACCGTCGACTGTTGCTACATTCATTGGGCAATCCCATCATCCCTTGCAAAGATTTTAAAAATCAATGCGATATGCGCAAAACGGGGCTGAGCGATGTGCTCAGCCCCTGTTGATTCGTTTGCCAGAATGATACCGGTCAGCACGCCTCCCCGTCATGTCCTGCGCGGTTTCATGCAAGCTCCCAGCGTATCCGGAACAGTCGATGCGTCTGGCTCTTGCGGTGCATCTGGCGCTCCAGGGCGTCGATGAGTGCGTCGCGCTTCTCCTCGATCTCATCCTGCACGTCGAATATCGCCTGACGGTCGCGTCGCTGCTGACGCTCAAGCGTCTTGAGTGCTTCCTGCGCGGCCTTCTGCTCTTCAAGGGTCTCGGCGGTGCGTGAGCGGCGTTTGGCATCCTTGATCTTGGCCCGCGTGTCCTCCAGTTGTGCTTCACTGGAAGCGACCTGATCATCGGCCCAGGCCTCCAGCTTGTCGCGCTCGCGCTGGAAGTATCCGTGATTCTCCTCAAGCACACGGCTGAGGGTGGCATCCAGCTGCCGCTTGGCCAACGCAGGGAGCTCCTGAGGGGGTTCGGGTGCGCTATCGGGTACTACCTCAGCCGTCACATTGAAGAGCCGCTCACAGGCCTCCTGGTCAAGGTGTGTGCCATCGTCAGCAAGGGCAGTGAAGACCAGGTGCTCCTCATGCTGAAAGCTGTCCAGCTCGAGCAGATTCAGCTCCAGCCAGCCACTACGAGTGGTGAGCTGTTCGAGTACCGATATTCGCAGCGGGTGGCCCGATAGCAGGAAGCGCAGCGTGGCAGCCGACGTCTCCCGGCGGCGGCCGCTATCGAGGACATGCTCGCCCAGCGGATGGGTCAGCCGATAGACATGGGCATGCTCGGGTGGCTTGATGCCCTTTCCCTTGCGAATCAGCCAGTAGTCACCGGCGAGCACGCTCTGTACCGGGGAAGCCTCCAAGTGAAAGGTCAAGCTGCTGTCGTTGAACTTGGCCTGTTCCCCTAGGCAGTGCCGGGTCAGCTTCCAGAACAGCTTACCGGTGCGGTCAAGCTGGGCCTCGGCCTTGTCGCGCTGAACGCGCAGCATGTCGTGGATCTGCTCGTCGAAGTGCTCGAGCAGCTTGTTCTCCGTCTCCCGCATACGAGCATCGATATCGACCTCCAGCTGCTCACGCAGCTCTGCGAAGGCCGCCTCGATGGCGGTCGGCGTGCGGCAGGTAGCGTAGATATCGGCGATGCGCTTCTCGACATCCACGCCAGACTCGAGCCGACCGAGAATCTCATCGGATGCTCCAAACACTCCATCAAACAGCTGGAACTTCTCGCTCAGCAGCTCGAGGACGCGCTTATCGGCCTCGTTTCGCTGGTTGAGGAAGTTGACCACCACTACATCGAACTGCTGGCCATAGCGGTGGCAGCGTCCGATGCGCTGCTCCACACGCTGAGGGTTCCAGGGTAAATCGTAGTTCACCACCAGGTTGCAGAACTGCAGGTTGACCCCTTCGGCAGCAGCCTCGGTGGCCACCAGGATCTGAGCCTTGTCACGGAAGTGGTCTGTGATGGCAGTGCGGCGATCAATAGCAGGGCTACCGGTCACTTGGTCGCTGCTGGCATGCTTTGCCAGCCAGCGCTGGTAAATACCCGTGATCCCCGGGCTATTGTTGGTTCCGCTGAAGGTGACGACCTCATCGGCAAACCCTTGGCGTTCCAGAAAGCGGCTGAGGTACTCCAGGGTTCGGCGAGACTCGGTGAATACCACCGCCTTGCGCGGGGCCCCCATCTCATCCATACGGGCAAAGCCGGTTTCCAGCGCAGTCACCAGTGCATGAGACTTGGCATCCTCGTGGATCCCCCGAGCCAGGTTTAGATACTGCTCGATTTCTGCTATCTCGCCCTGCAATCGGGTCGGGTTGATCTCCTCTTCCAGATACCGGACATTACCTTCCTCCACCTCATCAGCGTCGGCGAGTTCCAATAACTCCTCATCGAGTGACTCATCAGCCAACAGCCGCTCCAGCCAGTCTTGCTCGACCTGATGTCGGTCATGAAGCGACTCAAGCCGCTCCTTGAGCGTCTCCAGCGTTTGGATGATGGCGGTGGTAGAGGACGCCAGCAGCTTACGTATGACCAGCGACACCAAGTGGCGTTGACGAGTGGGCACCCCATAGCTATCTTCGCGCTCCAGGTAGCCAGAGACCAAGTGGTAGAGCCGCTGTTCGTCCTGCGACGGGGTAAACGGTATCGTCAGTGCCTTTCGCTCGGTGTACTGCACGTACTCCAACACCTGGCGGCGGAGTGTGCGCTTGACGAACTCACCAAGGCGCTGGCGAAGCGCTTCGATGTCATTACCATCGCGCATGAACTGACGACGGAAGCTGATCGCGTCACCGAACAGCTGATCATCAATTACTGTCGAGAGCCCGTAGAGCTCCAGAAGCGAATTCTGCAGAGGCGTCGCCGTCAGCAGAAGCTTGCGGCTCCCGGCGAAGGTGCGCTTGATAGCCTGACCGGTACGATGACTCTCGCGGTGTGCATTACGTAGCTTGTGGGCCTCGTCGATCACCACAAGGTCCCATGGAATGGTGCGCAACTGGGGTTCCAGCTTCACCGCGAAGTGATAGGACATCACGCTGATAACGTCCTGATCCAGCGGGTCGTAGATCCCTTGGTCACGTTGCTGCTTGTAGGTGCGCGCATCCAGCACCTGGGTCGGCAAATGGAATTTCTCGGACAGCTCGTTGGCCCACTGCTTGCGAAGGGCAGCCGGGGCAATCACTACCAGACGGCGCCGACGCTCCGCCCAGTATTGGCAGATGACCAGCGCGGCCTCGATGGTCTTGCCCAGCCCTACCTCATCGGCCAGCAATACCCCCTTGGTTAGCGGGTTCTTGAGAGCAAACAGAGCCGCATCGATCTGATGAGGGTTTAGGTCGACAGAGGCATCGAACAGCGAGGTTGCCAGCCGGTCGACATCGCCCCCACGGCGCTGACGCGTCAGCTCATAGGCGAAGTATTTGGCGTGGTAGTCGGTGATGCGCTCTGTGGTCATCCTTGCAACCTACTCTGTTATTACTTTATAGCCATACTCTGTGGCTTCCATGAAGTGAGAGCAAGGCGCCTTTGGGCATGGACTACACCAGCTTGAATGGCTCGATGTCGCGGAAAATGCCGGTTTTGGTCATATCACGGCGCAGCGCGAAAGCCTCCACGGCGGCAACCGGGTCCACCTGATCCAGCTTGTCGAAGTGGATCTTCTGCCACTGGCTGCGGGAGACCTTGACGCTGTAGAGGTACTGATCCCGTTCGCCGCCCTTAGCGGCGTCAGTGATCTGGCGGTAACCCGAAACCCGTGACTCTTGAACCGTGGGCAAGCGGGCGAAGACGGCTCCCAGCACGCGAAACGCGATCCCGTGGACATGGTCCCGGTAGAGCTTGCGCTGCCGAGTGTCACTCAGCTTGCGTGGCGTCAGCTTTACCTGCTTGGCTGGCATGGTCCAGTAGCGGTCCGGCATCTCGTCCTCGCTCGGAAGGTCGATGTCGACCGCGATGGTGCTCACATCGCTACCGAGGTCGAAGTCGATGGCCGTTTCACGGGGCCAGTCGATCTCCTCCAGCCGCTCGCCCAGGGTCTGCTCCATGGCGTCGAGGTCATGCATCACGCCTTCGCTCTCGCGCTGTTGGCGGGCAAACTCTGCCGCATCGTGCTCCGCCTTGCGCCACTCCCAGCTACGGTAGGCTTCTTCGAAGGCAGCCTGGCGACGATGATTCTCCATTGCCACCTGTCGCTTGGCCGGCGGCCACAGGAAATGCCACCAGACAGGCGGACTCGGCTCCGGAGGTGACGGTGGCACTTCGGTGAAACCTTGGGTGGTGTAACCGTTGTGGTGCGGGTGAGGGGTATCCTCGTGCAGCTTCCCGAGGCGATCAAGGT
The DNA here is from genome assembly GCF_003339685.1 of Halomonas sp. DQ26W. Lineage (GTDB taxonomy): Bacteria > Pseudomonadota > Gammaproteobacteria > Pseudomonadales > Halomonadaceae > Halomonas. The sequence goes on along the minus strand of NZ_QPKI01000011.1, from coordinate 46,770 downwards.
CGGCGTTGAGACGTTCGCAGTGTTGTGCCAACTGCTCACGCAGGGACTCCCTGGCATGCCGCCGCAATAAGCGGGCCTCCTTATCCCCCATGGGTGTGCCGTCGCCGTGGAAGTAATCGATGTTTCCATCGCTATCGATGTCGAGTCGAATGGGAAGCGACTCGCCCTGTGCCAGTAGCGCATCCATGGCAGCCGCGGGGCGTGATTGCCCCGCCCCACTACCTGGCCAACTCCCTCGCCGGTTCCGGACGTTGAGCTTCTGCCGATAGGCCAAGCCCGTGCCCGGTATGCCGGCATGCCCGTGGACGCCACTGGGCCCCATGCTGAGACTCGCTCCCCGCGGCCCCACCGAAAGGCCCAGGCCGCGCTTGCTCAGGTTCAGCCGCAGCCCAGGTGCCAGGGTAATGCGGCGTTGAAATCGAAACGCCAACGTCATTCTCCTCGATAGAACGTGATCCGGCGCGATAGGCAGTCATGGTCATACTGAAAATCAAGCACGCCTCTAGTAAACAGAACAGCCTCCTCTCTCAACGCCTCGATTCGCTAGCCACTCTTCCACCTCTGACTCAAACCATCCAACAGCACGGTTACCCAGCTTCACCTGCCTAGGAAAATGAGGATCGTAAGATTTTGATTTTGCATCTATTTTGCTGTAAATGGTTGATCTGGATAATCCCGTTTTCGAGATCACGTCCCTGACCCTCAAAATGGTACGCTTTCCCTCTACCCTCTGGTGCGTCGTGACCAAGGAGAACCCTGGAGAAAACTTTTTACTTTCAATAGCTTGCTGTCTCATCGCCTGCCTCTCCCTCTCTTGATTTAGCTGTCAATTGTGCACCGACCGTATCCTGAGCATTCACGTCTGAACGAAGTGAATGGTCATGCCCCGCTCCGCTCCTAAGGTTTTGTCATGAAGCTGAGTAATGGGTGGTGCTGGTACCCATAATACCTTAACGCATTAACCTGTCAATACGTTTTCGTATTAGAATGGAGGCGGAGGGAGTGGCGATGCCGTAAGGAAATCATTCAATGGGTATACGAAAGGTCACAGCTTGATCCTGGCCTCAATAGCCACGGCCAGTACGAGACAGCTTTTCTCTAGTTTAATCAATGGGTAAGAGGGGTTCAGAGGCTTCAGGAAAGTCTGGCCGCTTTCTTCAATCAGCATCCGGAGGGTGGGTTCAGCCGAGCCTGCAGGAGCGGCTAGCACCAGCTTTCCAGGGTCTGCTTCCAAGCCAGTGTCCATGAGAACCAGGGTACCTTCCGGCAGGCTGGGCGAAGAGCCGATAGGTGCTGCCATGGCATCACCACGCATTCTTAGCCAAAAGGCCACACCGACCTGTAAGTAGTCACTTGATTCAAATTGCCTTTTCTCAGCTGACGCAGGCTCCTCGAGTCGACTTGCCTGCATAGCCTCGGGCCAAGTGAGAATGGGGTAAGGCCCAAGATGCTGAGCAGTAGGTTCTTTATCGTACCGTGGTCGTCCGGCAAGGGCAGTTGCCGCTACTCCAATCATCGGGAACGCCCCCGACACCCCCGAGCCCGCCGGAGTGGAGGAAGCTTGTTTAGCATCGCCATGCGCAAGGAAGCTTGCAGTGGTTCCTAGCGAGGCTGCAATGTTCTCCAGATTACTGATTCTTGGGGATTTACTAACGCCTTTGAGGATGCGATGTATGGTCGGCTGTGGCACCTTGGAGCGCCGAGCCAGCTCATTTTCACCTACCCCCTGCTCTTCCATGAGCTGGCGAAGTCGCTCAGCGATTGATGTTGCTGAATTCATACCGGGCTGCCTACCTGTACTGTGACACTGTCAATACGCAAATGTATTGATTTTTTGGCCCCGAGTCCATGCCAACAGCGCAGACTTGCAGCCCCGCCAGCGACGCCAAGGGCAGCAGGCCGTCCTCGGCCTGATGAGGACGGTGCAACAAACGGGAAAATAGGGCATCCTGCGGCGCATGAAAATTTCAGCTGCTCCCGTCAGTTACCAAACCCACGTCCGCCCGTCGCAAGCAGTGGACATGATTCGTCACTGTAAAGCGTTACAGCGGGCGTTCGACCGCCTGACGGATACCTCCCGGGACCCAAGGCGCTTTCTCGACGCCAGTGCGACATATGACCCCCAGATGGTGGCCGTGCAATGGGTGTCTCGGCCAGAAGTGCCCGCCTTCCGTGAAGCCGCACTCAACAATCACTTCGTCTGTGCGAACTGGAAGGCCTTTGATGAGCTCCAAGGCGATGGTTTCCGATCAAGGGAGGCGTTGTTAGAGGGGCGACCTCTGACCCTGAAGATGATAGATGGGGTTGTGTGATGGCAATTCGTATCAAAGGAAAAGATTTTCAAAAACTTGAAGAGCGAAAAAAGCGACAGCTTAGAATGTTTGCTGAGATCGAGGGTTGCAGTGTGGAAGAGCTGCTTGCTAGGGCTGATTCTTTCGATAATTCTTCCGAGAAAAATCCGCCTCAGCCAGAAGTTTCAAAGACGAATCGGGACAAGACTCCCTCAGCACATCAACAATCAAACGATGAAAAAAATCAGCCGCTTGGCGAATGGGGAATGAAGGCGCATATGGCCGCCAAGGGCATGACAGAAATGTCCTATCCAAGCCCATTTTCGCATCCCTATACGCAGAAACCAGCCCCCATTCAGTCGCAACCCCAAGCACCGCAACTGGTTGGCCAGGATAAGCCTCGCCCTGATTATCGTCAACGACGAGTTGATCGTGTCTCATCGATACTGGTAGACCGATATAGAAGAATCACCAATGAGGCCAACAGCTCTTTGTTGTTTGATACCTATAAAGGGCGCGTGTTGCCAGAGGTTCTTGATGCCATTTCTTCGTCTGTAGCGACTCAATATCGAAGCATTCACGGGTCTGAAGTTCCTAAGACAGATATTAGAAGAGCGTTCGATCATTTTTGTGAATCAGTGGCACCCTACGAAACAAAGGTTTTCTTTGGCCGAGCGGGTTATGATCCTGTAAGTCGCCGGAGATTTATCCATGCAACGGCAGGACAATGCCTGATGGTTGATGCAGGTACAATGTACCATCAAACGCAGGTCGGTCAGCCATTCATTCTTCCCTTTAAAAGTCGAGACTTGCCTCAGACGTCTAACATTGGCAACCATAGCACCTTTTTGATTGACTCCTTATTCGATATTTCCGCATTGCCGAGCGAGGCGGATTTATTGATTGTTGCCTGGATGGTACTAAGCTGGATGCCCGATAGAAAGCAGGTCATGCTTGAGTTGCTTGGCGCCCCTTCTTCGTCAATGGAAAAAGCGCATTCCCTCATTAAGTGCGTGGTAGACCCCTCTACAGAATCTTGGCAAAACGAGTTGCCGAACCACGTAAAGCAATTCAACGATGTTGCGCTTCAGCACTACTTGCTTAGCTTCAGTCAGGTTGTTGATTTGACGCCTATACAACAAGATCATTTATTCAATCTGATGCGCGGCAAGCCAATCGATTGGAAGTGGAAGGGAAAGAAGGTTGTTGCCAATATTACCGTTCAATGTCCGGTAATGATCAGCAGCCTGGAAAGCGTTGTGACCGTGCCAAAGCTTGCCGACTCGACCTTAAGCATTGAAGTAGAAGAGAACGAAAGCCGCTACGAAATCCCAGAGCAACTCCAATCAATAGAGTCGGCTCTAGTGGCGGGATTGCTGATGATCTTCGGGCATGTCAACGCTCGGTGGGCCATGGTCGAATATGATAGGCGTTTTGACCATTATGGCGGGCTGGCCGATCTCTGTCGAGTAGGAGAGCTAGTAGCAGAAAGCTTAAGGCGAGATAAGGCCGAATTTTGGCATCAATTTGAGACTAATCAGCGAAGCCGACGTCAGTTCGAGCTCGAAGAGTCGCCTGTAGCCATGGCCATCCTAAAGATGCTGGCTGATGAACCATCGGGTGTGATTGACATGCCTGTCAAAAGGTGGCTTTCCCGACTGAAACCATATTGTCCTGAGAGCACGCCTCCCGAGCAGTGGCCAACCACTTCTAGAGGGTTATCTGCAAAATTCAAGCTAGCGAAACCTCTGTTGCGCGACTTCGGTATCACCCTTGCTTCGATCGGCAGGCGCGGCCCGCAGTGCTACTGGCGAGCTGAAAAGACCCAACCTTCTTCAGTTGAGGAATGAACGTCAGTGCCGTTCAGAGGCGTGACGTTGTGAAATGGAAATTGATAAAAACGGAAAAATGACGCGCTCTTTAGGGTTTTTTTGCCTATTCTGCTTTCTCAATATCACGTAGTCCTGCCTTGATGGGCATCTACCCACCGCTGCAGTAACGTCGTGCCCGGGGCTTTTGGCATGCGCCGGAACTGCAGCCACTCCTCCAGGGTGCGATGGGGCACCCCCATCTCCTCGGCCATTTGCGCCTGGGTGATCTTACGGATCTTGGCCAGCTCCTTGGCATCACTTATCAGCCGTCGTTTGGGCTCATTCCGCTCCATCTCAGCCAAGCGTTTTTCCTCCGTGGGCGGATACGATGGTGGGGTATGCCAGATTGGAGGCGATGGCTCGATGACAGGATCGCGCGCATGGATAGTCTGCTGCTGGGCTTCCCACTCAGCCTTGCTGATTGCCTGCCAGGGTAATAGGGGCGGCCTGCTACTATCGTCGTGATGACGTGACTCTTCAGGCGGATCGGTGGGATGATGTTTCGGGGGGAAAATGGACATCGTTTTACTCCAATGGATTGACGAAAAGGCCTACCATGATCAGGGAAGGCCCAGTAGAAAAGCGGGGAGAAAGTAGCCCGTCATTGGGCGCCGCAAGACGGAATCACCGGCTTATTCCCGTGACTGCCGTGACGACTCATACCATGAGCGAATAACCATCAAGATGAATGGTCAGCGGGCAGATGTGTGACGTGCCGACGCTGATGCTCGGCCTAGGCGGCTGAGAACTTCCTAGGTCGACCAGGGCGTGGTCCGTCGGGCAAGGTTGGCGTTGGGCTGGTCTGGAATGTACGACCAGTGACCAGCATGGCGGCGTACTCATCGATCTTGGTCAGGTAGCGAGCGATGTAGTCCAGGCCGCGCTGCTTTTTGAAGTCGTGGTAGTCGATGCGCCCCAGGGCGTTGTAGTGATAGACGTTCTCAGCATTGCGATTGCAGTTGAAATAATGCCCTTGTCCTCCTGTGATCGAGCGCACCCAAAGCTCGCCGATAAGCCGAGCCTGGATAATGTCTTCCTGTACCTGATGCCCATCGAAGAAGAACAGGAAATGGTAATGAAATCCTTTCTGAGGACGCCATTCAAGCTTCCAAGCATAGCCAATCAAGTGATCAAAGAGCGCGTGGGAGTGAAACATCCGGCACAGCTGTTCACGATGGTAGCGCGCCGTCTCATAGTTGATATACGGTCCATCCATCTCGGTATAGCTCAGATCGACTCGCAGTACCGTCAGGCGGCTATGACAGGCGAATAGGGTATCCATTAGATCCCGGAGACTCTGGTAATTGTTGCGGCTATTGCGGCGATTCCGGTTGCACTCGTAGGCAAAGTCCGGCTGCTTCATGCATTGGTACCAGGCCGTCAGTCTCTGATTGAGGTCGACGACCGTCTGCTCTGCTACCTGTCGGCTCATGGGCGGTGGCTGATGGAATCCTGCCTCACGCAGGTAGGCACAGCTCGCAAACGCCCAAAGGAAACGCTGGGCGTGAGGGCTCGGCCGATAGTGCTGACCGATGTCAGTCTCCTGGAACATCGTCAGAAGCACCGTATAGAGCGTGGTCAGCGTGTCCAGTAGAGCGTCCGGTGCCAGCACCACGACATCACTGCCGTATCCATCTGGCAGAATCAGCCGTTTACTCTGCAGCAGCGTACCGGTGATGGCCAAGCCTTTCAGCTGCCGATCCACCTCGATCAAGTCCTGTCGCCAGAGGTGGTGGGAAAGCGTGGCGATCTCCTGCCCTAAGGCGGAAGTCTCCAGCACGGTGCTGCTCATGCCTTGGCAGATGGCCAGCATTTCCGCTTCGCTCAGGGTATCGTCGTTAGCATCATCGTACATGGGGGATTGCCTCTCTTGATGGTGTTGGAGCGTTTCGCTCGTACCATCGCCGAGGCATGTAGAAATTTACGTCACCGCCGGGAAACGTGGCAGGCCATCTCCAAGAGGCCTGACCACTTCGAGGTCTCGCTGGCTGCGTGATGCTGTCCAAGACTGGAAGGTCGATTTGATCCTTTTGGGGATCTCCCCTCCCAACCTATGGTGTCTCTTTGATGCTGCCTATTGGGCTCTTACTACGTGAGCCCATTGTCTGTAGAGCTATTGATTACCCCTTATAGAACCCATGATTATATCTAATAACATACAAAGCCAAATGCCATATCCCGCTCAGAGAGGGCATAGCCGGGGATTGACGAACCGCTGCCCAATGAATGCCAGGGATTTGCCGGTTAAGCCATTGAAAAAGTTAGTGTCGTAGACAAGGTGCACCACTGGGCTGCCTGCTCACTGATTCGATTCAAAAAAATCTCAGCCCTGTACTACCACGATGAAGCCCCAGACGACTGGGTTCTCAGCGTTCATCAAGGAGCTACTGCCATGTCCACAAGCTGCCCAAGCTGTGGCTCACATCACGTCATGTCCCGACACCACGGCCGCAAGGTGTGCGGTGTTACCGGCGCTGCCGCCGGAATGGCTTCAGGATCGGCTGGAGCCCTCAGCGGTGCCAAGACCGGCGCCATCGTGGGGGCAATGGCCGGTCCTGTTGGTATCAGTGTCGGTAGCATTACCGGTGCCGTGCTGGGCGGCCTAATTGGCTGTGCCGCTGGCGGCGTCACCGGCGCACGTCTCGGCGCACAGCTTGACGACAAGGTGCTCGACAACCATCAGTGCGGCGATTGCGGTCACAGTTTCCGCCCCGTGGCGGACTGATCCCTACGCTCATCCCTGTTTTCCCTCAACTCTCGCGAGCATGGCCCGCTGCCCTTCGGTGGCGGGCTGCTATGCCGTGTTCACAACATTTCAAGGAGCTATATCCATGGCACATCTGATCGAACAAATGGCTTACGTCGGCGACACCCCTTGGCATGGCCTGGGGCAGCAGCTGTCGCGTCATCAACCGCTGGAGGTCTGGCGGCAGCAGGCCGGCATGGACTGGCACATCGAGGCATCCCCGGTGCGCTTCATCGCCGATGGCGCCGGGCACCTGGGCAGCATCCACTCCTTCCCGGAACAGAAGGTGCTCTATCGCTCGGATACCCGGGCACCGCTGTCGGTGGTCTCCCAGCGCTACAAGGTCGTCCAGCCGGAGGAGGTGCTGGAGTTCTACCGCGACCTGACCGAGTACGCCGGTTATGAGCTGGAGACCGCCGGGGTGCTCAAGGGAGGCCGCAAGTTCTGGGCGCTGGCCCGCAGCGGCCTGGGCACGGCCTTGAAGGGGCAGGATCAGGTCAACGCCTACCTCTTGCTGGCCACGTCCTGTGACGGCTCCCTGGCAACGGTGGCGACGCCCACGTCGGTACGGGTGGTATGCAACAACACCCTGACCATCGCCGTGGACGGCATGGCGCAGGGAGTGAAAGTACCGCACAGCACCGAGTTCAACCCGCAGCGGGTCAAGCAGCAGCTGGGTATCTCGGTATCCCAGTGGGACGATTTCATGTACCGCATGAAGACCCTGGCCGAGCGCAAGGTGAGCCAGGAGGAGATCAAGAGCTATTTCCAGTCTGTCATCTGCAACGCTGAGGAACCGCTAGACGATCCCTCCAAGCTGCCCAACGTCAGGGCGCTCAACCGCGTCCAAAAGCTCTACCACGGCGAAGGGCGGGGCTCGCAGCTCTGCACGGCCCAAGGCACCGCCTGGGGCCTGCTCAACGCCATCACCGAGTACGTCGACCACGAGAAGCGCGCACGCAGCAACGACTACCGCATGGATTCCGCCTGGTTCGGTCAAGGCGCGAGCCTCAAAGACAAGGCCCTGGCATCGGCCATGGCGCTGGTCGCCTGATCTTCATTCATTTCATTCCCATCACGGCATAGCGCCCGGCCCCCACCAAGGCCGGGCGTTTCTGTGTCTGGAGGACTCATGTCATCGCGATTGTCATTCGAGATCTGCCGCGCCCTGACCCAGCTGACTCGCCAGCTGCTGGGGGCCAATGAACGTGAAACCCATACCCACGTGCTGGCCGAGGGCCGGGTCTACCGCGTGGTCGTGTCGCTGGAGCCGGTCCCGGCCGAGCAGCTCCACGAGATCATCAATCACTATGTGTAAGGAGGTCATCATGGCGACCACTACCCAACCAACGCATTCATCCAAGGGATCTGGGCATAACGGCCAAGTGTCGACGGCCCAGCCGTTGCAGGAGAGCACCGCGATCATCCAGGTGATCGAGCGTGCTGCCCTCAACCCCGAGGTCGATATCGACAAGATGGAGCGCCTGCTGCAGATGCAGGAGCGCGTGCTCGATCGCCAGGCGCTGATGGCCTATAGCGCCGCCATGGCGGCGATGCAGACAGAACTCCCGAGCATTACCGAACGAGGCCAGGGCAACAACGGCGCCTACGCCACCTTGGAGGATATCGTCGACACCGTGCGCCCGATCATGCAGCGCCACGGCTTCGCGGTGAGCTTCCGTATCCAGACCCAGGAGCGCGGTATCCAGGTGACCGGCGTGCTGATGCACCAGGGGGGCCACCGCGAGGAGACCAGCATGCTGCTGCCGGCGGACGTCAGCGGCAACAAGAATGCCGTACAGGCCTTCGGCTCCTCCACCAGCTACGGCAAGCGCTACGTACTGTGCGCGCTGCTCAACATCACCACCCGCGGTCATGACGACAACGGTCATGCTGCAGCACCGCCGGTGAAGGTGGTCACGCCGTTCCAGGCCAGCCTGCTCAAGCAGCTCATCACCGCCTGTCCCGTCACTACCCAGGAGTGGTTCGTCGGCAAGTACGGCGAGGTCGAGCGGGTCCCCCGCAGCGATTTCGACAAGCTACGCGCCTCCCTGCAGAAGCGAGCCCTGCCCAATCACCAACGTCACTGAGTCATCGGCGAGGGACTACCCTCGCCGCTATGCCGTCATGTCACCCAAGGAGATCGTCATGCAGATCCTGACACTGGAACAGGGCACGCCCGAGTGGCATGCCGCACGCCTCGGTATCGTCACCATGTCAGAGCTGAAGACTCTGCTGGTCAAGGGCAAGGGGCCGGCAGGCTTCGGTACTGGCGCCATCAGCTATATGCATCAGCTGATCGGCGAGCGCATCACCGGCGAGCCCAGTGATGCCTTCCAGGGCAATACCCATACTCAGCGTGGCCACGAACTGGAACCGGTGGCCCGCGAGCTCTACCAGGAAACCACTGGCCTGCCCCGACTGGAGCAGGTCGGCATCATCCTCAACCACGGGGTGGGCTACTCCCCCGACTGCCTGGTGGACAGCCAGGGGCTGGCCGAGATCAAGACCAAACTGCCCAAGTACCAGATCGAGCTACTGCTCGAGGGAGAACTGCCCCAGGAGCATGTGGCCCAGTGCCAGGGAGGCCTGTGGGTCAGCGAACGGGAATGGATCGACTTCGTCAGCTACTGGCCGGGTATGCCGCTGTTCGTGAAGCGCGCCTATCGGGACGAGGCGCTGATCAGCACCATCGCCGAGCGGGTCGAGGCGTTCTACGAAGAAATGGAGCGCCGCACTGCGCAAGTGATGGCGGCCTGAGGAGTCAATCATGAACCATCGCAAGCTGAGTGCCGGCGAGACCGCCGGCACTTATCGCATCACCGACACGGTGACCGAAGCGGAACTCCTGAGCATCGCCAAGGCTTTCGCCCGTCGTCGTCTGGCCAGGGGACGCAAGATCACCCAGCCAGCGCTGGCGTTCGAGTACCTGCAGATCCTGCTGCAGGACTACGAGCACGAGGTGTTCAGTGCCATCTTCCTTGACAGCCAGCACCGCGTGATCAGCTTCGAAGAGCTCTTTCGCGGCACCATCGACTCGGCCAGCGTCTACCCCCGTGAGGTGGTCAAGCAGGCACTGGCCAACAATGCCGCGGCGGTGATCCTGGTCCACAACCACCCTAGTGGCGACCCCGAGCCCAGTGATGCCGACAGGCGCATCACGCAACGGCTGAAGGACGCGCTGGGACTGGTCGAGGTGCGAGTGATCGACCACATCGTGGTGGGGAGCGAAGGCTGCGAGACGTTTGCAGAGCGGGGATATCTGTAGAGTTGAGTTAGATACCACGACATAGCCTCGATGCTGCCCCCATGGGGGCAGCATCGGCATATCGATTTATTTTTTTGTCCATTACTGTCCAATGAAGTGTTTTTCAAACCAGCAGTAAAAAAATGCTTTATATAGCCTCTTTTGTCAGTATCATAGCTCCACGCAGAGACATTAATTGACATAGGAGGCTATATGCCAAGTGAAGCTGAAAGTCTGTCGCGTGAGCTTAATGATGAACTAACTCCTGAGCAAATTGAGTTGGAAGAGGAGGATTCGATGATTTGTGCAGCGGAAGAAGAAGATGCACATAACGCTGCGCTTGACCTCTACGAACCACAGGAAAAAGATGAAGACCAGAAATTATTAGAAAAACTACATACAAATGGGATGATTCAGTACCAGTATGATGAAAGCTTCAGGGAGGAGGTTAAATTGAGAGAGCTTATGATTAAAGCGGGAATTGACATCCCGCTAGACCAATTTCGATCACCAATACAGTTCAACCCTGTTGTCGTTTAGAAACAACGGGCTACATCTACACGCACCTTCTCTGCTTTCAGCATCAGACTGTGAAGAATCCCGTGTATTGGAAAGGACTATGGTCAACACTCGGTGATCCGGAGCCAAACGACAATGATCGGTCCGTCACCCAGCGTCTCGGGGAAGCACAGAGACTGGTGGAGGTGCGTATCATGGACCGCATCGTGGTGGAAAGCGAGTGATATTAACCCTATGCGGGGTTGCGGCATCGAATTGCCCGCATTACGACATAAACCGGTGCCGCCTTCAGGGCGGGACCGGTGAGCGCGTGTCCATTTTATTTTTTTGCTAGTAAAAAGTTACGACCAAGAGCGGACGTTCGGCTACACCTCATATATCGTCGCCAAAACATGCAGCTTAGTAGTTTAGCCGAATCCAAAACGCGGAAAATACGCTGAACTTGACGTGAATAAGCCTTTTACGCTAGAAGCTTATGAACTGAATATCGTAAAACTTAAACCAACATACACTACGTAACCGAGCATGAGCAACCCACCTTCGAGCCTGCTAAGGCGACTCCCTGTGTATAAAAAAATCAACAGAATCAGCGACGTTCCCAGCATGACCCACTGATCAAACTGCAAGATTCGCTCATGGACTGGAAGAGGCTGCAGGAACGCGGAAATGCCGAGTATTCCCAGGAGATTGAAAGTGTTGCTTCCCAGAATATTTCCAATAGCAACATCGGCATGCCGCCGTAATGCCGCGATTACTGAGATGGAAAGCTCGGGCAGGGACGTACCAACCGCAACAAGGGTCAGGCCTATTACAGCCTCTGAGACACGAAATGATTCGGCTATTCCCACAGCTCCCTTTAGCAGAACTTGCGATCCCGCGATTAAGAGCCCCAAACCCAACACAATCGCTATGGCTATCCATAGCGTAGTTTTTGGCAACGAAGTCATCTCCTTCCCTTCAGCTCTGTGTAACTCTGCGGAAGGAATTTCACCGGACCGTTCAGTCAAATAAGCCCAGACCAGATAAGCGGCTAGCGCAAAAAGGAATATGGCAGCGTCAGACCTTTCCAAGGCATCCCCACCGACAAGAACAAGAAACAAAATGCTAGCCGCGACAACAGTGACGCCATCACGCCGCAACACCAGCGGCTTAACGGCAAGCGGCGTTATCAGCGCGCACAAACCTAGAATCAGCAATATATTGCCAATATTGCTCCCCACAACGTTACCGATTGCGATGTCTGGCCGCTCACTCAAAGCCGCTTCGATTGAAACAACCAACTCTGGAGCAGACGTACCGAAACCAACAATCAGAAGCCCGCTGAGCAAAGGTGAAATCCCCAGTCGATTTGCAGCAGCCAGAGAACCTCTGATAAGTGCCTCACCGCCACCTGTCAGAAGCAAAACCCCGATCGCGACAAGCAGCAGGTTCAACAAAGTTTTAGCCTCCAGCCTCGGCATTAATAAGAAATTTCTGAATTTTCATGAAATAACTAACAGCAATTACCATGCCTGCTGCCTTTTCCTGAATCTCATTTTTGCGTCGTAAGCAGAAAATTGCCTTGCATCAAGCATAGGCGAACCTTCCACTTTCGGCCAGAAGCAGCCATCCCTAATCAAAAAAACTGATGTGAATTTTGCAGCGAGAGTAGAAGCTTGGCGTCCGGTAGCGATCGTCTGATTTGGAGCTTCGCATGGTCGCTGAGGTCCCAAACGTCATTGTTGAAAGGGAGAGTTTAGTTGTTGAATGAGCTTTCGCTAACGGTCCGCGACGGGCGTTAGAAAAGGCGTCGACGAGCAGACCACGACTCGCCTTGCGCCTCGAGTGAGAGCAACATAGAGGTGTTGCGCAGTCATGCGCTCTGGCTCAAGAATGACCGCAACGTCAGCCTCCAGCCCTTTCAGAAGAAGCGTACTTCCAACGGCACGTCGGCCCAACGGCCGACCCAAATGGCGGTTTCGCTCGCGAGCCTGAATCGCCGCACCAATGAACCCACCTTCGCTCCCGGCTGCTCTCAGCGCTGCGATACAGCAGTGCAGCACTTCGGGTCGGTAGACACGCGCACCGCGTTGGTCCGCAAGAGACTGTAGCATATCGATTGAGGACGTGTAGCTGGGAGCCGCCATGAACGCCACTGCTGCGGCTTCAGCAGGCGTCGCGGGCGTGCGGGCTCGGCCGCCTCGTATCGTTTCAACTCGTGTGAGTAAGTTTGCAGCCCCCACTCCGGTCATTAGTGAAGACGCAAATTTGACAATTTGCCGCAGCGCGCTGGGGCTATCCAAATCAAACTGGCGGGCAAAGTTCACTAGGTCTTTCAGGTCGACCGCCTCGACGGAAGTGGCGCCCGGCGTCTGCATTGTGAGTTGATGGCGACCATTAACATTAATGGAGTCGCCAATTATGAGAACGCGACCGTCACGGTTTGGCGCTTCTGTCCGGGCAGCTATTAGTCGCTGCTGTAGTTCCATACCTTGGTTTAATTGAACCCATTGGACTTCCTCTGGTGCTTCACGCAGATCCAAAGGCTGACCAGACAACAGTGTTGTGCGGGCTCCGAGAAGCCAGTCACCCAGGGCACCCGTGCCTGCGAGTCGCCAACGCCAAGGAGTTTGCAGTGCACCGATTGGTGGGAACGCAGCCTGAACTTCCCGCTCCCAATGAACAAGTGGATCGCGGAAGCCAAATATTGCCTGCATCGGGTCACCAAGGATGCAGGTTGGCAATACCCGTGCGATGGAACAAACTATGGCATGCTGCGAAGTGTTGCAGTCCTGGTACTCGTCGACCAGCAAGCGCGAATATGTCGAGGCTATGGGATCTCTGATGTGATCGGCCTGAAGCAGGCCGTACACGGCACCTCGTATGGCAGGATAGTCGGCGTTCGGGTTGGCTAGTTCGAGAACGCGCGCGCTGAGGTCTGTGCGGAGCGGAAACTTGGCCGCTAACCCCATCGCTAAACCATCTATGGTCGACACCTTGTACGCTGAACTCCTGACACCGCCACGCTGGAGCCTAATGCGTAGAGCGTTGACTCCAGCATTTGTGTGCGTCAATACTAAGACTGGTTTGTTGTCGGCGTGCTGACTCAGCGTGTCTACTATAAGCTGAGTCTTACCACATCCGGCTGGGGCGGTGACGGAGCCTAAGTGCGTTTGAAAGATGTCAATTTCAAGTGGCGGCACTCATCCACCTCCAGAGCTGGTCCGTAATTTCTTTAAAACCCGGTTCTGTCTGCGAAATATTGGGGCCGACGACGTCTTTAGCTATTTCTTGGAAACCGCTCACTGACTTGAACCATCCGTTCTTATTATTGCGAGCGGCAAGCCCGAGTAATCTTCGATTCTCAGGCGTATATCCGTCTATCAGTCGTTCGGCCTCCATGCTATCTAATGTGACTTTTCCGCTAGACTTCGACTTAATGTGCTCAGCCATGAGCTCACGACCAACCATCTCATCCGCTTTATTCAGCAAAGCCTCTACCGCGTCATCGCTTAAATGGAGGAACAGCTCATCCTCGAGTGCCAAGCCGTCTCGCCACATGATGTACTGACCGCCAGACGCAACGAATCTATCGATAAGACCGTCAGTTGACACAGGCTTATCCCCATCGACGAAGACTAAGACGCGATAGCCCAGCTTGAGGAATATTTCCCCTCGTGTGAAGCATTGATCGGGACTTCCCCCGCCTGCGTCCACGTATGAGCCTCCAAGAGCAAGGAATGAAGTAGCACCACATTGGGACCACCACTGGTCCATTCCCCGGGCGAATCCAACCTCGCTAGCGCCTTCACAGACGATAATGGACTTGGACAAGAATGCCTCGGCCGCCTTGCGCAGTGTGCCTTGCATGCCATTGTCTTTACCGGGGCTTGTAGCCGTGTGAATGCCCGAGCGCTGGCGCACAACGAAAAGCTGATTTCCAGCGAGTTCTCTGAGCGTGACCGGTGAATGGGTTGTCATAAAGACCTGCAGCGGCTCCGCTGCATCCTTAGCACCGAGAGAATCTAGCAATCGCATGAGCCGATGCGGTTCCAGGCCGTACTCAACTTCGTCTACGAGTGCGACGGTCGCGGCCGCCGCTGCGGCTCTTTGCAACCCCGCAACGAGGAGACGCCCCGACCCGGTGCCCAGCGAGCGCAGAGGAATACCAGCCTCGCTGTGAAGCGCGATAGCACTATCGCCAATTGACACCGAGTGAGCATCAAGTAACGCCTGGGCGTTCGCGCCGACGGCTACGCCCAAGCTGGTAGCTGTCTGAGTAACCATTTGCAGGGTCTGGGCGAGTTGAGGACCAGCTTGTACACCAAAGGTGGCCCGGGCGGCGCGTGCCGCGCCGACGAGCTCCGACCCGAGGTCTGTCTGTTCTTCCGTAAGCCGGTTCAACACAGAACCCTTAGCCCAAGAAAGGTTTGAATGTGCATAGGTACCGATTCGAGCTGGAACTAGCAGGTTTCGGTCCTTCCAGGCCAGAGACCGTTCCAGTTGCTGGTGGGCGGCTCGCTCGGAATAGAGCGTCCAACTCGGCTCGAGGTCGGCATTGACCTCCAGCTTAAGCGTCAAAACGGTTTCGAAACCTGCACGTGGTTCGTCTTCAAGCTGCCCGGTGCCAAGATCGAATCCTCGAAGAAACTCTCCGTAGATGTCGATGTTCTTCAGCGTGTCAGGTAGTGCACCGAGCGTGACCGCAATCACGACGGGGCGGGTAACGTCCAGGCCGAAGAAGTCAGTATCGGCAAAAGACATGCTCCTACGCGCGCCTAGGCACAGATTGATGGCATCGAGGATGGTCGACTTGCCGCTGTCACCCGGGCCAATAAGGCAGTTCACGCCGTTGGACGGTGTCCAATCGAGCGTCTGTATTGAGCGAAAATTGCGAATTTCAAGGCGACGGATGCGCGTCATGCTTCCTCCCAATTAGCCTGTTAAATATCTCAATACGGCGACAAGCTGCCTAAGACAAGCAAGGTTACTTGTCAGACGCCCTTTAACGTCAGCTTTTCTATGAAGCCAATCACAGAATCGAGCGTTCGCGTTAAATATTCCTATTTGGCATCCTCACTTAAATGGTATTAATAAATATTATTATTTGTCACGATATACGAAACTATTATGCCTTGGCCTGAATAAAACGATTAAACGAGTATGTTGATTCTGTCGAATGTCCGCTTTGGGTCGTGAAGCGACATCCCACCTGAAGCGTTCGGTGTTTCGATCATGGCATCTAATCTTGGTATTCTAATGTTCCGTCAGCCTAGCACTTTCATCACTAGCTTGCCCATGCTCAGCGAGCAACCGTGAAAGGCAGGCCTTGGCAGGAGCCGTGCCACAGCTGATACTGTATATAGAGACAGCATTCAGTGAGAGGCACTCTTCCATGCAACCCAATACCCCCTATCGCGCCCACCCCGCGCCGCCACTGTTGGCACTACCGTACCCACTAGCCCTCGGCCGCGCCGGGCTGTCGGGCTTTCCCAGCCCCGCGCAGGACTACGAGGGCCGCACGCTCGACCTCAACGAGCACCTCATCAAGCGCCCGGCCAGCACCTTTTTCATGGGCGTCACCGGCGACAGCATGGAAGCCTTCGGCATCCACGATGGCGACACTCTGGTTGTCGATCGCTCCCTCGACCCGCGCCCCGGCCACATCCTGGTCGCCCTGGTCGAGGGTGAGATTACCATCAAGCGCTACCAGCAGATCGGCAACCGCCCCTACCTCTGCTCGGGCAACCCGCGCTACCAGCCCGTCGCCCTCACCGACCTCGACTGCCAGGTGTGGGGCGTGGTCCGCTCCGTCATCCACGAATTTCAGGTGTAGCCATGATCGGTCTGATCGACTGCAACAACTTCTACGTGAGCTGCGAGCGCGTGTTCAACCCACGCCTCGACGGCCGCCCCGTAGGCGTCATGTCCAACAACGACGGCTGCGTCATCGCCCGCAGCAACGAGATCAAACCGCTGGTCAAGATGGGTGCACCCGCTTTCCAGCTGCAACAACTGGTGCGCAGCGGGCAGATTCACCTTGTCTCATCTAACTACGAGCTCTACGGCGACATGAGCCGCCGCGTGCAATCGGTCCTTGAGGAGTACACCCCCGAGGTCGAGCCCTACTCCATCGACGAGATGTTCGCGCACTTCCACGGTTTCACCCCCGCCGCCCTGCTCGAGCACGCCCGGGAACTCCACCACAAGGTGCGCCAGTACACCGGCATTCCCGTCTGCGTCGGCGTCGCGCCCACCCGCACCCTGGCCAAGCTCGCCAACCGCGCCGCCAAGAAAATCGACGGCTACGGCGGCGTCTGTGTGCTCAACGCCGGCAGCGCCGAACTCAAAGGCATCTTGCAGCGCACCCCTCTCGATGATATCTGGGGCGTCGGCGGCCGCCTGCGCGAGCGCCTCGCCGTCATGGGCCTGCGCACCGCCTGGGACCTCGCCCAGCAGGACCACAAAGCCATCAAGCGCAAGTTCAGCACCACCCTCGAGCGCACCGTGATCGAGCTACAGGGCAAGCCCGCCATCGATATGAACGACCCTAGCGAGGGCCGCCAACGCATCATGACCTCGCGCTCATTCGGCCGCCTGACCGAGAGCAAAGCCGAGATCCATGAAGCCATTCGCCAGCACGGTCAGCGCAGCGCCGAGAAACTCCGCAGCCAAGACAGCCTCGCCCGCGCCGTGATGGTCTTTCTCAAGACCAACCGCCACCGGCCAGACCTGCCCCAGTACTCTCCCAGCATCGTCGTCGAGCTCGCGCACCCCACCGACGACAGCCGAGAGATACTCCACGCGGCCAGCCACGCCCTCGAGGAGATCTACCGGCCCCACTACCGGTTCATGAAAGCCGGCGTCATGCTGCTCGACCTCATCGACGCCAATCGCCAGCAACTCTCGCTACTTGATACCCCACAAAGCGGGGCCGAACGCGAACGCAGCCACAAGCTGATGGCAACGCTGGATGAACTGAACAAGAAGATGGGCCGTGGCACGGTGAAGTTAGGTACCCCCAGCCCCGGTGCCGCCTGGCACTTGCGCTGTGCCCATCGAACGCCGCGCTGGACTACGCGCTGGGAAGAGATACCCAAGATAAGCTGAAGCCCTACGCTGATCATCAAAGGCGCTGTAGCTAACGGCCCTATGCGAGACCGGATGGGGCAGGCCCTGCAGAGTGGAAGTGGTGGTTTGCAGAAAGGAAGCAGCCTCCTCCAGAAAGAAGGCGCTCAATGCAGAAGGCAGAAATCAAGGCGGGAACGGGCTCTCGAAGTCTGTCAGGCGCAGCTGGATTGTCCGAGAGGCTCCAGCTCGATTCAGGGAAAGCCAGCACAAGGGTGTGGGTCAAAGTGTGGGTCAAAAACTTTCTGGCAAAGAAAAAGCCGCTGATTTCAGCGGCTTATTCATATTCAGTGGCGGAGGGGGAGGGATTCGAACCCTCGAAGCCTTGCGACTTACACACTTTCCAGGCGTGC
Organism: Halomonas sp. DQ26W; assembly: GCF_003339685.1. Taxonomy (GTDB): domain Bacteria; phylum Pseudomonadota; class Gammaproteobacteria; order Pseudomonadales; family Halomonadaceae; genus Halomonas. The sequence goes on along the minus strand of NZ_QPKI01000011.1, from coordinate 28,636 downwards.
TCCTTCGACCACTCGGACACCCCTCCACATTGCGGTCCTCACGCCCTTCGGCTGTGCCTTGTACGTCAGAACGGCGCAAATACTAACGGCTTAAGTGCGCGTATGCAAGCCAGTTTTCGGCTTTCCCCGGCTCAAACGCCGGCCAGAACGGCGTAGTGGCCGCGCGCTTCCAGGCAAAGCGTGTCGCCGCACCAGAGCTGCTGGGCCAGACTGATCCGCCCTCGCCCACGGCTCTGCAACTGCGCCGCCAGGCTATCGGGCCCTTGCGGCGATTCAGGCGCGCAGGTCATGCGGTAGTCGCCGATCACCGGCGCCAGGAAGCGCTGTGTGGCCTCGGCCACGACGACGTCGCGGGCAAGCCCATGCTCGCGCAGCCAGAGCGTGGTCCAGCACCAGCCCAGCAGCGTGGTCTGGGCGGTCAGCCCCCCACCGAAGCCGGTGCCCTTGTCGTTGAGGTTGGGTGCCAGCGAGAGTGCCCACACCAGGCTCTCCCCTTCCCAACGCATCTCGCGAATGCCCAGGTGTTCGACCAAGGGGATCGCATCTCCGAGCCAGGCGAGGAAGGCCTTCAGGTCGTCCCGCTGGCCGGATTCGGGCAGCGGCAGGCGTGGATGGGGTATGCCGACTTTGCGCATCGTGTCAGGTCCAGCGTTCGACGAAGTCGCTGAGCCGGTGTTCGGGAACGGGTCTGTGGCGCCCGCCGAGCTGTCCCAGGTAGATGAAGGCGATCAGCTCGTCGTCCTCTTCCAGACCGAGCCCCTTGCGCACGGTGGGGTCGAAGGCGTACTTGCCGCTGCGCCACATGGCCCCCAATCCCAGGGCGTGGGCCGCCAGCAGGATGCCGTGGCCGGCACAGCCGGCCGAGACCACCTGCTCGATCTTCGGCACCTTGGGAATATCCGGTGTCACCTTGGCCACCACAGCGATGATCATGGGGGCCCGATGCGGCTTCTTGCGCACGGCATCCAGGGTCGCATCGTCGACATCCGGGTCCTCGCGGAACTCGGCTTCGGCGAACAGCTCGCCCAGGCGGTCGAGCCCTTCTCCCGAAAACTCGATGAAGCGCCAGGGTCGCAATTCCTTGTGATCGGGTGCCCGCAGTGCGGCCCGATAGATCGCTTCAAGCTGCTCGGGGCCAGGCGGCGGCCCCATCAGCTTGCCCATGGAGCTGCGTTCATGCAGCAGCGTCATCGCATCCATGATGCTCTCCTCATCGGCGGCGCATTAGCCCGTCGGTTACCGGTTCGAATCTAGGCTTTGTCCGAAAAGTGCCTGCGCTTGGCCATACGGCGTTAAAAATCAGCTCAAAGTACTCATTTACACCCCGTAAACTCCGCTTTGGACTCGCGACATCCATGTCGCTCGCTCTTTGAGCAGCGGAACTGCCCAGATCGGCTTTCCTGCCGATTTGTCGCCAATTTTTGCCTTGCGACCCACATGGATGTGGGAAGTGCGTTGGCCCGTAGGGAACGGGCCTAGCCCTGACCTTCGCTCGCCGACTTTTCAGACGAAGCCTAGAGCACTTTACCAAATTGCGCGTAAAGCATCGCCCAATCGGGCGGTGATATAAGCGCGCACCGCGTAGCGGTGCTTATCTTGAAACAACTCAGAACCCCTGATATTTTTCCAGTATGGCAAAACGAGCGTATAAAGAGCGGTTCTATCCCACGCCCGAGCAGGCTTTGCTCCTGGCAAAGTCGTTCGGTTGCGCACGTTTTGTCTGGAACAATACACTGGCGTATCGTACCGAGGCGTATCAGCAGCATGGGCAGTCGGTATCGCACTCGGCAGCGGAAAAGCGGCTGGTCGTACTCAAGGCGGAATATCCATGGCTGGGCGATGTTTCCAGCGTCATTCTGCAACAAACCCTGCGCGACCAGAAAGCGGCCTTCGACAACTTCTTTAACCCCAAGCTCAAGGCTCGCTATCCGCGTTTCAAGCGCAAGGATAGCCGACAGTCTATCCGACTAACCAAAGCCGCTTTCCGCTATCGGGATGGCGAAATCACCATCGCCAAGTCGAAGGTGCCATTGCCGATCCGATGGAGCCGCCCGCTGCCCTGTGCGCCCTCAAGTATCACGATCTCGCAAGACCACGCTGGTCGCTACTTCATCAGCTGTCTTTGCGAGTTCACGCCGAAGGTTCTGCCGGTGACGCCCAAAATGACGGGGATTGATCTGGGCCTGACCGACCTGTTCATCACCAGCGAGGGCGTGAAATCGGGCAATCCGCGCCACCTCAAGCGCCATGAGGCCAGGCTGGCGCACCTGCAGCGCCAACTGGCCAAAAAACAGAAAGGCTCCAACAACCGTAACAAGCTGCGCCGGAAAGTGGCGCGGCTGTATGCCAAAATCGCGGATTGTCGCCGCGACGCCATCCACAAAGCGACCCGTACCCTCGTCAACGAAAACCAAGTGCTGTGTGTCGAGTCGCTGAACATCACCGGCATGGTCAAGAACCGCTCACTGGCCAAGGCCATCAGTGATGCCGGCTGGGGCGAGTTCGTGCGCCAGCTTGAGTACAAAGCGGAATGGGCGGGCCGACAACTGGTGAAAGTGAGCCAGTGGCTGCCCAGCAGCAAAACGTGCCACGGCTGCGGGCACAAGGTCGAAAAGCTGCCGCTCTCGCAACGCCGCTGGCACTGCGAGGGCTGTGGTCAAGCTATCGACCGCGACATCAATGCAGCGAAGAATATCAGAACCGCCGGGCTGGCGGGGTTAGCCTGTGGAGCGACCGGAGCGGGGGCAGTGGCCTAGCCACTGCCTAGTGAAGGCGCGTTGAAGCAGGAAGGTTCACGGGGCGACCCGGAACCCTCGCCCAAAGCGCGCAGCGCGGCGGGCGGGGAGTGTCAGCCAAGCTGCTATTGTCGTGCCAACCGCAGCGGCTCGGGCGGCCTCTCGCCGGGGGTGGCGCGCCAGGGAGAGATATCCAGCCCGCCGCGACGCACGTAGCGCGCCAGCACCAGCAGCCGTTCCGGGCGCGCCCGGGTCATGAGGTCGGTAAAGATGTGCTCGACGCAGTGTTCGTGGAAATCCTGATGCTGGCGGTAGCCAATCAGGTAGCGCAGCAGGCCTTCACGGTCGAGCTTCGGTCCACGATAGCGGACCAGCACGCTGCCCCAGTCGGGCTGGCCGGTCACCGGGCAGTTGGACTTGAGCAAATGCGAGTATAGCGTCTCCTCGACGACCTCCTCTGCCACCTGCAGATGCTCGGCACTGGGCGTGTAGTTCTCTATCTCGATATCCAGTCCGTCGAGGCACTCGCCCGGCAGGTGCTGCACGGCAAGCGCATCGTCGTCGACAGAGTACAGTTCGACCGATACCGGTGCTCCGGCCGCCTGGGCCAAGTCGCGCGCGAGGGTATCGATCACCTGCTCGCGGCTGTTGAAGCGAGTCTGGTTGAAGCTGTTGAGATAGAGCTTCCAGGACTTGGACTCGATCAGGTTCGGCGAGTCTGCCGGCAGGCTGAAGCGTGCCACGGCGACAATTGGCTTGCCGCGCCCGTTGAGCCAGGAAACCTCGAAGGCATGCCATTCGTCCTCGCCGACAAAGGGCAGGCTGCCCTCCTCGATGCCCAGCGGCGCACGGTTGGCAGCGCGGGGAATGGGATAGAGCAGCCCGGCGTCGTAGTGCTCGGGGTAGGCGGACTCGCGCCCCAGCGGGGCATGCTCGAGGGTGTCGGGACGATGATGTGTCATCAGCTGCGAATTCCTTTGCCGCTTTCAAGCATCCACAGGGCGATGGCGAACAGTACCACGATGAAGGTGACGATAGCGGCCAGCGCCCAGCCCACCGGAATGTCGGAGACACCCAGAAAACCGTAGCGGAACACGTTGACCATATACAGAATCGGGTTGAGCATCGACACGCCCTGCCAGAAGGACGGCAACAGCGAGATCGAGTAGAAGACCCCGCCCAGGTAGGTCAGCGGTGTCAGGATGAAGGTCGGCACGATCGAAATGTCGTCGAACTTCTTCCCCAGCAGAGCGTTGATGAAACCGCCGATGGAGAACAGCGCGGCGGTCAGCACCACCACCGCCACGGTCAGGAACGGGTGTGCCACACTGATGCGGGTGAAGAACAGCGACACGATGGTGACGATGAGCCCCACTCCCAAGCCGCGTGCCATGCCGCCGAACACGAAGCCGGCCAGGATCACCCAGTTGGGCATGGGCGAGACCATCATCTCCTCGATGGAGCGCTGGAACTTGTTGGAGAAGAAGCTCGATGCCACGTTGGAGTAGCTGTTGGTGATCACTGCCATCATGATCAGCCCGGGGACGATGAAGTCCATGTAGCTGAAGCCGTCCATCTCACCGATGCGCGGTCCGATCAGGTTGCCGAAGATGATGAAGTACATGGTCATGGTGATCGAGGGCGGCAGCAGCGTCTGCGGCCAGATCCGAGTGAAGCGCTTGATCTCCTTGTGCACCAGGGTCAACAGGGCGATGGCAGTCTGGATCGAATTCATGAACGGCTCTCCCCGCGCTCGGCTTCGGCCTTTTCCTCGTTGCCCTGCTCGACCATGGTAACGAACATCTCCTCGAGCCGGTTGGCACGGTTGCGCATGGAAACCACCTGGATGTCTCGCTCACTCAGCGCCGTGAAGACATCGTTCAGGCGCTGGCCTCGATGGACCGCAACAGCCAGCTGGGCTGCATCTACCTGGCGCACCTCGAAGCCATCGATGGCCGGCACATCGCTCACCGGGTGGGCCAGGTCGAGCAGGAAAGTCTCGGTGTCGAGCTCGGCGAGCAGCCCGCGCACGCTGGTGTTACGGATGATCTCGCCGTGATTGATGATCGCCACGTTGCGACAGAGACTCTCCGCCTCCTCGAGATAATGGGTGGTCAGGATGATGGTCGTGCCCTCTTCGCGATTGATGCGACGCATGTACTCCCACATGCTGCGACGCAGCTCGATATCGACGCCAGCGGTGGGCTCATCGAGAATCAACAGCTTGGGCCGATGCATCAAGGCGCGGGCAATCATCAGGCGGCGCTTCATCCCACCGGAGAGCATGCGGGCGTTACCGTTGCGCTTGTCCCAGAGGCCAAGATCCCTGAGCAACCGCTCGGCCCTTGGCAGGGCCTCGCGTCGCGACATGCCGAAGTAGCCCGCCTGGGCCAGCACAATGTCGATCACCTGCTCGAACTGGTTGAAGTTGAACTCCTGCGGCACCACGCCCATGTGATACTTGGCCTTGGCAAAGTCTCGGTCGATGTCGATGCCAAAGATCGATACCTTGCCGGCGCTCTTCTGCACCAGTGAACAGACGATGCCGAGGGTGGTGGACTTGCCGGCACCGTTGGGGCCTAGCATGGCAAAGAAGTCACCCTGCTCGACGTCGAGATCGATTCCCTTCAGGGCGTGAAAGCCGTTGCCGTAGACCTTGGTCAGGCCACGAATCGACAGCGCCGGTTCGGCCATGAGACATCCTTGTGTTGGGATAGCTTGTGTTGGGATAGCTTGTGTTGGGATAGCTTGTGTTGGGACAGACAGCGAGTTCAAGACATTAGGGCGCGAAGGAGCTTTTCAAGTCGCGACCAGGAAAAACGCAAACGGCCTCGCCCATGGGCAAGGTAATCGAAATCGAGGGGGAGCCTTTGGTTGGCAAGGCGATGCTCTACCACTGAGCTATTACCGCTTATCGAAGTCGCCTGGACAGGTCAAACTAATTGGCGTCCCATAGGGGGTTCGAACCCCTGTTCCCGCCGTGAAAGGGCGGTGTCCTAGGCCACTAGACGAATGGGACTTATCTGGAGCGGGAAAGGAGATTCGAACTCCCGACCCTCGCCTTGGCAAGGCGATGCTCTACCACTGAGCTATTCCCGCTTATCTAACAGTCTATTCTTACAGTCTGTTCTCACAGTCTATGCTATCGGCAATGCATACTGGAAGAGTGGCGTCCCATAGGGGGTTCGAACCCCTGTTCCCGCCGTGAAAGGGCGGTGTCCTGGACCACTAGACGAATGGGACGCAATGACTTCCAAAAACGACTTTCAAAAAACTTGGAGCGGGAAAGGAGATTCGAACTCCCGACCCTCGCCTTGGCAAGGCGATGCTCTACCACTGAGCTATTCCCGCATTCCGGTACCTGAAGAAAACGAGTGGCGTCCCATAGGGGGTTCGAACCCCTGTTCCCGCCGTGAAAGGGCGGTGTCCTGGACCACTAGACGAATGGGACGCAGCCGTCTCGCTTCAACGAGGTGGCGCGAATCTTACTCAAGCGCCTCGGGGCTGTCAACCGTCGACCTTGAACGCCCCGGAGATGGAAATCGCAGGCCCATCCGTTGTCTCATGTAAGCCATGCTGGCCAGGCCCGAAATGGATGGCATGATGGAAAGTACCACCCCCAGGAGGAGAGATGCCATGCGCAGAAAGATCGATAAGAGCGAGGCCGAATGGCGTGAACAGCTCAGCCCCGAGCAGTACCGGGTAACCCGGGAGAAAGGTACAGAGCCGCCCTTTTCCGGCGATCATCGGGTCAGCGACGAGCACGGCATCTACCACTGTGTCTGTTGTCATGCACCGCTGTTCGAGAATGAACACAAGTTCGACGCCGGCTGTGGCTGGCCGAGCTTCGACCGGCCATTGGGCAAGTCCGCCGTAGAAGAGAAGCCGGACGATGCCCATGGCATGCAGCGCACCGAGGTAGTCTGCTCCCACTGCGACGCGCATCTGGGACATGTCTTCCCCGATGGCCCGCCGGAGTCCACGGGGCTGCGCTATTGTATCAACTCCGTGGCGATCACCTTTCACCCGGGAGAGTAAGTAGCCTGCACTGCCGGGGTCGCCCTTCTGCTATGATGGGCGGCCTTTTTCCATCGGTTTGCGGGAGTGGTGCAATGCTCGGCTGGTATCCGGGACACATGAACAAGGCGCGCCGCCAGATCCAGGAGGCGCTGCCGGAAATCGACGTAGCGATCGAGGTCCTCGACGCCCGCCTGCCTTACTCCAGCGCCAACCCTATGCTCGCCGGCCTCATCCGCCATACGCCGGTGCTGAAGATTTTGTCGCGGGCCGATCTCGCCGACCCGGAGCGCACGCGAGAGTGGGTGGCCTACTTCGATGCCCAGCCTGATACACGCGCCCTGGCAGTAACCACCACCAATGCCCGTGAGCTCAAGCGCATCCCCAAGCTGTGCCATGAGCTGGCCGGCCAGATCCGCGCCGACCGCGACGTTCGGGTCATGGTCATGGGCATCCCCAACGTGGGTAAATCGACCCTGATCAATGGTCTGGCCGGACGCAGCATCGCCAAGACCGGCAATGAGCCCGCCGTGACCAAGCGCCAGCAGAAGGTGCGCATTACCGGCCGGGTGGCACTCATCGACACACCCGGGGTGCTTTGGCCGAAGATCGAGGACCAGGCCAGCGCCTATCGACTTGCCGCCACTGGCGCCATTCGCGATACCGCCATCGACTATGTCGACGTCGCCGTGGTCACCGCCGCCGAGATGGCCAGGCGCTATCCCGACGCGCTCAGGTCACGCTACAAGCTCGTCGAACTGCCCGGCTACGCGCCCAACCCTGATGCCGACCGGGTCGAGGCCGACGGCCCTCAGCGAATCGACCTGTTGGCACTGGCCGGCTACGATGGCCACGCCATCCTGCGCGATATCGCCAGCCGCCGTGGCGGCCTGCGTGCTGGCGGCGAGGTGGACCTGCATCGTGGTGCCGAGGTGCTACTCCATGAGCTGCGAGACGGCAAGCTGGGGCGCCTGACCCTGGAGACCCCAGCCGACATTCCGCCTCCCACCGAAGCAGAAGCAGAACCACAGGCAGAAGCGGCCCCCCCAGGATAACAATAGCGGCAACGACAGCGAGCCCGCATAATCAACGGCGCTGCCCGACGGCCCGGCCGCTCGTACAGCCACTGGACACCACTGGAATTCGGATACCTCATGGACACGCCCTCCCTTTTCAGGAAATCGCACAAGCTCGCCAACGTCTGCTACGACATCCGCGGCCCAGTGCTCGAGCATGCCAAGCGGCTGGAAGATGAGGGCCAGCGCATCCTCAAGCTCAATATCGGCAACCCGGCGCCGTTCGGCTTCGAGGCACCGGAAGAGATCCTCCAGGACGTGATGCGCAACCTGCCCACCGCCCAGGGCTACTGCGACTCCAAAGGACTCTACTCGGCGCGCAAGGCGATCATGCAGGAGTGCCAGCGCAAGGAAATTCCCGGCGTCGGTATCGAGGACATCTTCATCGGTAATGGTGTGTCCGAGTTGATCGTGATGGCACTGCAGGCACTTCTGAACGACGGCGACGAAGTGCTGATTCCCGCTCCCGACTACCCGCTGTGGACCGCCGCTGCGAACCTCTCTGGCGGCCATGCAGTACACTATCGCTGCGACGAGCAGGCCGATTGGGCGCCGGACATTGACGATGTGCGGGCCAAGGTGACCGGCCATACCCGCGCCATAGTGATCATCAATCCCAACAACCCCACCGGCGCCGTCTATCCGCCCGACGTAGTGCGCGAACTCCTTGACATCGCCCGCGAGCACGACCTGGTCGTCTTCTCCGACGAGATTTACGACAAGATCCTCTACGACGACACCGAGCACGTCTCCACCGGAGCGCTCGCCGACGAGGATCAGCTGGTGGTGACCATGAATGGCCTGTCGAAGAGCTATCGCTGTGCCGGCTTCCGCTCCGGCTGGATGATCCTTTCCGGCAGCGTGGCCATGCAGCGTGCCAGGGACTACATCCAGGGCATCAACATGCTCGCCTCGATGCGCCTGTGCGCCAATGTCCCGGCTCAACACGCCATCCAGACGGCATTGGGCGGCTATCAGTCGATCAACGACCTGATCCTACCCGGCGGGCGTCTGCTGGCCCAGCGCGACATCACCCATGAAAAACTTAACGCCATTCCGGGCGTGTCCTGCACCAAGGCCAAGGGCGCGCTCTACGCCTTTCCGAGGCTCGACCCCAAGGTCTATCCCATTGTGGATGATCAGAAGCTGGTGCTGGACCTGCTGCTGCAAGAAAAGATACTGCTGGTACAGGGCACCGCCTTCAACTGGCCGGAGCCGGACCATGTGCGCATCGTTACATTACCTTGGGCGGACCAGCTCGGCGACGCTCTTGACCGCTTCACCCGTTTCCTGTCGCGCTATCGCCAATAGCCCACCTGCACACGGCTGGATTTTCGACAAAGGCTTGAAACCTCGGTTAACCAGCCGTATCTAATCAACAGATTTCTGGGCCTCCCAAACGCGGCCCTAACACCCTTGATATGATCGGAGAATCCGAACCATGATGAGAATCCTGCTCTTCCTGGGCACCAACCTGGCGGTCATCGTTGTCGCCAGCATCACCTTGCGCCTGCTGGGGGTAGAAGGTTACCTGCGCGGCCAGGGTATCAACTTCAACGCCCTGCTGATCTTCTGCTTCATCGTCGGCATGGCTGGCTCGATGATCTCGCTATTCATCTCCAAGTGGATGGCCAAGCGTTCCACTGGCACGGTGGTGATCGATACGCCGAGTAATGCCACCGAAAAGTGGCTGCTCGATACCGTGGCCGAACTGTCCCGCGAGGCCGGCATCAAGATGCCGGAAGTCGGCATCTTCCCGGCCCAACAGTCGAATGCCTTCGCCACGGGCTGGAACAGGAACGACGCCCTGGTCGCGGTTTCCGCCGGCCTGCTCAACCGCATGCGCCCCGAAGAGGTCCGCGCGGTGCTGGCCCATGAAATCGGCCACGTGGCCAACGGCGATATGGTCACTCTGGCACTGATCCAGGGGGTGGTGAACACCTTCGTGATGTTCTTCGCGCGAGTGGTTGCCCACCTGGTGGACAATTTCCTACGTTCACGCAGTGATGGCGCCGGGCTGGGCTTCATGGGCTACTTCGCGGTGGTCATCGTCGCCGAGATCGTCTTCGGCATCATCGCCTCAGCCATCGTTGCCTGGTTCTCGCGCTTTCGCGAATACCGTGCCGACGCCGCTGGCGCGCAGCTTGCCGGTTCCGGCGCCATGATCAATGCCCTGGCACGACTCAAGGCCGAAACCCAGATGCCCGATCAGATGCCGGATACCCTGCGCGCCATGGCTATCACAAAGGGCCAGACCAAGTCGCTGATGGAGCGGCTGTTCGCAAGCCACCCTCCGTTGGATGATCGCATTCGCGCACTGAAGGAAGCGGCCTACCGCTAGGGAAACACTGGACAAATGCCTGCGCGAGCGAACCGACCTCTCCTGGCCGATAAGTAAGAAAGCCCGCCATGGCGGGCTTTCTGCGTTTTATCAAACCACGTTATCAACCCATGTGATCAACCCATGTTATCAACCCACGCGACAGCCCATGCCCTCGAGCAGCGGGGCCAGCTCCCTGGCCCCTTCGCGCAGCTCGACCTCGAGGGTGGCTAACTCACGCCGCAGCGGATAATCGGCCCGGCAGGCATCGAAGCCGGCCGCCATGCCGCGCCGGCGCGATTCGCGATACAGGGCATCGTGGTCGCGCCGCACGTCATAGACCACACGCAGGCAGCGCCTCAGCGCGTCCTCTGGCGCCAGGCCGCCATCGAGCACCAGCCGGGGTAGCGGCGGCGCCGGCAGCAGCGCATCGAGCGTCAGCCGCACCGGCAGCCCCAGGTGGCGGGACAGCGCCACATAGATCTGATGAGTGCCACGCAGCTTGCCATCGAGGCTGTGGCCGGCGATATGCGGCGTGGCAAGATTGACCAGGTCGCGCAGTGCGGCATCGATTTCCGGCTCCGATTCCCAGACGTCCAGCACCGCACTGATATCACCCGGCCCGGTCAGGCGCTGGCGCAAGGCCAGACCGTCCACGCAGTCACCACGTCCGGCATTGAGCAACACCGTGCCCGGCTCGAGTCGCGCTATTCGCTGAGCATCGAGTAGATGATGAGTGGCATGGAGCCCCTCGCGTACCAGGGGTGTATGCAGGCACAGTACGTCGCACTCGTCGATCAGTGTCTCGAGGCCGGAAAAGCCCTCGCTTCCCTCCCGCTCGGCCCGGGGCGGATCGCAGGCCAGGCACTCGATACCCATGGCTGTCAGGCGTTTGCGGAGCCGCTTGCCCACGTTGCCGACCCCGACGATGCCTACGCGGCGCTCGACCATCTGCCAGCCCTGACGCTCGGCCAGGGTCAGAAGGCTGCCCAGCACGTAGTCCACCACCGCTTCGGCATTGCAACCCGGCGCACTGGCAAAGGCGATGCCGTGGCGCGCCAATGCCGCCTGGTCGACGTGATCCGTACCAATGGTACAGGTGCCGACGAAGCGCAGCCTCGAGCCCTGAGCCATGGCCGTATCGAGGGTCGTCGCATCGAGGCGGGTAATGGAGCGAATCACCAGTACATCGATATCGCACAGAGCCGCAGCGTCGATTTCACGCCCCGGCAGGCGAATCAACTCACCTAGCTCGCGGAAACAGGCGTCGGCGGCGGGCACGTTGGCATCGACCAAAATTCTCACGCGAACTCTCCTTGATACGGTACTTGTCCAGTCTGCTCGAACCCTTACAATACCGCCACCTGACATTGGCACGCCGCTACCCGGCGGCGCCCGACTTGCTGGAGCCTTCGTGATCATCCGCTGGGAAAGTGACCATGACTATGTGCTGGTGCATATCCATCAGGACATGCTCGGCGACTGGATCTTCAGCCGCGCCTGGGGGCAGATCGGCACCCAGTTCGGTGGCCTGAAGCATATGCTTGCCGACGATCACGACCAGGCCAGGATGTGGCTCGCCGATGAAGCCACCATCCAGTCTTCTCGCGGCTTGCGAAAGGTACTCGAGGTCGAGGCCGAGAGCGCCGAAGGCCGCGAGGCGGTCAGCCAATTTTCGCTGCTCGACCCGCTGTAGGCGAGAGTCTGTAGAGCCACGTCACCAATGGCGACTAGGTGGCGCAGGCATTGGATCAATGCCCCCTTAGCCCAAATAGCGCCGGCCGCCACGCATGACGGCGCCTCTCACATCACGGGCCTCGGCCTCGCCCTCCAGTTGGCGCCCGAGGGCCTGCCAGGCTGCCTCATTCAGCCAGCCGCGCTCGGCCAGCCAAACCGCCAGGCGCTCCGGCTCGAAGCCCAGGTCCAGCTCATTGCCCGCTGCGTCCAACAGCACCGGTATACGAGTTCCGTAATGCACCATTAGTGCCTCGTCCTCGCTGATCTCGACCTTCTCCAGGCGATATTCGCCAAGGTGCAACGTAGTCAGCAGGGTCTCAAGCCGTTCACAAAGGTGGCAGCCCAGGGTGGTATAGAGCGTCAGGTGCGTCATTCCACCTCCCTGTGGCGAATCAGGAATACATGGTGAATATCGGGGCGGCGCTGAAAGTCCGGATCGAAGGTGCGCGCCGAGATGTCTTTCACGGCGAAGCGTTCAACCAGGCCGGCATCGAGTTGGAAGCGGCGCTGGTTGTTGGAAAATACCAGAGTACCCCCTGGTGCCAGACGCGCCATGCCAAGCTCGACCAGGCGCACGTGGTCGCGCTGCACGTCCAGGGTGCCCTCCATCTTCTTGGAGTTGGAAAAGGTCGGCGGGTCGAGAAATATCAGGTCGAACTCTGCGCTGGCGTTCTCAAGCCAGCGCAGGCAGTCATCGCGCACTACCCGGTGTCGTGCCGAATCGAGTCCGTTCAGGGCGAAGTTGTCCCGTGCCCACTCCAGATAGGTGTTGGAAAGGTCCACACTGACGCTTGCCATGGCACCGCCGTCCCTTTCCGTCCCCAAAGCCGCGTGCACCGTGGCCGCGGCGGTGTAGCAGAACAGATTCAGGAAACGCGCTCCAGAAGCCAATTCGGCGAGCATGCGCCGCACCGGGCGGTGGTCGAGGAACAGACCGGTATCGAGGTAGTCGCGCAGGTTGACCCACAGCCGTGCACGCCCCTCGCGCACCTGGAAACGCTCCCCGGTGCTGGCCTGCTTGCGATACTGAGCCTTGCCACTTTGTTTCTCACGGCGCTTGATCACCACCTGGCCCGCGTCGACGTCGAGCACCTCGGGAATCACCTGCAGGGCATCGAACAAGCGCTTCTGAGCCTGGTCGGCATTCACCGAGCGGGGCGGCGCATACTCTTGCACGTGAACCCGGTCGCCATAGACATCGATTGCCAGGGCATACTCCGGCATATCGGCATCATACAGACGATAGCAGGTCTCGCCGGACTGCTTGAGCCACTTCTTCAGCCGCTTACGGTTTTTCTCCAGGCGATTGGCGAACATCTGCGCCCCGTCGCTGCGCGCCGCTCCTTGGGATTTCACCGGGGCGTCCGCGGCGGCAGCGGGCGTCACGTTCATCAACAGCAGTTTGGCATCGAGCTGCCCATTCTTCAGCGAGTACTGCTTGTCGGCCCTCAGCCCGATGCGGTGGCCAAGATCGGGGTTACCGGTAAAGACGGCCAGGCGCCAGCCGGGAAAGGCGCGACGAACCCCTTCGCCCAGTTCGGCATAGAGCGTCACCAGTTCGGGCAGTTCCCCCAGCCGCTCCCCATAGGGGGGATTGGCGATCACCAGCCCCCGCGCCGCTTCATCGAGTTCGGCGGGGCGATGCAACTGCTCCAGCGAAGCGCCCTTGAAGGCGATAAGGGCCGGAATTCCTGCCCGCATGGCGTTGGCCTTGGCCGCCGCCAGCGCCGGTGGACTCTGGTCGAAGCCGAAGAGACGGTTGCGGCAGCGCTTGCGACCGATGCTGGCGCGTGCTTCGGCCTCGCGCTTGAGCTCATGCCACAGCGCCTCGTCGTGTTGCACCCAACCGTGAAAGCCGAAGTACTCCCGACTCAGGTTCGGGGCCATGTCCGCGGCCATCAGCGCCGCTTCGATCAGCAGGGTGCCAGCGCCGCATAGGGGGTCCACCAGGTGTTCGCCGGCACGCAGGCGTTCAGGCCAGCCGGCCCGCAGCAGCAAGGCAGCCGCGAGGTTTTCCTTCAATGGCGCATGGCCAACATCACGACGGTAGCCACGGCGATGCAGGCTCTCCCCGGAGAGGTCCACGCCAAGCGTCAGCCGGCCGCGATGAAGATGGGCATAAAGACGCAGGTCCGGGTTCTGCAGGTCGACGTCTGGCCGCGACCTTCCCGCTGTTTGCAAGGCATCGACCACCCCATCCTTGACGGTCTGGGCACCAAAGCGAGTATGACGGATCTGATCCGAACGGCCATGAAAGTCCACTGCCAGCGTGGCACCGGGGCGCAGATGGCGTGCCCAGTCGACGTTGGTCACCGCTTGGCGCAACGAATCGGGGCTCTCGATGCCCTCGTCACGCACGAGGCACAGTACGATGCGATTGGCCAGGCGCGACCAGAGGCAGGCGCGATAGGCGGCTGCCAGGTCGCCCTGGAAGTGGACGCCGGCCACGGTGGTCTTGAGCGGCTCGCACCCCAGGGTGCGAAGCTCGTCGGCCAGCAGCTCTTCGAGCCCCCTGGGACAGGTGGCAAGGAAGGCGCGGTATTCGGTTTGGAATGGCTCGCTCATGGTGTCGTTCCCGCCCCTCGGGACGGGCATGATCCTTTTGTTACAAAATTGAGTCCGACTTTTGACGAAAGAAAGGTCGACAATGACACCCGAAATGCGCTAAGACTAGTCTTAGTAGCTACTGTAAGGATGCATGCGTTCTCTTGGCGAGTCCTGTCTGGACTTGCACCCATTGGCTCTGCCGTTTAACACGGCTATGCGAGCGGTGGAACGTCGGGTCGCACATGTCGTGCGCCCCAAATTGGTACCTTTACAAGAGGTCATCCGATGAAAAGACAGAAACGTGATCGCTTCCAGCGCGCCTACCTCCATGGCTACAAGGCGGGTATTTCCGGGCGCTCCCGCGACGACTGTCCCAGTCAGGATGTCAATATACGCGAATACTGGATGAGTGGTTGGCGTGAGGGCCGTGGGGATCAGTGGGCCGGTATGACCGGCGTCTCCGGTATTCACAAGAACCCCATGGTGTTGTAACTCACTTTTCCACCCAATCAACCATCCCTCGCTGCCTGCTAAGGCGGTGATGACACAAGCCCGTGAGTCGCTTCACGGGCTTTCTTGTATCCAGGATCCTGTCGGGACTTGCCGCTGATCTACTCTTAGCCCCGAGCGGCCTTGAGTGCCTCGGCACACTCCCCGATCAGGGCCGGGCCTCGATAGATAAAGCCCGAATAGAGCTGAACCAGATCGGCACCGGACGCCACCTTGGCCACGGCCGCCTCACCGCTGTCGATTCCCCCCACGCCGACGATGGGAATCTCGGGCAGATGTCGGCGCAGCTCGCGGATAACACGATTGGATGACTCGAAGACAGGGCGCCCTGAAAGCCCACCCTGCTCGTCGGCATGCGCGAGTCCGGCGACCGCTTCCCGCGACACGGTGGTATTGGTGGCAATCACCGCATCGATGCCATTGGCCGAAATACTGGCAGCGACCAGCCCCACTTCCTCGTCTGTCATGTCCGGCGCTATCTTGACCGCCAGGGGTACCCGGCGCCCCGCCTGCTGATCCAGTCGGCTGCCGGCTTCCCGCAGCGTGCCCAGCAAAGCGTCCAGGTGTGCGCCGAACTGAAGGTTGCGCAGCCCAGGGGTATTCGGTGACGAGATATTGACGGTCACATAGTCGGCGTGGGCATGTACCTTCTCCAGACAGATCAGATAGTCTTCCACCGCCTGGTCCACCGGCGTGGTCAGGTTCTTGCCGATGTTGATACCGATGACGCCGTCGTAGCGGCGGCCTTTCACCTGCGCCACCAGATGATCGACTCCGGCATTGTTGAAGCCCATACGATTGATGATCGCCTCCTGCTCCGGCAAACGAAACAGGCGAGGCCGGGGGTTGCCTTCCTGGGGCCTCGGCGTCACCGTGCCCACCTCGACAAAGCCGAACCCCAGTGCGCCCAGTCCATCGAGATGGTCGGCGTTCTTGTCCAGCCCCGCCGCCAGCCCGACCCGGTTGGGAAACCTCAACCCCATCAGCTCTACCGGATCGTCGACCCGCGCCCCACCCAGCCGTGCCGCCAGCTTCAGGCGATGCGCCAGGTCCAGGGCCGAGAGTGCGTACCCGTGTGCGGTTTCGGCATCGAGTCGAAACAGGATCGAACGGGCAAGCGCATACATGGGCATCTCCAGGGATCAAGGACGGCAGGTCAGGGACAACAGGCGGGCGCGATTATAGCAGTGCTGCCCGCCCATGACGACGAACCCCGCCGTAGCGGGGTTCGTTGCCTTGATGACGAGGCAGCCTTGATGGTGAGACAGCCTGAACGACCGGGCCGATCAGCTCTCGCCGTTGCTCTCCGCCAGGTCGACCAGCTCGCGGACCGCCACGGCAAACAGCGGGAAGCTCGCCTGACTGGCGCCGCTACGGACTTCGGCGATCAGGCGACACCAGCGCTTATGCAGTGAACTGTGCATCTGCAGCCAGTTGTCGACTCGCTCTTCCGGTTCGCGGCCATCCTCCGTTTTCAGCACGCTGACCGTCAGGGCCAACTGCTGGCGGTCGATATCGTCGCGGAAGGTCTCGCGGGCCTGGGCCTGCCAGCTGTCGCCCACGTCGAGGTTGGTCACTTGCTGGATCATCCACGGAAGCTCGAGCCTGCTGCCGATCTCATAGAAGACCTCGGCGACGCGCTGCGGCTTTTCATCGGTCTGACGTGCCGCCTGAATGACACCCAGCGCCCCGTAAAGGCTACCTGCCGCCGCCACGGCACTGGCCAGCGCTTCCGACACGCCTGACTCGACCAGCTCGTTACGCCGGAGTTCCCAGCGCTCATGTTCCTCGCCGCGCAACAGTTCGCCGATGCCCTCCTGAAGCTGCGCCACGCGGGGTGCAAAGTAATCGATGGCATCCCGTGTGGAGAGCCCCAGCCGCTGGCGCAGGAACCAGCGCGTGGTACGACGGATCAGGCGCATAAGGTCGAGCATCATCGAGTACTGGATATCGCTTGGTACCTGATTGTCCAGGGCCTCGATCTGCTCCCAAGCTTCGGCAAGCTGGAAGCTATCTCGGGCAACGATATAGGCACGGGCGATATCGGCACGGCTGGCCCCGGTGGAATCGATCAGGCGACGCGTGAAGACGATGCCCATGTGATCGACAAGGTCGTTGGCCACCTGGGTCGTGACGATCTCGCGCCTCAAACGGTGGTCGTACATCTCGTCACGAAAACGTTCGACCAGGACCGGCGGAAAGATCCGCTCCAGGTACTGCTGGATATAGGGGTCGTCGGGCACATCGGAGGCAAGCACGTCGCCCTTTAGCACACTTTTGGAGTAGGAAATCAATACTGACAGCTCAGGCAGCGTCATGCCCTGCCCGGTAGCCACACGCTCCTGGATCGTTTCGTCGACCGGCAGGAACTCCAGATCCCGATCCAGCTGCCCCTGGGCCTCCAGCTCGGTGATGAAGCGACGATAGGGGCCGATGCCGAACTTCGACAGCATCTGCGACAGGTAGATCGCCTGGGTCTGGCGATAGTTGTCGAGAATCACCAGGTCGGCCACCTCCTCGGTCATGTCGGCAAGCAACTGGTTACGTTGCTTGTCGGTCATGTCGCCGCGCTTGACCACTTCATCGATAAGGATCTTGATGTTGACCTCGTGGTCCGAGCAGTTCACCCCACCGGCGTTGTCGATAAAGTCCGTAAAGACCTTTACGCCATTTTCAGCGGCTTCCATGCGCCCGCGTTGGGTCATACCTAGGTTGCCGCCTTCACCGATCACGCGACACTTCAATTCATTCCCGTTGATGCGCAGTGAATCGTTGGCCTTGTCGCCGACTTCGGGATCGGTTTCATCACTGGCTTTCACATAAGTACCGATTCCGCCATTCCACAGCAGGTCGACCGGCGCCCGAAGCATGGCGCTTAGCAAATCGTTGGGCGAGAGCTGGTCCTCGGCAATGCCGAAGACCTCTTTCATCTGAGGCGTTATCGTGATCGACTTGGCGCTGCGCTTGAAGATGCCGCCGCCCTCGGAGATGAGGCTCTTGTCGAAATCTTCCCAGCTGGAGCGCGGCATCTCGAAGAGTCGCTGACGCTCAGCGAAGGTGGTCGCGGCATCCGGATTGGGGTCGACGAAGATATGCAGGTGGTTGAACGCACCTACCAGACGTATCTTGTCGGACAGCAGCATACCGTTGCCGAACACGTCGCCGGCCATGTCACCGATGCCAAGCACGCTAAACTCCTCGCGTTGCGTGTCCAGCCCCAAGCTGCGGAAGTGGCGCTTCACCGACTCCCAGGCGCCACGGGCGGTGATACCCATCTTCTTGTGGTCATATCCGTTGGCACCACCGGAAGCAAAGGCGTCACCCAGCCAGTGGCCGTACTCAGCGGATATCTCGTTGGCGATATCGGAGAACGTGGCGGTGCCCTTGTCGGCCGCTACTACCAGGTAGGCGTCGTCGTCGTCGTGACGCACCACGTCCCTGGGTGGCACCACTTCGCTGCCCACCCGGTTGTCGGTGACATCGAGCAGGGCACGAATGAAGGTCTTGTAGCAGGCAATACCCTCCTGCTGGATGGTGTCGCGGTCGGCTCCCTCGGGCATGCGCTTGCAGACGAACCCGCCCTTGGCCCCGACCGGGACGATCACGGCATTCTTGACCTGCTGTGCTTTCACCAGGCCCAGCACCTCGGTGCGGTAGTCCTCATGCCGGTCGGACCAACGCAGGCCGCCACGCGCCACCTTGCCGCCACGCAGGTGCACGCCTTCCACCCGGGGCGAGCAGACGAAAATTTCAAAGGCGGGACACGGCTTGGGTATCCCGGTGATCCGCCGGGGATCAAGCTTGTAGGCGATATAGTCCTTGGCACGCCCCTGGTCATTTCGCTGATAATAGTTGGTACGCAGCGTCGCCTGGATCAGCTCCATATAACGCCGCAGCAACTGGTCGTCGTTGAGGCTGGCGACACCGTCGAGATGGCGGATGATACGCTCGATGCACGCATTCACCTGCTCCTGGTCGGGGCGGTGAACCGGGTCGAAGCGCAGCGCAAAGAGCCTGACCAGCTCACGGGTGATCTGTGGATGGTTAGCCAGGGTCGCCGCGATGTAGTCCTGAGACATGCCGAAGCGAATTTGCTTCAGGTAGCGTGCATAGGTACGCAGCATCGCCACCTCACGCCAATCCAGGTTGGCGGAAATGATCAGTCGGTTGAACGAGTCATTTTCCGCCTCGCCGGCCCAGATACGCCGGAACGCCTCGATGAAGGGCTCGCGCATCTGCTGCAGGCTGACCTCGGTGCTGGTGTGGTGCTCGAGGTCGAAGTCATGCAGCAGGTAACGAACGTCCGGCGTGTTGATCTCATAAGGGCGCTCGCCGATGACCCGCAGCCCCAGGTTCTCCATGACCGGCAATACATCTGAGAGCGGAATCGGAAGGTCGCGCTGGAAGAGTTTGAGATTGACACCGCTTCCCTCCTCCTCGACCAGGCGATAGAGCGACAGTGCCAGGGGCTCGCCCTCATCCAGTTCGAAGAGGTGCTGCAGGTCAAATACGGCCGAGCGCGAGCCAAAGTCTTCACGGTACCCGGCGGGGAAGGCGTCGCGGTAGCGATCCATCAAATGATTGGCCTGCTCCTCGCCAAAGCCCTCGATCATCGCCTCCTGCAGTTCGTCGCGCCAACTGCGGGCCAGCTGGGCTATCTTGGCCTCGAGACGCTTGAGATTGACCTCCCGCGGCACCTCGCTGTTGAAGCGCAGGATGAACTGGATCCGGGCCAGCACCGACTCTGAGAGATAGGTGTTGAAATCCCCGAAGGTGACGTCGAGCTCCTCGCAAAGCAACTGCTGGATGCGCAAGCGCAGATCGGTGGAAAAAACGTCCCGCGGCACGAAGACAAGGCAGGAGTGGAAGCGTCCCGAATGGTCGGTGCGCACGAAGATGCGCACCCGGCGACGTTCACGTATATCGAGGATACCCAACGCCGTTCTGGCCAGCTCCTGAGTGTCGATCTGGAACAGGTCGTCACGCGGATAGACTTCGAGAATCTGCAACAACTGCTTGCCGTTGTGGCCCTTGGGGTTGAATCCGGCAATTTCCATCACCGCCTTGAGCTTGCGCCTCAGCAGCGGAATGTTGCGGGGCGATTCGTTGTAGACCGTGGAGGTGAACAACCCCAGGAAACGATGCTCTCCGATGACCCGGCCCTGATCGTCGTAGCGATCGATGGATATATAGTCCGGGTAGGTTGGCCGATGCACACGGGCATGATGGGCGCTCTTGGCGAATGACAGTAGCTGGGGCACCAGCACGAAGCGGTTGCCCTCGACACCCAGCTCGGTACGAATACGCTCCTGGTAGCGAGGCAAGTCGAGACGAAACAACCCCAGCTCACTGCCAGAGACCCTGGCCAGGTGATCCCCGTCGGCGCCGGATTCGATGGTGTACTCGTCGTAACCCAGAAAGGTGAAGTTGTCTCGTACCAGCCACCCGAGAAACGCAACAGCCTCCTCGTGATCGCCGGGATCGATCTGCTCTGGGCAACGGTCTTTCAGCTCCGATATGGCTTTCCGCGCCCGGTCGCTCATCGCCTCGTAGTCATCCACGGCGATACGCACGTCGCGCAGCACTTCGTAGAGTGCGCGCTCGATATCGGCCAGCATGGCCGGCGTCGAATGGCGATCGATCTCGATGGCGATCAAGGATTCACGATGGTCGGGCGCCTGCTCTTCACGTGGAGAGCAGACCCGACTCAGCTTGTGCTCGGCGTCCCGCTCCACCGCCAGCACAGCGTTATGGATCGCGTGCACGGTGATGCCGCGACGATTGAGTTCGATGCGCACCGAGTCGACCAGAAACGGCATATCCTCGTGCAGGACAGCAACGAAGGTATGTGATGATTGCCAGCCGTGTTCCTCGAAGTCGGGGTTGAAGACCCGAACCTTTGGCGACGTCGGGTCGTGCTGCTGGATGAAATGCCAGACCGACAGGGTCGCGCCATAGAGGTCGTCCAACCGGCGGTCGGCCAAGTCCTCCAGCGGCACCGTGCCATAGAAATAACGAGCAAAGGCTTCCACCTCATCGGCCCGTTCCTTCTCCAGACGGCTATCCAGGCGCTCACGCAGTTGCTTGAGAATATCCTGCTTGCCTGTCTCGATTGTCTCGTAATGCATCCCTCACCTCGACTGCCTGGAGCCGTATCGCTACGGCCTAGGGTAGATTCACCACGACCAACTGGCCTCGTGGTGCCAAGCTTACTGCAGCCCCGGCGCGCACCCTACTGACTTGCCAGCCTTCTCATGGTGCATGTCGCTTGGGCATCGCTACTTGACGATTTTCCCTTGACTTTACCTGACAGGACAACACCCGGCTTGACAGCTCAGGTGGCGTGTCGCTCCAGTAGCACGCCGCACTCACAATGGTGGGTCCAGGGGAACTGATCGAACAGCGCAAAGCGAGTGATTCTGTGAGTACGGCATAGCGTTTCCAGATTCCGCGCCAATGTATCGGGGCTGCATGAAATATAGACGATACGGGGATACTCGCTCAGCTGCCGGCAACTCGCATCGTCGAGGCCCGCCCTGGGCGGGTCCACCAACACGGTGCCGAAGTCGTATGCCTCCAGCCCCATCTCTGCCACCCGGCGGCCGCCCTTCTCTCCCTTGAGCGCCTCGGCAAACTCCTCCGCGGACATTCGCCCGATCACCGCATTGGCGATGCCATTGGCAACCAGATTCTCACGAGCGCTTGCCACCGAGGTGCGCGAGATTTCGGTGGCCAAGACGCGGCGAAAGTTCTCTGCCAGCGCAATGGTGAAGTTGCCGTTGCCGCAATAGAGCTCAACCAGGTCGTGATCCTGGCTTCCACGAGTCACCTCACGGGCCCAAGCCAGCATGCTGCGACATATCTCGGCGTTGGGCTGGGTGAAGCTGTTTTCCACCTGCTGGTAGACGAAGGAATGCCCGTCCACGTCCAGACGCTCCCAGACATGGTCGCGATCAAGCACCAGCCGCTGCTTGCGCGAGCGGCCGATGAGGCTAATGCCCATCTGCTCCTGAAGCACGCGAGCCTCGCTCTCCCACGCCTCATCCAGCGGCCGGTGGTAGATCAAGGTCACCAGCGCATCGCCGGTCAACGTGGTCAGGAACTCCACCTGAAACAGCCGGTGGCGCAGCGTGGGGCTGGCCAGCAGCGCTTCCCGCAGGCGGGGCATCAACTCATTGATCCGTCGGCTGGCAACCGGAAACTGGTCCAAGCGTATGACATGCTTTTTCCTTGGTTCCACGGGGTCGCCTTCGGACTCTTGCATTTCGAACATCGCATAGAAAAGATCGTCGCCTTCGTGCCAGATACGAAACTCGCAGCGCTGCCGATAATGGCTCGGCGGCGATGCCAGGACTTCCAGTGGCGGTGGCGAGAAGGGCGCGAACTGGCGAGCGATACGCTCGCGCTTGGCTTCAAGTTGCTGGTCGTAGCGCGCGGGATCGACAACGGGAAGAGACACGGCAGCTCCTGTCGGGGGCGTGGCAAGGAAAAAAAGTTAATCGAGGGGTAGCAGCTGCGGCGCATCGAAGCCGAATGCCTCGAGAGCCCGGCTCAGGCGCGCATCGAGGGCGGTGGCAAAGCTGCGATCACAGCCGCCGCGAGGCGCTGGCCGGCGAATGACCTGGGCCGTACGGCGTGCAATGGCTTCACCGGAATCGACCAGGCGCACTCCTCGTGGGGCCGCCTCGGCGATGTAGGCGCTGAGCAAGGGGAAGTGTGTGCAGCCGAGCACTACGGTATCCAGGTCTCCGACCGCCCACAGCGGAGACGTGGCGTCGCGGATGATGCACCGGTCCGGCGTCTCGCCCGCCAGCAGCCGTTCCGCCTGGCCCACCAAGGCATCAGCTGCCACGCGGGTGACCCGGCAATCGGCGGCAAAATCCCTGATCAGGCGATCGGTGTAGGGCCTGGATACCGTGGCACTGGTGGCCAGCAGACCGATGTGGCGACTTTGACTCGACTCCGCGGCGGGCTTGATGGCCGGCACGGTACCCACGACAGGCACCGCGAGACAGTCACGCAGGACATCGAGCGCCAGGGTGCTGGCGGTATTGCAGGCCACTACCAGTACCTTGCAGCCACTCGCTGCGACAGCGGCACTACATACCGACAGAATACGCTTCACCAGCCACTCATCGGGCCGCGTACCGTAAGGCATCATGGCATTGTCGCAGGCGTAGACCAGAGCGGCATCCGGCAAGCGGCGGCGCAGCGGCGCAATGACCGATAGGCCACCGACGCCGGAGTCGAAGATCAGGATCGGGCCGGACATGGCAAACAGACCAACATGAGGGGATCGCTCGGCGGCTATGAGGCGCTTATTCTAGCAGCAAGCGCGCCAGGCTGAAGCCTCCCAGTCAGGTTGCCGGTTCGGGCATCTCCCGCAGTTCGGCATAGAGCTCGGGGTAGGCGGCCTGCAGTCGCTGGAGTTGTGCAGCGGCGCCGTCGGGTAGCGCCTCCGCAAGGCGCTCCAGGTCCTGGTCATTGAAGTGCTCACGAATCAGCGGGAAGAGCAGCTCCCGCTCGTCGCGCAGATAGGCCCGGTGCGCATCGAGATAAGACTTCAGGTCCTCGGCGAAACGGTCCATGGGCACCACGGCGTCCATCAGAATCATATCGAGATCATTGGAAAGCCGCATCAGGCGCTGTCGCACGGCCTGATAGTCGATGGAAAGGCGCTCAGTCAGCACTCCGCTCTCGGGGGCCAGGGCCTTGAGACGATCGGTGCAGACCCGCTCCAGCGGAACCGTAAATCCTTCCATGTAATCAAGAATGTAGTCGACGACCTCCCGAACCAGTTGAAAATTGGGTCGTTCGCCGGATGCAAGGGCCTTCTGCTTGCGCTGAAGGACGTGCAACATGCGCGCCATATTGGCATGATCCTGACGCAGCTGGGTCAGCATGGGCATGTCGAAGCCTCCTCTACCATCGAATGAAGCGGGCACTAAGAGTTGGATGCGCGGTACGAACGCAGGTTCATTGTCGGGGCCGTTTTCATCCTTGGCAACCCGGCCGGACCAAGATGCCATATCACCCTAGTCCCTTTGACCCAATACCGCACATGGCCGAAGGTCGTATTGCAAAACACCTCAATCACCGAAATCACCGAAATCACACAGCCACAAGGAGAGCCCCATGGACTTGTTCGGCCAGGCCACCGACGATGCGGCACCACTCGCCTACCGCATGCGGCCCCGCCGCCTGGAGGACTACGTGGGGCAGCAGGCTCTGGTGGGCCCCGGCAAGCCGCTACGCCGCATGGCGGAGACCGGCACGGTCCGCTCGATGATCCTCTGGGGCCCCCCGGGGGTTGGCAAGACCACCCTGGCCGACATCCTGGCTACCGAATCCGGCTCCCGCCTGGAAAGGCTCTCGGCGGTGATGGCCGGGGTCAAGGATATCCGCGACGCGGTATCGCGGGCCGAGGTTGCACGGGGGCAGGGGCAGCCGACGCTGATGTTCCTCGACGAAATCCACCGTCTCAACAAGAGCCAGCAGGATGCCCTGCTGCCCCATGTGGAGTCGGGCTTGCTGACACTGATCGGCGCCACCACCGAGAACCCCTCCTTCGAGGTCAACTCGGCGCTGCTCTCCCGGGCCCGCGTTCACGTGCTCAAGCCCCTCGACGAAGCCGAACTGACCACCGTGATGCGCCAGGCCCTGGGCGACAGCGATCGCGGCCTGGGCAGTCGCCGCATCGCCGTGGATGACGAGATCCTCTCCATGCTGGCCCGGGCCGCCGCCGGCGATGCCCGGCGCGCCCTGGGCCTGCTCGAGACCGCCTGCGACTTCACCGTCGCCGATGGCGATCGCGAGCGCCTGCCCCGGGAGGCGCTCGATGCGGTGATGGGCCATCAGGCCAGCGCCTTCGACAAGCAGGGCGACTACTACTACGACCTGCTCTCGGCCATCCACAAGTCCATCCGCTCCTCGCGGCAGGACGCCGCCCTGCTCTACATCGCCCGCTTCATCCAGGGCGGCGGCGATCCGCTGGACGTGGTTCGCCGGCTCGCCGCCATCGCCTCGGAGGACGTGGGTAACGCCGACCCTCGCGCCCTGCCGCTGGTCATCTCCGCCTGGGACGCCTACCTGCGTCTGGGGGACTACGAAGGCCAGCGCGCCATTGCCCACGCCGCCATTCATCTGGCCGTGGCCCCCAAGAGCCACGCCATCGACCAGGCATGGCATCGTGCCAAGGCGTTCGTGGCCGCCCAGCCGAGCCTGGAGGTGCCCGGCTACCTGCGCAATGCCCCGACCAAGCTGATGGAGTCGCTGGGCCATGGCCAGGGGTATCGCTACGCCCACGGCGAACCGGAAGGCTACCCGGCGGGAAGCGCCCACGACTGCTGGCCCGACGACCTGCCCCACCAGCCGTTCTACCAGCCCAGCGACCACGGCCAGGAGAAGCGCTACGCTCAGCTGATGGCCTGGCGTGCCGCGCTGGATGCCCAGGCCGACCAAGGTGAGGACGGCGATTGATCCGCTGCCGCTTATACCACTCACGGAACGGTCCCCCGAGTGATCGGGGCAGTCTGTGTTAACGCATGAGTAACGGCCCTAGCCCTCGACGCTGTCACGACCTTGGCCGCGACGATGGTAAAAAAAGAGATAGGCAAGCCCAAGCGGAGCGTTATCGTGAACAACTTCACGCCCAGCAGTAACACAGTATTGACGAAGAACACGTTGTCTCCCATCACGAACCCCACCGCCTGTTCATAGACGAAGCGTGAGTAGGGGTACAGCAAGGCATTGACAAGCAGCACCAGCACATGATCTATCCTCAGCGCCGCCTCACCCTGCGTGACCACGAACAGGAGCAAGGCCGAAATACCGGCACCGAAGAACAACTGACGCAGGTAATAGCGAAGCGAAAGGCCACCGAATGTCATGGCGATGAAATGACGCATGAATGTCTCCTATGATCCATTTTTCTTTTTCCTGTCCGAACCCGATCAGATACCGAATGGCGGTAGCCACCGTTAACGAAACGAATGAACGCGAAGCGCTCACTCAGCGCATGGTCCAGCGTTCCATGCTCTCCCAGGGGTGCTGGGTGGAGCGTTCCGCCGGCGACTCCTCGCTTGGCATGTCCACGCCACGCCAGGCGAAAAAGCGGTAATGCCGGCTACCCACGCTGGCGTTCGCGCCCCCGGCCTGGAAACTCAGCGCCTGATCATCATCATGACGATCATGAATGCCATAGCGGAACAGATACGCCACGCCGGGGCTGTGCTCGAACGTCGCTTCCATCGCGTGACGCGCCGACTCTCCGCTGACGCGGGCCATCCACAGCTCCGCCCACTTACCCTCGGTCGCCAGGTGCCGCTGGGCATGTCGGGCAATTTCGTTGGCACCCGCATGGTGTTGGCCGTTGAGAGCCCGAGCTTCACGGTCGACCTCCTTCAGCCAGCCCCACTGCGCTTTCAGCTCCGTCAACGCCCGTTCGGCTTCCTCGGCGGTGGCGACGATATTCTCCCACTCGGCCGACTGGGTCAGTGAGGCCGTGGGAACACCCAGCACACCGCTCGGCGTACGGCTCGGCAACGCGTCGAGACGGGCCTCCAGCGCGGCCCTGGTATCGCGGTAGATCAGGTAACGCTTGGCCAGCCAGGCGAGATACAGCTCGGCATGAAAGCGAAAGCTCTCGACGTTTGGCTCCTGATGACGGCGGGTTGCNTCGATTTCAAAGTATTGAGCGTTCAAAATATCGCGTTCACGCAGTGATTCCAGGCTGGGCACCGGCACGCCGGCCCGATGCGCCATTCGGTACATACGGTGCAACGCATAGCGCGACAGCTCGGCGCTGACCTTCTGCTCGCCAGGCTTGAGGCCTCCGCCGACATCTTCGCTGATGCCCGGCAGCAGCTCCTCGCGCCAGTTGGCCCGCTTCCCCCCGAGGGGGCGGCAGCGGCGGGTAATCCGCCGCTCGTGGGCGGCGATCAGGTGCACGGCCCGGCGGCAGGCAGGATGCAATGGGCCACCGTCATCGATTTCCGTGACGGCAGGCGTCAGGGCTTCCAGCGGCCCCATGTCGGGGTGGGTGCGATGCACGCAATCGAACAGCCCGGCAAAGGCGACCACCACTTCGGCACCCTGATAGAGATAGGTATCGCCCTGGCGCCCACACGCCTTATCCAAGAGTTCGCGGATGAAGGCCTTGGCCAGGGCCGCGCCGAAATCGAAGCCGAACACCGAGATACGAATGGTGCGCAGCGGCATATCGTCCGAATTCGCTTGAGCCACCAGTCGCTCGAAGTCGCTCATCGCCTTGGTCAGCCGCGATGCCGCACCGCTGGTCAACAGGTGCGCCATCAAGGGGCTGTCACGCAGCGGCGACCAGGACTCGACACCGAGGCGCGCGACGGTATCGCGCGGCGCCTTCACCCAGCCCTTGAGTGAACTGAACTGCTGGGTCAGGTTACGCCGGGAGGTCTCCCACCAGGCGCGCCCGCTCTCTTCCAGCAGCCCACGCCCCACTGCTTCGCGGGCGCTGCTACTCACATGACCCTCCATAGTGCTACGTGCCTCACCGGGTGCCATGCGCCCCGCCGTGGCCAGGCTCTCGGACGCCTCGGTCTCCAGCGGTGTGCCCAGGCCAGGAAGATAAAGTTTACGAAAACGTCGACCGGGTTGATCGCTGGTTTCATCGGGAAAGACGTTATGCAATCGTGCGACATTACTGAGACGCCCTTCTATCGAATCTTTATCAAGATTACGTCCGATTCCATCGAAGAAAACACCCATCTCCAAGATACTATGACAGGTCATGGTATCCACCGAGGGCATGTCCTCCGCGATAGCGCTCAGCGCCTCGCAGTTGGCCAGGATTTCCTCTTCGGTCATGGGTTGGCTCCTTCGTCGAGTTGATCCAGGCGTTTTGGCAAATGGGCATAAGGAGAAATCAAATCTTCGCTCCAGCCCAGCTTGACCTCGTTATTGGGCAGAAAATGCACGTGCAGGTAGCGGTCTTCCCGTGCGCGCTCCGGCATTGGCAGCGTTACGCTATGTCGTTCTACTTCCATGCCCTGTCGTTCTTGCTCCCCTGTGATGCTAAGAATCCACTCCACCTCGGCGGTCTCGCCGCTGATACGCTGGCAACAGACGACACCTCCCCCACCATAGGGGCCAACATTCCCCCCCCCCCTGCCATTAACCCAAAAGCGATGGATCGGGCGATCGATATGGCTGCGCCCTTCGATAGAGGTATCCGTGGGCATGGGGTGCAGGTCGGGCAAGAAGAACAGCCACACGAAATAACCGGCAAACAACGCACCCAGCCCCCAGCGTGCTACTTTGGGCAAGCCGTACCAGACTTGATTGAACAGCCAGCTCCAGATCCATCTCACCAGCATTTATTGCTCCTGATATCGGGCCACATCGGGGCGCTTTGGTAGATGGGCATAAGGCGAAATAAGGTCTGCGCTCCAGCCCATCTTGACCTCATTATTCGGCAGAAAATGCACGTGCAGGTAGCGGTCTTCCCGCGTACGCTCCGGCATGGGTAGTGTCACATGGTGTCTTTCAGGTTCATCGCCACGTTCGAACTCCTCGACGGTTCGCCCATACACCCACTCCACCACTGTTCGATGCCACCGAAGAGAGAACGATGCCAACCGGCTTCGGTTTCAACATGCAATCGCTTGATGACCCGGGACAGGTAGAACCGCAATAGGGCCGGCGGCTCACCAGCCGGA
>NZ_QPKI01000010.1 GCF_003339685.1 Halomonas sp. DQ26W | reverse complement strand
CGTGGATTCCGGGGAAGACGCCGAAATCGGTCACGATGAAACGGAATGGGCGGTCACGATGGCCCGGAACAGGCGGTCACGATAGAACGGAACGGTCGGTCACGATGACCCGGAATACGCAACCTGCCACAACCTATGAACTGGCCAGTTCCCCTTGCGAACACGTCTTGAACAACGAAATCTGCCAGTTCCCCAATAGCCTCCAGGAACGCTTCCCCGATAAAGCACTGCTTCGGGAACTCGGTGCGCAAAGCTACATCGGCGTCCCCCTGCGAACACCGAATGGGGTATTGCTAGGCCTGATGGCACTGTTGTGCAATCGCCCGTTATCTCTTCCCGCCTATGGGCCGGAAGTGCTGCGCATCGCCGCCACCCAGGCTGGCGCCGAAATGGCCCGCCAGTTGGCGGAGGAGACCCGCCGCAGCAACGACCAGCACATCGAGCAACTGATCTATTGGGACAGCATAACGGGGCTGCCGAACCGTCGGCACTTCATGGAGCGGCTTCAGGAGGCTTGCGACCAGACCCAACTTCAGGGCAAGAGCCTGGGGCTTCTGTATCTCGACCTCCATCGCTTTCGGCACATCAACGATACCCAGGGTCATGAGCGAGGAGACCTGCTACTTGCTGATATCGCCGGCCGGTTCAGAGCCCAGGCCAAGCCCGGGGAGTTCGTCGCTCGCCTGGGAGGCGACGAGTTCATGGTGCTGTTGACCAATACTCGCCCGGTTGCCATGGCTTATGCGATCGAGCGTTACCGCAATAGCCTCTCGCCGCCGATCCAGATCGCCGATCGAAGCTTCTCGATTTCGGCCAGTGTCGGCGCGGCACTCTTCCCACGGGATGCCGATAACGCTCAATCACTGTTCCAGCACGCCAGCATCGCGCTCAATCATGCCAAGCGAGACGACAGCCGAACGCGCTTTTTCAATACCAACATGGCCGATGAACTGCACCAGAAAGAATTCCTGCAACTGCGCTTCATCGAGACACTGAACCAGGGTGGCCTGGCACTGCACTACCAGCCCCAGTTCTGCCTCAAGAGCGGCAAGTTGAGTGGTGCAGAAGCGCTCTGCCGCTGGCATGACGAGGTTCTCGGCCATGTCAGCCCCGGAACCTTCATTCCCCTGGCCGAGGAGCAGGGGCTGATCCGGCAACTGGGCGACTGGGTACTGGATGAAGCGTGCAACCAGTTGCATACCTGGGATGCTCAGGACAAGCCTTTTAATGGGCGGTTGTGCGTCAACGTCTCGGCTCAACAGATGGATGATCCGCGCCTGGCGGAACATGTACAGCGCCTCGCAACTCGGGTGGCACCGGGACGGCTCGGCCTCGAGCTTACCGAAAGCGGGCTGATGCGCAATCCTGAACAGACCGTGCGCATCACCCGCGCCCTGCATGATGCCGGCTTCGGCCTGGCGATCGACGACTTCGGCACCGGCTATTCTTCACTGACCTATCTCAAGCGCTTTGCCGCCGATACACTGAAGATCGACATGTCCTTCGTACAGGACATGCTCAAGAGCAGTCACGATCACGCCATCGTTGCCACCATCATCGCCATGGCAGAAACACTGGGGATGCACACCGTGGCTGAAGGCGTCGAGGAAGTGGAACAAGCCGAGGCACTGCGGGCGCTAGGCTGCACCGGTGTACAGGGTTTCTACTACGGCAGGCCAGTGGACGGAAAGACATTTGCCGACCTCTGGCTTTGAGCCATCCAGCCCCGTAACGACTAACTCCATAACTCACCAATCGTCACCTGGGATCGATAGTGGGTGGCAATCTGGGCCTGAAGCAGTTCGGCAGTGGCCAGGGCATCGAGTAGCGCATGATGCCCCTGATACGCCGGCAGACCATAGCGGGCCCGGCTATCGCTCAGCCGTATCGATACCGGTGGCCGGCGCATCCAGCGCCTGAAGCGCGCCCACAGCGAGAGCCGGTACCGCCGTGCCTCCAGGGACATGGTATCGATGACCGGAAATCGGAGCCCCTCTCTCAGATGTGATCTAGCCGCCTCATCCAGGAAGGGCCGCTCGATATGACGAAAGTGCACCACGGCGAGACGGCCAGCCATGACCTCGAGCAGTTCGGGTAACACCGTCGACAGATCTGGCGCCTCGGCGATTTCCGAATGAGTGATGCGATGGAAGGTGATCGATTCACTGGACAGGGGCCGGATTGGACGCACCACCCAATAGCGACGTTCAGCCCAGCGAATGCGACCGAGGGTGAAAGGCACCAGGCCGATGCTGACAATATCGTGACGACGCGCATCGAGCCCGGTGGTTTCCAGGTCAAGCGCCACCAACGATACCTCGCCGATGGGGGTGTCGGGGGCCGGGCAGCCGGCGGCAAAGTAGCTGACCAGTTCTGGCGGCGAGACTTCGCCAGCTCGCGCGGCAAGATACGCCGGCCAACTGGGCAGAGCACGCGTTGGAGACAGGTGATGTGAGAGCATAGCCTAGCGAGCCCGGCCGATGCGCACCGGCAACGGATAACGATACTTGAGAAATTTTTGTGCGTTACTCAGGACCTGAAAAGCGTCCTTCAGGTTATGGCGCTCGCTATCCTCGACGTTCTCCGGCTCGATGTTGTTGTCCGGGACTTGGTCATTCTGGATATCAATGACCTGGTGGCGTATTCGTGCCATGGCAATCAGTTCCAGCGCATAACGCAGCTTCTCGCCGGCTCCCGGTGCCAACAGCTGGGTATTGCCGATAGCGTCGAGTCGCTCGAAGCTGTTCTGCGCTTGAGAGCCGCAGGCCAGCGCATGCACTCGGACCAGGTCGACCATGGGTGCCGTACCGCGTCGCTTGAGGTTAATGGAATTGTTGTGCTTGCCATCCTTTTCCATCACGAAGGTCCGAAAAAAACCCAGCGGAGGTGTGCGGTTCAAGGCATTGCGAGCCAGGGCCGCCAGGAACAAGGGGCTCTTCGGCGCCTTCTGCGCCACCAGGTCCTGTAGCTGTTCGACATACGCCTCTTCGCCGTAGCTGCTGTCCAGGTCGAAGAAGATCGAACTGTGTAGCAGTCGCTCCGGGGTGGGATCGTCGATCCAGTCGCTGAAGTAGCGTTTCCACACCGAGAGGGGCTGGCGCCACTTGCCGTTGGTTGCCATCACTTCCCCCTTGCAATACGGGTAGCCGCAGGCATCGAGGCCATCGCTGACACGCTTTGCCAAGGCCAGGAAGTAGGCATCGTGGCGTTTGGCATCGAAATTGTCGGAGAGGACCAGGGCGTGGTCCTGGTCGGTGACGAGCGACTGCTCGTTGCGCGCCATGGAGCCGTTGACCATGAAGCAGTAGGGAACCGGTGGCGGACCCAGCTCCTCTTCGGCCAGCTCCAGCAAGCGACGGGTGAAGCTGCGGCCGATGGTCGACAGGGCACTACCCACCATCTGTGAGTTGGCGCCCTCTTCCACCATGCGAACGAAGGCAGCGCGCACATCGGGGGCCAGCTTGGCCAATCCCACGGCGCTGGACTGGTTGAAGATATTGCTAACCAGGTAGAGGCTGCTATGGGTTTCGTAGCGGATGATATCCGAGAGATGCACGATACCCACCGGGCGTCGGCGATGCAGAACCGGGAGATGATGGATGTTGTTGCGCAGCATGCACAACATGGCCTCATGCACCGATTCGTCAGACTGAATGGTGATCAGACCCTCCCCGAGCAGCTCACCGACCGGGGTGCCAGGCGAAAGCCCCTCGGCCACGACCCGGGTGCGAAAGTCACTGTCGGTCAAGATGCCACGGACCTTCCAGGGGCGGTCTTCGCTATCGGTGAAGGTGCAGCGTGGATTGTCATCCGGTGCATCCAGTACCAACGCGGCCGACGCCTGGGCGTCTCCTATCAGGCGCGCCGCCTCCTGAACTGTCGTGGTGGCCTCGATCATGACGGGATAGCGCGTCAGCAGCTTGCGCACCCGAGTGATCATCATGTCGTTGGCTTGCTTGTGCTGTTCCACCGCGGCCTCCATACGTGGCCGGCCCAGCTCCACGAAGTCGGCGAAATGCTCGTCGAACTCACAGAGCTGATGAAACAACGGCTCGGGGATAAAATAGACCAGGGTGTCTTCCAGCGCCCGCGCCGGGAAACGCACCCGATGATTCCGTAGCAGACTGAAGTGGCCGAATATGTCTCCTTCGCCCAGGCGATTGTAGAGATCGCCGTTGCGACGATAGACCTCCACGGCACCGCTGCGGATATAGCACAGCTCATGCAGCCCCTGATCGAGCACCAGGATATCGCTGCCCGCCTTGAAGTAAGCCACCTCTACCTGTCCGGCCAATGCGTCGAGCAGGTCGTCGGAGAGACCCTCGAAAGGAGAAAAGCGACTCATGTGCTGGCGAATTTCCAGCAGTTCCACTTCCATGCGTCACCCCGCTGTCAGCGCAAGATTGGTTGGCAGTCAGTGTGTAAGGCTCTCTCCAGGCTGTAAAGCACCAAGAGACGATTCACTCAACAGCAGAAAGGCCACCCAAGGGTGGCCTTTCGATGACATGCTGGCATTGCGCCGTCACATCAGGTTTGCTCGGCCATCTGCTGCACACGCTGCATCAGCTCGGGATCCTGCTGGATGGCGTGCCCGATAGCGTTGAAGGTATCTACGTCGAGACCGCTATCCTCAACAACCTCCACCATCATGTCGTTGGCTTCCATTCGCACTTCCTGCTGAGTCTGCTCATCCTCAGCGGCATGCAAACGCTCGGTATACTCCTGGGAAATCACCGCGATGTCCTGAGACGCATCGGCAAACTGCTGCAGTTGGTCGTCCGAAAAATCTTGCGCCGGAGCGATTGCCTGCGGCTGCTGCGGGTCGGCAGTCGGATCTTGCGTTGCATCCTGGGCGTGTGCCTGAACGGCCATGAGACCGACTGTGAGCAGGGCGGCCGAGAAGAGTGCAGTCATCCGTTGCATGAAATACCTCCAAACGTATTGCGTGGGTGTGTTGCTGTACGTGGAACTAAGACGAGGGTGAGGAGCTTGGGTTCAAAATTTTAATGTAACGGAATGCAACAAGCTCGTCATGAAAAACTTATCCTGCTAGCTTTTCCCGCGCCTCGAGACAAAGTATCGTCCCTACTCTTCTACTCAGATATGGATGCTGTCTGTCAATGAACGCACCTGCACCCTCACGGCTCGATACAGCACTGCTGGCCGGCATGCCGGTGCTGTTCGTCGCCCTCTGGAGCACCGGCTTCATCGGCGCCAAGTTCGGTTTGCCTCATGCCGAACCCTTCACCTTCCTTTTCGTGCGCTTCATGCTGACACTCATGCTGCTGGTGCCGATGGTCAAGCTGTTCAAGGGCGGCTGGCCACAAGGGGGCCGACTATGGGCGCACATCGGCGTTTCCGGGATGCTGGTGCACGGCGCCTACCTGGGCGGTGTCTTCTACGGTATCTACCTGGGAATGCCGGCAGGCCTGGCTGCTCTGCTAGTGGGTCTTCAACCATTGCTGACGGCCACACTGGCAAGCCCGCTGCTGGGCGAGAGAATCACTGCGATTCAGTGGCTGGGGCTATTGCTGGGCCTTGCCGGCATCGTCATGGTGCTGGGCAGCAAGCTCGACCCGGGGACGGCGCTGTTTCAAGGATTCGGCCTGGGCGCCCTGGCCTGCATCCTGGCCGCATTGGCGGGCATAACCCTGGGCACGCTCTACCAGAAGCGGTTCTGCACCGGCATGCCTTTGCTTTCCGGCACCGTGGTGCAATACCTGGCAGCAGGCTGCCTTCTGGGAATCGGCGCCCTGCTGTTCGAGGAGCGCAGCATCGACTGGAGCCCCACCTTCGTAATGACCATGGCTTGGCTGGTACTGGTGTTGTCGATCAGTGCAATCCTGCTGCTGATGGCACTGATTCGGCGTGGAGAGGCCTCACGTGTAGCGAGCCTGTTCTACCTGGTACCACCGGTCACGGCGCTGCAGGCCTGGTGGCTGTTCGATGAGCGGCTGCCATGGATCGGCCTGGTGGGCATGGTCGTCACCATTGTCGGCGTCGTGCTGGCCGTTCGCTATAAGCCGCAGGGACAGGCCTGATATAAACAGTGGCTCAATCGGCGGCCAGCCGTTCCAGGTAGCGCGAACCACCGAGGTTGCGCATCTGCTGGCGTATCCACTGGCTGCGCCGCTCCGTCTGTGGGCCCGGCCGCGCGGCATCCCAAGCTCGGGGATTGGGCAGTATGGCTGCCAGTCGACTCGCCTGTACCTCGTTCAGTTGACTGGCTGATACGCCGAAGTAGTGCTGCCCGGCCGCTTCAAGACCAAACACACCATTGTCCCACTCGACGATATTCAGGTAGACCTCGAGAATTCGCTCCTTTGGCCACAGCGTCTCGATCAGCAGGGTAAACCAGGCCTCGAACCCCTTGCGGAGCCAGCTACGCCCGGTCCAGAGGAACAGATTCTTGGCGGTCTGCTGGCTGATGGTGCTGGCACCGCGCAGGCGAGCACCAGAGCGGCTGGCTTCCCAGGCGCGGCGCATCTCAGAGACATCGAAGCCGCGATGATCGGGAAAGCGCTGGTCCTCGGCGGCTATCACCGCCAACTTGGCGTGGTCGGAGAGTTCCTCCCACGGGCGCCACTGATGCTGGATTGGCAACGACTCGCCGGAGAGCCAGGCCTCGATCTTGCGTTCCAGCATCACCATCGAGCCGTAAGCCGGCACGTAGCGCATCATCAGCACCAGCACCAGCGACAACACGACGAAGGCGACCCCGACCAGGGCAGCCCAGCGCAATACACGGAAGAGAACAGCGCGAATCATGTCACGCCTGACAGCAGTAGTTGATCAGCGTTTGAATAGATACTCAGCATGATAGCGCAGGTGTTCCTCAATGAAGCTGGCAATGAAGTAGTAGCTGTGATCATACCCAGGCTGACGGCGCAGCGTCAGTGGGTGGTCATGAGTACGGCATACCGCCTCGAGGCGTTCAGGCTTCAATTGCTCGACAAGAAAATCGTCTTCCTCACCCTGATCGATGAACAGGGGCTGGCTCGACGCCCCCTTGGCCACCAGTTCGCAGGCATCATACTGGGTCCAACTGCCAGGGTCTTCGCCCAGGTATTCGTGGAAGGCCTTGCGCCCCCAGGGGCACTGGCTGGGATTGACGACCGGTGCAAATGCCGAGACCGAGCGGTAGTGGCCGGGACGACGCAGCGCCATGATCAAAGCCCCGTGACCGCCCATGGAGTGTCCGCTGATGGCTTCGCGGCCATTGACCGGAAAGTGCTGCCGAACCACGGAGGGCAGCTCCTCGGTCACGTAGTCATACATCCGGTAATGCTTCTTCCAGGGCTCCCGGGAAGCATTGACGTAGAATCCTGCACCGGAGCCGAGATCGTAGCTATCATGCTCACCCGGCAGGTCGGTGCCTCGCGGGCTGGTGTCGGGGCAAATGATGGCAATGCCAAGTTCGGCGGCCACACGATGCGCGCCGGCTTTCTGCATGAAATTCTCGTCACTGCAGGTCAACCCTGACAGCCACCAGAGCAGCGGCACCCGCTCGGTCTCGGCCTGGGGCGGCAGGTAAATGGCGAATACCATCTCACAATCAAGCGCCCGCGAATGGTGCCGGTAACGCTTGTGCCAGCCACCGAAACTCTTGTTTGCCGATACCAGTTCAAGCTTTTCGGTCATGCTCATCGTTCGTTCTCCTCACGGTCGCCCCAACAGGCAACGACCGGAACGGCTAATGGGTGGCAGATCCTTATGCACAGCCCCTGTAACATAACATCCTCGCGCTTCGGCACGTATCACGCCCATCGTGCGGCTTCGGGCACGAATCAATAGCGAAGCACGGTACGAATGCTCTTCCCCGCATGCAGCAGCTCAAAAGCCTCGTTGATCTTCTCGAACGGCATGTCGTGGGTGATGAAGTCGTCGATATTGATCTCGCCGTTCATGTAGCGCTCGACGTAGCCCGGCAATTCGCTTCTGCCCTTCACGCCGCCGAACGCCGAGCCGCGCCATACTCGCCCAGTGACCAGCTGGAACGGCCGCGTGGATATCTCCTCGCCGGCCCCGGCCACGCCGATGATCACCGACTCGCCCCAGCCTTTGTGGCAGCACTCCAGCGCCGAGCGCATCACGTTGACGTTGCCGATGCACTCGAAGGAGTAGTCGACCCCGCCGTCGGTCAGGTCGACGATCACCTGCTGGATCGGGTCGCTGTGCTCCTTGGGATTGACGAAATCGGTGGCACCGAACTGGCGTGCCAGTTCGAACTTGTCCGGGTTGACGTCGATGGCGATGATGCGGCTGGCCTTGGCCATCTGTGCGCCCTGGATCACCGCCAGGCCGATGGCACCCAGGCCGAACACGGCGACAGTCGAGCCCGGCTCCACCTTGGCGGTATTGAGCACCGCGCCAATGCCGGTGGTCACGCCGCAGCCGAGCAGGCAGATCTTGTCCAGTGGCGCCTCCTTGGAGACCACCGCCAGCGACACCTCGGGCACCACGGTATACTCCGAGAAGGTGGAACAGCCCATGTAGTGATGCAGCATCTTGCCATCCAGCGAGAAGCGCGAGGTGCCATCGGGCATCAGGCCCTGGCCCTGGGTGGCGCGCACCGCCTGGCACAGGTTGGTCTTCCCGGAAAGGCAGAACTTGCACTTGCCACACTCGGCGGTATAGAGCGGAATGACATGATCACCGGGCTTGAGGCTGGTGACGCCGTCGCCCACTTCCTCGACGACCCCTGCTCCCTCATGGCCCAGCACCGAGGGGAAGAGTCCTTCCGGGTCGGCGCCTGAGAGTGTGAAAGCGTCGGTGTGGCAGACGCTGGTGGCCGCAATGCGCACCAGCACCTCGCCGGCCTTGGGCCCCTCGACGTCAATTTCAACCAGCTCCAGCGGCTTGCCGGCAGCCATGGCAATGGCAGCGCGTGATTTCATAGAGGTGACCTCATTCGATTATGTTTTTTCCATCGATTAGTCTAGGCAATGCGACGTCTTGGGATAAAGTGCATTAAACACACGACATTATCGCTCAACAACAACAATCCATGCGAGAGGTGACCCATGCAACGCCGGGACAGGATCGAAGCCTTCATCGACGTGGTTCACGCGGAAACCTTTGCCGCTACCGTCCGGCATCCCAAGGTTTCCAACTCCCATGTCAGTTGTCTCGTCAGCAGCTGAAGAACCAACTGGGCACCACCCTGTTCTATCCCACCACTCGCCAGATCCGCCTCACCGAAGAGCAGATGACCGCAGCACCATCCTAGAGAGGTAACGACCATGGATCGATCGTCCAAATTGCCAGGCGAGATCGGCAGCGCACTCCTGTACCGGCTTAAACGCCATCGGGCGCCCCGTGAGGCGCCCGATGGCATGGCAAGTCCCGTCCCGCTATGCTACCTGAAGTTCTTGCGATACATCTTGATGATCTCACCGACGATACCGCTGCGGAAACTGAGTACGCAAATCACGAAGATCAGGCCCAGGATGACGTTGACCCAGTTGCCCATTGGCGACTGCGCCAGCATATGCTGCAGACTGACAACCAGGCTGGCGCCGACCACTGGACCGAACAGGGTGCCCACACCGCCGAGCAGCGTCATCAGGATGACTTCACCCGACATATGCCAGTGGGCATCGGTCAGCGAAGCCAGCTGGAAGACGATGGTCTTGGTGGAGCCAGCCAGGCCTGCCAGGCCAGCGGAGATCACGAAGGCCAGAAGCTTGTAGGCATCGACGTTGTAGCCCAGCGATACCGCCCGTGGCTCGTTCTCACGAATCGCCTTGAGCACTTGGCCGAAGGGTGAGTGCACGGCGCGCTGCACGATGGCAAAGCCGATCAGGAAGATCGCGAAGACGAAATAGTACATCGCCAGGTTACTGCGCAGGCTGATGAAACCGAACAGGTCTCCCCGCGGCACACCGTGCAGGCCATCTTCACCGCCGGTAAACGGCGCCTGTATGTAGAAGAAGAACATGAGCTGCGCCAGCGCCAGTGTCACCATGGCGAAGTAGATGCCCTGCCGACGGATCGCCAGCGCGCCAAAGGCGACTCCCAGCAGCACCGCGGCACCGGTGCCGACGAGAATGCCCAGTTCCGGCGTCAGCCCCGGATAGCTCGACAGCAGGTAACCGGTAACGTAACCACCAGTAGCCAGGAAGGCGGCATGACCGAAGGAGAGGAGACCGGCATAGCCGAGCAGTAGGTTGAAGGCGCAGGCAAACAGCGCGAAGGTCAGCACCTTCATCAGGAAGACCGGATAGGCGACGAAGGGTGCCAGCAGCCCCACCACGATCAGCGC
This sequence comes from Halomonas sp. DQ26W, assembly GCF_003339685.1. Lineage (GTDB taxonomy): Bacteria > Pseudomonadota > Gammaproteobacteria > Pseudomonadales > Halomonadaceae > Halomonas. The sequence goes on along the minus strand of NZ_QPKI01000010.1, from coordinate 103,893 downwards.
CAGATAAAAGGCATTGCGTCTCATGTTTGCTCGACGCTGGCGCTCCATGACAGGGGTCAAGGTTTGAGTCGTGGCCATGATGTCATGCCTCCTTGCCGAAGAGTCCGGCGGGTCTAAGCATCAACACCAGGATCATGACCAGGAAGATCACGGTGTTGGCTGCCTCGGGATAGTACACCTTGGTCAGGCCCTCGATCAGGCCCATGCCCAGGCCGGTCAGGATGGCCCCCAGAATCGAGCCCATGCCCCCGATGACCACCACGGCGAACACCACGATCAACAGATTGGAGCCCATGGTCGGAGAGACCGGATAGAGCGGTGCCGCCAGCACGCCGGCAAAGGCGGCCAGCGCCACGCCGAAACCATAGGTGAGCGTGATCAACAGCGGCACGTTGACGCCGAATGACTGCATCAGCGCGGGGTTCTCGGTTCCGGCCCGCAGGTAGGCACCGAGCCGTGTACGCTCGATGATGAACCAGGTACCGAGGCAGACGACCAGCGCCGCCAGCAGTACCCAGGCCCGATAGACGGGCAGGAACATGAAGCCCGTCTGGAAGCCGCCCTGCAGGGCTTCCGGTGTCGGATATCGCGCGCCCGACACCCCGAAGAAATTGACCAGCGTGCCTTCGAAAATCAGTGCCAGACCGAAGGTCAGCAGCAAGCCATAGAGATGGTCCAGATGGCCGATACGCCGCAGCATAAGCCGCTCGAGCACCATACCGAACAGGCCAACGACCAGTGGCGCCAACAGCAGAGCCGCCCAGTAGTTGATACCCAGGTAGCGCATCCCCAGCAGGGTGGCGAAGGCACCCAGCATATACATCGCCCCGTGGGCGAAATTGACGATCTTCAGCAGGCCGAAGATCACCGCCAGGCCCAGACTCAGCAAGGCGTAAAAGGCACCGTTGATCAGGCCCAGCAGCAGCTGGCCCATGAACACCGCCAACGGCACCCCAAATATCATCGTCATGTTAGGTTCTCCTCGCCGTCAGAGGGGCGACGGCCAATGGCCGCCGCCGTGTCTTGCACCGCTCAGTTCTGGACCAGCTTGCACTGGCTTTCGGAAAGCGGACGGTAGGCTTCTTCGGCAGGAATGGTGGCAAGGATCTCATAGAGGTCCCACTCGCCAGTCGAGTCCGCCGGCGACTTCACCTCGGCCAGGTACATGTCGTGGATCATGCGTCCATCTTCACGCAGGCGTCCATTGCGGGCGAAGAAGTCGTTGATCGGCTGCTCCATCATGTACTCGCGCACGGTGGTTGCATCATCGCTGCCGGTTGCCTCGACGGCCTTCAGGTAGTGCATGGTGCTGGAATAGACGCCCGCCTGGACCATGGTCGGCATACGGTTCATGCGCTCGTAGTAGCGCTCGGACCATTCGCGCGCCTCGTCATCCATGTTCCAGTACCAACCGGTGGTCAGCAGCAGACCCTGTGTGGTCTCGAGGCCCATGGCATGGACGTCATTCAAGAAGACCAGCAGGCCGGCGAGTTGTTGGCCCGCTTCCACCACACCGAACTGGGCTGCGGTGCTGATGGCGTTGACGGTGTCCGCCCCGGCGTTGGCCAGACCGATGATCTTGGCACCGGAGCCCTGGGCCTGAAGGATATAGGAGGAAAAGTCATCGGTCGGGAACGGGTGGCGCACGCCGCCGACCACTTCACCGCCGCTCTCTTCCACGACCCGGGTCACATCACCTTCCAGGGCATGACCGAACGCGTAGTCGGCAGTCAGCATGAACCAGCTGTCGCCGCCCTGGTCGACGATGGCCTTGGCAGTGCCGTTGGCCAGCGGATAGGTGTCATAGACCCAGTGAATATGATTGGGCGTGCAGTGCTCGTTGGTGATGCTTGAGGCAGCGGAGCCCGAGATGATTCCAAGCTTGTCATTGGCCTCGAGCACATTGGTGACCGCGATGGTCACGGAAGACGCCACCATGCCGGCGACCATATCGACGTTGCGGGTATCGACCCACTCACGCACGGTATTGGCACCGACATCGGCGCTGTTGCGGTCGTCGGCACTGAAGACTTCGATCGGCGCCCCGTTGACGCTGCCACCGAAATCCTCGACGGCCATGCGCAGCGCCTCCAGACCACCCGGTCCGGCCAGGTCACGGTAGGTGCCGGACATATCGGCCAGGTAGCCGATTCGCACTTCCCCGTCGCTGATTTCTGCCTGGGCGCTAGTTGCTGCCAGTGCGGCGGCGGCGGCAATGGCGATACTGCTGGCAAGAGTCTTCTTGATGAAGGTCATTTACGTCTCCGTAGTCCCATCGGGACTGCTTGTTGTTGTGACTTGTTGTGGCGAACGCTGCTGGTAGCTGCGTCGCTGCTCCGGTTCTTGACGACAGTTATCGTTGTGTTAAGCCGATGGTTGAGCGCGGTGGCTCAGACCCCCAGCAAAGTATGGAGATGATCACGCTTCGAAGGCAGCTCGGCCGCCGAGATCTCCTCGATGATTCGCCCGTGCTCCATCACGTAATGGCGGTCGGCAAGTGGTGCGGCAAAGCGGAAGTTTTGCTCCACCAACACGATGGTCATGCCCCTATCCCTGAGCTTGACCAGCACCTCACCCAGCGTCTGCACGATGACCGGCGCCAGGCCTTCGGTGATTTCATCGAGCAGCAGCATGCGAGCACCGGTGCGCAGGATGCGCGCCATGGCCAGCATCTGCTGCTCACCGCCGGAAAGGCGGGTTCCCTGGCTGCGGCGACGCTCGTAGAGATTGGGAAACATCTCGTAGATTTCGTCGAGACTCATGCCGCCGGAGCGTACCGTGGGCGGCAACAGCAGGTTCTCCTCGACATCAAGGCTGGCGAAGATGCCGCGCTCTTCCGGACAGTAGCCCACACCCAGCCGCGGGATACGGTGTGGCTTCATGTCGAGGGTCTCGGTACCGTTAATCATGATCGAGCCGGTACGCCGGCCAACCATGTTCATGATCGCCTTGAGCGTAGTGCTTCGCCCGGCACCGTTTCGACCGAGAAGGGTGACCAGTTCACCGCGTTTCACGTCGAAATCGACACCGTGAAGGATATGCGACTCGCCGTAGAAGGCGTGCAGGTCACTGACCCGCAGCATTTCGGCACCGTCATGGTCCCGGTACTGTGCCTTGCTGGGCTGCTCGGCTAGTTGGTTCATGCGCTGGCCTCCTCTTCCTCTACCTCGGTGCCCATATAGGCTTCCTTGACCAGCGGGTTTGCCGAAACCGCCTTGTAGTCACCTTCGGCCAACACCGCGCCGCGGGCCAACACGGTGATCCGATCGCAAAGCCGGCTCACCACGCTGAGGTTGTGCTCCACCATCAAGATGGTACGGCCCTTGGCCACCTGGCGAATCAGTTCGACGATGCGGTCGACATCCTCTGCCCCCATGCCCTGGGTGGGTTCGTCAAGAAGCATGAGTGTTGGTTCCAGGGCCATCGTGGTGGCAACCTCCAATGCCCGCTTGCGCCCATAGGGCATCTCCACGGTAAGGACATCGGCGTATTCGGCCAGCCCCACCTGTTCCAGCAGATCCATGGCACGGTCATTGAGATGGTCGAGTGTACGTTCGGACTTCCAGAAGTGAAAAGAGGTACCGATAGGCCGCTGCAGGGCCACACGGACGTTTTCCAGCGCTGTCATGTGGGCGAACACGGCTGATATCTGAAAGGAGCGCACGAGGCCCAACCGGGCGATCTCGTTGGCCTTCATCTTCGTGATCGACTTGTCGCGATAGAGAATCTCACCGCGGGTCGGCGGCAGGAATTTGGTGAGGAGGTTGAAGACGGTCGTCTTGCCGGCGCCGTTGGGCCCGATCAAGGCGTGGATATGTCCTTCCCGGACCTGCAGGTTGACATCGTCCACGGCGGTGAAGCCGCGAAACTGCTTGGTCAACCCTCGAGTCTCCAGTATGAACTCCTGGGTCATGTGACGTCCTCTTTGGATCGCCGCTGGCGATTCGCGCTGATTTGTTGTCTTTGTCGTGAAAGCAGTGGCTGCGATGAACCAGCCGGGGCTTTCTAACCTTTACGTTAACGTAAGCTAGAGGAGAGACACCCGCAGGGCAACTCCTGAAGCGTCGAACTCGACCAATGGCGTAGAAGGCCGCGACTTCAATAGCTTGCAAACAAAAACGCGATGCCGCAGAGGGCATCGCGTGGAATCAGCATAGTCGGTTGATACGCAAGCGTCTTTATCGTTCAGCATTCGATGGCGTTCACCGCCAGTCCGCCGCGGGATGTCTCCTTGTACTTTTCCTGCATATCACGACCGGTATCGCGCATGGTGCGAATCACCTTATCCAGCGAGATGAAGTGCTCACCATCCCCCCGCAGCGCCATCTGAGCGGCATTGATCGCCTTGACCGAGGCGATGGCGTTGCGCTCGATGCAGGGAACCTGGACCAACCCACCCACCGGATCGCAGGTCAGGCCAAGATTGTGTTCCAGGCCGATCTCTGCCGCATTCTCGACCTGTGCCACGCTGCCCCCCATGACCTCGGCAAGACCGGCAGCCGCCATGGCACAGGCCGAACCCACCTCGCCCTGGCAGCCGACTTCGGCGCCGGAGATGGAGGCGTTCTTCTTGCACAGCATGCCCACGGCACCCGCGGCGAGCAGGAAGTCGACCACGTCTTTCTCGCTGGCTCCGGCCTTGAACTTCATATAGTAGTGCAGCACTGCAGGGATGATACCCGCCGCACCGTTGGTAGGTGCGGTGACCATGCGCCCCCCGGCGGCATTTTCCTCGTTGACCGCCAGGGCGAAGACATTGACCCAGTCCATTGCCGAAAATGTCGAGGCGATCACGCAGGCATCATCTTCCGCTGCCAACAGGTGGCGATGCAGGGCCGCTGCACGACGACGTACGTTGAGCCCGCCGGGCAACACCCCCTCATTGTTCAGGCCAGTCTCGACACAGACCTGCATCGCCTCCCACACTTTCCACAGCTCGGCGCGCACTTCCGCTTCGCTACGCCAGGCCTTCTCGTTCTCCATCATCAGCTCACTGATGCGCAGGTCGTGCATACGGCACAGCGCCATGAGTTCGGCAGCGGAGTTGAAGTCGTAGGGCAGCGCCGTGCTATCGGCGTCGAGTTCACCACGGGCGGCCTGTGTTTCGTCGACCACGAAGCCGCCACCCACTGAATAATAGGTGTTGCGCCACAACTCATCGCTATGGCCATGAGCGACCAGAGTCATGGCGTTGGGGTGATAGCGCAGGCACTCCTCGTACCACTGCATGTCGCGGGTCCAGAGAAAGGGAATCGACAAACGGCCATCGAGTTGGAGTGTACTGGACTCGAAGAGCTCCTCGAGACAGGGGCCGACAATAGACGGGTCGATGCGGTCGGGGCGCTCGCCCATCAGGCCCATGATCACTGCCCTGTCGGTACCATGGCCCTTGCCGGTGGCGCAAAGCGAGCCGAACAACCGCACCTCGATGCGCGCAACTCGCTCCAGCATGTCCTGTTCGCGCAGCGCCTGAACGAAGTCGCAGGCGGCGCGCATCGGACCAACGGTGTGTGAGCTGGAGGGGCCGATGCCGATCTTGAACAGATCGAAGACGCTGAGTGCCATGTAATCACCTTGTCTGGTCGGCGGCTGCCGATCGTATCCGTTCCGAAAGGGCCATAATGGATGAGTCTAACTAAACGCTATTGCCATCCAAGCCCGTTGGATTCTATGGTGGTGCTATGAACGCCCTCGGGCAAACGAGAATATCTCCCTACTGAGTATAGATTGACTAAACCATGAGCCGCCTACTTCACGCTCAGACCCATGCCTGGCTCAAGGTCTTCGCCATCAGTGCACGCCACCTCTCCTTCACTCGCGCCGCCGATGAGCTGCACGTGACCACCGGGGCCGTAAGCCAGCAGATCAAGCAGTTGGAAGAGCGCCTGGGCTTCAAGCTATTCCGTCGCCTGCCGCGTCGCCTGGAGCTAACCGAGGAGGGACGCCGACTGGCCGATGTGGTGGAAGAGGCCTACCAGTCGGTCGGCCTCGAAGTTAAGCGCCTGCGTAGCGGCGTGATGAGCGGCATCATCCGGGTGCGCAGCGTACCTGCCTTCCTCAGCAAGTGGCTGATGCCACGCCTGCCGCGACTGCAGGCGCGCCTTCCCGACATCGAGCTGCAGATCATCGCCGAGGACAGCAGCCTGTCGCTGCGCGAGGGCGACTTCGACCTGGCCATTGACCTCAATGACGGCCACTACCCCGGCCTGGCCATCACGCCGCTGATGGAGGAGGTGATCTTTCCTGTCTGCGCGCCGGCCCTGTTGCGCCACCGGCCATCCCTGTCGCGCCCTGAGGAGCTGGCCTGGTACCCGCTGCTGCACGACGTCACCGCCTGGCGTGGTGGGCACCCCTACGCCGAATGGGAGCACTACCTTGAAGCGGTGGAAGCGCCACCGCTTAATGCCCGTCGCGGCTATACCTTCAATCGACATCGCTTGACCATGGAGGCGGCAGTTGCCGGCATGGGTGTCGCCATCGCCCGCCAGGCGCTGCTCACCAATGAGCTCAGCACGGGCGCACTAATTGCGCCCCTCCCCCATCGGATTCCTACCGGCAAGCGCTACGGCATCGTGCACACCAGCGGCGCACTGGACGACCGCCGTGTGGCCGCAGTCCACGACTGGATCGTCGAGGAGGCAAACCGGACAACCCCTGATGCCGGTAACAGCGTAGGCAACATGAATTGATGACGATACAATGACGCGCGGCTTTGCCTACTCACTGTCCCGGATGCTTTCGATGTCCCAAGACACACCTCCCGGCCAACCCTGGCCGATCGGCTTTCGCGCCACCTGTGTCCGCGCGGCACTGTATATCTTGCTCATCGCTGCCCTGGCCCAGGGAGCCTACTACGAGGCCCTCTACTTTCCGGAGGTACGCTTCTCGGAGCATGGCTTCACCGAGCTGGCCCAGAGTGCGCTGCTGGCTATCGCTTCGGCGCTGCTGCTCTACACGCGCCAAGTGCTGAGGGTAATGCCCAATGTGACACTGCTGATCTTTGCCTTCGTGTTCAGTTCACTGATTCGCGAGCAGGATTACTGGCTGGACCTGTGGGTGGCCGATCACACCTGGCAGGTACTGGTTACACTGGTCATCGTCCCCATCCTCTACTGGGTCATTCGCCGTCGTCACCGTTTCGTCGAGGAGTTCGCCGGCTATGCCAACAGCCTCTCCTTCGGCCTCTTCGCCGCCGGCGTACTGACCACCTACGTCTTTTCTCGGCTCTACGGACGCGGTGCGTTCTGGAAGGCTATCCTGGAGGAGAACTACGTACGCACCTTCAAGGATGCCGCCGAGGAGGTGGTGGAACTGCTGGGCTACGCACTGATCCTGATCGCCGTGATCGAGCTTATGCTGCTGGCGCGGCGCTGGCACAACGCACAAAGCGGCTGAATACCCTTGCATGCCCGCGCAAGGTGCGGGGCACATCCCAACGACAACGCCCGCTGCCAAGGCAGCGGGCGTTGTCGTTGCACACTCATTGCAAACCGATCATTGCAAACCGGTGAGAGAATTTATTCGTCGAGGAACGAGCGCAGCGGCTCCGAGCGGCTCGGGTGACGCAGCTTGCGCAATGCCTTGGCCTCGATCTGGCGAATCCGCTCACGGGTGACATCGAACTGCTTGCCGACCTCCTCGAGGGTGTGATCTGTGTTCATGTCGATGCCGAAACGCATGCGCAGCACCTTGGCCTCGCGGGCGGTTAACCCACCCAGCACGTTGCGAGTAGCCTCGATCAGGCCTTCGCCGGTGGCCAGGTCGACAGGCAGCAGCATGGTGCCGTCCTCGATGAAGTCACCGAGGTGCGAGTCGTCGTCGTCGCCGATGGGCGTCTCCATGGAGATCGGCTCCTTGGCGATCTTGAGCACCTTGCGCACCTTGTCCTCGGGCATCTCGAGGCGCTCGCCGAGCTCCTCCGGCGTCGGCTCGCGCCCCATCTCCTGGAGCATCTGCCGCGATACGCGATTGAGCTTGTTGATGGTCTCGATCATGTGCACCGGGATACGGATGGTTCGCGCCTGGTCGGCGATCGAGCGGGTGATCGCCTGGCGAATCCACCAGGTGGCGTAAGTCGAGAACTTGTAGCCACGCCGGTACTCGAATTTGTCCACCGCCTTCATCAGGCCAATGTTGCCCTCCTGGATCAGATCCAGGAACTGCAGCCCACGATTGGTATACTTTTTGGCGATCGAGATAACCAGGCGCAGGTTGGCCTCGACCATTTCCTTCTTCGCCCGACGTGCCTTGGCCTCGCCGATGGAGAGCCGACGATTGATCTCCTTGAGCTCCGGCACAGCCAACTGGACCATGTCCTCCTCGAAGGCGATTCGCCGCTGGGAGCGCTGAATATCACCGCGCATGGCCTCGAGACGGTCAGTATACTTGGCATGCTTGCCGATGAAGTCATCAAGCCAATCCTGACGCGACTCGTTGCCCGGAAATGCCTTGATGAACGTCTTGCGCGGCACACGCGCCTTCTTGACGAACATCTGCATGACCGCCTTTTCCTGGGCCCTCACCTGCTCGACGCTGATCCGCACCTGATTGACCAGGCGTTCGAAGTGCTTCGGCACCAGCTTGATCGGTGAGAACAGCTCGGCGAGCCGCGTCAGCTCGGCCCTGGCTTCCGCGGAGTGACGACCGCGTGCCTCCATGGCGACACGCACCAACTCGTTCTGTTGGCGTATCTGCTCGAACCGCGCCTTGGCCTCCTCGGGATCGGGGCCACTAGTGGTCTCTTCCTCAGCCTCGCCATCCTCGTCGTCTTCGCTCGCCGCTTCGTCGCTCGACTCTTCCTCAGGCACTTCGGCCTCGGCGACACCGGGGATGCCTTCGTCGGGGTCGATGAAACCGGAGAACAGGTCCGACAGCCGACCGGGTGCTTCCTCGTCCTGAGTAGCATCGTAGGCGTCGAGAATCGACTCCACAGCACCGGGCAGCCAGGCCAACGCCGACATGACTTCTCGAGTGCCCTCCTCGATGCGCTTGGCGATCTCGATTTCGCCTTCACGAGTCAGCAGTTCGACGGTGCCCATTTCGCGCATGTACATGCGCACCGGGTCGGTGGTCCGCCCCACGTCACTCTCCACCGCAGCCAGCGCGGCCACTGCCTCTTCGGCGGCCGATTCGTCGGTGGAGTGATCAGACATCATCAGGGTATCTTCATCGGGGGCTTCCTCGACGACACTGATGCCCATGTCATTGATCATGCCGATGATATCTTCCACCTGATCGGGGTCGGCGATATCTTCGGGAAGGTGGTCGTTGACCTCGGCATAGGTCAGGTAACCCTGCTCCTTGCCGCGCGCGATCAACTCCTTCAGACGTGACTGCTGCTGCGCATTTCCAGCCATAGAAACCCTATCTCGACGAAGAAGAATGAAACACCTGAAGCACTGGGTGGAGAAAACTCATCAAGCCGAACAGTATAGCGGTTAATCATGTCTTTCCGCCAGTTCGACCCATTTGCTCGGTCACTCAGGTGTGTTAATTTGTTCGGTTGTGCTATCGCGGGGGGCGAATCCATGCTCCCTATGTGGTGATGGTGGACAAGAATTCAACCCCACCGCCAACATCCTTCGCCATCCGTGATGCTTGCTTTCAACTTCCCAGCTCGGTCAGCAGCGCCATGAGGCGCTGCCGCTCCTCGGGTGAAAGCCGTTCTCCCGACCGCTGCCTTGCCAGCAGCGCATCGATCTGTTCCTGGCACGACGGCCGCATCTGGTGGCGACGAAAATGCTCGACCAGGCCATCGAGCTCCCGGGCCCTGGCGTCACGAGGAATAAGCATTTCACGCTTGACCAGTGTCGCCAACCGCCGCCCCTGGTCGCTGCCGTGGAAATGTGCCAGCAAGACCTGCCCGCTGCGGTAACGACCGGCCCGCAACAGCCGTACCACCTCGCGACAGAGAGGAACGTCCGGGTCACCCCCGGGGTACCAGTCGTCCGCTTCCGGCAAGCGCTCTACCAATATCGGCTCATGCAGCAACAACTGTAGTATTCGTGCCACCAGCCCCACTCGGCCGGGGCGCGTCACAGCGCCCGCCCCCTTCACGACCGGCGACGCCTTCGAGGCGGGTAGCACTGCCGACTCGACAGGCTGTCCCGCACCTTGCTCGGCCCGCGCCATCAACGCCTCGAAGCGTGATCGTTCGACACCGGTGCGCCGCGAAAGCTCATTGAGCATCATTGATTTCAGCAGACCCTCCGGAAGTTCGCCGATGGCCGCCAGAACCTGGCTGGCATAGCGCTCGCGGTCCTCAATGCGCGCCAGATCACGCCCCCGCGCTGCCTGGTCGAAAAGCAACTCCGAAAGCGGGCTGGCGCAGGTGATTCGGTCAACAAAGGCCTCTGCCCCCTCGCGCCGCACCAGAGTATCCGGATCTTCCCCCTCGGGCAGGAACAGGAAGCGCGCCTGCCGGCCATCGATCATCAACGGCAAGACGACTTCCAGCGCACGACTAGCCGCCTGGCGGCCGGCGCGGTCCCCGTCGAAGCAGAACACCACCTCGTCGACCATGCGGAACAGCCGCGACAGGTGATCCTCGCTGGTCGAGGTACCCAGGGTAGCCACGACATTGCGAATCCCGAACTGAGCCAGGGCTACCACGTCCATGTAGCCTTCGACGATCACCAGCCGCTCCAGGCGCGTATTGGCCTGGCGCGCCTCGAACAGCCCGTAGAGCTCGCGCCCCTTGTGAAACACCGGCGTCTCGGGCGAGTTCAGGTACTTGGGCTTGGCATCGCCCAGCACCCGCCCGCCGAAGGCGATAGTTCGACCTCGAACGTCGCGAATCGGGAATATCACCCGGTCGCGGAAGCGATCGTAGGTTCGCCCATTCTCTTCGCGGTGAACCAGCAGCCCGTACTCGATCTGAACGGCCTCGGGAATCTCCCGCGCCGACAGGTGGCGCTTCAGCGACCCCCACTCGTCAGGTGCATAGCCGATCCCGAACGCCGCCTGAATCTCCGGCGAGAGGCCGCGCTCTGCCAGATAGTGGCGAGCGCCCTGCCCTTCCGGCATTTTCAGGCGCTCCCGAAAGAAGCTTGCCGAAATCTCCAGCAGGTTGATGCCCTCCTGGCGCCTGCGCTCCCGAGCCTGGGCACGAGGGTCGTCGGCACCTTCACGCGGCACGTCCAGGCCAAGCCGGGAAGCCAACTGCTCGACGGCCTCGGGGAAGGGCAGATTGTCGTACTCCATCAGAAAGCGCAGGGCGTTGCCGTGAGCGCCGCAGCCGAAACAGTGGTAGAACTGCTTGTCGGCACTGACGGTAAACGACGGCGTCTTTTCCTGATGAAACGGGCAAAGCCCAGCATGATTGCGCCCGGCCTTCTTCAGTTGCACCCGCTCACCCACCACTTCGACCACGTCGACGCGAGCCAACAAGTCATCGATGAAACGTTGCGGTATCTGACCGGCCATGGGGATATCGCCTCCTCCAGACTGGACAGGCGGATAAAGGGCGCGGCGGGCTCAGCGTAAAAACAAACGGCCACCCGCCGGCGGCCGCTTGGTCATCCTTCCGGAACAGCCGAAGCAAAGCTCCTCGACTACCCCATCGTACGGATCAATAGAGCCTTTCGAAACGCTTCCGCTCACGCTGGAGCTTCTTGGCGTGACGCTTCACCGCGGCGGCTGCCTTGCGCTTGCGCTCTGCAGTCGGCTTCTCGTAGTGCTCGCGACGGCGAACCTCGGACAGAATGCCGGCTTTTTCGCAGGAACGCTTGAAACGACGCAGCGCTACGTCAAACGGCTCATTATCACGTACTTTTACAGAAGGCATTAAGCACTCACCTACCTTAAAATTTCTTGAGTTCGGTTTGTACGCACACCCTCTCCGGACGACTCCCGTCATCACGCAATCCCGATCGACAGCAAGCCGCCAATGCCAAGACCCCATGAAAAAGCGAAAGCTCTCCTGCTGGATGCACGACCCAGTCCTACAGCGCACAGTATTCTAGACGCCAGACCGAGTCTTTGCAAATTCTTGGCACTGCATCAATGACCATGGCAGAGACGTTAACGGCACGACACCTGCCGTTAAGGCAGGCCGCGGTCAACCAGCGTCCGATTTGCTAGAATGCTGCTTTATCCCTTCCGCGAGCCCACCCCATGCTAGTACTCGGCATCGAAACCTCCTGCGACGAAACCGGCGTCGCGCTTTACGACACCGAACGAGGCCTGGTCGCCGACGCGCTCTACAGCCAGGTCGCCATGCACGCCGAATACGGTGGCGTGGTACCCGAGCTCGCTTCGCGGGACCACACCCGCCGGCTGTTGCCGCTGATACAGCAGGTACTCGACGAGGCGGGGGCATCACGCACCGAACTGGATGCGATTGCCTACACCGCGGGCCCAGGGCTGGTCGGTGCCCTGATGGTGGGTGCCAGCACTGCTCATGGCATGGCACGCGCACTGGGCATACCCGTACTGGGGGTCCATCACATGGAGGGGCACCTGCTGGCACCGATGCTGGAAACGTCGCCACCGGCCTTCCCCTTTGTGGCGCTGCTGGTATCGGGTGGGCACACTCAGCTGGTCGAGGTCCAGGGGCTGGGCAGCTACCGACTGCTGGGGGAATCAGTGGACGATGCCGCCGGCGAAGCCTTCGACAAGGCGGCAAAAATGCTGGGGCTATCCTACCCGGGGGGACCCCAGGTGGCACAGCTCGCCGAACGGGGCGATCCTGGGCGCTTTCGCTTCCCGCGCCCCATGACTGATCGTCCGGGGCTCGACTTCAGCTTCTCGGGGCTGAAGACCCACACCCTGACCACCCTGAAACGGCTGAAGCAGGATGGCACGCTCGACGACCAGGCCCGGGCCGACGTAGCCCGAGCCTTCGAGGAGGCGGTGGTCGACACGCTGGTGATCAAGTGCCGCCGTGCGCTGGATGCCACCGACCTCAAGCGGCTGGTGGTGGCGGGCGGCGTCAGCGCCAATGTACGCCTACGGGAACGGCTGGAGCGGGAGACCGAAAAGCGCAGCGCCCGCGCCTACTATCCCCGCGGCCGCTTCTGCACCGACAACGGGGCAATGATCGCCTATGTGGGTGCTCAGCGGCTAGCGGCGGGTGAGCGCGACGAGATCGGTATCATGAAGGCCGTGCCACGCTGGCCGATGGATATCCTGCGAGCACCAACCGGCAACTGATGGCTGGCGACGCTCTCTCTCCTGCAGCGTCTCCGAGGGCAGGCCTTCGTGTAGGCGCTGTGAACCCTTCCCTGGGCGCTACATTTGCCATCCCTGGCAAATGACCTCCACTCGAACCTGCCCTCGGCGCTGCTTGTCCTGGCAACCTGTCCAGGCCCAGGCTCCTAGAGCCCCTGCTCATCGCCACGCCTAAGGCGCCGGATATTCAGTACATGTCGTGCCAGCACCAGCGCGGTAAAGGCCGTCACCACGATGACATAGTCCGGCGCCAGCCAGACGCTGACCAGCGGCGCCAGGCCGGCACTGGCCAGGGAGGCCACCGCGGCGGTGCGCACGCGCCAGGCCAGGACCGCCCAGAGCAGGGCACAGCACAGCGCCACCCAGGGCGTCAGGACAAGCATCACGCCGAAGGCACTGGCGACGGCCTTGCCACCACGGAAACGGTGCCAGAGGGGGTAGCTATGCCCCAGCAGCACCGCCAGGCCGACCATGCCCTGAGCCCAGGGCGCCAGCCCAAGCCACAGGGCCAGCCAGAGTGCCGGCATGCCCTTGGCCGCGTCCAGCATCAGGGTCGCTATCGCCAGCCGGCGGCCATGCACGCGCAGTACGTTGGAGAAACCCGGGTTGCAGGAACCCACCAAACGCGGGTCCTCCACGCCCGCTATTCGGCAAACGCTCAGAGCACCCAGCCAGGACCCGCTGAGATAGCCCAACCCCAGTAGCGTCAGCAGCCACTCCATCGATGTCACCTGAGTTCGTCTCCTGTCATTCTCGTGGGCGAATTCTGCCAGCCGCAGCACCGTTAAGACAGCACGGGTCCCTGTCATCCCCCTATCGGCTCACGTACAATCGGGCGCCAAACCGGATGCCCGGAACATCCTGCGCCCAAGGGGAGACGCAATGGACCGTGTACTGATCGAATCGCTCGCTGTGGAAACCGTGATCGGCGTCTACGACTGGGAGCGCACCGTGACGCAGCGATTGCTGCTCGATCTGGAGCTGGCCACCGACATTCGCCCCGCCGCCGCCAGTGACGATATCGCCTTCACCCTTGACTATGCCGCCGTCAGCCAGAGGGTCGCACGCTTTGCCAGCGACCACGACTTCGCCCTGGTGGAAACCTTCAGTGAGCGACTCGCGGCGACGCTACGTGATGAGTTCGCCATTCCCTGGCTGCGCCTGACGGTACGCAAGCCCGGCGCTGTGCCAGCCGCCAACGCGGTCGGTGTGCGCATCGAGCGCGGCACTCGCCCGGAGGGTGCGTGATGGCTCTGGTCAGCGCCAGCATCGGCAGCAACATCGACCGTGAGCGTCATGTCCGTGCCTGCCTGGATGCTTTGACGGGCACCTTCGGCAGCCTGGCGGTCTCACGTGTCTTCGAAAGCGAGCCGGTGGGGTTCGAGGATGGACGCAACTTCTTCAATCTTGTCGTCGCCTTCGAGAGCGACTGGCCGGTCGGGGAGCTTCAGGCCTGGTGCAAGCGCCTGGAGTTCGCCAACGGCCGACGCAAGGAGAGTCCCAAGTTCAGCCCCCGCACTCTGGACATCGACCTGCTGACGGTAGGCGACCTGGTCGGAAGCCATGATGGGGTAGAACTGCCGCGGGGAGAAATTCTTGAGCACGCCTTCGTGCTGCAGCCGCTGGCCGAGCTGCTGCCGGAGGTGCACCACCCCCGCGATGGGAGAACCTACCGCGAACTCTGGGCCGCTTTCGACTCACCCGATCAACGTCTCTGGCCGGTCGTATTTAGTTGGCACCCTCCGGCGGTTCGGCAGGAAATGCAGCCATAATCTGCCGACGACTGAGCGATGTGACTATCGGGCGCCATCAACTTACCCCCGATCCAGAACCTGCCCGAGAATGGCTCGACGCCGCCGGGCCAGCTCCTCACCGAGCGCTCCCCCCTTGAACCCCTCCTCGATCAGGCTTCGGGGCGACAGCCGAGAGGCCTCTTGCCAGGCGTGCTTCAGAGTGTCGGCAAGCCTTGGCGTCTCCAGTTCGAGAAGTGCCAGCAAGGGTGCAACCCGCTCGCTGCGTCGCCAAGCGTCGATACCATCCAGCCAATCGTTCACCGCTGCCGGGGTCGGGCCGGGCTGAGCGCGCAGCCACCGCGTCAGCGCCGCCTGTCGCGCCAGATCGCGATAGGGCCGCGGCAACCTAAGGCGCTCAGCGATCGCCTCACGGCAGTCGGCATGGAGATGCTCCACCAGCCGCGCCCAGCGCCAGCGCTGGTCGTCTGCGAACCCTTCCGGCAGGCGGTCCAGGCGCTTCAACGCCGCTTCCAGTGCTTTGGAATCCCACGCCAGTTCCGGCAGCAGCACAGCCAGGGCGCCGCACTCATCCAATACCCGAAAATAGACCGCCGGCCGGGGCTCGCCCAGCGCCTTCTCGGTCTCGGTCCAGACCCGCTCGGCCACCAGGTGGGCCAGTTCGCCACTCTCCGACAGCGCCCGCATCAGTGCCAGGGTTTCATCGGCGATGGTGAAGCCGAGCCCGGCATAGCGGGCCAGAAAGCGGGCGGTACGCAGCACCCGAAGCGGATCCTCGACGAAGGCCGGCGACACGTGGCGCAGCACTCTGGCCTCAAGGTCGCCGAGACCACCATAAGGATCGACAAGAGCCCCTTCCGGCGTCTCTGCCATGGCATTGATGGTCAGGTCCCTGCGAGCCAGGTCCTCCTCCAGGGTCACCTCGGGGCTGGCATGTACGTCGAAGCCGGTATAGCCATGGCCAGACTTGCGCTCGGTACGGGCCAGGGCATATTCCTCATGGGTCTCCGGGTGAAGGAAAACCGGAAAATCGCGGCCTACCGGCCGAAAACCCCGCTGCCGCATCTGTTCCGGCGTGGCCCCCACCACCACCCAGTCGGTGTCTTTGACCGGCCAGCCCAGCCTGGCATCACGCACGGCCCCTCCCACCTGATAGACCTCGAGCCCATCGAGGTAGCGGTCACGTCGTATTGCCATGGCAAGCTCCTGAGTCGGAGGAAAAGGTCAACGGCGCTGATGGCTGGGCACACCGACACGCTCGCCGGTGGAGAGATTCAATGCCGTCAGCACACCACCCCAGACGCAGCCGGTATCCAGCGCCTCGACCCGTATACACGCACCGGGCACCTTTCCCTCGAGTGCCGCCCAGTGACCGAACACCAGCCGGGCATCATCCTGGCGAGGGTAGCAAAACCAGGGGGCGAAGCCTGCTGGTGCGCTGTCCAGCCCCTCCTTGGCAGAGAAGTCGAGGCAGCCTTCGGCATCGATGAAGCGCATCCGGGTCAGCACATTGACGACGGCACGCAGCCGATCGATGCCATCGAGCGCGTCATCCCAGCAGGCGGGCTGATTGCCGTACATCCGCTTAAGGAAGGCGCCGCTGTGCTCGCTACCGAGCCGCTGCTCGACCTCGCGGGCAAGGCTGGCCGCTTTCGCCGGGGACCACTGAGGAAGGAGACCGGCATGGGTCATCAGGGTATCGCCCTGGTCCTCGAAGGCCTCACGCACCAGCAGCGGACGCGACTGTAACCAGTCGAGCAGTTCCTCACGATCCGGAGCGCCGAGAATACGCTCGAGGGTATCCTTGCGGTTGAGCGCCCCCCCACCACGCGCCACCGCCAACAGATGCAGGTCGTGGTTGCCGAGCACCGTGACGACGGCCTCGCCGAGCGCACGCACTTCGCGCAGGCAGGCCAGTGACGCCGGGCCACGGTTGACCAGGTCGCCGGCCAACCACAACCGGTCACGGCAAGGGTCGAAGGCGAGCCGTTCGAGCAGCTCGACGAATTCGGCGTGACAGCCCTGCAAGTCTCCGATGGCGTAGATCGTCATGTCGTCTCCTTGCCTCCTTGCCTTCCGTCGTCGCTTCAGTGTATCTGGTTGGGACCGGCCAGTCGGAAGGGGGGAATGACGACTTCGAAGGGCCGTTGACTTGCGGTATCGACACAAGTGTAGGCGCCTTCCATGACCCCTACCGGCCCATCGAGGATGGCGCGACTGGTATAACGAAAGGTCTGCCCCGGGCCGATCATCGGCTGCTGCCCGACCACCCCTTTGCCGCGCACCTCCTGCACCTTGCCACTGCCCTGGGTGATCTTCCAGTGGCGGGCCAGCAACTGCATGCTGCGCGCGGAATGATTGTGGATGGTCACGGTATAGCTGAAGACATAGCGCGCTTCGTCACTGGAGGATTCGTCGTCACGAAAGGCGGGCTCGACGTCAACGAGCACTTCACTTTCCTGTGGCGTATTGGGTGCCCGATTCATGTCGTCGCCTCCGAAGCGGTCAGATGGTTGGCGATACGAACGAACTCTTCGATCGTGAGTGTCTGGGGGCGACGCGATGGCTCGATGCCCAGGGCTTCGAGGGCATCGGCCTCGATACGCCCCTTGAGGTTGTTGCGCAGCGTCTTGCGGCGCTGACCGAAGGCCTGTCGCACTAGATGGAAGAGCAGCGACTCGTCGTGAGCCGGATGCGGCAAGCGCGCATGAGGCGTCAGCCGCACAATGGCAGACTCGACCTTGGGTCGCGGCACGAAGGCTTCCGGGGGCACGCTAAACAGCGCATCGACCCGACAGCGGTATTGCGCCATGACCGACAGCCGCCCCCAGTCGGGCCCGCCCGGTTCCGCGGCCAGGCGTTCGACCACTTCCTTCTGCAACATGAAGTGCATGTCGGCAATCGCATCGCCCGCCTCGAGCAGATGTCCAATCAACGGCGTGGAGATGTTATAGGGCAGGTTTCCCACCACCCGCAGCGGTTCACCATCGCCATGCAGGGCGCGAAAATCGAATTTGAGCGCATCACCCTCGTGGATGATGAAATTGGGATAGTTGAAGAACTGCACCCGCAGCCCGGGAATCAGGTCACGGTCCAGCTCGATCACCTCGAGCCGGCCATCGGCCGCCTCCACCAGGGGCTCCGTCAGGGCCCCTTGACCGGGCCCGATCTCGACCAGGCGATCACCGGGCCGAGGCGCTATGGCGCGCACGATGCGCGAGATGATGCCGGGGTCACGCAGGAAATTCTGGCCGAAGCGCTTGCGAGCGCGGTGGGCCGGCGGGCGCGATGCCATGAATAAGTCCTTGTCTGTCGTTCGTCAGAAGGGAGAAACAGCCGTACCGCGGCGGGCCATGTCGGCGGCAAGCGCGACGGCCACACGCAGGCTACCCAGGTCGGCAACGCCACGGCCAGCCAGGTCGAGCGCCGTGCCGTGATCCACCGAGGTCCGCACCAGCGGGAGGCCCAGGGTGATATTGGCGGCACGGCCGAAGCCGGCATACTTGAGCACCGGCAGGCCCTGGTCATGATACATCGCCAATACGGCATCCACGCCTGCCAGGTGTCGCGGCGTGAACAGGGTGTCGGCCGGCAGTGGCCCATCGAGACGCAGGCCCTCACCACGCAACCGTTGGAGGCAAGGTACGATGACCTCGATTTCCTCGCGGCCCAGGTAGCCTCCTTCACCGGCATGGGGATTGAGACCGCAGACGGCGATGCGTGGATCGTCCAGGCCGAACCAGCGCCCGAGATCCGCCTGCAAGATACGCAGGATACGCGCCAAGCGCTCATCGGTAATGGCGCCGGCCACATCCTTCAGCGGCAGATGGGTGGTCGCTAGCGCCACTCGCAGGGCCGACCCACCCTGCCAGCCCGCCTCGCGAGCATGCAACGCCAGGTCGGTGGCCAATAGCATCACCACTTCGTCGACGCCGCAGGCATCGCGCAGGTATTCGGTATGACCGCTGAAGGCCGGGTGGCCGGCATCGATAATGACCTCTTTGTGCAGGGGAGCGGTGACCATGCCGGCGGCCTCACCCGAGAGACATGCACGAACCGCCAGGTCCAAGGTATCCAGCACATAGCCAGCGTTGGCGGCCGCCAGCCGACCTGGCAGGCTGGGCTCGCGCAGAGTCACCGGCCAGACCGGCAGCACGCCAGCCCTGGGGGCCGGTACAGGTTCATCCGGCGCCAGCGTCACGATCTCAACCCGGGCGTTTACCATGGCAGCCCGCTCGGCCAGCAGTGATGGGTCGCCCACCGCCACGACCCGTGCCGACAACGCACGACCCGACACGAGTTGTACCAACAGTTCCGGCCCGATGCCGGCAGGCTCGCCGGTGGTCAGTGCCAGGACAGGCGCCTGAGCCGTTGCTGCCATCAGCGGGAATTGGACAGGCGGTTGTCGACGAAAGCCTCGGCACGAATCTCCTGTATCCAGACATCCAAGGCCTCTTCGGCTTTCTGCTGAAAGACCACCTGGCGCGCCTGGTCACGGCTTACGCCACCACCACGCTGCTCGATGAAGCGTTCCACTTCCCGCTCGCTGACATTGATACGAGCCCCCACCTGGCGCTGGTGGAGTTCGCGAATCAGCATCTCCCGGCGAATCTCCTCTCGAACGGCGGCCATGGTCAGTCCATCGGCCTCCAGGGCATCGGCCATCTCTTCAAGCGTCATGCCGTTGCTTTCGGCTATGGCCCGCATCTGGCGATTGAGCTCGGTGTCGTCGATGCCGAGCCCGGCACTCCTCGCCCTCTGCAACTGGATTTCCTCGACGATGATGCTCTCGAGCACCTGCTCACGCAGCATTGACTCGGGGGGCAGCCTGTGGTCCTGGCCTGCCACCTGGCTGCGCACCAGTTCCACTCGCTCGCTCAGGTCACTCTCCATGATGGCATGTTGATTGACCACCGCCACAATGCGGTCCAGCGATTGACGCTCCACCGGCTGGAAGTCCTGGGCCGTAGCCATCAGAGACAAGGTACCAAGGCACAGGGCCAGCGCCAGGGTCGCGCCCAGGGTGGCGATTCGCGGGATGCGCATAACGTTCTTTCCTCTCATGGTATCTCTGATAGAAAACCTGCCGGGGCCACCTCAAAATGCGGTAGCACGATAACCCGGAACGGCCCGTTCGAAATAGTCACCGGCATCGCCGCCGACGCCACCCAGCCCCTTGAACACAAAACGCAGGAAGACCCCGTGCTCGGTGACGTCGTTGATATCGACCTGGGCGGTTCCACCGTCGTCAATCCAGCGGCGCCAGACCAGCTGCAGACCATAGCAGCAGTCGTTCCACTGCACACCCGCCAAACGGTCAAGAAAGCGATCGTTGGTGTAGTCGTAGAGAGCCCGACCAATCAGGTCGACTCGCGGCGAAGCCTTCCAAGCAAACGACATGTCGAACTCCTCGCGGTCGAAGTTGCGGAACTCGTCGTCATCCGGCTCAACTGAAGGATCGAAGCCTTGGAGTTCCCAGCGATAGCCAAGGTTCAACACGTGCCCCGCATCGGCACGGTATTGCAGATAAACAGAGCTTCGCTCGGTACGCTGCAGGTGATCATCGTAGAGCCACTCCCAGCGGCTATGCCAACGGTCCGTCATCTGCCAATCAAGGCGTGCCACCAGGGGTGAGCGGTCACGAGTGGCATTGTAGTAACGCAAGAAATTTCCACCCTCTTCGGGCGCACGCGGCAGTGTATCGGGATCGCCGTTGATGTCGACATATCGATCGTCGAGATAGAACGTCTGTCCCAGACCCAGCGAAAGGCGCTCACGCCCACTAGCGTCCTCCAGCAGATGCGAATCGAGGCCGATAGAGAGTCGGTTGAGGTCACCAACCCGGTCGGCGCCGGAGAAACGGTGCGGCGACCAAAGCTGGTTCCAGGAGAACGCGCGCTCGCTGGTATCGAAATCAGGGAACTCACTCTGGTCACTGGATGGCACATAGGCGTAATTGAGCCGGGGCTCGAGGGTGTGACGGTAGTCACGACCGCCGAGCTCCAGTTCACGTTCGAAGACAAGGCCTCCGTCAATGGACGATACTGGTACGGCCCGCTGCAATGAGGTGTCTCGATCGGTATCGCGCTCCCCATACTCGAGGGAATAGGCGGTATAGAGCCACTCCACCCGTGGCTCGAGATGGCCCCAGCTCTCATCGAAGCGCCAGCCCGTCACTGGCGAGAGATGTACCCGGCCGCCGGTCGCGGATTCTCGCAATGGTACGGCGTTGCGATCCACATCGCGCCAGAAGTAGGTGAGGTTGGAGCGCCACTGCTGATAAAAGCCACCCTGCTGAGTCCAGCGCGCGTTCGCCGTCAGGCTGGGTAGACGATAAAACGGCTTGTCACGGTCATGCAGCGGGTCCTCCAGGCGCTGAAAGCCCTGGGCACGGGCATCGAGATTCCAGACGTCTCCACGATAGTTGAGCTGGGCCAAACGGGGCATGTTGGTAGGATCGTCGCCGAAGATGCTGCCGTAGTCGTCGAAGTAGCGGCCATCGCTGGCGGCCCCGTAACGCAGGTTATATCGCGTTCTCGCATCGACGCGGCCGCCATGACGGTAGTCGATGTACCAGCGATCTTCGCCCTCGAAGCGGCGTGAGGGGGCGTTGGGATCGTCGTCGGAGCCTCCAGCGTCGCTCGACAAGTAGGCGCCTTCGACCTGGCCGGCATCGGAGGGGAAGAGGTAGCGATACTCGCCGCCCAGCAGCAGGCCGCGGTCGGAAATCAGGCGCGGAGTCAGTGTCGCGTCATGATTGGGCGCGATATTCCAGTAGAACGGCTGGGCATAGTCCAGGGCGCCACCTGAGAGGCCGATCTCCGGCCACAGAAATCCGGTTTGGCGACGATCATCGATGGGAAAGCGCACCCACGGCCAGTAGAAGACCGGCACCTTTCCCATTTCCAGGCGAGCATGACGCGCAGTACCAAAGCCCGCCTCGCGGTCGAGCACCAGGTCGCCAGTCACCAGGCGCCACATTTCATCGCCCGGGTCGCACGTGGTGAAGTTCGCCGACGTCAGGCGATAGCGCCCATCCTCCAGACGTTCCAATTGCAACGCATTTCCGCGCAAGCGCTGGTCATGGATGACGTAGTGGGCCGAATCGATATTGGCAGCATCGCTTGTCAGCGATACATCGGCAGCCTGCCCCCGTACCAGCAGGTTGCGATCGCGCAGCGCCAGTGGCCCATCGGCAAAAGCCTGTTGCCGAGAAGACGGCACACTAACCTGGGGTGACTCCAACTGGCTGTCACCACGCCGCAGAATCACCTCGCCGCCAAGAATCGTCTCACCCTCTTCGCCATAGAAGGCGCTGTCGGACTCGGTGCTCACCTGCTCTGGGTCATCTGTCGCCGGCAGGCGATACTCCGGCATCACATAGGTTCCGCGGCACAACGCTCCCGCCGGTCGGTCGTCGCCCCAGGCGTGCCAATCGAGCTGCGCGGCCGGCAGGGGCTCCAGCGCCACCGCCGACAGCGCACCGCAGGTCAGGCCATAAGTGATCAGGCCAGCGAGCGCTGCCCCTGCTTGTCCCTTGCCCATGGTCCACGATGTCCTTGCCGGAGAGAATCGGTATTATACAGACCGAACCCGGCCTGTCGTATGTCAATGACCGAGCATGCGGCGGTGCCCAACGGGCGTCAACCGGCACCGCCCGACATCAGCAAGGAGCCCGCATGACCCAGGCCGCCACCGCGAAGCGATTCGACGCCCTGCGCCGCTGGGTGGCCGAGAGCCACAGTCTCCCCGTCGATGCGCTCGATCTGCAACTGGCCGCAGGCGACGCCAGCTTTCGTCGCTACTTCCGCCTCACTCTGCCCGACGGTACCACGCGGATACTGATGGATGCTCCGCCTGCCCAGGAAGACAGTCGCCCCTTCGTCGAGATCGCCCGACGCTGGCGGGCCGGCGGCCTGCCGGTGCCAGCACTGCATGCGGTAAATCTCGATGCCGGCTTCCTGGAACTCGACGACCTGGGCGACACCCCGCTGCAAAACTGCTTCGCCAACGACCGTCCTGCCGCCACCCTGGCCTGGCACGACCGCGCCCTCGACATGATCCACGAGCTGCAGAATCGCGCCGGCCCCCAGGACCTGCCGGCCTATGATGCCGCTCTGCTCGGGCGAGAGCTGGACCTCTTTCCCGACTGGTGTCTTGTCGAGTGGCTCGGCATGGCCGACCCGCCTCACGGCTGGAACGAACTGCGCGGGGCGCTGATCGAGTCCGCCCTGGCCCAGCCTGTGGTCACGGTGCATCGCGACTTCGATGCCATGAACCTGATGGTGCACGATGAACGACTCTATCTGATCGACTTCCAGGACGCCGTGGCCGGCCCCATCAGCTACGACGCGATTTCGCTGCTACGCGGCCGCTACTGCCGTTTCACGCCGGAACGCTTTGCCGCCTGGGTCGAGGCTTTCCGCCAGAGGGCGGTCGCCGATGGGCGCCTTTCCGGTACCGTCTCTGCCGAGGCGTTCCTTCATCAGGCCCAGGCCATGGCGGCCCAGCGGTCGTTCAAGGTGCTCGGCATCTTCTGCCGCCTGACGCTGCGCGACGGGCGCGAGGGCTACCTGCAGCGCCTGCCACATTTCCTTTGCCACCTGGAGGAGAGCCTGGCCGGACTGCCCGGTCACGAGGCCTTTCGCGGCTGGCTCGCGGCCACCTTTCGCCCTGCGCTCGAGGCAAGGCTCCAGGCCGAGAGCATCGCCTCCGGAGCCCGGCCATGAAGGCGATGATCCTGGCCGCCGGGCTCGGCACGCGCATGCGCCCGCTTACCGACCGCTGCCCCAAGCCGCTGCTACCGGTGGCCGGCAAGCCACTCATCGTTCACCACCTGGAGCGCCTGGCGGCGGCCGGTATCGGCGAGGTGGTGGTCAATGTCAGCTACCGGGCCGAACAGATCATCGATGCCCTGGGCGATGGCTCGGAGTTCGGCGTCGCCATCGCCTGGAGCCAAGAGGAGACACCGCTCGAGACCGGCGGCGGTATTCGCCAGGCACTGCCGCTGCTGGGTGAGTCGCCCTTCCTGCTGGTCAACGGCGACATCTGGTGCGACTTCGACCCAACCAACCTGCCTTCCCTCGAAGACGATTTCGCCCATCTGATACTGGTCGACAACCCTGACCATCATCCGCGAGGCGATTTCCACCTTACCTCCGCCGGACGCGTGCTCGCTCAGGGCCAACCCCGGCTGACCTTCGCCGGGATCAGCCTGCTCGACCCGGCCCTGGTGGCCGACCATGAGCCAGGCGCCTTCGCCCTGGCCCCGCTGTTGCGCCAGGCGATGGCCAACGACCGCGTGGGCGGCAGCCATCATCGCGGCGCCTGGGTCGATGTAGGCACCCCGGAACGACTCGCCAGGCTGGACCAACGACTCCGCTCAAGACAGGTCATCCAAAGCGAGTGGCGCCGGGGATAGGTCGGAGAGGGGTCCTACGCCATGGATGGCGTCGGTAGCGCCCAGGGAAGGGTTTACAGCGCCCCCTCGCAGGCCTGTCGCCGGAGAAGCCTCGAGCGATACTGCCGCGAAGCTGCAGGGCTTGACGCCGGCTGCTATGCTGCCGCCATTTCCCAACATCCGAGAAGGAATCCCGCATCATGAAAGCCAGTGTAAAATGGACCGATGGTCGCCAGTTCGTGACCGAATCCGGCAGCGGCCATAGCGTGGTCATCGATGGCCCCCCCGACCATGGCGGCCGCAACACCGGGCCACGCCCCATGGAGATGCTGCTGATGGGCATGGGCGCCTGTGCCTCGTTCGATGTGCTGGAGATCCTCGACAAATCGCGCGCAGCGGTGACCGACTGCGTAGCCCAGGTCGAGGCCGAGCGTGCCGATGCCGTGCCGGCGGTCTTCACCAAGATCCACGTCCACTTCACCGTAGCAGGCCATAGCCTGAAGGAGAGCCAGGTGAAGCGCGCCGTGGAACTCTCAGCCGAGAAGTATTGCAGCGCCTCCATCATGCTGGCCAAGGGCGGCGTCGAGATCACCCACTCCTACACCATCGTGGATGCCTGAAACGCCACCGGGTCCATGGTAGTAGTGCTCAGATCCGATAGACGCTCTTGGTCATGACCTTGGACATCAGCGACATACCATACTTCACCGGCGCGGGAAAGCGTGCCCCGCCGGCTTCCAGCGCGAGTTGGGCATGGTGCGCTTCGTCGATGGCCATCTGGCGCAGCACCGCCCGGGAGCGGTGGTCGCCCGGCGGCAGCGTTTCCATGTGTTCGTTCAGATGCTTGCCCACCTGCTCTTCGGTTGCCGCCACGAAACCGAGACTGACCCGGTCACCCACCGCACCGGCCACGGCACCGAGCCCGAAGGAAGCGGCATAGAATAGCGGATTGAGCAGGCTGGTACGGCCTCCCAGTTCCTGCAAACGCTCGTCGCACCAAGCCAGGTGGTCGATTTCCTCCTGCGCGGACTGCTCCATCTGCCCACGCACCTCGGGCAGCTTGGCGGTACATCCCTGCCCTTGATAGAGCGCCTGAGCACATACTTCGCCGGTATGATTGACGCGCATCAGCCCCGCGGCATGGCGACGCTCATCCAGCGTCATGGGATCATCGTCGATATCGGCAGTAACCGGGGAGGGACGCGACGACTGTGCGGCATGGGGCACCAGGGTGCGCAGTACGGTATCGAACTGATGGATCAGCGTATCGGCATGGGACAGCTTGCGGCTCATGGAACCCCCGTTTCAGCACAGACGAATCTATCCATTGGCCCAACAAAGGCGTTCATAGCCCGGAAGCGCCGACATCGAATACCGCAAACGCCACCCTCACGGGTGGCGTTTGCGGGTATGCACCTGATGCGTCGCACGCCTCGACGCGCGCGATTTTCACCGCAGTGCGCCGGCTAGCCAGCCGGCCAAGTAAAGCGTCGACCGCCCATCAGGTGCATATGAATATGGTAGACCGTTTGTCCGCCGTAGTCATTGCAGTTCATCACCACGCGATAGCCATCCTCGGCGAAGCCATGCTCCTGTGCCAGCCGTGCGGCGGTGTACTGCAATCGGCCGATCAAGGCCAGGTCAGCCTCCTCGATATCGTTCAAGGTGGCAATATGCTGCTTGGGAATGATCAGGATGTGGGTTGGCGCCTGGGGGTTGATGTCATTGAACGCCAGGACATGCTCGTCTTCGAAGACGATATTGGCGGGAATCTCGCGCTTGATGATCTTGCAGAACAGGCAGTCCATCGATGCTATTCTCCTGTTGTCGTTAAGATAAGAGCCACACGGCGCTCAGCGAAAGCGCCGCTGTCCCAGCAGATGGCGCACCAGCGGCGCCAGTATCAATTCGATGGCCAGTGACATCCTGGCGCCGGGCACCACCAGAGTGTGCGGGCGACTCATGAAAGCGTCCTGGATCATCGCCAACAGCCACGGGAAATCCACGGTGGAGGGATCACGAAAACGGATCACCACGAAAGACTCGGCGTCGTTGGGGATATCCTGCACCTCGAAAGGGTTTGAGGTATCTACCGTGGGCACGCGCTGGAAGTTGATATGGGTGCGAGAGAACTGCGGCTGTATATAGCGCACGTAGTCGCCCATGCGACCCAGGATGGTGTCGATAACTGCCTCCTGGGAGTAGCCACGCATCTTTATGTCGCGATCGATCTTCTGGATCCACTCCAGATTCATGGTCGGTGCGACACCCACCAGCAGGTCCACGTGCCGGGCGATGTCATGCTCCGCCGTGACCAGGCCGCCGTGCAACCCTTCGTAGAAGAGCAGGTCGGTACCGCAGGGCAACGGCTGCCACTCGGTAAACGTACCGACTCGATAGCCGGCCTCGATCATCTGCTTGTCTTCCGCATGGATATAGTGCCGGAAGGTGCCAGTGCCGTGCTCGCCATACTCCAGGAACAGCGCCTCGAGTCGATCCAGCAAATTGGCTTCCACCGCGAAGTGGGACAGCTCATCCTTGCGCTCGGGCTCTTCGCGGAAGATGCGTGACAGCTCATCCCGAGTGTAGCGATGGAAGGCATCGCCGTCGACGATGGCGGCATGCACGTCCTCCCGGGCAAACATCCGCTCGAAGGTGCGTTTCACCGTAGTGGTGCCGGCCCCGGAGGAGCCGGTCACGGCAATGATCGGATACTCGCGTGACATCAGGTGCTCTCCGCACCGGTAATGGCCTGTGTCACGACATCGGGTATCGCAACGCTCCGCCCCTGGGCAGGGTCGACCAGGACGGTATTGAGGCGGGCGATGGCCACCGGCCGGCCTCCTTCGGCATGGCACACACGATGATAGACGACAATTGCCTTGCCCAACGGCGCCGGGATGGCGGTCTCCACCACCAGGGCATCGGGCCAGCGTGCTTCAGACTGATATTGCACGGCGAGATCGGCCACCACGCAGGGATAGCCGCCCATGTCCCACTCGGTGAGCCCGAGGGCTCCGAACGCCTGAATGCGCGCTTCGTGGAGCAGCGATACCAAGGTGTCGTGTCCAAGATGACGGCCATAGTTCATGTCGGTGATGCGCACCGACAATGGCTGGCGATGCACGATAGCCGCTTCAGGAAATTCCAGCTTGATACGCTCCATCCTCACCCCCTGCTTGTTGTTGTCGGTCAGCGCATTGGTGACGATCAGCCTGCCTGCTGCTCGCGGGCAATGGCGCGGTAGGCGATGTCCCGACGGAGCTGGACACTGTCCCAGTGAATTGCCGCAACTCCCTGGTAGGCCAGGTCACGCGCCTGGGAGACACCCTGCCCCAGCGCGGTGACGCACAGCACGCGTCCACCGCTTGTCACGGCACGGCCCTGGTCGTCTTCGGCGGTGCCGGCATGAAAAACCTTGCAGCCGGTATTTTCCGCCGCCGCGAGACCTTCAATGAGATCGCCCCTGCGGTAGTCGCCTGGGTAGCCACCGGCCGCCAGCACCACGCCCACCGCGGCTCGTCCATCCCAGTCGCAGGTCTGGCCCGCCAGCTCCCCGTTCGCCCCAGCGAGGCAGAGCTCAGCCAGGTCGGACCGCAGGCGCAACATGATTGGCTGAGTTTCCGGGTCGCCAAAGCGACAGTTGTATTCGATGACCTTGGGATTGCCTTCAGTATCGATCATCAGGCCGGCATAGAGGAAGCCGCTGTACGGATGTCCCTCCGCCGCCATGCCGTGAACCGTGGGCATGATCACTTCCTGCATGATTCGCTCGTGGACTGATTCGGTCACGACCGGTGCTGGCGAGTAGGCGCCCATGCCACCGGTATTGGGCCCTTCGTCACCGTCCAGCGCCCGCTTATGATCCTGACTGGTGGCCATGGGCAGCACATTGCTTCCATCGACCATGACAATGAAACTCGCCTCCTCGCCCTCGAGGAACTCTTCAATCACTACACGTGCACCGGCATCGCCGAAGGCGTTGGCCTCCAGCATGTCCCGCACGGCCGACTCGGCCTCATCGAGGGTCATGGCGACGATGACACCCTTGCCCGCCGCCAGGCCGTCGGCCTTGATCACGATGGGTGCCCCCTGCTCGGTGAGATAGCCGAGTGCGGGCTCGACCTCGGTGAAGGTGCGGTAAGCAGCGCTGGGAATGGCGTGACGTGCCAGGAAGTCCTTGGTGAAGGACTTCGATCCTTCAAGCTGTGCCGCTCCTGCAGAGGGTCCGAAAATCGCCAGCCCCGCCTCGCGGAAGCGATCGACGACGCCCGCGACCAGCGGCGCCTCCGGGCCGACAATGGTCAGGTCGATGGCTTCCTCCCGTGCAAACGCCACCAGCCCATCCAGGTCGGCCACATCGATGGCGACATTGGCCACGCCCTCTTCCCGGGCGGTACCGGCGTTGCCGGGGGCCACGAAGACGCGTTCGACGCATGGCGACTGGGCGACCTTCCAGGCCAGGGCATGTTCGCGGCCGCCGCCGCCGATGATCAGAACCTTCATCCGCTATAGTACCTATCTCTGACTGGTTAAACTGGGCTTTGACGACGCCTTGCCGCGAAATGCCGGGCGTCGTGAAAACCGGCGTGGAAAACGTCGCGGCATTATGTCAGAAAGCCGCCGCCAACGCGCCCCGCTCAGGATTTCTTGGGCTTGTCGTCCTTGTCATCGTGCTTGTCATCATCGTGCTTGTCATCGTTATTGGCCTGGCCCTGACCGATGGTCTGCTGCCAGAAACGCATGTTCTCTTCTGCCATCTCGCGCATCAATTCCATGGGCGAATGGCGCATAGCCTGTTGCCACTGGTCCTTCATGCGCTTCTGCTGCTCGAGCATCAGTTGGGTGCCCTGCTCCAGGTAACGAGCCAGGGGAAGCGGCTGAGCCATGTCATAGACACGAATGAACTGGGCCAGCAGGTCGTTGGAGAAGACCTCGGAGTCACCATCCGCCTGCTCCTGCTCGATAATGATCGACAACAGAATGGTGCGGGTAAGGTCCTCTCCGCTTTTGGCATCCTCGACCCGGAAGGGTTCTTCGTCGAGAATCAGGCGCCGCAGATCCTCGAGCGTCACATAGCGACTCTGTTGGGTATCATAGAGCCTACGGTTGGCATACTTGCGAATCACGCGCACGGTGGCACTCCTTGTCATGAAAGGCAGGCTTGCCCTTTGCTGCTATTGTGCACCGCGCCACCGCCCTTGCAAATCGAAGCCAATTAACGAGACCCGATGAACCTGATCCTGCTCGCCCCCGACGACATTGAACACGACCACCTGGCATGCATCCGCGACCCTCGCCGGCTGCACCACCTCAAGGAGGTCCACCGCGCCCGCATCGGCGATTGCATGACCCTGGGCGTAGCAGGCGGGGGCATCGGCCGCGGCGAGCTGCTGGCGATCGACGAGCACGAGGCACGTTTTGCCCTCGGCAACCTCGACACCCCACCGCCACCCCCGTTGCCGGTGCATCTCGTGCTCGCGCTGCCGCGCCCACGGATGCTGGCCAGGAGTCTTGAGCACGCCACGGCCCTCGGAGTGAAAAAGGTCACGCTGTTGCATTCGCAACGGGTGGAAAAGAGCTACTGGCAGTCACCGGAACTCGATCCCGACAAGATTCACACCCATCTCGTGCTGGGACTGGAGCAGGCCCGCGACACCGTGATACCCACGGTAAGTCTGGCCAAGGGTTTTCGTCCCTTCGTCGAAAATGTGTTGCCGCAACTGCTCGAGACACGGCGTGGCCTGCTGGCACACCCCGGGATGGTGCAGGCCTGCCCCCGGGGCATCGAAGAGCCGGTCGCCCTGTTGGTGGGCCCCGAAGGAGGCTTCATTCCCTTCGAGGTAGAACGTCTGGTAGAAGCCGGCTGTGAAGGCATCCACCTGGGGCCGCGTATCCTGCGGGTGGAAACCGCAGTGACCGCCCTGCTGGCCCGGTTGTTCTGATAAACGCCCCAGGAACGAGTCTCAATCCGTCTTGTCGACGTCCACATTCCCTGCGTCATCGCTCTCGTAACGCTTCACCTCGGTATCTTCGTTGCATTCGGGTGCATTGAGAAAGGTGCGGGTCACGTCGAGCAGGCCCAGATGCCCAATGGTGCGCCGCCCGAGAAGCAGTGGATAGTGCATCTCTTCACGGTTGCGTAGCCCGACCTGTTCTTCATAGACGGTATTGCCCATGCATACCTTCATCAACACCACCAGGCGTTCGTCTCGTCCACCCGCTCCACGCACGCGGATATCGCGATAGAGCGGCCGCTCCAGCGTTTCGGAGAACGTCTCACCACTTGCCTCGTCCATGAGCTCCAGCCGAAAACGCACCCACTCCTCGTCATGCTTCTCGAAGCGTTCGATATCGCGGGCATCGAGCGATGAAGTGAGAGCACCACTATCGAGCTTGGCCTTGACCTCCACCCCCCAGGGCTCCAGAGTTGCCTTCTCGACCCAGCCAAAGACTCCCTTTTCAGCCATCGCAGCAGGCGCGAAAGCAATCACCAGCCATGCGCCCAGTGCCAGAGCGACCCTGAGCCACGCCGCCCGGCGCGGCAATGAATCTGCTTGCATGCTATCTTCCTGTCAAAGCTCACAGAATAGCGTCGTTTCCCTCGAATGCCAGCCGGCCAGGCAGCTTCTTGCCCGGCATGCGGTTACTCGCCAGCACACGTGATGTGCAGCTACTAGATGTAAAGTGCCATACTGGAAGTGCCATCTAGGAAAAGGAGCACACTGTATGACTCAGCGACGCTTTGCAAGGACGACACTTGCCACTTCGATTGGCCTGCTGGTTGCCGGCCTCGCCGTTACTGGAGCACACGCTCAGTTCGAACCTCAGGGACTCTACTCAAACAGAGCGATTCTCGATGCGGAGGTGTATTTCGAAGCCGCCCCGGATAGCCAGCCCAGCGAAGTCGTCGATATGCTGCTCGGTGACGATATGCAGGTCCATGCCCTGATCATACGCTCCCATGAGGATGTGGGGCAGGATGGTGACTACCTGGTAATCACCAACGCCCACTACCAACTGGTAACCCATGAAGAGGATGGCGAAACCACCCATGACGTACTCGTCAATGCCAACGAAGACGTCCTGGGGGCTCTGCCACGCTACGATCAGGACTGGTGGGATATGGCACGGCAACGGACTCGGGATGCCTGGCAAACCGCTGGCGAGGGAGCCGAAAGTGCCTGGCACCAGACGCGTGAAGGCGCCGATACGATCGGCGAAGGTGCCGAACGTGCCTGGGAACGCACTCAGGAAGGGGCCGAGAGAGCCGGCCGCGCCGTCAGCGACTTGCTTAACAACTGGACCAACAATGATTGAGCCGATCCAGCTTTAACCTCCCTATTGAACCACCTCCATTCCTCAACGGCGCATGAGGAAGGGCCTCACCCTGCACGGGTGGGGTCTTTCCTTATCAGCGCTGCAGCCGCTGCAACAGGCTGACCGTGGCGAAACCGTCGGGTGTGACGCCAAGCGAACGTTGATAGTTGCGCAGGCCACGACGCGTATTGGGCCCCAGGATGCCGTCCGGGGTACCGACATCGAAGCCACGAGCATTAAGTGCCTGCTGCATCTCGCGAACCTGGCTGCGCGTCAGCGGCTGCTCCTCCCGAGGCCAGCTTGAGTGGATGCCCGAACGACCGTCAATTTCGTCGGCCAGCGCACCCACCGCCAAGGCATAGCTGGTCGCATTGTTGTAGCGCAGGATGGCCCGGAAGTTGGGGCCCACCAGAAATGCCGGCCCATCGGCACCGGCCGGCGCAATGACCGAGGCCTCGGCGAAATCGGGCAAACTCTCGCCACCGATGCCGCGCACCCCCTGGGCAGACCATTCACGACTGGCACGGCGGGTGCTCAGCTCGGTCTGGGCATAGTCGAAATTGTCAGGCAGCCGAACCTCCACTCCCCAGGGCTGCCCCGTCTGCCAGCCGGCCCGGGCGAGATAGTTCGCGGTCGAGGCCATGACATCGGGAATGCTGCCCCAGATATCGCGTCGGCCGTCGCCATCGCCATCAACGGCATAGGCTTCGAAACTCGAGGGAATGAACTGGGTATGGCCCATGGCTCCGGCCCAGGAGCCGACCATGCGCTCAGGACGGATATCACCGGCCTCGATGATACGCAACGCAGCCAACAGTTCGCCGCGGGCGAAGTCGCTGCGACGCCCATCGAAGGCCAGGGTCGCCAGGGCCTCCAGGGTCGAGAAGTCCCCAAAGTTACCGCCATAGTTGCTCTCGATCCCCCAGATCGCGACGATGATTTCTGCCGGTACGCCGTAGTGTTCCTCCATGCGGCGTGCAGTATCACGATGCTCGGCAAGCTTGTCACGCCCCTGCTGGATACGAGTCGATGAAACGGCGCTATCGAGATACTGCCAGATGGGCCGCACAAACTCCGGCTGTGAGCGGTCCAACTCGATCACCCGAGGCCGATAGCGTACCCCATCCAGTGCCTGGGTCAGCGTCGTCTCGCTGATGCCCGCTGAGCGGGCCTCGCGGCGAAAGCTTGCCAACCACGCATTGAAGTCGGCCGGCGTGGCTTCGGACTCACCACGCTCAGTCGACACCGGCTCATGAGTGGGCTCGGCCTCCTGCCCGCTGGCAGCCTGTTCGTCGGCAGCATCAAGCGAACGATTGTCAGCTGTCGCCTCCTGTACCGGGCCGCTCTGGCAGCCGGCGAGAAGCGCCATCAACAGAGTGGCAGGAAATATCTGACGCATATCGGCATTCCTTGGCAATGAACGCCATGATGATGGCGTAGAAGCACAGGCGAGACCAGTCTCTTTCGCTCTCATATCGTCGATTTCTGTAACCCCTGCCAGGACCCGCCATCGTCAGGAAGGATCACTCTCCCGGGGCTGATGCACCGCGTTGGCTTCGGTCTCCAGTCCGCTTTTAAGCTCATGGGTCAGCGGGTCATAGTTGGGTCGCAGCTCATCCTTCACGGTGCCGGACCAGAGCTTCGAACCCACGAAATAGCCGGCACGGCCGATCACGTGTGCCGCCACCGGCGCCGTCATGACCACGAAGACGATGATGGCAAAGGCGCGGGCCACTACCGCCACCTCGCCAAAATGCACGGCAACCGAGAGCATGATCAGGATCACACCCAGGGCCGCTGCCTTGGTCGTGGCATGCATGCGGGTGAGCAGGTCGGGTAGGCGCAGGATACCCAGCGCCGCCAGCAACATGAACAGTGCCCCGGTGAGAATCAGGAGCCCTTTGATCATCTCAATCATCCCGAGGACCTCCACGCTCCAGAAAACGGGCGAAGCCGATGGCAGCCAGAAAGCCCATCAGCGCGATAACGATGGCGGCATCCAGAAAGCTGGAAACGTCCATCTTGATGGCATAGACACCCACCATGCCCACCACGATGCTGGCAAACAGTTCCAGCGCCACCACCCGGTCAGGCAGGCTGGGGCCTCGCACCACCCTCACGAAGGCCAGGATCAGGGCAAAGCTCATGATCACCTGGCTGAGCAGGATTACGGTATCCACATCACCACCTCACCATCATCGAACTCATCGGAACAGCTCCAGGGCACGACATTCCATTTCCTTGATATTACGGCGCAGCTCCTCCTCGTCGTCGAGGAACATGGCATGAATGTAAAGCACCTTGCGGTCATCGGAGACATCCAGGCTCAGTGTGCCCGGTGTCAGGGATATCAGGTTGGCGACCATGGTGATCTCAAGCTCGGTCCGCGCCTCCAGCGGCATGGCGATCACACCCGGCTTCATGTGCCAGGGTGGCGTCAGAATGTCGAAACCGACACGCAGGTTGGCCTGGACCAGCTCCTTGATGAAGAAGCCCATGAAACGCAGAATTCGCGGAATCCGGCCCGGGTAGCCCTTGAGAGCTGGCACCTGGGGCTCAATCAGCACCAGCGTGAAATAGCCGAACACCAGACCGATCACCAGGTTCGGCCCCGAGAAATCGCCGCTGAGGATGACCCAGGCCAGGGCCAGCAGCAGGTTCCATATTGCCCCCGTCATGGCGTCACCTCCTCATCAGGCCCCTCGACCAGAACATCCTCGATACCAACCTCGCCCCCCAGCACGGCCTCGATGTAGCCCTGAGGGTTCATCAGCTGGTCACCGATCTGGTTCATGGCAACCATCAGCGGTTCGGCAAACAGACCAATCAACAGGGCAAAGAGTGCCAACACCGCCACCGGCAGATACATCAGCCACATGCTCGCCGGCACCAAGCGGCTGTCGTCACCCACAACAGTCTCCTCCACCGGCACCAGATTGTCCTCGGGCAGGGTCTTCCAGAACACCTCGTTCCATATCTTGACCATGGAATAGAGCGTCATCAGGCCGACCGCCAGAGCGACACCAGTGACGACATAGGCTCCGGCCTCGATACCGGCGCGTATGAGGACGAACTTGGCAAAGAAACCGGAAAGTGGCGGTATGCCAGCCAGGGAAAAGGCCGACAGGAAGAAGGCCACGGCCAGCCAGGGACGTTCGCGATAGAGCCCGCCCATCTTCTTCAGCTCATAGGTACCCTGGAGCCGCCGGGTGATACCGCTGATCAAAAATAGATTCGTCTTGACGATGATGTTGTGCATCACCGCGAAAATACCCCCGGCAATGGCGAGCGGTGTGAACAGCGCAAGCCCGAGGATCATGTAGCCGATCTGACTGACGATATGGAAGGAGAGAATGCGCCGGAACTCGAATTGCGCAGCGGCCCCGAGCACGCCGGTCACCATGGTCAGCGCCGCTCCCCACAGCAGCAGATCCTGGGTATAGCCCAGGGTCTGGTCGAACATCAAGGTAAAGACCCGATACAGGGAGTAGACCCCAACCTTGGTCAGCAGCCCCGCGAACAGGGCCGAAACCGCCACCGGTGGCGTGTGGTAGGAGGCCGGCAGCCAGAAGAACAGCGGAAAGGCCGCCGCCTTGATGCCGAAGGCGATCATGAACATGACCGCCAGCACTTCGACCATGCCCTGGTTCTCGGCCGCGGCCAGGCGCTGGGCGATATCGGCCATATTGAGCGTGCCGACCATACCGTAGGTCAGCCCGATGGCGGTGAGAAAGATCACCGACGCCAGCAGGTTGAGGGTCACGTACTTGATCGCCCCCTCCATCTGCGCCTTCTCGCCGCCCAGAATCAGCAGCGCGAAGGAGGCCACCAGCATCACTTCGAACCAGACATAGAGGTTGAAGATGTCACCGGTGAGAAAGGCACCGGCGACACCGGCCAGCAGCAGGTGCATCAAGGGGTAATAGCCGAACTTCTCGTGGCCGGGACCGGTGGAAGCCAGCGAATAGACCGCCAGCGCCAGCCCGATGATGCCGGTCAGCACGATCATCACCGCACTGAGCATATCAGCGACCAGGGTGATCCCGATGGGGGCCTCCCAGCCGCCCATCTGGATCACCACATAATCATCGAGGCTCACCGATACCAGCAGCCAGAGTGCCACGCCCAGCAGCGCGATATTTCCGGCCACGGCGATGAAGCGCTGCGTGGATCGCGAGCGCCAGAACAACAGCGACAAGGCACCCGACAGCAAGGGCAGGAGAACGGGCAGTGCAACTTCAGGCCTCACGTATCGGTTTCCTTCATCTTGTCCAGGTCATCGGCCTTGACGATCTCGTAGGCACGACGGATCAATACCACGGCAAAGGCGAGCACGCCGAAGGCGATCACGATAGCGGTGAGCACCACCGCCTGGGGCAAGGGGTCCGCCACCGGGCCGAGTGGCGCCGTGAGTCCCTCGGGGATCAGGGGCGGCGCCCCCCGTGTCATGCCCGCCGAGGTAAAGATCAATAGATTGGCCGCATTGGAGAGCAGGATCAGACCTATTACCAGCTTGACGATTGAGCGACGCAGGATCAGAAAGATCGCTGACGCATACAGCAGGCCAATGGCCACCGCCATTACCGGCTCCATAACGCACCTCCAGCACGAATTGACGGAGCGACGTCGGCGACGCCGGTAAAATCAAGGCTCATCCTTGTCCACCTCCATCAGCGTCATGACCATGGCCAGCACCGATCCCAATACCGCCAGGTAGACCCCGACGTCGAATATCAGCGGGCTCGAGGCCTTGAAGTCGATCCCGGGTATCTCCCACCACTGGGCGGTCAAGAACGGCTGATCCATGAACCAGGCGGGAAACACCGAAATCATGCCCAGCAACAGCCCCATGCCAATCAGGTCACGGGGGTCGACCATGCGCAACACTTCCCGGGTGGCACTGACCCCGAAGGCGAACAGATAGAGCGTAAAGGCACCGGCGGCCACCAGCCCGGCGATGAAGCCCCCGCCCGGCTCATCGTGTCCTCGCAGCAGCAGGAACACGGAAAACAGCAGCTGCAGCGGCATCAGGATCCGAGCGGCGGTATGCAGTATCAGGGTACCGGACTTAACCATCGGCAGGCTCCTTCTCCTTCGACGCTGGCTTGGGTTTCTCCGTCGCACGCAGCTTGAGCATGGCGATGACCCCAATCGCGGCAAGGGCCAGTACGAAGATTTCCCCCAGGGTATCGAGAGCCCGATAGTCCACCAGAATCACATTGACGATGTTGCGCCCATGGGCCAGCGGTACGCTGTTTTCAATCATGTAGCCTGAAATGGGCACGAATTGGTCGATTCCCCAGGCCGTCAGTACCAGCAGGGTAATCAGCACACCGACGCAGCCCGCGACCAGAAAGTCGCGCACCCGTTCCAGGGGGGTCGACAGGGTGGCGAAGCGAGGCAACCGGAAGAGCACCAGCACCAGCAGGATCACGGTCAGCGTTTCCACCAGGAGCTGGGTGATGCCCAGGTCGGGAGCACTGAAAAGTATGAAAACCAGGGCGATGGAGAAGCCCATGATGCCCACCGACACCACCGCACTCAGCCGCGACCGAGTCATGGCGGCGAACAGCGCCCCCATCACCATCAACGAAACCACAACCACCTCGTGAAAGCGCACGTCGAGATGGAAGGCGATGTCCGGGGAGTGGCGAAGCAGCAGAGAGTTGCCGATCAGTGCGATCAGGGTCAGCACCATCACCATCAGGTAATTGCGCATATAGCCATTCTGCAGGATACGGGTCTGCCAGTCGGAGACAACGGTGATCCAGTGCATGCAGGCGTCATACCCCGCCTCGGGACCTCGCGCGATCAGGGGGTCGAGCCTCGCCAGGCGCGCACGTACCCGATCCCAACGCCGGAAC
This sequence comes from Halomonas sp. DQ26W, assembly GCF_003339685.1. Taxonomy (GTDB): domain Bacteria; phylum Pseudomonadota; class Gammaproteobacteria; order Pseudomonadales; family Halomonadaceae; genus Halomonas. The sequence goes on along the minus strand of NZ_QPKI01000010.1, from coordinate 66,388 downwards.
AGCACATAGCCCAGGGCCAGGCTGGCCAGCGACATGACCAGCGGCAGGTTGACGCCGTGCCACAGCGACAACGAGACGGTGACCGGCTGGCCCATCACCGCCGAGGCGGCCGCCGTCAGCAAGCCCGTGCCGGCAAGCACCGGGACGAGTCCGAGCAGCAGCGATAGCACCGCCAGCACGGCAGGGCCGATCAGCATCGAGACCGGCGCCTCGTGGGCCACACGCGGGGTGGCGCGCCGCTCTCCGAAGAAGGGTCTCAGCGCCACGATGGCAGCCACGGCAATGGTCAGAAAAGCCGCCGAAAAGGCCAGCAGCAGAATCAGCCAGCGGAAGGCTCCCGCCTCGAGAACCGATTCGAACATCAACTCCTTGGCAATGAAGCCGAACAGCGGCGGCGCACCGGCCAGCGACAGAGCAGCAATTATGGCTACCAGCGCCGTAGCCGGCATCAGCGAGCGCAGCCCCCCCATGGCGGTCACGTCCTTGGTGCCGGTCTCATGATCGAGTATGCCCGCCACCATGAACAGCGCTCCCTTGTAGAGGGAGTGAGCCAGCAGGAAGGTGACGAAGGCGATGAGCGCCCCTTCGGTGCCGAGACCCAGCAGCATGGTCAGGGTGCCTAGCGCCATGATCGTGGAGTAAGCCAGCAGCTTCTTGATATTGGTGTGGCGGATGGCCAGGAAGGCACCGGTGAACATGGTGACCGCCCCCACCACCGAGAGGATACCAACCCACATCTCGGTGCCGCCCAAGCTCGGCTGCAGTCGTGCCATGAGGTAGATCCCGGCCTTGACCATGGTCGCCGAATGCAGATAGGCCGACACCGGGGTGGGCGCCGCCATGGCGTTGGGCAGCCAGAAGTGGAACGGAAACTGGGCCGACTTGGTGAAAGCGCCCAGCAGCAGGCAGATCAGCAGCGGTGCATAGAGATCGTGTTCACGCAGAGCATCGCCCATGGTGCCGAGCTCGGCGAGCGACCAGCTGCCGCCGGCAGTGCCGAGCATCACCAACCCGGCCATCAGCGCCAGTCCGCCGCCGACGGTGACGAACAGACCCTGGCGGGCCGACTTGCGCGCCTCCAGGTCGGCGTGATTGAAGCCGATAAGCAGATAGGAGGTGATACTGGTCAGTTCCCAGAAGACGAACAGCGTAATCAGGCCATCAGCCAGCACCAGACCAAGCATCGACACCATGAAGGCGACAAGAACGATATGGAAACGCACCAGGTCGGGATGGCCCTTGAGATAGCCGCCAGCATAGATCAACACGAAGGTGCCGATCACCGTGATCAGCAGAGCGAACAGCAGCGAAAGGCCATCAATGACGAAGGTCAGGCTCATGCCCAGCGAAGGCACCCACTTCATGGCAAACGTCACCGCCTCACCACCCATCACAGCGGGCATGAGGTTCATGAAGCCCAGCGCCAGGGCAGCCGGGAAAGCGGCCAGCACGAAGCTGGTACGCGCACCGAACCAGCGGTGCAGCAGCGGGGCGAAAGCGGCCAGTACGAAACCCGATAGCACGGCTAGTTGCATCATGCAGCTCTCTTCATAGTCGTTCTTCCGTCAGGGGGAATCGGCATCTTCGCTACCTTGCCGGTGCCTGTCTCAACAATCAGCAGGCTATTTGAAGCACTAGGCGCAAAGGAAGGCGCATGGCGTGCCGCTGCCACTTTGACAAGCGTTCATCGAACCTGCAAATGCACGCCGCCTGATAGGCTCTTTGCCGCCATCGTAGAGCATGAAATTACATCCAATGGATAAGCCCCATACGACCTTTCCAGGCTGTTTATTGCACCGCAAAAGCTATAAACTCTGCGCCGCGGCTGGCTGCAATTGGCACAGAACTCTCAGCGAAACGGCCTGGTAGTATAGCGATTTCCCTCCGTTTCTTCATGCGTCGCTCCCAACGCACCAGCCAAGCGATCATCGATAGCCCCGATGAGCCACGTGGCAACCGGCAGATACGACCTCACGCCTCACTATCCCTTAACGTGGCGCAATGTCACCGATCCGCCGCCAGAATGGATGAGCCATCAATGTCATTGCTGTGGATTCCTCTTCTCACCATTATCGGCACGCTGGTGCCAGTAATGACCTCTCGCTATGGTCGCAAGGCTTGTGTCGCAGCCACCCTGGCCGCCCCCCTGCTGGCGCTGGGCCTGGTGTTGATGCATGCGCCTACCGTGCTCGATGGCAACGTGGTCAGCCTACAGATACCCTGGATGCCCTTGCTGGGACTCGACCTGGCACTGCGAATCGACGGTCTTACGCTACTGTTCGCTCTGTTGATCCTGGGTATCGGTAGTCTGATCCTGCTCTATGCCGGTTATTACCTGAGTGCCGCCGAGGACGATGGCCGCTTCCTCTCCTACATGATGCTGTTCATGACGGCAATGCTGGGCATTGCCATGGCCGACAACCTGCTGCTGCTTTGGCTGTTCTGGGAGCTGACCAGCATCTCGTCATTCCTGCTGATCGGCTTCTGGGGCCATCGCAGCGATGCTCGCCGCGGCGCACGCATGGCGCTCACCGTCACCGGTGCAGGGGGGCTGGCACTGCTGGCCGGCATCCTGCTGATCGGCCAGTCAGTCGGCAGTTTTGCCATGAGCGATGTGCTGGCTGCCGGCGACACGATACGCGCCTCAGCGCACTATCCGCTGATCCTGGTGCTGGTGCTGTTCGGCGCCTTCACCAAGTCGGCCCAGTTTCCGTTCCACTTCTGGCTGCCCCATGCCATGGCCGCACCGACGCCGGTATCGGCCTTTCTCCATTCGGCGACCATGGTCAAGGCCGGCGTCTTCCTGATGGCGCGCCTCAATCCGGCACTGGGCGATACGGCGCTCTGGGCCGTGGCACTGTCGCTGGTAGGTCTCGCCACCATGCTCTATGCCGCCTGGTTCGCCCTGCTCGAGCGCGATCTAAAGGGTATCCTGGCCTTTTCCACCGTCAGTCATCTGGGCCTGATCACCCTGCTGCTGGGGCTGGGCAGTCCGCTGGCCATCGTCGCTGCAGTCTTTCATATCCTCAACCACGCCACCTTCAAAGCAGCACTGTTCATGATGGTGGGCATCATCGATCATGAAACCGGCACCCGGGATATCGACCGTCTCGGGGCACTGTGGTCAATGATGCCACTCACCGGCACCATGACGATCCTCGCCGGGTCTGCCATGGCCGGCTTTCCTCCGTTCAACGGCTTCCTCTCCAAGGAGTTGCTGTTCGAACAGAGCCTGCTCAACAATCTGCTGGGAGCGCTCAGCGTCGTCATCCCGCTGCTGGTGGTGGTGGCCGCCATGCTCTCGGTCGCTTATTCGCTACGACTGATCTATAGCCTGTTCTTCGCCGAGCCCAAGCTCACCCGTGAGCAGAAGACGCAGCCACCGATGCATGTCCACGACCCGTCGCGCGGCATGCTGGCCCCAGGGTTGTTTCTGGCAGCGATGAGCCTGCTGGTAGGCCTGTTCCCAATGACGCTAGCCGCTCCGCTGGTCAATGCAGCCAGCCTGGCTGTGCAAGGCGAAACCACGCCGCTCTTCAGCCTGGCACTGTGGCATGGCATCAACGCCCCTCTGCTGATGAGTCTGGCGGCAGTTGCGGGCGGCATTCTGGTGCTTCGCCATCAACGCTACTTTGCCGGGATTGCGGCACTTTTCCCCTCCCGTGACGCCGGCCTGGTCTTCGAGGCGGCCATGCAGCGAGCAATCAAGATCACACTATGGCTGACCCTGCGCCTGGAAAACGGCTCGCTGCAGCGCTATCAGGCCTTGCTGATTCTCTGCGCCCTGGTCATGACCAGTATCGGCCTGACCCAGCTCGACTCCCTTACCGGCGAATTGGGACAGCAGCCCCTGGACGGTATGATGATCCTGGGGGCAGGGCTTATCATCTTCGGCGCCATCGGCAGCGCCCTGAGCCACCGCTGGCGGCTGGTATCGCTGCTGATGTTATCGGTAGTGGGCCTCGCCGTCTCACTCACTTTCGTGCGCTTCTCTGCCCCGGACCTGGCCCTGACCCAACTGTCGGTAGAAGTCGCCTCGATGATCCTGATGATTCTGGCACTGTTCTTCCTGCCCCAACGCCCTCCCCTGCTCGTCTCGGGCAGGAGGATCCTGCGCGACCTGATCCTGGCGGCCTCCCTGGGCGTGGTGGTGGCAATGCTCAGCTACGCCTTGCTCACCCGTGAAACACTGACCATCGCCGACTACTTCCTGCGGGAGAGCCTGCCTGGCGGCGGCGGCACCAATGTGGTCAACGTGATCCTGGTGGATTTCCGCGGCTTCGATACTCTGGGTGAGATTACCGTGCTGACCCTGGCTGGCCTTGCCACCTTCAAGCTGCTCAACCGCATGCGCCTGTTCATGCCATCAGGCAACCTGGAAGGCATCCGCTGGTCAAGGCACCGCTATCCGATGATCCTGGCGGTAGTGGCGCAGATACTACTGCCGCTGGCACTGCTGGTGTCGGTGTATATCTTCTTGCGCGGTCACAACCAGCCGGGCGGAGGCTTCATTGCCGGACTGATCACCTCCGTGGCCTTGATCCTCCAGTACATGGCCCGAGGCCACGACTGGACGCGGCAACGCCTGCCGGTCTCCTATCCTGTGGTGGCAGTGTCCGGCCTGGCCATCGCTACGGCCACGGGTCTAGGCAGCTGGCTATTTGGCTATCCCTTCCTGACCTCAGCGTTCGGCCATTTCAATATTCCGCTAATCGGCGAGATCGAGCTGGCCACTGCCATGCTCTTCGACCTGGGGGTCTACCTGGCGGTGGTCGGCGCCACCCTGATGATCCTGATCAACCTGGGCCGGGTCACCACCGTGGACCGCCCGACGCTGGAGGAACGCTGATGGAAGCCCTGTTTTCGCTCGTGGTCGGTGCACTCTCCGCCAGCGGCCTCTATCTTCTGCTGCGCGGGCGGACCTTTCCGGTCATCGTCGGCCTGGCCCTGCTCGGCTACGCCGTCAATCTCTTCCTGTTTTCCACAGGCGGTCTCAACACCCATGCGGCAGCGGTCATCGGCGAGTCGATCTCACCCACCGACCCCCTGCCCCAGGCCCTGGTGCTGACCGCAATCGTCATCGGTTTTGCCATGACCGCTTTCGTGGTGATACTGGCCATTCGCGCCCGCAGCGAGCTAGGTAGCGATCATGTGGACGGCCAGCAGGGTGAAGAGGGAGACGTGGGCCAATGAACCAGCACCTCATCATTTTCCCCATTCTGCTGCCGATGATAGGGGCATTGGCTCTCCTGCTGATGGGCAAGGCGAGCTTCACCACCCATCGCCGTATCAGTGTGTCACTCACTGCAGCGCTGGTCCTCATCAGCCTATTGCTGCTGAGCCGCGCCGCCAGCGGCGAACTGACCTTCTATGGCCTGGGCAACTGGCAGGCGCCCTACGGCATCGTGCTGATGCTCGACCGACTCTCGGCCCTGATGCTGACGCTCACCGCCGTACTGGCGCTGGGTTGCGCCCTCTTTGCCAGTGCCGGTGACGATACCAAGGGCAGCAATTTTCACGGCCTTTTCCAGCTCCAATTGGTGGGCCTCAATGGCGCCTTCCTCACCGGCGACCTGTTCAACCTCTTCGTCTTCTTCGAGATCCTGCTGCTCGCCTCCTATGCACTGCTGATGCATGGCGGCGGCAAGGCACGGGTGGGCGCCGGACTCCACTACGTCATTCTGAACCTAGCGGGATCGGCACTGTTCCTCATTGCGCTAGGGGTGCTCTACGGTGCCACGGGCACCTTGAACATGGCTGACATGGCGCGCCGCGTTGCCACCATGACGGGCGATCAAGCGGCCCTGGTCACCGCCGGTGCTCTACTGCTGGTGGTGGTGTTCAGCCTCAAGGCAGCGCTGCTGCCGCTCTATTTCTGGCTGCCACGCACCTACTCGGCGGCACCCGCTCCGGTCGCTGCGCTATTCGCCATCATGACCAAGGTGGGGCTCTACGCGATTCTGCGAGTGCAGACAATGATCTTCATCGACAGCCCTGCGGCAGGCGGCATCACCGCCTGGCTTTGGTGGTCCGGACTGGCCACTATCGTACTGGCAGGGGTTGGCATACTCGCCGCCCGCGATCTGCGCCCGCTGATTGCCTACCTGGTACTCGTCTCGGTGGGCACCCTGCTCGCCGGTGCGGCTCTGGGCACAACAGAGGCGACCACCGCCCTTCTCTACTACTTGCCCCACACCACCCTGATCTGCGGCGCCCTCTTCCTGATCGCCGAAATGATCGGTCAGCAGCGCGGCAAGGCAGGCACCCGCCTGGTTCGTGCCCGTCGCCTGCATCAGCGCCACCTGCTTGGCGGCCTATTCCTGGTAGCCGCCGTGGCCGTCGCCGGCTTGCCGCCGCTTGCCGGCGCACTGGGCAAGCTGATGCTGATGCAGGCCGCAGAAGGCAGCGCACGACTCTGGCTCTGGCCACTGCTGCTACTGGCAGGGCTGTGCTCCCTTATCGCCATGTCCCGGGCAGGCTCGGTCTTCTTCTGGGCCAGCTACAAGGGTGAGGTTGCCACCGGCAGGATCAGCCGGGCCCAACTGGCCGGGGTGATATGGCTGCTGGCAAGTGCCCCGCTACTGGTTGTCTTCGGCGGGCCGGTGAGTACCTACACCCAAGCAACAGCCGAGCAACTGGCCAACCCCCAGGAGCCGATTCGCCAATTGCTGGGAGATGACACGGCCCGACAGATCGCGCAGATTCAGGACGCCACCGGAGAAACACCATGAGAGCACTGGGACGCTACCTGCCCACCCCCACCCTCTCCCTGGTCCTGTTGGTGGTATGGCTGCTAATGGTACGCAGCATCGAGCCAGGACAGCTGTTGCTGGGTGCCTTTCTGGCCGTGGTGATTCCGCTACTGACCCAAGGCTTCTGGGAGCCACTGCCCCGGGTCAAGCACCCACTAAAGCTGGCCTGGTTCGTCACCTACGTCATGTGGGATATCGTCAAGGCGAACGCACACGTCAGCCTGTTGATATTGTTGCCTCGGCGCGAGCCGCATCCAGGCTTCGTCGAGTACCCGCTTGAGGTCCAGGACCGGCTGGTGATCACACTGCTAGCCAATACCATCACCATGACACCTGGCACCGTATCCACCAATATCCGCCTGGATGGCTCCTCCTTGCTGATCCATGTTCTGGACATGAACGAAGAGCAGGAGCTGGTGCGCGAGATCCGCGAACGCTACGAGCGGCCGCTCAAGGAGATCTTCGAATGCTAGATACCGCCCTGCTGATCAGCCTGGCGCTCATCGTGCTGGCCATGTTGATGAACGTCTACCGGCTCGCCATCGGCCCGGACATCCCGGACCGCCTGCTGGCACTGGACACCCTGTACGTGAACTCCATCGCGTTGATCGTCCTGCTAGGACTTTGGCTCAACACCAAGACCTACTTCGAGGCGGCGATATTGATTGCCATGCTCGGCTTCGTTAGTACCATGGCGATCTGTCGCTATCTACTACGCGGCGATATCATCGAATGAGGAAGACGCCATGACCTTTTACGTCATTGCCGAAGGCGTGATCGCCTTCCTGCTGGTTGCCGGTGGCATCTTCGCCTTCACCGGCTCATTGGGCATGCTGCAGTTCAAGGACTTCTTCATGCGCCTCCACGGCCCCACCAAGGGCACCACCCTGGGGATCGGCTGCATCCTGATCGCTTCGATGCTCTACTTCACCATCACCCAGCGCGAACTGCATGTACAGGAGCTACTGATCACCCTGTTCCTGTTTATTACAGCACCGGTGACCGGCCATATGCTGGCCAAGACCGGGTTGCACATGCACCTGAGATTCATCACCAGCACCCGCGGTTCGATTCCTGAATTCCGCGACGAGGACGTCGGCCAGAGCCGCGTGGCGCGCCCTGCTCGCGCCAAGCACCCGTGGAAGTATCGCAAGGCCAAACGCTCGCGCATGCGCCGCTGAGCCACTGTTACTCAAGACATGAACAAAACGGGCTGCCAATAGGCAGCCCGCTTTGTTATTCATTGACTGAGTTGCCAAACAAAAGGCACTCTCAGCACCATCCAGACAATTCGCGGCTGATGACCGCAAGCAGCGCGGCGATATGGTCATCGCGGTCGTTAAGGCACGGAATATAGGTGAACCGTTCACCCCCAGCGGCAAGAAAGCTCTGCTTGATTTCCTCCTCGATCTCCTCGAGGGTCTCTACGCAGTCGGCGGAAAAGGCCGGCGATACCACTGCGATATGCTTGTGGCCCCGACGGGCCAGCTCGGCCACGTGCTCTACCGTGGCCGGCCCCACCCACTCCTCCGGACCGAATTTCGACTGGAATGCGGTCACGATGGCTTCGTCATCCCACCCCAGGCGCTCCTTGAGCAGTCGCGTCGTCTTCTGACACTGGCAATGGTAAGGGTCTCCTTCAAGAAGATAGCGCTTCGGCACGCCATGATAGGAAGCCACCAGCACCTCCGGCGGCGTTTCGGCGACAGCGTAGGCCTCTTTCACCGAGGCCGACAGGGCGTCAAGATAGGCCGGTTCTTCGAAATAGGCCGGCACTGTGCGGAACGCAGGCTGCCACTTGAGCTTCATCAGTGTACGAAACGCCTGGTCGTTGGCCGTGGCAGTGGTCGGCGAGGCGTACTGGGGATAGAGCGGAAAGAACAGGATACGATCACAGCCCCGTGCCTGCATGCGCCGCAATACGCTGTCGGTTGAGGGGTTGCCATAGCGCATGCTGAAATCGACCACCACTTGGTCGCCATATAGGGCCTCGAGCCCATCGGCAATCTTGTGCGTCTGATCGCGGGTGATGGTAAGGAGTGGACTCTCGTTCTTCTCGGTATTCCAGATCCCGCGATAAGCCTGACCAGAGCTGAAGGGCCGCTTGGTAAGAATGATCAGCTGCAATAGCGGCTGCCACTTCCAGTCCGGGTAGTCCACCACTCGCTTGTCGGAGAGAAATTCATTGAGATAGCGACGCATCGACCAGTAGTCGGTGGCATCCGGCGTGCCCAGGTTGGCCAATACCACCCCCACCTTGCGCTGCGATACCCTGGGGTGGTCAGCCGGAGCGTGTTCGGGATGGCGGTTATCCGAGCTGTCATGCGGCGCGTTGACTTCTATCATGCAAGGCCTTCCTTCTGATCATCGTCTGGCAACGCCGGCCAGTTTACCAGCATAACGCCACCCTGACAGAATAGAGTTGTACCATTATTTTATTTTGTATAGCTCAAGGAGAAGTCATGTCGCCGCTTCACAACAGTATGGCGCCCATCTCGGGAAGTTGCGGGGCTGAAGCGGGAAGCCGGGGGGGGGGCGCTACCGCTGTAGCGCGTACGTTGAAGATGGCGTCGCTTAGAACACCAGCGGCATGCGCGACGTGAGTGGGTCCCGATAGTGAGCCTCGCGGCCGACCACCTCATCCTGAGGCACATGCTGTACCAGGAAGGCGCGATGGATGCCGGCCCGCCGCAGCTCAAGATAGACATCCTCCAGAGAGCGAAACACGACTGGCTTGCCGCGTCGGGTCAGCATGTGCCTGGCGCCTTCCATATCCTCCAACTCCACTTGGTAACAATGGCTACCAGAGTGGGTAATGACGCGAATTTCGTAGTTATCGTGACTGGCCGCAAAAGCCTTGAGGTCATCGAAGTCCATGGCTCCCTCCATGTGACGAACATTAGTGGCATGAAACAAATACTGCTCGGGCACAGCATGACTGTGCCCGATAGCATTAGCATGACAGTAGCATATTTATATTATGACCATGCGACAGCCGGAAGGTTCCTTGAAACGGGATCCGGCAGTCGTTATTACGGGAGAATCGCGAAAAGACAGTTATTGTCAGCAGGTGGTTGGAGAAACGTCTACTGGTAATCGGAGGGGTCGATAGCCTTGGCCAACGAGCGCCGATCCACCCACTTGCCCGCCTTGGTTTCCTTGTAGCGGAATATCACACGATCACCGACAGCCACCGCGAGTTCGGCATCCTCGGTCTGATAACTGTACGCCTCGCCATCCACGAGCAGATGAAAACGGTAGAGATCAGGCATCCCCAGCCACTCCTTGAAAGGTCCTTCCCGCTCCAGCGATTCAAGCTCGCCACGCGCCTCGAGTTTCGGGGTACGCTGCTGTTTGCCACGTCTGAATCCGCTTGCCATGCTGCCTCCTGGTGATCTATCGGGGGTCGGCATTATACGGTGCCCACCCACAGGCTCAAGGCCGGGGAAGACGATCAATTTCCGAACGACTCACCATAGCTGTCCGGGGCCAGGTCCTCGAAGCGAGTGTACCTGCCGATGAAGGCCATGTGCACCGTACCGATGGGACCGTTACGCTGCTTTCCTATGACCAGCTCGGCCAGGCCCTGGTTGTCGGGATTGTCCGGATTATAGACCTCGTCGCGGTAGACGAAAGCGATGACATCGGCGTCCTGCTCGATGGCGCCCGATTCGCGCAGGTCCGACATCACAGGACGCTTGTTGGGGCGCTGCTCCAACGAGCGGTTGAGCTGCGACAGCGCCACCACCGGGCAGCCGAACTCCTTGGCAAGACCCTTCAGCGAGCGCGATATCTCGGAGATCTCACCAGTGCGGTTTTCGGAGAAGCCGGGGATCTGCATTAACTGCAGGTAATCGATCATCACCAGCGCCAGGTTGCCGTGCTCACGCACCAGTCGGCGCATTCGCGCGCGCATCTCGTTGGGCGATAGTGCCGCGGTGTCGTCGATGAACAGCTGCTTGTCCTTGAGCAGGTTCACCGCCGATGTCAGCCGCGGCCAGTCTTCGTCCTCGAGCTGGCCGGTGCGAACCCGGGTCTGATCGATGCGTCCCAGCGACGACAGCATCCTCAACATCAGGGCGTCCGCCGGCATCTCCATGGAGAACACCATCACCGGCTTGTCGCTTGATATCACGGCATGCTCCACCACGTTCATGGCGAAGGTTGTCTTGCCCATGGAGGGGCGCCCGGCGATGATCACCAGGTCAGAGGGCTGCAGGCCAGAGGTCATCTCGTCGAGGTCGCGAAAGCCGGTGGATAGCCCCGTCATCTCGCCCTTCATGTTGAACAGCTCGTCGATGCGGTCCACCGCCTTGGCCAGCAGTTCGCTCATGCCGATGGGTCCGCCCGACTTGGGCCGCTCTTCGCTGATCTGGAACACCAGCCGCTCGGCCTCGTCGAGCAGTTCGTCGGCTGGCCTTCCCTGTGGACTGAAGGCACTATCGGCGATCTGGCTGGCTGCCCGGATCAGCTTGCGCAGGGTGGCTCGCTCGCGAACGATATCTGCATAGGCGCGGATATTGCTGGCCGAGGGCGTATTGCGTGCCAGTTCGGCCAGATAGGCCAGGCCACCAATAGTACCTAGCTGGTCACGCCCTTCCAGCGCCTCGGACAGCGTCACCACATCCAGTGGCTGACTGGCTTCAGCCAGGCCGGTCATGGCGTTGAAAATCAGACGATGCTCGTAGCGGTAAAAGTCATCCGCCACCAGCCGCTCCGACACGTTGTCCCACGCCTGATTGTCGAGCATCAGGCCGCCCAGCACCGACTGTTCCGCCTCAAGCGAGTGAGGTGGTATCTTCAGGGCGGCAGTTTCCTGATCCAGCTCGAGAGTGTCGTTCATGGCATGGCCACCTACGTAAAAACGGGCCGTGCCATTCTACCCGATGCCCGTGGTCCACCCTACCTCTCGAAGCGACAATTAACGCGACGCCCGGCCGCTCGCAACGAAACCGTCAAAACAAAAACACTGCGCCAAGAACAAGGGGCGCGGGGAGATCATCCCCGCGCCCCTTGGCGAACGACGTGACTAGGCGGGCCTTACTCGGCTACCACCACGACACGCACGGTCGCGTCGACTTCGGCATGCAGGTGCAGGTCGATGTCGTACTCGCCGGTCTGGCGGATCGGGCCCTGCGGCATGCGAACTTCGCTCTTGGCGACGTCGATACCTGCCTGGCCCAGCGCTTCGGCCAGGTCGCGTGGGCCGATGGAACCGAACAACTTGCCCTCGTCACCGGCCTTGGAAACCAGCGACAGCTCGATCTCATTGAGCTGGGCTGCACGGGCTTCAGCTTCTGCCTTGCGCTCGGCGGCCTGGGCTTCGAGCTCGGCGCGCTGCGCTTGAAAGGCTTCGACGTTGTCCTTGGTTGCCGGCACGGCCAGGCCGTAGGGAACCAGGTAGTTGCGGCCATAGCCAGGCTTGACGGCTACCTTGTCGCCCAGACCGCCGAGCTTGCCAATATTATCGAGCAGAATTACTTCCATCTCGTCAACCTCTTGTCAGTCGCCACGGGGGGCCAGACGGCCGCGGAAATCCGCGAACACATCGACAAAAGCCACCAGCAGCACGATCAGAATCATGGGCCAGGTGGTGATCAGCAGTAGATAGAAAGCGATCAGCCACAGCCCGTTCATGCCCTTCATACCGATGAAACCATGCACCAGCGCGATACCCGCCACCAGCAGCGGCACCCAGGCCAGCATGCTCAGCGACGGAATGCCCAACACCATGCCCACTACGCCCAGCACGACCAGCACGATCAGCTCACGCAGCGTGAGCCGCAGGGCGTGAAACTCCTCCCGGAAACCGCCGGGATTGTAGAGTCCCGCCTGCCAGGCTCGTGCCAGAGCCAAACAGCCGATTGCGGCCACTAGCACCACCAGACCGGTGATACCACCGATCAGCAAGGTGGCCAGTTCCTGGGTGTCATATCCCTGACGGGCCAGCTCGGTGAGCATACGATCGATCTCGACCGAGCCCTGCCGTAACTGTTCCAGCAACGATTCGGTGCCACCCGGTGGGACAAAGATGCCCAACTGGATCATCATCGCCCCGGCAAGCGTGCCGACGATAAGCGCTTCACTCCAGCGCATGCGCTCTCGCAGCACCACCGCCATCAGCGTGACCAGCAATACGCTGGCCAGTGGTATGGCATCCCCCTGGGTCCACCACCATCCGGCCGGGATAGCAGCCGCCACCAGCACGGGCAGTGCCGGAACGAGCCCCCCGCGCAGGGTCGCCAGCGCCACGATGGCGCCACTGAACCAGAACAGCCAGGGAATGATAGCGGCCAAGGCAGCCCCGCCAGCGGCATAGGGCGTGGCGCGCATCAACCAGCGAGCAATCGGTAGCATCGGTTACGTGACTTACTGGTGGCTATCGGTGAAAGGCAGCAGTGCCAGGTAACGCGAGCGCTTGATGGCAGTCGCCAGCTGGCGCTGATAGCGGGCCTTGGTGCCAGTAATCCGGCTGGGAACGATCTTGCCGGTCTCGGTGACATAGGCCTTGAGCGTGTCCAGATCCTTGTAATCGATCTGCTTCACACCTTCGGCGGTGAAACGGCAAAACTTGCGACGGCGGAAAAAGCGTGCCATGTAAAGACTCCTTCAGACGGTGCGGATCAGTTAGCTTCGGCAGTTTCTTCGGTGTCACGTGACCTATCGTCACGACGAACACGCTTGTCGTCTGCCGGTTTCATCATTGGCGAAGCTTCAGTGATGGCTTCCTTGCAGCGCACCACCAGGCTGCGAATGATGGCGTCGTTGAAACGGAAGATGTTCTCGATCTCATCGAGGGTCTCGCCGCTGCACTCGACGTTCATCAGCACGTAGTGAGCCTTGTGGATCTTGTTGATCGGGTAGGCCAGGTGACGACGGCCCCAGTCCTCCAGACGATGCACAGTGCCACCACTTTCGGTGACGATGCTGGAGTAGCGCTCGACCATGGACGGCACTTGCTCGCTTTGATCCGGATGGACCATAACCACGATTTCGTAATGACGCATGGGGTCTCCTTGCGGGTTGGCAGCTTCCGCGTGAGGCAACTTCAGGCCTTCAGGGGAAGCAAGGAGTGATAGTCAAATGGAAGCGCCCGCTCACACAGGAACGGGCGCATGCATTCTAGAGAGCTACAGCGCCACTTGCAAGGACGCTACTGCCAGGATGCGCTCAGGCCCGGCTGCCACGTCGCTGACGCACGGCTTCGAACAAGCCGATCCCCGCCGCCACGGAGACGTTCAGACTTGAAACGCTACCGGCCATGGGCAACTTGATCAACGCATCGCAGGCTTCTCGGGTCAGACGACGCATGCCTTTTCCCTCGGCCCCCATGACCAGCGCAACCGGGCCGGTGAAATCGACATCGAACAGTCCCGTTTCAGCCTCGCCAGCGGTGCCCAATACCCAGACACCAAGCACCTTGAGCTTAGCCAGGGCGCGTGCCAGGTTGGTTACCTGGTAGACCGGGACACTTTCCGCCGCGCCGCTGGCAACCTTGCGTACCGTGGCGTTCAGGGGCGCCGACTTGTCCTTGGGCACGATCACGCCGTGAGCGCCAGCGGCATCGGCACTGCGCAGGCAGGCACCGAAGTTGTGCACATCGGTCACCCCGTCCAGCACCAACAGCAGCGGCGGCTCCTCTAGCGGCCAGGCTTCCAGCTTGAACCACAGCGAGGCTTCGCTCTCGGCACTCAGCGGTGGACAGAACGCGACGAACCCCTGATGAGCCGCGCCCTGCGCCAGGCGCTCGAAGTCATCGCGAGGCCGCACCATGACGCGTGCGCCTCCCCGGCGAGCCAACTCGACAAGCTCGGCCAGGCGCTGTTCGGCATCACCCTCCTGCACCCAGAGCTCTCTGGGCGTCTCACCGCGGTCAAGCAGCGCCCGAACCGCATGCACACCAAAGACGGCATCGAGGCCACCCGGCACCCCACCCCCACGCTGAGCAGGCCGCTTGCTGCCGTGGCGCTCCCGGGTATCGGGGCGCCACCCCCTGCCCTCTTGTCGAGAGCCCTGGCGCCTGCCCATCAGCTACGCGCCTTGGGCTTGCGCGGACCGCGGCGACGCTTACCGCCTTTGCCCTTGCCGCCCTTGGCATCATCCTTGCCAATCTTGACATCACCTTTACCGCTGCCGCCAGCCGACGCTGTGGCGCTGTCCGGCTCGCTGGCACCCCGCCGCTTGCGCGGCTGTCGCTTGGGGCGCGGCTTTTCGTCCTCCAGGGCGAAATCGATCTTGCGATCATCAAGGTCGACACGTGCCACCTGCACGGTGACGCCATCGCCGAGCCGGTAGCTCATGCCGGTACGCTCGCCCTTGAGGCGGTGCTTTTCCGGCTCGTAGTGGTAATAATCAGAGGGCAGCGAGGTGACGTGCACCAGGCCTTCCACATACACCTCATCGAGACGCACAAAAATGCCGAACTGGGTCACCGAGGCGATGGTTCCCTCATAGACCTCGCCCAGCTTGTCGGACATGAACTCGCACTTTAGCCAGTCCTCGACGTCGCGGGTGGCGTCATCGGCGCGACGCTCGGTCATGGAGCAGTGTTCCCCCAACCCCAGCATCTGCTCAAAGGTATAGGGACACCACTTGCTGGGCGGCTCCACCTTGCCGCCTTCGGCGCGCAGCACCGTGGCGGTCTGGCGCGGCCCGCGAATCACCGAGCGGATGGCCCGGTGGACCAGCAGGTCCGGATAGCGGCGGATTGGTGAGGTGAAGTGGGCATAGGCCGGATAGGCCAGGCCAAAGTGGCCTTCATTGTGAGGCGAATAAACCGCCCGGCTCATAGAGCGCAGCATCACGGTCTGGATTACGTCGGAATCGGGGCGATCCTTGATCACCTCGGCCAGGTCGCGGTAATCCTCGGGGCTCGGGTCGTCTCCGCCGCCCAGAGAGAGCCCCAGTTCGTTAAGGAACAGGCGCAGCTTGTCCAGGCGCTCCGGCGAGGGCTTCTCGTGGATACGGTACAGCGCCGGCAGATCATGCTTGTCGAGGAAACGGGCGGTGGCCACGTTGGCCGCCAGCATGCACTCCTCAATGATCTTGTGGGCATCGTTGCGCGAACGCGGCACGATCTTCTCGATCTTGCGCTCATCGTTGAAGAGTATCGCCGTCTCGGTGGTCTCGAAATCGATGGCGCCACGGGCCACGCGGGCTTCACGCAGCAGCCGATAGAGCGAATGCAGGTTCTGCAGCGAGGGCACCAGGGCGCGGTACTCTTCGCGCAGCGCATCTCCGTCGTCGTTCTCCTCGTCGAGGATGGCGGCGACCTTGTTATAGGTCAGCCGTGCATGCGACTGGAAGACCGCCTCGTAGAACCGATAGCGACTGATGGCGCCGGACTGGGAGATATTCATTTCGCAGACCAGCGCCAGCCGATCGACGCTGGGATTCAGCGAGCAGAGGCCGTTGGAGAGCAGCTCAGGCAGCATGGGCACGACCTGGCCGGGGAAATAGACCGAGTTGCCACGGGTAATCGCCTCCTCGTCCAGGGCGCTGCCGGGGCGCACGTAGTGGGACACGTCGGCAATGGCGACGAGCAGCTTCCAACTGCCCGACTTGGTCTTCCAGGCACAGACGGCGTCGTCGAAATCCTTGGCTGACTCGTCGTCGATGGTAACGAACGGTACGTCGCGCAGGTCGATGCGATGCTGCTTGTCGGCGTCTACCACCTCGGCCGACATTCCGGCGATCTGGTCCTGCACGTCCGGCGGGAACTCCGAGGGGATCTCGTAACTGCGGATGGCGATATCGATCTCCATCCCCGGATCCATGCGCTCACCGAGCACCTCGACCACCTCACCGACCGGCTGCACCCGGGTCTCGGGCTGCTGGACGATCTTCGCCGAGATCACCTGACCATCCTTGGCGCCGCCGCAGGCGCTGTGGGGGATGATCACTTCCTGGGTGATGCGCGGGTTCTCCGGAATCAACACGCCGAACTCAGTGGTATTGGCGCGGTAGACGCCGACGATGGTCTGAGTGTTGCGGGAGAGCACCTCTGCGATCGTCGCCTCGTCGCGCCCTCGACGGTCGCGACCACTGACCCTTGCCAACACGGCGTCACCATGAAATACACGACGCATCTGTCGGGGCGGCAGCACCAGGTCCGGCTTCTTGCCGTCGTCGCGCAGCAGAAAGCCGAAGCCGTCACGGTGGCCAAGCACCTTACCCTTGATCAGGTCCAGCTTGTCTATCAGCGCATAGGCACCGGCACGGTTGCGCAGCAACTGGCCGTCGCGCTCCATGGCGGCCAGCCGACGTCGCACCGCCTCCTGGAGATCCTCGTCGTCGAGGCCCAGCATGCGGCTCATGGTTTCATGGGTGACCGGCTTGCCGTGCTCTTCCATTCTGGCCAGCAGGTATTCGCGACTGGGTGCGGGGTTGTCGTACTTATGGGCCTCGCGGCTGGCGTGCGGGTCGTCGCTGAGCGTCCAGTGATTCATGCGTGGGGCATCCTTGGCAACGTCGGGGACGGCGTTCTCGAGAGGGCGCAGGCAATGCGCCGCGGGTGTAGGGTGTTGCTATTAGGGTCTATTGTCATGCGCGCAGTATAGCGCCGGCGAGGTAACTACCCAACCATGGTGGTGCGATCCGGTCATACATCGGAAACCCGCGACGCAATCGCAGATGGTTTCATACGGGTCAGATGTAGTAGAGCAGCAGCGTAGCGGTAAGCAATACGGCCACCCAGAGCACCATGCTACCGGTAGGCGAGGTGCGCGCCAGAATGCCCTTGGGGCCGTGATAGCGCAACGCCTGGGCGAAGATGCGGCCCAGCGGCCAACGCATGGCAGCTAGCAGGTTGCGCCATGCGCTCGTGCCGTGGCGGTGGATTAACCCGACGGCGTGCGGGGCTGCCACACGATAGAACCAGTCCGTGTCGAGGGTGATCTTGTCCTTGGGCGCCATGAATTTCAGCAGGACGAAAAAGACCAGGCCGACGAAGGAGAGCAGCTGCAGATCCCAGAACACATGGGCTAGCGTATAGGCGTTATAGCCGACCGGCTGATGCGGCAGCATCTGGTACAGCCACTGCGGATACACGCCGATGAAAATGCAGAAGAAAGCCACGATCCCCATGGCAACCAGCATGTTGGCCGGCGCTTCACGGGGGCGCAGCCCACTGTCGCGCCCCATGAAGACGAACCAGGGCAGCTTGAGGCCCACGCTCAGGAAGGTGCCTGCCGATGCCAGCGAGAGTACCAGCCAGACAAATGCCGCCTGATGGTCGGCATAGGCCTCGAGGATCATCGTCTTGCTGACGAAGCCGCTGGTCAGCGGCAGCGCAGAAATCGAGAATGCCGCGATCATGTAGAAGACGAAGGTCAGCGGCATGTGGCGATACAGCCCGCCCAACTCGGTCAGCTTCGCGCGTCCGGTCATCTGGATGATGGCCCCGGCACTCATGAACAGCAGCGCCTTGTAAAGAATATGGGTGAAGGCATGGGCCGCGGAGCCGTTGAGGGCCATGGCGGTGCCAAGGCCGATGCCGGCCACCATGAAACCGACCTGGCTGACAATGTGGTAGGCGAGCAGCCGACGGATGTTGTTGGCCAGCACCGCATAGGTTACCCCCCATAGGGTCATGAGCGTCCCCAGCCAGACCAGCACTTCGGCTTCGGGAAACCCCCGTATCAGGGTGTAGACCGCCGTCTTGGTGGTAAAAGCACACAGGAACACCGCTCCGGTCACCGTGGCCTCCGGATAGGCATCGGTGAGCCAGGCGTGCAGGGGCGGCACGGCGGCGTTGATCATGAAGCCAAGCAGAATCAGCCAGAATGCGGGGCTCCCGGTCTCGATGGCGTCGAAACTCAGGCTCCCGGTCTGAGTGTAATAAATCACAATGCCGGCCAGCAGCAGCACTCCGCTCACCGCGTGCACCAGCAGGTAGCGAAAGCCGGCCGCCAGCGAAGCGGCCCGGCGGTTGCGCCAGATCAGCCAGACCGAGGAGAGCATCATCAGCTCCCAGAAGACATACAGGGTGACCAGGTCGCCGGCAAACACGACTCCCATAGCCGAGCCGGCATAGATCAAGGCGGCCACGTGCTGGATGGTGTCGCGCACATGCAGAGCATAGATGGCACCGACCAGGGCCATGATGGCGAATACATGGGCAAAGACCAGGCTCAGCGGGTCCACCCGCCCCAGGGTCATCTGCATGTTCAGGAATTCAAAGCTGGCATAGGCTCCTGGAGCGCTGCCGAGCACTGCGACGAGGGCCAGCGTGGGCGCGGCAAGCAGCATCAGCTTCTGCACCACCCCACGTAGAAACGACACCAGCAAGCCACCCAGGATCAGCACCAGGGAGGGGGGTAGCCACTCGATGAAAGGCCAGTTGATCACGAACCACTCATGCATGACAGCTGCTCCCTCAATGGTTGGCTAAATCCAGCTCGGCTCAAGAGAGGTCGGCTCAAGAGAGGTCGGATCTACTGCGTTCCTCAGCAGCATCTTCGAGCGCCCGGTAGGGCGCCAGCTCGTCGTCGTAATACGCCTCCCGGCGATAGACCAGCCCCAGGCCCAGTGCCTTGGCCAGGCCGATGAGACTCAGGCATGCCAGCACCCCGAACAGGGCGCCGCCCCCCCCCCAGGACTCCCAGACAAAGCGGTCATAGCCGGCAGGGGAAAGCAGGTCGGCGATAACCAGCCCCGCCATGGCGGCCAGTACCACCCTTTTCAGCCATCTGGCATGGCGCACCAGCAGGTCGAGCAGTTTGACAAGCATGTGTCCCCCCTGTGGATCCGTATCAGTTGACGAAAAGGTTGCCCAGCATGGCGCGAAGCGGGTCCGCCGCCAGGAACAGCGCCATGCAGCCCAGCGCCGTGATGCACAGAGACACCACGCACAGCAATGGTGCCTCCCGGATGCCGCCCTGCCCCGCGATCGCATCCTTTGGGGGCATCAGAAACGCCCTCACTACCGGCCTCAAGAGATAGGCGATATTGAGCAGCGTACTCAGCATGATCACCAGGACCATGAGGAGCTGCCCACTGTCGGCCGCCCCCAGCACCAGATGCCATTTGCTCCACAGCCCGCCCATGGGAGGTGCGCCGATTACCGCCAGCGCCCCGAGCAGGAAGGCGCCCATGGTGAAAGGCATGCGTCGCCCGAGGCCGTCCATCTCGCTGACATTGGTCTTCTTGCTGGCCACATAAATCGCGCCGGCACAGAAGAACAGGGTGATCTTGCCAAAGGCGTGCATGACGATATGCATGCCGCCCCCGATGGCCGCAAACTCATGGGCCAGCATCGCACCGAGCGTGATATAGGAGAGCTGACTGACCGTGGAGTAAGCCAGCCGGGCCTTGAGATTGTCCTTCTGGATCGCCACCAGAGACGCCGCCAGCAGGGAGAAGGCAGCGATATACATCAGCAGATCCGCACTCCAGAGCTCGCGGAGGTAATCCTGCCCGAAGATGTAGGTGCTCACCTTGAGTATGGTGAAAACCCCGGCCTTGACCACCGCCACGGCGTGCAGCAAGGCGGACACGGGCGTCGGCGCCACCATGGCGGCAGGCAGCCAGCGATGAAACGGCATCAAGGCAGCCTTGCCGATACCGTAGACATAGAGCAGCAGCAGCAGCCCCCCCAGGCCATGGCCGACGTGACCTTCCATGATCCCGCCTTCGGAAAAGCTCAAGGAGCCGGTCAGCCACCAGGTAGCGACGATGGCCACCAGCTGGAAACCAATGGACGTGCCCAGCAGCAGGCCCAGATAGGTGCGCGCCCCTTGCTGGGCTTCGCGATTGCCCTTGTGGGCTACCAGCGGATAGGTGGAAAGCGTCAGCACCTCGTAGAAAATGAAAAGCGTGAACATGTTCTCGGCAAAGGCAACGCCCATTACCGAGAACAGGGCCACAGCGAAACAGGCATGAAAGCGCGTCTGCTTGCTCTCGTTGGCGCCACGCATGTAACCGATGGCGTACAGCGAGGTGATGATCCAGAGACTGGAGGCCACCAGAGCGAAGATCATGCCGAGGGGCTCGACCTCGAAGGCCATGCTCAGGCCCGGCAGCAGCTCGATCAGCGTAATGGCGGGTCGCTCGCCCGCCAGCACGGCCGGCAATATCTGCAGCACCGTGATGAAAAGCAGCGCGGCGATGGCCACCATCAAGCCATCACGAAGATTCGGGCGGCGGCCGCACAGCGCAATCAGCACTGCCCCCAGGGCCGGGATGGCCAGGGTGAGCGGAATGGCCACTGCGGCTTCCATGAGCGGGAACGGACTCACGGGTAACCTCCCATCAATGCCTCGGCGGCACGCTCGGCCAGGCCCACCGGCAGGGATGTCTCGATACCGAAGTAAAGGCAGGCCAGCGTGAGAAACCAGGTGGGAAGAAGAAGCGACAGAGGCGCTTCACGAACCTTGATGCGCCTGAGCGGAGGGCGGAAAAAAGCCACTTCCACCACCCGCCAGACGTAGAGCAGCGCCAGCACCGAGGTCCCCAGCAGGAACACGGCTATCGGCCATAGCCCGCCGTCCAGGGCCGCAAGAATCAGATGCCACTTGGTGACGAAGCCCGCTGTCAGCGGTACACCGATCAGCGACAGCCCGGCAATGACAAATGCCGTCATGGTCCACGGCATCCGCTGCCCGGCCCCCGTCATGTGAATCAGCGACACACCGCCGAGCCGATAGGCGATGCAGCCCAGCGCCATGAACAGCGCCGCCTTGGTGATCGCATGATTGAAAAGATGCAATACCGATGCCATCAGCCCCAGGGTGCTGGCAAAGCTGATGCCCAGGATGATGTAACCCACCTGGGCCACGCTGGAGTAGGCGAACATGCGCTTTATATTGGTGTGGAAGATGGCCACGATGGAGGGAATCAGGATGCCAAGCATCGCCAGCGGCATCAGCAGCAGATTCATTTCGAGCTCATTGAAGCTCAGCTCATGGCCAAACACGCCGAAGATGAAGCGCATCAGCACATAGATGGCCACCTTGGTTGCCGTGGCGGAAAGGAACACGGTGACCATGGATGGCGCATAGGCATAGGCATTGGGCAGCCACAGGTGCAGGGGAAAGAGTGCCAGCTTCAACGAGATGCCCACCACGATAAAGGCCAGCGCAGCACGCACCGTCCTGGTGTCGTTGACTTCCGGCAGCCTCGCGGCCAGGTCCATCAGGTTCAGGGTGCCGGTCATGATGTAGAGAAAGCCGATGCCGATGAGCAGGAAGGTCGTCCCGATCGTCCCCATCATCAAATACTGATAGGAAGCCATCACGGCCTGTCGCTCGCGACCCGTGGCGATGAGCGAGTAGGATGCCAGAGCGGCAATCTCGAAGAAGACGAAAATATTGAAGGCGTCACCGGTGATGGCGATCCCCAGCAGCCCGCAATTGGCCAGCAGGAAGGCGGCATAGAAGTAGCCATGCTTGTCTTCCCGGACCTCGCTCGCCACGCTCTGCCGTGCAAAGGGCATGACCACCGCGCTGATGAAGCTGATCACCAGCAGCACCAGAATATTGACCGAGTCCACCCTGTATTCGATCCCCACCGGCGGCAGCCAGCCGCCCATGTGGTAGGTCACGACTCCTTCCGCCTGGACGCGGACCAATAGCATCAGAGAAATGGCCAGACTGAGCCAGCTGACCAGGGTAGCAGTTGCCCAGGCAGCGCGTGGCGAGCGCGCCATGAGCATCACCAGCGGTGCCGCCAGCATGGGCAAAATGACCTGAAAAGCCGGCAGATGAAGCTGAACCAGCCCCATCACTCGGCCTCGTCCTGTGCGTGGATCTCGTCTTCTTCGATGGTGCCGTAGAGCTCTTGAATGCGCACCACCAAGGCGAGGCCTACGGCGGTCAGGGCCACGCCGACCACGATGGCGGTCAGGATGAGCACATGCGGCAGAGGGTTGGAATAGTCGCTTACGCCCTCAACATAAATCGGTGCGGTACCGCCATCCAGCTTGGCCAGACTGATGAAGAAGATGAACACAGAGGTCTGGAAGATATTCAGCCCAACGATCTTCTTGATCAGGTTGCCCTGGGCAATGACGATGTAGAATCCCACCATCATGAGAACCACAACCACCCAGTAATTATAGAAGCCGATCCACTCCATTATTCCCGCTCCCGGCCGGCAAAGGCGTAAAACAGGGTGAGGGCAACGGCAGCAACGGTAATGCCCACGCCCAGTTCGATACCGATGATCCCAAGGGTTTCGCCCGCCTGATCGTTCGCCAGCAAGACCTTGTATTCCAGGAACTGCCCGCCCAGCAGGATGCAGGCCAGACCGATACCGATATAGAGCAGCACGCCGAAAGCGGCCAGAAGGCGAGTTGCTTCAGGCGGTATGGCCTCCTGCGCCACATCCAGACCGAATATGAGGCTGAAGATGATGAAGCCTGCGGAGAAGATGATGCCTGCCTGGAAGCCGCCTCCAGGGCCGTACTCGCCATGAAACTGGATATACAGCGCGTAGATCACGATCAGCGGAATCATGATCTTGGTAACGACCCGCAGCACGATGTGATGTTTCACGAACGGCTCTCCCTGCTGCTGGGGTTCTTCTGGCGTCGCTTGCGCTGTCGGGCCCGGCCGCTGCCGATTACCAGGATCACCGCCACGGCGGCGGTGAGCACGACCACGGCTTCGCCCAGGGTGTCCAGACCCCGATAGCTGGCCAGCACGGAGGTCACCATATTGGGGATGCCAATTTCCTCCACCGAGTACTGGGTGAAATGCGGCGCCAGGTAGGTATGAGCGGGAGCCCGCGGATCACCGACCTTTGGCATGTCCAGGGTGCCGTAGATGAGAGCCCCACCCGTGATCACCACTACCACCAGAGCCAGCAAGTTCTGGCGCGTAATGCGGACTTTTTCTTCACTGGTGGTCAACGCCAGAGTGGCCAACATGAGAATTATCATGATCCCGGCTCCGACGGCCGCTTCCGTCAGAGCAACATCAACGGCGTCGAGCATCACGAACAGCGAAGCCGCCAGCAGACTGTAAATGCCAGTAAGCATGATCGCCGCGAAGAGGTTGCGAATCCTCACCACGGCAATCGCCACCAGGGCCATGAAGGCAAGCAGCAAGAGGTCGATCAGGGCTTCGATGAGTCACCCTCCTTGTCGGACCGCCAGGGGGATAACTTGCATTGGCGCGCTGTCTTGGTCAGTGCATGGCTGGCGGCAGGCGCCGTGAAGAACAAAAACACCAGGGTGAACAGCAGCTTGGCGACCACCCCAAAGGAATCAGCTTGCAGCATCAGGCCGCCGAGAATCAGGATCATGCAGAGGGTATCGGTCATCCCGGCCGCCTGGATGCGGGAGTAGAAATCGGGAAAGCGCAGCAGGCCAACGCCGCTTATCACCACCAGTATGGCGCCACAGAGCAGCATCAGTCCGCTAATCAGGTCCAGGACCAGGCTCATGGCGGCTCCTCCTCTCCGTGTCTGCGCGACGCACCGAAACGACCGGACTCGAAGAACCGCAGGACAGCCACGACGCCGATGTAGTTAAGCAGCGCATAGACAATGGCAATGTCGATAAACTCGGGACGACCGACGATGAAGCCAAGCAGGGCAATGAGCAGCACCGTAAGGCTGCCGACGACGTTCACCGCAAGCAGCCGGTCGAAGAGCGTCGGTCCGATGTAGGCGCGGATCAGCGCACAGCCCAGGCTGAAGAGAACGGCCAGTGCGATGGCAACCAGCATCAGGGGTCCCCCTCGAGCCGCGTCACCCGCCGGTCCATTTCACCGCTCAGAACGCCCTGCTCCAGCTCTTCGGTCAAGGCGTAGAACCAGACCTCCCGCTCGCGGACATAGACGGCCACCGTGCCAGGTGTCAGCGTGATGGAGTTTGCGAGGAACACCCTGCCCAGATCGGTTTCCTGAGTGGTGTCCAGGCGACAGATTCGAGGGCTCAGGCTCTTGCGGCCCAGGACAATGTGACGGGCCACCACCAGATTGGCCTTCACCACCTCCTTCAGCAGCCAGGGCAGGTACTTGACGATGGGAATCATCAGATGGATGGGATGCCCCTCCCGATCCAGTATGCGCATGCGATATGCCAGGTACACCGTGAGGGCAACGGATACAGCGCCCAGCGGGACCAGAATGGCATGGGTCAACTGCCCGGAGAGAAGCAACCAGATAACGGCCATGATGCCTGTCAGGCTGAGGGCGTACTTGAGCACATTGAGCCCCTCTGGTAACCGTGGGAGTATCAGCGCATAAGTTGAATTCATCCTGCCTGATTAAACCGCTATATGGCACGCCGCCTGATTAATACTTTGTGCTTATAAAGCCCCGCGGCCTGATCCATATCATTGTTGGCGCCTCGGCTGACTAGGGATCGGCACCGGCAGCCACCACAGACGCCGTTCATGCCCCCCCCCAGGCGCCGGGCGAAAATTTGACCGCTACTCTTGCATTGAGCCACAGTTTGGGTAAGATACGCCTCGCCTGCCCAGATGGCGGAATTGGTAGACGCGCTAGCTTCAGGTGCTAGTGTCCGTAAGGACGTGGAGGTTCAAGTCCTCTTCTGGGCACCATCGCTATCTCCGGAGAATGTGGTCGGGTAGGCGCCCAAGCTGTTTGTCACTTCAAAAGTCCCGTGTTCGCCCAGGTGGCGGAATTGGTAGACGCGCTAGCTTCAGGTGCTAGTATCCGTAAGGATGTGGAGGTTCAAGTCCTCTCCTGGGCACCATCCCAGGGCTCGCGAACACGACGACAGCATGATGCGCCCAGGTGGCGGAATTGGTAGACGCGCTAGCTTCAGGTGCTAGTATCCGTAAGGATGTGGAGGTTCAAGTCCTCTCCTGGGCACCACTGCTTTTCACAAGCACGCCGCGTCATGCAGGTTGCATCGTTATCGAGAACGATGCACGAGAGTGACCCAAGAGACCGCGACGAATCGCGGTTTTTTTGTGCCTGCCAATCACTGCCGGCTTACTGGAACCGCCCCGGCAGCCGCGCCACCTCTTCCAACGCCCATCCCTCGGCCACCACCTCCCCCTCCAGCACCTCGGCGACCTCTTCGGGCAGGCGTGGGAAGAAGTTCAGACCGGTGCGCACCTCTACCTCGTCGATACTCACCAGGTAATCGTCCAGCGGCTCGTCGCCGCGCACCTCCTGGGGCATGATGAAGGCCAGTGCCCGTGGCTCCTCTGCCGGCACCACGATGATCTTGTAAAACGCCTCGGGAATTTCCACCAGACCGACCCGGTTGGTCACGTTGTCGAGAAATCGCTCAGGGAATACCGGTCCGGTGATCACCTGCACGACACCGAAGCGCGGCACAAAGTGATCGATCACCACCTCTTCCAGGCGTTGCCAGAGACGACGATTGAGGTCCGGCCTCTGGGGCGAAATATTACTCATCAGGAAGGACTGCTGTTGCGCGTCGCGACCATGCACCACTGCAATGGCATGGTTGGGTGCCAGGTGCCCCCGGTCGTAGCCGCTGCCGGAGTAACTATTCGCAGCAACCGGCCAGAGCGTGCGCCAGTCGCGACGGAAACCGGGCCTGGGGCCGGCGAGCGGGTCGTCCATCTCATGCAGCAGGTAGCTTACCCACAGCGGATTGACCCGGATGTCGGACCAACCGACGAGAAAGCCGTCGTTGCGCAGGACACGATGGACGGTCAAGGGGGTGAGGCTTTCCCAGGTGGGCACACCCATCCAGCTCAGCTGGTCGCGGTATCCCTGCTCCTGGCTGTACCAGAGTCCGCTGCCAACCAGCACGAAGACAAGCGTAATACCAAACTGGCGGGTGCGTGAACGCCAACCTGACAACGACGAGCGGCGCCGCCTGCGGGAACGTGCTAGGGCCATGAGTCGATCCGAAAGGTGCCACTGCCGGCACGCATCGGCACCGGCACTTAGTGTTCAGGTACTTGGGTGTTCAGTTACTTGGGTGTTCGCGCAGCAGGAGGGCGATCCCGGGTTACCAGCCCAGCGAAAACATCGTTTCGAGATCGTGCCGGGAATGAACCTGCATGGCATTGAGGGTTTCCGTATCGCGAATGCCTTCGACGGCATTGAGGCGCTCGGTGACCAGCTCCGCCAGGCTTTCGAAATCGCGCGTACGGGCGATTGCCACCAGATCATAGCGGCCGCAGGTCGAATAGACCTCGCTGATACCCTCGACATCGGCAAGACGCTCTGCCACCGCCTTGACCTGGCCCTTGTCGGTGTTGATCAGGATCACGGCATTCTGCATCGGGAACTCCCCCTGGAACTGGAACGTCCTGCGGCAAGCGCATCGCCGCGACCTGGCGCGAGTATAGCAGGCTAGCGGTGTCGACAGAATCGGCGCAGGCATCGAACGCCATGCCCGCTCACAGACAGGGGGGCAGGAATATCACCGGATAGCCAACGAACAGCGTGGCGCCTGCCGAGAACAGGTAGATGCCCGCGGAGACATTACCGAAGTAGCACTCACGCCGAACCGATGTCCTGCGCGCTGCCAACACCGCGGCCCAGCTCAACAATAGTAGTAAAGCCATGGCGCCTAGCGTCGCCAATCCCACTGCGAGGTTGATGCCGGTCCACATGTCGCGCAAGGGGTCGGGGGGCGCCACCGCGCAGGCCACCGACAGCCCGCCATAGATTGCCACGAACCAGATGCTCCAGATGGTCAGGCCGCCTACCAGCTGAATGGGGTGGGTCAGACTCAGCAAGTGCTTCATGACGCCCCTCCCAGCAGGGTCGGCATGACCCAGATGGCCACGAACAGGGTCCAGTAGACCACCAGATTGTAGTGCCACAGGCGCAGCACCACGACCGGCTCCATGGGCATCTCGGCGCTGACGAAACCATAGCCGACCCGCAGCCCTTGCAACAGGCACAGGATGGCGCCAAGCAACGCATGGATCAGAACGTAGACCAGCGCCACCAGCAGCGTGGCGTCGTGAGCACTCTCGATGGGAGCCAACTCCGCCTGCCAGATCACAATACCGATCAGTGCCGATTGCAGCACCCCGAGTACGCCGATCAGATACATACCACCGCCGAGCCCCACATCGTTGCGTCGACGCAATCGCCGCACCAGCTTCGAGAGCACGAACGCCCCCAGGGTCAGGGCCGCGCCCGCCAGTACCAGCAGCGGCATCGAGAGCGGCGATGATTCCGGCATCTGCCACTCCGGAGCCACGGTCCACAGATAGAACCAGCCGAACAGCAATGAGAGATAAAGAGAGCCATTGGCCAGATGGGAAACCGACATGGTCCATACGCCAGGCCCGTTCATGGTGTGAAAGTGCAACGGCGGCTCACTGGGCTCCAACGTAGCATCGGGCGCCACCTTGGGATGCGCGCCGTTTTCCCACGACCAGCGCAGCAACAGCACGACGGCCACCAGAGCCGCCAATGCTGCAACCCAATAGACCCGCACCAGCAGGCTGATGCACACCACCGCCAGAGCCAGTGAAGAGAACAACGGCCACCAGGAGTTGCTGGGGAGATGGATGGTCTCGCGCAGCTTGCCGGTCAGCGCATCGCTGCCCCAGGTCTCGCGCCGGCCATGCTCGATATTCGCCAAGCCATGCTGCCCTTCATAAATGGTGCGCGAAAGCTCAGGCTCCTCCCATAGCGGATGACGCGTCTCGACCTTGGGCAGGCTGACGAAGTTGTAGGGTGTGGGCGGTTTCGGCATGGCCCACTCCAGGGTGTCGGCGCCCCATGGGTTCTGCGGCGCCTTCTTGCCGAAGCGGAAGTGCAGCGCGATATCCAGGATCAGCAGCGCCACCCCGGCGGACATGATGAACCCGCCCACCGAGGAAATCAGGTTGTAGATATCCCAGCCCATGGCCGTGTCATAAGTGAAGACACGCCGCCGCATGCCCAGCAGCCCGGTCCAGTGCATGACTAGGAACGTGACATTGAAGCCGAGAAAGATCAGCCAGAAGCTCCACTTGCCCAGTCGCTCCGAAGGCATGCGCCCCGATACCTGGGGTAGCCAGTAATAGAGACCAGCCATCAACGGGAACAGCATGCCCCCCACCAGCACGTAGTGCATGTGGGCCACCACGAAATGCGTATCGTGTACCTGCCAGTTGAACGGCACCAGGGCCAGCATCACCCCGGTCAGCCCGCCCAGTACGAAGATCACCAGGAAGCCGACGATCCATAGCATGGGCAGCGTCATTCTCGGCCTGCCCAGCCACAGCGTGGAAAGCCAGACGAATATCTGTATGGCGGTGGGAATCGCCACCAGCATGCTTGCCGCCGAGAAGAAGGCCAACGCCAGCTGAGGGATGCCCAGGGTAAACATGTGGTGCACCCACAGGCCGAAGCTAACGAAGCCCATGATGATGATCGCCGCCACTACCCAGCCGTAGCCGACGATGGGGCGACCGGCGAAAACCGGAATCAATGTCGAGACGATGCCCGCCCCAGGCAGGAAAATGATATAGACCTCGGGATGGCCGAACAGCCAGAACAGGTGCGCCCAGAGCACCGGATCGCCCCCGCCGGCCACATCGAAAAATGGCATCCCGGTGGCGCGCTCCAGCTCTAGCAGGATGCTGCCAAGAATCAGCGGTGGGAAACCGACCACGATCATCAGCGCCATGGCCAGGATGTACCAGGCAAACAGCGGCATCTTGTGCAATGCCATGCCCTGGGTGCGGGTACGCAAGATCGATACCACCAACTCCACCCCGGCGGAGAGCGCCGATATCTCGACGAAGGTGATGCCCAGCAACCAGAAATCCGAACCCGGCCCGGGCGAGTATTCGCCGCTGCTAAGCGGGGTATACATGAACCAGCCGCTGGCCGGCGCCATCTCCAGAATCAGACTGGAAAACAGGATGATGCCGCCGAACAGGTAGCAGAAATAGCCAAAGGCGGTCAGGCGAGGACAGACCAGGTCGCGGGCGCCGAGCATCTTGGGGATCATGTAGATCGCCAGCCCCTCGAGGATGGGGATGGCGAAAAGGAACATCATCACCGTGCCGTGCATGGTGAAGACCTGGTTATAAACCTCGGGCGACATGAAATTGTTGTCGGGGAAGGCCAACTGAGTACGAATCAGCATGGCCAGCAGGCCACCAATCAAGAAGAAGATCGCCCCGGTCACCATGAAACGCAGGCCAACGGTAGTGTGGTTCACCACGGTCAGCGCCCTGAGCCCTTTCGGGTTACCCCAGACCTCCTGCATTCCCTTGTGTAACCGCTGGACCTCAGGCGTCAGGGTCGCATCCTTGATATCGCTCATGGTTCCATCGTCTCCAGCCAGGCTCCGATATCCTGAAGTGTCTCGGTATCGATATGGTTATGAGGCGGCATCCGGTTGCCGGGCTTGAGTGTCTGGTGGTGCTGCAGCCAGTAAGCGATGGCACCCTCCTCCATGGGCAACACACCGGCCCCCAGGGTGGGGCGGGAACCGATGTCGGTCAGGTCGGGACCAACGATGTCGTGAGCCACGCCATCGTCGACGAGCGCCTCGGGGAAACCTGCAACCGTATGACAGGCCGCACAGTGCTCGCCGAAGGCGCGAACCGCATCGGCTTCATCACCGATCGGCTCGGGCGGTGAACGCCGCTCGGCCAGCCAGGCATCGTAGTCGTCGCGCTCCAGCGCCTCGACATGCAGTAGCATGCCGGTGTGCTGGGCGCCGCAGAATTCGGCACACTGGGCCCCGAAGACCCCGGGTTCACTGGCTTCGAGCCGTATGGTGGAGTGACGCCCCGGCACCATGTCGCGCTTGCCGCCGAGACGGGGGATCCAGAAGGAGTGGATCACATCCGCGCTGGTAAGGCGAAAGTCGACGGGCTCGCCGGCCGGCATCACCAGTCGATTGGCGGTGACCACATCGGGCTCGTCCTCCTCGCCGGGGTAGCGTATCTCCCACCACCACTGGTGGCCGACCACCTCGATGCGTTCGGCCTCACCCTCGGGCAGCGGCAAGGGCAGCATGCCGCGACCGGTCGGCGCAGCAAATACGAGGAGTGCTACGATGCTGACCACAGGCAGCAAGACGCCGCCACCGAGCACCCAGCGCAGCATGATGCGTTGCTCCTCACGCGGCGTTCGCTGCGGCTGCTCGCGGCGCCGGAAGGTATAAAGCCAAAGTGCGAAAACTACGAGGGCAACCACCACGCTGAAGAACAGCATGGCCCACCACACCCAGAACTGGTGACTTGCCGCCGGCCCGGCCGGATCCATGATCGACATCTCGCCGGCACAGCCTGCCAGCAGCCCCAACAACGGCAACGGCAGCGGCAAGCCGCACCATGAGGGTCGGCGGGAGCGGTTGACCCGATGGCGCCCAAGGCGTTGAATGCCAGAGAGAGAACTGAATCGATCGCAAAGGACGCGAACATGGCTGACAACCCGAAACGCTCGATCAAGAGCCGAGCCGCCATCGCGGGGCACCCCCTGCACCCGGTCATGATCCACTTCCCCATCGCCTGCCTGATGCTGGTCGTAGCCAGCGATGGCGCTTTCCTCTATACGGCAGACCTGTTCTGGGCTCGTGTCAGCCTGTGGCTGGCCGGAGTCGGGGCGCTGGGTGGCTGGATCGCCAGCATTGCCGGCCTGATCGACCTGGTCACGGTGAGGCGTATACGCCAGATGGTCCTCGGCTGGTGCCACGCCATCCTGGCGGTAATGATGCTGTCGCTGGCGTCGCTCAACTGGCTGTGGCGCTTCAAGGACCCAGTCGACCTGCTGCCCTGGGCCGTGGCGCTGACATTGCTGACGGCAGCGCTGATCGCCCTGGCCGGCATCCTCGGCGGCATGCTCGTCTACGACGAAGCGGTGGGCGTCGAAATCGACGATAAATGATGCAGATCGTGCATGGCGGGTCGAATGGCGCATCGTGACACTCCTTGTCATGCCTCAATCGAATGGCTTGCCGAGAACAAGCACCAGCACGGCAAGCATCAGTGATGCCGCCACGACTGCCACCAGCGCACTTGCCGGGACCAGTCCTCGCAGGCGCTCCTGCTCAAGGCGCACGATCAACCCACCGCACAAGACGTGACAGAAAACCATGCCCGTCACCGCGGCGAGCTTGAGCACCAGCCAGCCTCCGGTGAGCTGCCCGACAATGAACAGCAGCGTTCCGCTCATGATCGCCAGAAGGGCGAATGGCGTTGCGACATGAGTAAAGAGGAAACGCAGAATAACCGGCGCGGAAACATGGAAGGACGAGGCCCCTCGAGGCTTGACGCTGCCAAGCAGCAGTGCCGGCAGGTAAAGCAGTGCGCCACACCAGCAGAGCAGAGTGGCGATATGCAGGATCTTTATCCACGGCATGACAGCATCCTTGCAGTTGCATTGCCCACTTCACCCTACCTACGGCAGGAAGAAGAATCCACCATCGCCGAGTGCTCTATCGATAACAGCGAGTCCTTGAGTGCCTGTCCACCGCTGTAGCTGCCAAGCCCGTCGGCTGCCACGACCCGGTGGCAAGGAATGAGCAGCGGGACGGGATTGGCAAGCGCCGCCGCCGACACCGCCCGCGCCGCACCCTCATGCCTCAACCGGTGCGCCAGTTCGCCATAGGTGCGGCTTTCGCCATAGGGAATGCGCAGCAGCGCCGACCAGACGTCCCGCTGAAAATCGCTGCCCCCCGGCGCCAGGGGGAGACTGAAGCTGCGCCGACGGCCGGCCAGATACCCCTCGACCTGCCTGCGGGCCTCTTCCAGCGCCGTGTCATCCCGTCGCGCCGCCTCCGGATCGGGTTCATCTTCGCCCCCCAGAACCAGGCGGCTGACCGCGTGCTGCTCGTCGGCTTCCATCAGAATATCGCCCATGGGCGAGGAGAATCGGGTAAAGATCGGCATGGCATTCCCTCGGTCGGTCATGAAAGGCGTGCAGACTGTATGATCATAGCGAACTCGGCGGACTCGATCCTGTCGGAACTCTAAGTTGACGACCACTTGGTCCACCCCTTAGTGAGGTGGCAAGATGCTCGGCAGACAGTCATATCATTGCCAGATCCGCAACATCCGGACCATGACGAAAAGGAGACCCCATGCCCCATCAAAGCCGTCGTGACTTCATGCGCAACAGCCTGCTCGGCGTCGCCGCCCTGCCGCTGGGCGCTGGGATCCTGTCGAAACAGGCCTTTGCCCAGACACTTCCCCGCCTGGACCCCAACAACGAACAGGCCCAGGCGCTGAATTACGTTGAAGTAGCAGAAGAGGCCAGCGACCACCCAGCCTACGAGGCGGACGAATACTGCGACAACTGCATGTTCTATGAACCGGCTACCGAAGGCTGTCAGCTGTTTCCGCAGAACAGTGTCGAGCCCCGGGGCTGGTGCCAATCCTGGGCGCCGATGGGCTGAGCCGCCGTCACTTCGTCTCCTCGTCCGGAAGCGGCCATTGAATGCGGCGCCCCAAGGAGTCGTCATCCATGATGGACTCCATTCGCACGGGAAATCCCCATAGTTGATGCAGATGGCGTAGTACCGGGTAGACGCTGCGCCCCAGCGGGCGGCGGCTATCCTGCACATGATGAAGTGTCAACGAGCGATCGCCGCGAATATCCGCAGCATAGACCTGTATGTTTGGCTCGCGAACCGAGAGCGCATACTGAGTGGCCAGGGCGTCCCTCACGCGCCGATAGCCACGCTCATCGTGTATCGCCGCCACTTCCAGCATCTCGTCCTGGTCGTCATCGATGATGGTGAAGAGTTTGAGGTCGCGAATGACCTTGGGTGATAAGAACTGCTGGATGAAGGATTCGTCCTTGAAGTTGCGCATGGCGAAATGCACGGTATCCAGCCAATTCGCACCCGCTGTATCGGGAAACCACTCGCGATCCTCGTCGGTGGGTGCCTCGCACATGCGCTTGATGTCACTGAACATGGCGAATCCCAGTGCATAGGGGTTGATGCCACTGTAGAACGGACTGTCGAATGCCGGCTGGTTGACCACCGCCGTATGCGACTGCAGGAACTCCAGTATCAAGCCTTCATCCACCAAGCCATCGTCGTAAAGGCGATTCATCAATGTGTAGTGCCAGAATGATGCCCAGCCTTCGTTCATTACCTGGGTCTGGCGCTGGGGATAGAAGTACTGGGCCAGCTTGCGCACGATGCGCACGATTTCGCGCTGCCAGGGAGCCAGCAGCGGCGCATTCTTCTCGATGAAGTAGAGCAGGTTCTCCTGGGGTTCCGGTGGGTAACGGCCCCCTCCCCGCAGGCCCAGCGGATCCTCGCCGTCGAGCAGCAAGCCAGGCAGGGCCTCCCCGGCTGGGCGCTCTGGAATGGTACGCCAGAGCGTGTTGACCTGGGCCTGCAGATACTCCTCGCGTTCGGTCTGGCGGCGGGCCTCCTCTTCGGCGGAGATCGGCGAGGGGCGCTTGTAGCGATCAACGCCATAGTTCTGCAGCGCATGGCAGGCGTCCAGAAGTTGCTCCACTGCGGTGACACCGTGACGCTGCTCGCACTCGGCCACGTACTTGCGGGCAAACACCAGATAGTCGACGATCGAGCTGGCATCGGTCCAGGTCCGGAACAGGTAGTTACCCTTGAAGAAGGAGTTGTGGCCGTAGCAGGCGTGGGCCATGACCAGCACCTGCATCATCAGGGTGTTCTCCTCCATCAGATAGGCGATGCAAGGGTCGGAGTTAATCACCAGTTCATAGGCCAGCCCCATCTGACCGCGCCGATAGGCCTGCTCCACCGCCAGGAACTGCTTGCCGAACGACCAGTGATGATAGCCCACCGGCATACCCACGCTGGCATAGGCATCCATCATCTGTTCCGTGGTGATGATCTCGATCTGATTGGGGTAGGTGTCCAGCCGATATTCATCGGCCAGACGCGCCAGCTCCCGCTCATAGGCTTCCAACACCTCGAAGTTCCAATCGGAGCCGGTAGCAATGGGCTTGCGTCGGGTCATGGTGCCTCCTGTCCGCATCAGTGGGCGGCGCGGCGCTTGAACAACTCGCGGAAAACCGGGTAGATATCGCCGGCCTCGACGATCTGGCGCATGGCAAAGCGATCGGGGAACGCGTCGGCCACCGCTTCGTACTCCTCCCACAGAGCCTGGTGGGCATGGGGCGTGATTTCCACATAGGTGTAATATTGCAGCCGCGGCATGAGGGACTTCACCAGCTGCTCCCGACAGTTGACGGAGTCGTCGTCCCAGTTGTCACCATCCGAAGCCTGGGCAACATAGAGATTCCACTGGCCCGGCGGATAGCGGTCGGTAATGATCTCGTCGACCAGCGTCAGGGCGCTCGACACGATGGTGCCGCCGGTTTCTCGCGAATAAAAGAACTCCTCCTCGTCGACCTCCTTGGCGGCGGTGTGGTGACGCACGAAGACCAGCTCGACCTTCTCGTAGTTGCGCTCCAGGAACAGATACAGCAGCAGGAAGAAGCGTTTGGCGATGTCTTTGTGGGCCTGCGTCATGGAGCCCGAGACATCCATGACGCAGAACATCACCGCCTTGCTCGAAGGTTGGGGCTGATTGACCAGGTTGTTGTAGCGCAGGTCGTAGGTGTCGATGAACGGCACCGACTCCAGACGCTTCTCCAGGCGCTTGATCTCGGCGCGAAGCTCAGCGATGCGCGCCGGGTTGCGCAGCACCGGATCCTTGGCCTCCTCCATGTCAAGCGCTTCGCGTGCCTCACGCAGCGCCCGTCGGATAGGCGCACGCATGGCAATCCGCCGGGCATAAGCCTCGCGCATGGAACGCACGATATTCATTCGTGCCGGCACGCCATCTCGGGATACACCTGCACGCACCGGTCGCACTTCATCAAGGTCTACCAGCGCCTTGCGCTCCAGATGCGGCAACTCCAAGCCATCGAAGACGAAGTCCAGGAACTCCTCTCGGCTCAGGGTAAAGGCGAATTCATCCATGCCCTCACCCTGGTTGGAGGCGCCCCCTTCGCCGGCCCCGCTGCCGCCACCGCCGCCACCGGGACGACGTAAGCGGTCGCCTTCGACGAACTCCTTGTTGCCGGGGCTGACGATCGTTCGCTTGCCGCCCGGCCCGTGCTGGAAAACCGGCTCGGAAATGTCACGAGCGGGAATTGACACCTTTTCGCCGCGCTCCATATCGGTGATCGAGCGGCGATTGACCGCCTCTTCCACCGAACGCTTGATATGCGTCCGGTAGCGGTCGAGAAAACGTTGCCGATTGACCGCACTCTTGTGCTTGGCATTGGCGCGTCGATCAATGAAATAGGTCATGGTGACCTCCCAGGCCAGCGCCGGTTACTGCGATTTACGCACGCGCAGATACCACTCTGAAAGCAGCCTCACCTGCTTCTCGGTATAACCGCGATCCTTCATGCGTTCGACGAAGTCCTCATGTTTCTTCTGATCTGCCGTGGACGCCTTGGCATTGAAGGAGATCACAGGCAACAGCTCCTCGGTGTTGGCGAACATCTTGTGCTCGATGACACCTCTGAGTTTCTCGTAGGACTGCCAGCTGGGATTCATACCGTTGTTCTGGGCCCGCGCGCGCAGCACGAAGTTGACCACCTCGTGGCGAAAGTCCTTGGGGTTGGAGATACCCGCCGGCTTCTCGATCTTCTCGAGCTCCTCGTTGAGTGACTGCCGATTGAAGAGCTCTCCGGTCTCCGGGTCGCGATACTCCTGGTCCTGAATCCAGAAGTCGGCGTAGGTCACGTAGCGGTCGAAGATGTTCTGACCATACTCGGAGTAGGACTCCAGGTAGGCGGTCTGGATCTCCTTGCCGATGAAATCCACGTAGCGCGGCGCCAGGAACTCCTTGATGAACCTCAGATAGCGCTCGAAGGTCTCCTTGGGCAACTGCTCCTGCTCGAGGCGCTGTTCGAGCACGTACAGCAGGTGCACAGGGTTGGCGGCGATCTCATGGTTGTCGAAGTTGAATACCTTGGAGAGGATCTTGAAAGCAAAGCGCGTGGAAAGCCCATCCATGCCTTCGTCGACACCCGCCGAATCGCGGTACTCCTGGATCGACTTGGCCTTGGGGTCTGTGTCCTTGAGGTTCTCACCGTCGTAGACCCGCATCTTGGAATAGACGCTGGAATTCTCCGGCTCCTTGAGCCGCGAAAGCACCGAGAACTGCGCCAGCATGCGCAGGGTATCCGGTGCACAGGGCGCCTGGTCGAGCGACGAATGCTCGAGTAGCTTCTTGTAGATATTGATCTCTTCGGTAACGCGAAGACAGTAGGGAACCTTGACGATGTAGACCCGGTCGAGGAAGGCCTCGTTATTGCGGTTGTTGCGGAAGGCCGTCCACTCGCTTTCGTTGGAGTGGGCCAGCACGACACCTTCAAAGGGAATTGCCCCCATGCCCTCGGTGGGGTTGTAGTTGCCTTCCTGGGTGGCGGTCAGCAGCGGGTGCAGCACCTTGATCGGTGCCTTGAACATCTCGATGAACTCCATCAGCCCCTGGTTGGCCTTGCACAGGCCACCGGAAAAGCTGTACGCATCCGGGTCGTCCTGGGAGTAGAGCTCAAGCTGACGAATATCCACCTTACCCACCAGCGAGGAGATGTCCTGGTTGTTCTCGTCGCCGGGTTCGGTCTTGGAGATGGCGATCTGGTTGAGCCGCGATGGGTAGAGCCTGACCACCTTGAATTCGGAGATGTCGCCGCCATACTCCCGGAGCCGCTTGGAGGCCCAGGGCGACATCACGCTCTTCACATAGCGCCGGGGAATGCCGTACTCCTTCTCAAGCAGCTCGCCGTCCTCCTCGGGCGAAAACAACCCCAGGGGCGACTCGAACACCGGCGAGCCCTTGATGGCATA
The DNA here is from genome assembly GCF_003339685.1 of Halomonas sp. DQ26W. GTDB lineage: Bacteria > Pseudomonadota > Gammaproteobacteria > Pseudomonadales > Halomonadaceae > Halomonas. The sequence goes on along the minus strand of NZ_QPKI01000010.1, from coordinate 28,967 downwards.
GAAGGGGATGTGTTCCATCAGCAGCTTGAGGCGCTCGGCAAGCGATGATTTACCGCCCCCCACTGGCCCCAGCAGATAGAGAATCTGCTTGCGCTCCTCGAGCCCCTGCGCCGCATGGCGGAAGTAGGCAACGATCTGCTCGATCGCCTCTTCCATGCCGTAGAATTCGGCAAAGGCAGGATAGCGGCGAATCACCTTGTTGGAGAATATCCTCGAGAGCCTTGAATCCTTGGCGGTGTCGATCACCTCGGGTTCGCCGATTGCCTGCAACATGCGCTCAGCAGCACTGGCATAACCCATGGGGTCTTCGCGACACAGCTCAAGGTATTCCTGCAGGGACATCTCTTCCTGCTGGACGCGAGAGAAGCGGTTCTGCACATGATCGAAGATACTCATCGAAGCCTCCTGTTTGCCCACCCCGCCGGCCATCGACACAGCCGATGACCTCATCGGGTTAACCATCAGCCTAGTCAGCTTCCGACAGGGCGGCCGGGGAACTGTCAACGCAGTGAATGACTACCCATGAGAACGCAGGGGCCGCAGAGGGTTCGATACGGAAATATATGCTGATTTAACGATGCATGGACGCAATGCTCTCAAGTCACATAGTGTCTGGCCAGAGTGCCCTCTGGTTGAGACAACAGAAAGTCTTGAACCTTCCATTCAACGCAAGTGTGGCCGGCCCCGAGGGGCACTGTCGTTTACAGACTGGCCGAGACCCGAGTGCCCTGCTCGATGGCGCGCTTGGCGTCCAGCTCAGCCGCCTCGTCGGCACCGCCGATCATGTGGACCTCGACGCCAGACGCCTGCAGCGGTTCGAGCATTTCGCGCACCGGGTTCTGCCCGGCGCAGACGACGACACTGTCCACCTCGAGCAGCCTGGGCTCGCCATCCTGGCGGATGTGGAGTCCATCATCATCGATGCCCATGTATTCGCAGCCTGACAGGGATTCGACACCCCGATGCTTCAGCGAGGCACGGTGGACCCAGCCAGTGGTCTTGCCTAGCCCCTTGCCCGGTTTGGAGGACTTGCGCTGCAGCAGAAAGACCTGCCGCGGTGAATCCGGTCGCTGAGGCGGGACGATGCCGCCCCGTTCGGAGACATTGAGATCCACCCCCCATTCGGCGCACCAGGCCTCTCGATCCATGGCGGGATGTCCCACGTGGGTGAGCAGCTCAGCCACATCGAAGCCGATCCCCCCAGCGCCGATGATCGCCACCCGACGCCCCACGCGCTCGGGATGATGAATGGCCATGGGGTAACTCAGCACCTTGGGGTGGTCATGACCCGGCAGCGTCAGCTGGCGAGGCTGGACACCGCTGGCCAGGACCACGGCATCGAAGCCCTTCAGCGCCTGGATATCAGCCTCACAGTTGAGCCGCACCGAGACACCGTGCTTGTCGAGCATGACCTTGAAGTAGCGCAGGGTCTCGTCGAACTCCTCCTTGCCGGGGATCTTGCGAGCCAGATTGAACTGTCCGCCCAGTTCGCCGGTCCGCTCGAACAGCACCACGCGATGCCCCCGCCTTGCCGCGGTGACAGCGGCCGACAGGCCCGCCGGCCCGCCACCTACCACGGCGATGTCGCGCGCTGTCTTTGCCGGAAGGATCTCCAGCTCGGTTTCGTGGCAGGCCTGGGGGTTGACCAGACAGGAGGTCAGCTTGCCCTGGAAGGTGTGATCGAGGCACGCCTGGTTGCAGGCGATACAGGTATTGATCTCCTCGCTACGCCCTTCCGCCGCCTTGGTGATCCAGGCCGGGTCGGCGAGGAAGGGCCGCGCCATGGAAACCATGTCCGCGTGGCCATCCGCCAGCACCCGTTCGGCCACCTCGGGCATATTGATGCGATTGGTGGTGATCAGCGGCACGTTGAGCTCAGCCTTCATGCGGCGTGTCACTTCGGTGAAGGCCGCCCGCGGCACGCTAGTGACGATGGTCGGCACACGCGCCTCGTGCCAGCCGATACCGGTATTGATCAGATTGACACCAGCGGTCTCGAGGGCACGCCCCAGGGTGACGACTTCTTCCCAGGTGCTGCCCTCCTCCACCAGGTCGATCATCGACAAGCGGAAGATGATGAGAAAGTCCTCGCCCACCGCCTCGCGGATCCCCTTGACGATATCGACGGCAAAGCGCATGCGATTCTCGAACGCACCGCCCCACTCGTCGCTGCGCTGGTTGGTACGCAGGCAGAGAAACTGGTTGATCAGGTAGCCTTCTGACCCCATCACCTCGACGCCGTCGTACCCGGCTTCACGGGCTAGGTTGGCGCAGCGCACGTAGTCGGCGATCTGTCTCTCGACTTCGTCACCGGTGAGTTCCCGGGGGGCAAACGGGTTGATGGGTGCCTGGATCGGTGACGGCGCCACCAACTCCGGTGAGTAGGCGTAACGGCCGGCATGCAGGATCTGCATGCAGATATGACCGCCCTCGGCATGAACCGCCTCGACCACGCCACGATGGTTCGCCACCTGTTCGTTACGCTCCAGCGTGGCGGCACCCTGGAACACAGCACCTTCGGGGTTGGGAGCGATACCGCCCGTGACGATCAGCCCAACTCCTTCACGGGCCCGTTCGGCATAGAAGGCCGCCAAACGGACAAAGCCGTTGGGCGCCTCCTCAAGGTTGGTGTGCATGGAGCCCATCAGCACCCGGTTGGGCAACGTCAAGTGGCCCACGTCGAGCGGACGAAAGAGATGAGGGTAGCGCACGCCGAACTCCTCCTACGGATCAAGGTTTCAAACAACTGTATGATAGCCGGTCAAGATGCGCAAAGAGAATGATGCACCATGTGGCGAAAGCCGCATAGACCAACGGGAGAGGGAAAGAGAAAGGGGAGGGAAACCAAGCACATACGAAAGACCCCAAGCCATTCGGCTCAGGGTCTGGAATATCGTGTTGGCGGACCGGACGGGACTCGAACCCGCGACCTCCGGCGTGACAGGCCGGCATTCTAACCAACTGAACTACCGGTCCGTGTGGTGGGTGATACCGGATTCGAACCAGTGACCCCCAGCATGTGAGGCTGGTGCTCTAACCAACTGAGCTAATCACCCACGGATACCGCATTTCTTCTACTCAATACAGCTTCACAGCTTCTACTCAATACAGCGCGCCAGTCATCGTGGCGGACCGGACGGGACTCGAACCCGCGACCTCCGGCGTGACAGGCCGGCATTCTAACCAACTGAACTACCGGTCCACAAGACGACATGACATCAGAAACAGTTGGCGGACCGGACGGGACTCGAACCCGCGACCTCCGGCGTGACAGGCCGGCATTCTAACCAACTGAACTACCGGTCCGCTGCGTGCTTCCTACATGATCGGTATCGCTCTGGCGAGCAATGGTGGGTGGTACAGGGTTCGAACCTGTGACCCCCAGCTTGTAAGGCTGGTGCTCTCCCAACTGAGCTAACCACCCCCGGTCACGTGGCGCTGAATTCTACAGGGATCCGTTTGGTTGTCAATGACTTTGAGGGTGCCGCAGCATGAAGGCGGCAATCGCACCTGCCGCTTGCGCGATCAGCCCCTCCTGGGTGAGCCCAGAGGCACGACGCGGCTTCCAATCGTGATCGCCATCTTCCAGCAGATGCACCGCGACGTTATCGCCCAGCCGATAGCCTTCGATCTCCTCGGCGTTACCGAAAGGGTCGCGACTGCCCTGCAGCACCAGGGTAGGACAGGCGAGCAGCGGCCAGTGAGACAACCGCAGGCTTTCCGGCTTGCCCGGCGGATGGAAGGGGTAGCCGCAAAGTATCAGGCCGGCGGCCTGATCACGGGCCGCCAGCAGACTCGCCGCTCGTCCACCCATCGACTTTCCACCCAGCCAGAAACCACCCAGCTCAGGGTGTGTCAGAATGTCGCACCAGGCGCTCAATTCTTCTACCAGCCGATCGATACGTGGGGGCGGAAAACGCTTGGCCTCTTTCTGCATACGCTGCATGTAGGCGAACTCGACAGCCAAGGTCTGCACCCCATGCTCCGCCAGGCCGGCACGCAGCTGGCTCATGAATGGCGACCCCTGCCCAGCCCCCGCCCCATGGGCGATCAGCAGCCGACCGGCACTCCCGTCGCCTTCGACTTCCAGCGGCCCCAGCCCTTCGACACGCCATCGGCCCACTTCCCCTGCGAGAAGGCGCTCACGAAGGCGTACCGAAGAAATTGCTACCCGATCAAGTCGTGCAAAGTACGACACCGGTCAAGCTCCTGTGTGAGTTTCGCCCTTGGGCGTGTTTCAGTCTGCGATGCTGCTGCGATAGAATCCATGCTGTTTTCTGACCTGCTTCACCCAACCGTGAGCGTCGGCCGCAGTATCCGTCACAGCCGGCTCTCGATACGCGTTCGATGGGAACCTGACATGAGCACAGCACTAGAGCACCCGACCTACAATTACAAGGTAGTTCGGCAGTTCGCGATCATGACGGTCGTGTGGGGCATCGTGGGCATGCTCCTCGGTGTCATCCTTGCCGCACAGCTGGTTTGGCCGCAACTCAATCTCGACCTGCCTTGGACCAGCTTCGGCCGCCTGCGGCCGCTACACACCAATGCCGTGGTCTTCGCCTTCGGTGGCTCGGCCCTGATGGCGACCTCCTACTATGTCGTCCAGCGTACCTGTCAGGCACGCTTATTCTCTGACAAGCTCGCGGCGTTCACGTTCTGGGGCTGGCAGGCGGTGATCGTGTCGGCGGTGATTACCCTGCCGTTGGGCTACACCACCACCAAGGAATACGCCGAGCTGGAGTGGCCGATCAACATCCTGATCGCCGTGGTCTGGGTCAGCTATGCCATCGTCTTCCTGATGACCATCAAGCAGCGCAAGACCTCCCACATCTACGTGGCCAACTGGTTCTTCGCCGCCTTCATCCTGACCGTGGCCGTGCTGCATATCGTCAACAATGCAGCGATCCCGGTCACCGCAATGTACTCGATCTCCATCTATTCCGGCACCATCGACGCCATGGTTCAGTGGTGGTACGGGCACAACGCGGTCGGTTTCTTCCTCACCGCCGGCTTCCTGGGCATGATGTACTACTTCGTGCCCAAGCAGGCCGAACGCCCGATCTATTCCTATCGGCTGTCCATCGTCCACTTCTGGGCGCTGATCATGATCTACATGTGGGCCGGCCCGCACCACCTGCATTACACCGCCCTGCCCGACTGGGCCCAGTCGCTGGGCATGGTCATGTCGATCATCCTGCTGGCGCCCTCCTGGGGTGGCATGATCAACGGCATGATGACGCTCTCCGGCGCCTGGCATAAGCTGCGTACCGACCCGACCCTGCGCTTCCTGGTGGTTGCCCTGTCATTCTACGGCATGTCCACCTTCGAAGGGCCGATGATGGCGATCAAGACTGTCAACGCTCTGTCACACTACACCGACTGGACCATCGGCCACGTCCATGCCGGCGCGCTCGGCTGGGTGGCCATGATCACCATCGGCTCCATGTACCACCTGATTCCGCGCCTGTTCGGTCAGACCGAAATGTACTCCGTGGGCATGATCGCGGTGCACTTCTGGCTGGCCACCATCGGCACGGTGCTCTACATCGCCTCCATGTGGGTCAATGGCATCCTGCAAGGCCTGATGTGGCGCGCGATCAATCCCGACGGCACCCTGATGTACACCTTCATGGAGTCCGTCGAGGCCAGCGGCCCAGGCTATATCGTACGCCTGATCGGCGGCCTGTTCTGGATCATCGGCATGCTGATCATGGCTTATAACGTCTTCAAGACAATCCAGCGCAGCGAAGCCGTGCAACATCCGATTCCGCAGACCGCCTGAGCAACCGGGGATACCGACACCAATGAAACACGAGATTGTCGAAAAGAACGTAGGCCTGCTCGCCGTGTTGATCCTGGTGGTGATCAGCTTCGGCGGCCTGGCCGAGATCGTGCCGCTGTTCTTCCAGAAACAGACCACAGAGCCGGTCGAAGGCCTGCGCCCGCTCTCCGCCCTGGAGCTGGAGGGACGGGACATCTATCGTCGTGAGGGCTGCGTCGGCTGTCACTCCCAGATGATCCGCCCCTTCCGCGCCGAGACCGAGCGCTATGGCCACTACAGTGTGGCCGGCGAGTTCATCTACGAGCACAACTTCCTGTGGGGTTCCAAGCGCACCGGCCCTGACCTGGCCCGCGTCGGCGGCCGCTACAGCGACGACTGGCACCGTGCCCACATGTACAACCCGCGTGACGTGGTCCCGGGATCGATCATGCCGGCCTATCCGTGGTTGTTCGAGCGCACCCTCGACGGCAACGATACGCCGCGCAAGATGCGGGCGCTGCGCACCCTGGGCGTGCCCTACACCGACGAAGACATCGAGAACGCCACCCGCGAGGTGCGCGGCCAGCAGGAGATCACCGCACTGGTCGCCTATCTTCAGCAGCTGGGCACCGTGCTAGAGGGCACGCGTTGACCATGGATACCGGAACCTTTCGCGGCATCATCACCTTTCTGCTGATCGTCGCCTTCCTCGGCATCACCTGGTGGGCCTACTCCCGGCGGCGCAAGCCGGACTTCGACGAGGCGGCCAACCTGCCCTTCGTCGATGACGATGAGCAGACAACACGTGACAGCAGCGCCTCGCCCCGCTCGAGCCGAGAGCAGGACAGCAACGGCGATTCCCGTACGAACCAGGGAGACAGAAACGCATGAACAATCTTTGGGATGACTCCCTTTCCGGGTTCTGGAGCGCCTGGATCATCGTCCTCACGCTGGGCTCCATTGCCTTCGCCTTCTGGATCCTCTACGCCAACCGCAAGACCGACAAGGTGCCGGACGCCGATGGCAACGTCGAAACCACCGGTCACGCCGCCGACGAGATCGAGGAGTACGACAACCCGCTGCCGCGCTGGTGGTTTCAGCTATATGTAGCGACTGTGGTGTTCTCGCTGGGCTACCTGCTGCTCTATCCGGGCCTGGGCAACTTCGCCGGCCTGCTCGGCTGGACCCAGGAAGGGCAGTGGGAAGAGGAAGTGGCCCGGGCCGAGGAGCGATTCACGCCGATCTTCGCCCAGTACCAGGAGATCCCGATCCCCGAACTCGCCCGGGACGAGGAGGCCATGCAGGTCGCCGACCGTATCTACCAGAACAACTGTGCGGTGTGTCACGGCGCCAACGCCCAGGGTGGCTACGGCTTCCCCGACCTGACCAACGACGACTGGCTCTACGGCGGTGAGCCGGAGCAGATCATGACGTCCCTGGTCAGAGGGCGTAATGGGCTGATGCCCTCGTTCCAGACCCTCGGCGCGAACAACATCGAAAACGTGACACAGTACGTGTTGTCTTTGTCGGATCTCGAGCATGAGACCGAACGTGCCGAGCAGGGGGCCTCGGTCTATGCCTCGGTCTGCGCGGCCTGCCACATGCCGGACGGCACCGGCAATCAGGCGCTGGGCGCACCGAACCTGACCAACGACATCTGGCTCTACCAGGCGCCCGGCCAGAGCGTTGCCGACTCGGTTCGTCAGACCCTGCGCAACGGCCGCAATGGTCATATGCCCGCACAGGCAGCCTACATCGGCGAGGAACGCGTCCACCTGGTTGCCGCCTACGTCTACAGCCTGCGCTTTCGCGACTGAGGATGAAATTGAGCGGCACGACAAGGGTGCGGCCTGGGGTCGCACCCTTTCGCTTGGTGACGAGGCCTCGATACAATGAACCCGTTTCGCTGCCTCCCTTCTGCGGTCATCCCTGCCCGCCACGAGTCCGCCATGAGTGAGAAGATACCCGCCCGCGACGTGACCCCGGACCCCGTGGGCCACCACCAACCGCGAGTTACCGTCCAACAGGAGATGTACGCCAGTCGGCGACACATCTATGTCCGTGAGATCAAGGGGTTTTTCCAGCGCCTGCGTCGCCTTGCCAACTGGCTACTGATGCTGGCCTTCTTCATCCTGCCCTGGGTCCAATGGGACGGCCGCCCGATGATCTGGTTCGACCTGCCGGGGCGGGAGTTTCATATCTTCGCCGCCACCTTCTACCCACAGGAGTTTATCCTACTGTCGTGGGTGCTGATCATCTGCGCTTTCGGCTTGTTCTTCATCACCGTCTTTGCGGGACGCGTGTGGTGTGGCTATACCTGTCCTCAGAGCGTCTGGACCTTTCTCTATATCTGGGTCGAGCATCGCCTGGAGGGCCCCCGTAACCGGCGCATAAAACTCGACAAGCAACCCATGAGCCTGGACAAGGCATGGCGCAAGGGGTCCAAACACCTCATCTGGCTCGTGATCGCCCTGACCACTGGAGTCACGTTCGTCGGGTTCTTCACGCCGATTCGGGAACTGGTAGTGGAGCTGGCTACCCTCCAGGCCCACGGCTGGGCGTACTTCTGGTCCGGCTTCTTTTTGGTATTCACCTATCTCAATGCCGGCTGGCTGCGCGAGCAGGTGTGCATTTACATGTGCCCCTACGCCCGCTTCCAGGGGGTGATGTTCGATGCAGATACCCTGATCGTTTCTTACGACGCTGATCGGGGAGAGCCTCGCGGCGCCCGCAAGCGAAGTCTCAGCCATGAAACGGCACGGGAGGCCGGTTACGGCGACTGCATCGACTGCGACCTTTGCGTGCAGGTCTGCCCCACCGGCATAGATATCCGCGACGGCCTACAATACGAATGCATCACCTGCGCCGCCTGCATTGATGCCTGCGACAGCGTGATGGACAAGATGAACTATCCGCGGGGGCTGATCCGCTACACCACGGAGAACGCCCTGGAAGGCAAGCCGTCGCATATCCTGCGGCCTCGACTGATGGGCTACCTGGCGGCACTACTGGTGATGATCGGCCTATTCGTCTGGGCTCTGAGCGACCGCATGCCGCTGGATTTCGAAGTCGAGCGAGAACGCGGCCAGCTCTATCAGATGACCCGCGAAGGACGCATCAGCAATGTCTTTACCCTGACCCTGCGTAACCAGGATCGCGAGGACCATGAGTTTCGCCTTGAAGTGAGCGGCTTGCCCGGGTTGGAGTTCGATACCGACACGCTGCGGGTCCCTGCCGGAGCCTCGCGCAGGTTCGCGGTACAGGTCACCGCCGACCCGGAGGTGCTGGATATGCCTAGCCACCCGATTCAGTTGCACGTGCAATCCCAACAGAACGAACGCATCGTCCTTGAACGTGAAGCCCGCTTCATCGGCGCAGCCCGGAGATGACCATGACGACCCCCACCCCCTGGTACAAGCAATTCTGGCCCTGGTTCCTGCTCGGTCTGCTGTTTACCTCTATCTTCGGCAGCTCGACCCTGGCCGTCATGGCCGTGCGAACCGCCGACGGCCTGGTACAGCAGGACTATTATGAGCACGGACGTGCCATCAACATGGTGCTGGCGAAACAACAGCGGGCCCATGAACTCGACCTGGCTGCCGATCTGCGCATCGATCCCATCACCAGCGATATCATCGTTCAGCTCGAAGGTGGAGAACGCCCCGAGCGGCTCTATCTGACGCTAATCTTCCCTACCGTGGGCGGCCGCGACCAGGATATCGTTCTGGAGCACGTGCGCGATGGACGTTATCTCGGCCAGGCACCCGACAACCTGCGCTATCGCTGGTATATGCAGCTTCACCCCAGCGAGATCGAACCAGCCTGGCGCCTGGTGGGCGAAGGCAGCTTTCCCAGCGAGGACGAATTCGACCTGACGCCTGGCATCGCGGACCGCGGCTGATGGCTTGCGTATCGACATACTCAACCGAGCGGCCATGAATCAGCACGCCGCCACGGCTGAATTCGCGACGCCAGACTGCTATCACTGCGGCAGCCAGGTTTCGGCGGGAGCGCCCTGGTCGATTACCCTCGACGACCAGGCACACCCGCTCTGCTGCCCCGGCTGCGAGGCCGTGGCGCACGCCATCGTCAACGGCGGGCTCGAGAGCTACTACCGCTTTCGTACCGAGCTGCCCGAGCGCCCGGACGATCGCCAGAAGATCAAGGCCGAGACCTGGGCCGTCTTCGACGACCCGGGGCTGCAGCGGGAATTCGTCCACCCCGAAGCCGATAGCGACCTGGTGCACGCCACCCTGGCAGTGGACGGCATCACCTGTGCAGCCTGTGCCTGGCTGATCGAGCATCGGCTCAATGCGCTGGAAGGCGTCGGCGTCAGCGCCGTCAACCTCAGCCACCACCGGGTCCGCGTGACCTGGGATCCGGCCCGACTCAATCTGTCACGCATCCTCGCCGAAATGGCCGCCATCGGCTATGGTGCCCAGCCCTACGAGCCTGACGCCGCCCAACAGCGACTACAGTTCGAGGAGCGCATGAACATCCGCCGGCTGATCGTGGCCGCGGTGGGCATGGCGCAGGTGATGATGTTCTCGATTCCCATCTATATGACCAGCCCCGGCGAGATCAGCGAGGACTTCTACGCCCTGTTTCACTGGCTCTCCTTTGCCCTGGCCACGCCGGTGGTATTCTTTTCGGCCATGCCGTTCTTCCGCAATGCCGTGCGCGATTTACGCACCCGCGTATTGGGCATGGACGTACCGGTCTCCATCGCCATTGGCGGCGCCTACCTGGCCAGCGGCTATGCGGTGATCACCGATACCGGCGAGGTCTATTTCGACTCGGTGGCCATGTTCACCTTTTTCCTGCTGTTTGGCCGCTACGTCGAGGCCCGTGCCCGGCGACGCAGCGGGCATACCGGCAATGCCATGGCCGGCGCCTTGCCGTTGTCAGCGACGCGACTCACCGCTGATGGCGACGAACGCATCCTTCCGGCCAGCGAACTCACCACCGGCGACCGGATCTTGATCAAGCCCGGACATGGCGTTCCCGCCGATGGCGTGATCGAGGAGGGCGAATCCAGCCTCGATGAATCGATGCTCACCGGGGAGTACCTGCCGGTGACCCGCCGCGTGGGCGACAGCGTCGTCGGCGGCAGCCAGAACATCGAGAGCCCATTGACGGTTAGAGTTACCCATGCCGGCAAGCAGGCGCGCGTGGCGGGCATCGTCGACCTCACCGACCGCGCCTTCGCCAGCCGACCCCGCCTGGCCCAGATGGCCGCCCGCATGTCCCACCTGTTCGTACTGCGGCTGCTGCTGGTGACTACCTGTGTCGCCATTGCCTGGTGGTTCATCGACCCCTCCCGGGTGCTGTGGGTCACCCTTTCGGTGCTGGTGGTCACCTGTCCCTGCGCCCTGGCACTGGCCACACCTACGGCACTGACCGCCGGACATGGCCAGTTGCGTCGTCGCGGCGTGCTGATCACCCGCGCCGACGCCATCGAGTCACTGTCCCAGGTCGACCGAGTGATCTTCGACAAGACTGGCACCTTGACCAGCGGCGAAATGCAATTGTTCGAGACCCGCCCGCTCGGCGACATTTCTGCGCAGCGAGCCCGTATCGTCGCCGCGGCCCTGGAGGCTCACTCCGAACACCCCATTGCCCGCGCCTTTCGCCCCTGGCGTCAGGCCACCGTCGATGCCAACCAGCGCACGAGTCGAACCGGACAGGGCGTCGAGGGCACTATCGATGGCCAGCCCTGGCGTCTGGGCCGTCCAGAGTTCGCCGCACCCGGGCAGACCCCCGCGCTCCCGGGGCCGGGCCAGTGGTTGCTGCTCGCCGAAGGCGGAGAGCCCCGCGCCTGGTTCGCACTGCATGACCGGATTCGCGAAGACGCCGCCGCTACCGTGGCAGCACTCAAGGCACGCGGGCTGTCGGTGGAACTGCTCTCCGGCGACAATGCCGGCGCCGTGGAAAGTCTCGCCCACGCCCTCGGCATCGTGTCCTGGCGGGCCGGTGCCAGCCCCGAGGACAAGCTGGCCCACATCCGTAAGTGCCAGGAGAGAGGCGAGAAAGTAGCGATGATCGGTGACGGCGTAAACGACGTGCCGGTGCTCGCCGGTGCCGACGTATCGCTTGCCATGAACGGCGCTACCGACCTGGCACGCACCAGCGCCGATGCCGTGTTGCTGAGCCCCCGACTGATGCGTATCGTCGAATCCATCGAGATCGCCAACGCCACACGACGCGTCATGCGCCAGAACATGATCTGGTCGGTATGCTACAACTTTTCTGCGCTCCCCCTCGCCGCCATCGGCATCGTGCCACCCTGGGTGGCCGCCCTGGGGATGTCGGCCAGCTCACTGGTGGTGGTGGGCAACGCCCTTCGCCTGAGCCGCTACCGCACCGCGTCGCCGCCCGACCCGGCCAACCCCGCTCGCCTGGTGAACGCATGACCATTCTCTACCTGCTCATACCGCTATCACTTGTCTTGCTCGGGCTAGCGGTCTGGGCTTTCTTCTGGGCCGTGAAAAACGATCAGTTCGAGGACCTGGAGGGCCCAGCGCATCGCATCCTGTTTGATGACGATGAGAACGACATGACGCCGGAAGCACGGAAGCAGCGCCGCAGGGCAGCCGAGCGCAGACCCCATGATTCCGACAGCGACGAGCACTCAGACCGCTGATGGATCCTACCGGGCTTGGCCTGCCACCTCTGCTGGCAGCCTTCGTCTTTGGCCTGCTCGGCGGCGCTCACTGCATCGGTATGTGTGGCGGAATCATGAGTGCCCTGACCTTCGCGGTCCCCCCCAGCATGCGTAGCCCAGCGCGACTCACCGGACTCCTGCTCGGCTACAACCTGGGACGAATTCTCAGCTACATGACGGCTGGCGCCCTGGTAGCCTCACTGGGTACCGTGATCGCCCTATCGAACACGGCTCGGGTGATCCTGCAGCTGTTTGCCGCCGTGATGCTGATCCTGATGGCGCTGTACATCGCCAACTGGTGGAAGGGCCTGCTCAGGGTGGAGGCCGTGGGCAAGCGGCTGTGGCGACACCTCGAGCCCATTGGCAAACGTCTCATGCCCGTGGTCAGGCTTCCCCAGGCGGTGGGCCTCGGTGCGGTCTGGGGCTGGCTTCCCTGCGGCCTGGTCTACTCGATGCTCGCCTGGAGCCTGGCCATCGCCGACCCGGTTCATGGCGCACTGCTGATGGCTGCCTTCGGGTTCGGCACACTGCCGGCGCTACTCGTCACCGGCTTCGCCGCGCGCCAGTTAGGCGCATTGATTCGCCATCGCGCCACTCGCACCCTGGCTGCGCTATCGATCATCGCCTTCGCCCTGTGGCAACTCATATCGCTACTTGCCCCCGACATGTTGCACTGAAACGAGCAACTCCACAGTTCATTGTGGTTTCGCTTGACACAGCTCAAACCGCGACAGATGCAGTGCCGCTAGCATAAGGACATCTCACGAGACGCCGGAGCGCCCTCATGTCCGTCCCCGCGATGGCCCTACATGGAATGATGACCGATCCCTTCGCCTGGGACGATGCTCTACTGCGCCGGTATGATATCCGTGGCCCTCATTTCGCCTCGTACCCGACCTCGAGCTCTTTCCAGGACGATATCGGCGAAGAGGCGTACCAGAACGCCCTGGCAAACAGTAATGACAGCGGGCGTCCGCTATCGCTTTATATTCATCTTCCGTTCTGCCGCAAGGCCTGCCACTACTGTGTGCGCAACAGGATCATCACCACGGCCACGCGAGTCACCGAGCCTTATATTTCCCGGCTTGACCGTGAAATGGTCTTGGTAAGATCGCATCTGGATACGCGCAGGGAAGTCACCCAGATGCACTGGGGAGGCGGCACGCCGACGTTCTTCAGCCTTGACCAGCTGAGCGACCTCATCGACCGGCTCGATGCGCGCTTCGGGCTCTCCAGCTCTCGGGAGCGCGACTACGCCATCGAGATCGACCCGCGCGAGGCCGATGTCTTGACTCTACGCCACCTGCAGGCACTGGGTTTCAATCGCCTGAGCCTCGGCGTCCAGGATCTCGACCCCCAGGTACAGCGTGCGATCGATCGCGTACAACCCCGCATTCTGACCGAAGTACTGCTTGATGAGGCAGACCGACTGGGCTTTCGTTCGCTGAAGCTGAACCTTGTATATGGCCTACCCTTCCAGACCCGCGACAGCTTCGCCGCCACCCTGGAGCAGGTCATCGCCATGGCGCCGGCCCGATTATCGATTTTCAACTACGCCCACAAGCCCAGCCGCTTCATCTCACAGCGACGCATCCGTCACGAGGACCTTCCCGGCCCGGAAGAGAAACTGGCCATCCTGCGAAACTCGCTGGTCATGCTGACCGAGGCCGGCTACGTGCACATCGGCATGGGACACTTCGCCCGCCCCGGGGACAGCCTGGCCATAGCTCAGCGCAAGGGGACGCTGCAGCACAACTTACAGGGCTATTCCAGCCACGGTCGCTGTGACCTGGTGGGGCTTGGCGTATCGGCCATTTCCCATGTGGATGGCGTCTACGCCCAGAACCCCGACAGCCTTGGCGCTTACGAGGCGGCCCTGGATGCCAGCCATCTGGCTACGGCGCGCGGCATACGCCAGACCTTCGATGACCGGATTCGCCACCACGCCATCGAGCGGCTGATATGCGACATGCAGCTGGACCTGGGCCAGTTGGGGGAAATGTTCGGAATCGACGCACCGCGTTATCTGGCGGATACCCTGGCCCGTCTGCAAGCGCCGGAGCGGGATGGGTTGCTGGTCTGGCAGAAAGACCGTCTCGTGGCCACACCGATCGGACGGCTACTGATTCATCATCTCGCCACGGCCTTCGCTGCACGCCTGCCTCACCATCCGGATTCACGCCATACCTGATATCGCCTTGACACAGGCAATTACGTCATCGCACGGGCTCTGATTATCAGTGGGCTGCGGCCAATCGTCACAACGGGCATTTTCCCGAGCCAAAGAATGCGACATAATGCAGCCATGATCACGATCAAGGAGGTGACCATGGCTGTCCATGCGGCCAATGCGGTCGACAAGCGGCGCTCTTTGCTGCACGAGACACGCTGCCAGAACTGCAGCCTGAGTTCCCTGTGCCTGCCGTTGGCGCTCGAGGTCGAGGACATGGAGCAGTTCGACGCCATCATTCGCCGCCGAGCGCCCCTCAAGAAGGGCGAGTCGCTGTTCCGGCAGGGCAACGCATTCAACAGTGTTTATGCGGTGCGCTCCGGCAGCCTGAAGCAGATCACCACGGAAGGTTCCGGCGACGACCAGGTTACCAACTTCTATCTCCCCAGCGAGCTAGTCGGGCTCGACGGTATCGACGAGCAGGCCTACCCCGGCAGCGTGATTGCACTCGAAACCACCACGGTCTGCGAAATCCCTTTTGATCGCCTCGATTCACTCTCCGAGATTTTGCCCGAGCTGCGTGGCCAGCTCTACCGCAGCATGAGCAAAGAGCTGAGAGACGACCGTCGCATGATGCGCCTGCTGTCGCGCAAGACAGCCGACCAGCGCCTGGCCAGCTTCTTCTCCAGCCTGTCTGACCGTTTTCGCCGTCGCGGTTATTCGCCCCACAGCTTTCGGCTCTCCATGTCGCGGGCCGATATCGGCAACTATCTGGGCCTGGCTGTGGAAACTGTCAGCCGCATTCTCGGTCGTTTCCAGCAGCAGGGGCTGGTTGAAGTCTCCGGCCGCGAGGTGAATATCCTCAACCTGGAAGCCCTGGTCACCCAGGCCCAGGAAGAACACTGACACCAGGGCCTAACACCACGGCCTGGCAGAAAGCTCGCTGCGCCTTTGTAACAAGAACGGCCCGTCATGAAAATCGACGGGCCGTACCTTTATCGGGCCTTCTCGCTTCACCCCCTATCTGTGGGATAACGGTTACGACCTGGACGGAAGGGGCCGGAATCGCTCAGACTTCGTGGGTCAACTCGAAGGCATCGATGCGATCCGCCTGGCGCTTCGCCTGCTCCTCCTCGAGACCGGAAAAATCGAACAGATCGCGATCCGCAAGCTGTGAAGGCGCCACATTGGTCACGGCCTTAAACATGCTTTCTAGCCGACCTGGATGCTGGACCTCCCATTCGGCGAGCATCTCCTTGACTACCTGGCGCTGAAGATTGGGCTGTGAGCCACACAGGCTGCAGGGAATGATAGGAAACTGCATCAGCCGGGCAAACTCGGCAATATCGGCCTCGCGGCAATAGGCCAGCGGGCGAATGAGGATATTCTTGCCATCATCGGAGAGCAACTTCGGCGGCATGGCCTTGAGGCTGCCACCGAAGAAGAGGTTGAGAAACAGCGTCTCGAGTATGTCCTCACGATGATGCCCCAGAGCGACCTTGGTGGCACCGATCCGCTCAGCGAAGCCGTAGAGCGAACCGCGCCGAAGCCGCGAGCACAGCGCACAAGTGGTCTTTCCCTCCGGCGTTTTTTCCTTGACCACCGAATAGGTATCACGCTCCAGGATATGGTAGTCGACACCAATAGCGTCCAGATAACGCGGCAATACATGCTCAGGAAAGCCGGGCTGCTTCTGGTCGAGGTTGACCGCCACCAGGGAGAAGTTCACCGGCGCGTTGCGCTGCAAGTTACGCAATATCTCCAGTAGCGTGTAGCTATCCTTGCCACCGGAAAGGCAGACCATCACACGGTCGCCCTCATGGATCATGCCGTAGTCGATGATGGCATTACCTGCCTGGCGACGCAGGCGCTTTTGCAGCTTGTTGAATTCCCGCCGGGCCTTGGCGTCCAGGCCGTCCAGCGGAGAATGGGGCTGTGTCGCCGAAGAACGGGAAGGCTTATTGCGGCCCTCCAAGGTGATCGGGTCGAATGTCACGGCATCTTGCATGGTCACGGCGCTGCCAGAGCGTGTGGTGGATATCGGGGCACATCCTACCATTGCCACCCGCGACTGGCGACGCCCAGCCCGAGCGACCCGGTCATGCCTCCTGCCTGGCCTGTATGGTCCCGCGCTCCAGCTTCAGGTACATCAGCGCCGTGGTCACGGCATCTCCCAGCGCGGTGTGACGTCCCATCACCGGGACATCCAGCATCTGTGCCACCGTATCGAAACGGATCGTCGTCGGATCCGGCTCCATGGCACTGCGGCGCAGTAGGCGATGGTAAAGCTGAGCCACATCAATACCACTATTGGGCAACTCGAAACCGAACCGTGGGCGTAGCTGGCGATTGATAATGGCAAGGTCAAAATCGAGGTGCCAGCCCAGCAACGGCCGGTTGCCAATAAAATCCAGTAGTTTCGCCAGCGCCTCGTCGAGGCACTCGCCGCCATCCAGGTCGATGCCGCGCAGGCCATGAATCCGAATGGAGTCCCCTGTTAGGGAGGCGGGACGACAAAGTCGCAGGTCCAGCGACTCGCTAGCCAGCACCCGGTCGCCACGCACTTTTACCGCTGCGATGGAAACCGGTTCAGCCGTGCGGGTATCGACGCCAGTGGTTTCACAATCGATAGCAACCAGCTCGTCGCCGGTATAGGGGTGGAACAGCCAGCCATACTCGCCGTTGGCGTGACGGCGACGATCCTTGACCCGTCTCAATGCTCGAAGCATGTAACCTCCTGTTGTTATTAACCGGCTATTGACCTGTTATTGGCCCGCGCCCCCGATGCTCCTGCAAACCCTCAGGAGTATTCTAGGTGATAGCGTTGTGACAGGCTTTGCTTGAAGTCCTTGACGATATGCAATGCCTCTCTCATCAGGTCTCGCTCGAGTGAGGAGAGCTGCTGAACGATGACCCGGTCCGGGCTTGCTTCGCTGGCACTCCCGTCCAGACGCTCAAGCTGCTGCTTGAGGCGCAGTTCGGTAAACAGAGAGAGCGCTTCCGACAGGTCTTCGGCGACGCGCTCTTCCAGACGCCCATCGGCAGCCAGCGCCTCCAAGCGCTCCAGGGTCGAAGTCGGCTTGATTCGCCGTTCCAGCGCCATGGTCCGCACGCCATGAACGATGGGGAAAATCCCCCCCTTCTTGATGTCGATGCCATGCTGGGGCTTCTTCAGTGAACCGAACAGCGTCAACGGTGTAGAGAAGCGCAGCGCGGTGCGAGCGAAGTAGGAGAGAAATATCTCGTCCCGGGAGCACGCCTCGAACAGCGAGTCGCGGACTCTGTCGAGGAGCGCCGGGTTGCCTGCCACGGCATGGGAATCGAGCATGATGGCAAGTTTCATCAGACTGTCGCCATCGCGGACCCGGGCCCAATGAGCAATGCGCTCACGCCATTGGGATACGCTGCCCACCCATTCGGGATTGGAGACCATGATGTTGCCGGGACATGGCGGATAGCCCAGTTCGATCAGGGTCTCCGTGAGGCGCTGCATCTGGTCATGGACATCCGGCCAGTCGAAATCATCGGCGAGTATCAGGCCGTTGTCCTGGTCGGTCTTGAGTATCTGCTCGCCACGCCCTTCGCTACCCATCACCATCAGGCAGCTGCCCTCGTGGTAGCACTCATCGATGAGGAAGCTCCAGGCCTTGGACATGATGCGTCCGTTGAGAGCCGACAGCAGGCCCATGGCGAAGCGGAGTTTGACTCCCTGAGCCATCAACGCCTTGACCAGTTCCGGCGTGCGGCGGCTGGCACGAAATAGCGTATCTAGGCTGTCAGCCTGCTCCACTTGGAGGCTGACCACATAGCTGCGACTAGAGAAGTAGCTGAGCACATCCGTCAGTTCCACCACGCCAACCGGTGCCTCTGCTTCGGTGACCACGACCCGCTCCACCTTGAACCGTGTCATCTTGACCAGCACTTCGAACAGGTACTGGTCGGGCCTGACCGTGACCAGTTCGAAGCTGGCGACCTCACGTACAGGGCTAGCCTTCTCACGTCCCTCCAATACCAGGGCATTGAGGAGATCGGTCTTGGTCACCATGCCGGCTCCCTGGTCACCCTCGACCAGCAGGCTGTCGGCATGGCTGTCGTGCAAGGTGGCCACCGCATCGGCGATGGTCGATTCACGACTCACGCAGAGCGGCGTGCGCATACATTCGCTGACCTTGGCGAGCATGAAGCCGGCCATGGTCACGCCGCCTTCTGCACGCTGTTCGGTCAGTAGGCGTGCCTTGTGAGACAAAGTCTGGCGGAAGAATTCGGCGAAGGGCGAGAATTCGTCGCACAGCTGCAGGAATAGTGACTTGGGTAGCAGGTAGCACAGGCTCTCCTGCTCGGCGCGAAAACGATAGCGGCTCTTGCCGTTGAGGATACTGATGGCGCCGAAGAGATCGCCGGCTGTGTAATGGCCGATACGTTCACGAGCACCGGGCAGGGTCGTGTCCAATTCGGCAACTTCACCCTTGTGAATGATGAAGACGTATTCACCAGGCTGACCGGTCTCGAGAATAATTTCATCGCGATCGAAATAGGCCAGGTCAATGCCGTTGCGAACGCGCTCGCGTCCCTCGTCATCAAGAAAGGAAAAAGGGGGTTGGGAGAGATCGACATCGACCATGCAGCTGCCCTCGTTTTGCGGCCGTTATTCTCAGTATGAATTGGGACTATGGCCACCCTCGACGTGAAGAGGTCTCCAGGCAGAATAACAACAAGATCTTTTCAGGCATAACCTAGACCATCGTCCTACTGGTCGAAACAATCCAGGGCGCACGCCTTAGACAATAGTCTATTGGGTAAAAAACTAGACAAAAGGTCATACACCTCGAGACTAGACAATCGTCCTATGCCCATGGGACACACTTTCGATGGCGAAGCATAATAATCCCTCAACAGACTGATATAAAACGACAAGATACCGCATCGTTCAATCACAGTTTACTCATGATACCAAAGTCTGGGATTTTATTTTTCTCATTTCTTGACCAGTATTGCCGATGAGTCATGCAAGGTAATTCCATGTCGGCAAAGTACTTCGACAACCGGCAAGAGACATAGTGGGAAGAATAGTGGGAAGACTGGCTTGGCTGCGCAGGGTAACGATAAATGAGGTGCTAGCCGGCACTGTTGTCGCGGTAATCAACGAAAGATAGGCCTCGTGGAACGAACCTGATGAACCCTGAAATCTCTCTGTGCAACTTCCCAACCTCAAAAACAAGTGGAGAGCAACACTATGGCAGATGATAAATCCAATGCTGCTGCGTACTGGAAAGCGAACGTTCGCCTGATTGCCGGGTGCCTGTTTGTATGGGCCTTGGTCTCCTATGGCTTTGCCATCCTCCTGCGCCCCCTGCTGTCTGGCATTCCTATCGGCGGCACGGACCTCGGTTTCTGGTTTGCCCAGCAGGGCTCCATGTTGACCTTCATCGTGCTCATTTTCTTCTATGCGTGGAAAATGAACAGGCTTGATGAAAAATACGGCCTTGGGGAGTAAGTCGGCATGAGTCAATTTGCAATCAACCTCTTATTCGTGGGTGGCTCGTTTGCCCTCTATATCGGCATTGCGATCTGGTCACGGGCCGGCTCGACAAAGGACTTCTATGTCGCCGGCGGCGGTGTCCACCCGATCACCAACGGCATGGCGACGGCCGCAGACTGGATGTCGGCCGCGTCCTTCATCTCTATGGCCGGCCTGCTGGCCAGCGGCGGCTACGCCAACTCATCATTCCTGATGGGCTGGACCGGTGGCTACGTCATTCTGGCCATGCTGCTGGCACCTTATCTGCGCAAGTTCGGCAAGTTCACCGTTCCCGACTTTATCGGCGATCGTTTCTACAGCAGTACCGCGCGCCTGGTGGCTGTCGTCTGCCTGGTCGTGGCCTCGGTGACCTACGTTATCGGGCAGATGACCGGCGCCGGCGTCGCCTTCTCCCGCTTTCTGGAGGTCAGCAACACCTGGGGCATCTGGATCGCCGCCACCATCGTCTTCCTGTATGCCGTATTCGGCGGCATGAAGGGCATCACCTACACCCAGGTGGCGCAGTATGTGGTGCTGATCATCGCCTATACCATTCCGGCCGTGTTCATCGCCATGCAGTTGACCGGCAACCCGATTCCCATGTTCGGCATGTTCAGCACACACAGTGAATCTGGCGTTCCGCTGCTGGCCAAGCTGAGCGAGGTGCTGGTGGAACTAGGCTTCCGGGACTACACCGCTGACGTGGACAACAAGCTGAACATGGTGCTGTTTACCCTGTCGCTGATGATCGGTACCGCCGGTCTGCCCCACGTCATCATCCGCTTCTTCACCGTACCGAAAGTTGCCGATGCACGCTGGTCGGCCGGCTGGGCACTGGTCTTCATCGCCTTGCTCTACCTGACCGCTCCGGCCGTGGCCTCCATGGCACGTCTCAACCTGCTGACCACCGTCTACCCGGAAGCAGCCGGCCAGGTCGAGAACTATGAAGAGGCAATGGCCGAACCGATTCTCTACGAGAATCGTCCCGAGTGGTTCCGCACCTGGGAAGATACTGGCCTGATCACCTTCAACGACTTGAACGATGACGGTCGCATCCAGTTCTACAACGACGCCAACCCCGACTTCGCCGATACGGCCGCAGAGCGTGGCTGGGCGGGCAACGAGTTGCAGGTCAACAACGACATCCTGGTACTGGCCAACCCCGAAATCGCCAACCTGCCGGGCTGGGTCATCGGTCTGGTCGCGGCCGGCGGCATCGCGGCGGCGCTTTCCACCGCAGCGGGCCTGCTGCTGGCAATCTCTTCTGCCATCAGCCACGACCTTATCAAGAAGACCATCAACCCCAACATCAGCGAAAAAGGCGAAATGCTGGCGGCGCGGATCTCCATGGGCGGCGCCATACTGCTGGCCACCTACCTCGGCCTGAATCCGCCAGGATTCGCGGCACAGACGGTGGCATTGGCCTTCGGTATTGCCGGCGCCTCGCTCTTCCCAGCACTGATGATGGGTATCTTCTCCAAGCGGATCAACAGCAAGGGCGCCGTAGCCGGCATGCTGGCGGGCCTGATCTCCACCCTGCTGTACATCTTCACCTACCTGGGCTGGCTGTTCATTCCCGGCACCAACATGCTGGCCAATACGCCGGACAACTGGATCATGGGCATCTCGCCGCTCTCCTTCGGGGCGATCGGGGCGATATTCAACTTCGCCGTTGCCTTCGCGGTCTCTTCTGCAACCGAAGAGCCTCCGCAGGAAATCCAGGACCTGGTGGAAAGCGTTCGCTTCCCCAAAGGCGCTGGCGGTGCGGTTGACCACTAAGCCATAATGGATTCCTGACACAGCAAGGCTGTTGTGGAATCAAAACCCAGTCGGGCTTCCATCGGGAAGCCCGACTGCTTTCAGAAGGCAACATTATGATATGGCATCTGGTTGCAGCAATATTTGCCGGCCTGGGGGCCGCAGGAATTGGCCTGTTACTGCGGGTGATCAGCGGCAAGCGACTGCCACGCTGGATCGTTCCGGCCTGTGCAGGACTGGGCATGCTGGGTTACCAGATTCACTACGAGTACTCCTGGATCGATCACAAGCAGAGCCAACTGCCGGCCACGACTCAGGTGGTCGCTACCGAGGAAGGGGAGGCATTCTGGCGCCCTTGGACCTATTTCTTTCCCATGACTACGGCCTTCAGTGTGGTCGATGGCAACAGCATGGTACCTAGCGAGGCCGACGGCCAACAGTTGGTCGAGTTCATCCTCTATCGCTTTGAAAAGGATTATGTGGACCGCTTGACGCACCAGGCGTTCCTGATGAATTGCACGACACAAGAGCAGCTGCCGCTCGTTGGTGAAGAGCGCCAGCCCCGCCTGTCTGCCCTGCGCAGCGTCGATAGCGACTCTGCTCTGTACCAGGCGGTATGTGGCAACACCTGAACCTGCTTGACGATAACCTATCTTGCGCCGGTTTGCCTTTGTGCAACCGGCCGCCTCCGCCTTGCCGATCGACACCTGTCCACGCCTCGTCCATCGACCGACTGCCCTACCGGCCACCATTGCCATAGAATGGGTCCAGATCCGAGGGAGAGATTGCATGTTCGCCGGTTGGCTACTGATTGCCGTTTCACTGCTCTATATCGCGATACTATTCGCCATCGCCTGGCGCGGAGACCGCCATGCTCGCAAGCATGGTGCGAGCCGACGCAGGCCCATCATCTACATCCTGGCGCTGGCCATTTACTGCACCTCGTGGAGCTTCTATGGGGCGGTCGGTCAGGCCGCCACGGCAGGCTGGTCCTTCGCCAGCATCTATGTCGGACCGATACTGACCTTCCTGCTGTTCTGGCCGGTGCTGGCCAAGATGATCCGTGTCGCCAAGCGACAGAACATCACGTCTATCGCCGACTTCATCGCCTCGCGCTACGGCAAGGCACAGTCGCTGGCCGCCTTCGCCAGCCTGGTGGCCCTGGTCGGCACACTGCCCTATATCGCCCTGCAGCTGAAGGCGGTCTCCACCTCCTTTGCCGTCCTGACCGATGCCACGGACATTACGCATACCCCGCTGTTCGCCGATACGGCCTTCTTCGTGGCTATCGTCATGGCGGCCTTCGCCATTCTTTTCGGCACCCGGCATACCGACGCCACGGAGCACCACGAAGGCCTGATCCATGCTGTGGCCTTCGAGTCCCTGGTCAAACTGCTGGCGTTCCTGATTCTTGGCGCCTACGTGACCTGGGGGATGTTCGGCGGCCTCGGTGACCTGCTCAGCCGGGCCGACGACCAGATGGAGCTGCAGCGCCAGTTGGCCGACCAGGACTTCGGCCGAAGCTTCTGGGCACAGACTCTACTGGCGATGCTGGCGATTTTCTGCCTGCCCCGGCAATTCCATGTCGCGGTGGTGGAGAACACCCACCCAGACGACGCCTCCAAGGCACGCTGGTTGTTTCCGCTCTACCTGGTGGCCTTCGCTTTCTTCATCCTGCCGATCGCCGCCGCCGGCCTGGCCATGTTCCCAGACGGTTCAGTGGAACCCGACACCTTCGTGCTGGCGCTACCCATGGCCGCAGACAACCAGTGGCTGACCCTGCTTACCTATATCGGTGGCTTCTCGGCGGCCACCGGGATGGTCATCGTGGCCACGGTGGCGGTATCGATCATGATCTCCAACGAAATCGTGATTCCGCTGTTGTTCAGGCTGCGCTGGCTGGACGCACGGCCCAGAGACTACGGCCGCCTGGTACTCCAGGCCCGGCGCATTACCATCTGCGTGATCCTGGCGCTGGCCTATGGCTTCTATCACCTGATCGGTGAGTTCAGCTCTCTGGCCTCGATCGGCATGCTCTCCTTTGCCGCCGCAGGCCAGTTCGCCCCCGCCCTGCTCGGTGGCCTCTACTGGAAACGCGGCAACCGGCTAGGGGTTGTCGTAGGCATGAATGCTGGCTTCGCCATCTGGGCCTACAGCCTGTTGATGCCTGCCATGATTCAGGGCGGCGTGCTGCCGGCCCACTGGATCGATGGCGGCCCCTTCGGACACGCCTGGTTGACGCCAACCGCGCTGTTCGGACTCAACTTCGGTGACGCCTTCACACACGGCGTGATGCTATCGCTCGGGGTCAACCTGTTCTGTTATATCTTCATCTCACAGGTCACCTCACAGCGTGTGGTCGAACGGATCCAGGCTTCGCTGTTCGTCGACAGCGTCGAGACCCGCCAGACCTCGGTCAACCGCCCCTGGACCGGCGCCACCACCATAGGTGATCTCAAGGTCCTGTGCGAACGCTTCCTCGGCGCCAAGCAGGTACAACGAGCTTTCGATGATTATGCCCGGCGTAGCAATAAGCCGCTGGAAGATAGCTCACGGGCCTCCATCGACGTGATCCAGTTCACTGAGCGCTTACTTGCGTCGGTGCTCGGAGCATCGTCGGCGCGAATCGTGGTCAATTCGGCGCTTCAGGGACGCGGTATCGGCATTTCGGATGTAATTTCCATCGTCGATGAAGCGTCTCAAGTACTCGAATTCAACCGAGCCCTGCTTCAGGCCACCATCGAGAACATCAACCAGGGTATCAGCGTGGTCGACCAGAACCTGCGCCTGGTGGTCTGGAATCAGCGCTACCTTGAGCTGTTCCGCTTCCCCGACCACCTGATACGGGTCGGCGCCCCCATCGACAAGATCTTCCGCTACAACGCCCACAACGGCGAATACGGGCCCGGCGACCCGGAAGAGCACGTCCAACTGCTGATCGACAACATCCGCGAAGGCCAACCCCATCGCTACGTCCGCTACCGGCAGGACGGCAGTGTACTGGAGGTACAGGGCAACCCCATGCCGGGGGGCGGCTTCGTCTACACCTATCAGGACATCACTCAGCAAAAGCGTATCGAGGAAGCGCTGATTCGCTCCGAAAACAATATCCGTATCTATACCGATAACGTTCCGGCACTGATCGCCTACTTCGACAAGGAGTGCCGCTACCTCTTTACCAACCGCGCCTACGAGCAAGCCTTCGGCATCGACCGCAATGAGGTCATCGGACAACCGGTGGACACGGTGATCACCGACGATATGGCACGCGAGCGAGCACCCTGGATTCGCCGGGCACTGGCCGGGGAGCGGGTCAGCTTCGAGGTATCGATGCAAGGAAACGGCGGCATCCGCTATATGCTGGTCACCTATACACCACACTTCGGCGACAGCGGCTCGATACTCGGTTTCTTCGCCCTCTACCAGGACATCACCGAGCGCCGAGTAGCGGAAATCGCTCTAAAGGAGACCAACGAAACACTCGAGGAGCGGGTCCGCGAACGTACCCAGGCACTGTCGGAAGCCAATGCCGCCCTGCGTCAGGAAAACCGGGTACGCGCCGAGGCCGAACTGGCTTTGCGTCAGGCCAAACAGGTAGCCGAAGACGCCAACGCCTCCAAGACACGCTTCCTGGCAGCGGCCAGCCATGACCTGCTGCAGCCTCTGAATGCCGCCCGCCTGTTCACCTCGGCGCTATCCCAGGAGGACGTGGCCGAGGACATGCGCCGCACCATCGGTCATATCGACAACTCACTACAAGCAGCCGAAGAACTGCTGGGTACCCTGCTGGATATTTCAAAGCTCGATGCCGGCGCGCTGACGCCTCGCCGCAGCCACTTTGCTCTGGCCGATATCGTCCAGCCGCTTTATGCCGAGTTCGCGGTCATGGCCGAGGACCGCGGCCTCGACCTTTTGATGGTACCGACGAACCTCTGGGTCGACAGCGATCCTCAGATGCTGCGACGCATCGTCCAGAATTTCCTGTCGAATGCCATTCGCTACACTCAGGAGGGTCGGGTACTACTCGGCTGCCGGCGTCAGGGAGATCGACTCTCCATCGAAGTGTGGGACAGCGGCCCCGGCATCCCCGAGTCCAAACAGTCGGAAATTTTCCAGGAGTTTCGTCGCCTCGACCAGACCACCCGACACAAGGAAAGCGAGAAGGGACTAGGACTTGGTCTCTCCATTGCCGACCGCATGAGCCGGGTGCTTGATCACCCGATACGGGTCCGCTCACGGGAGGGCCACGGCACGGTCTTCTCCGTCAGTGTTCCGATGGTGGAGGCACGCCCTCTGGAGGCAATATCGGAGCAGGCCGTAGCGCGGCGTGCAGGCAATAAGCTCGCAGGTACTCGAATCCTGTGTATCGACAACGAGACACTCATTCTGGAAGGCATGAAGGCGATGCTATCAGGTTGGGGCTGTGACGTGCTCACCGCAACCAGCATCAGCGGTGCCAAGTCGGTCCTGCGTAATCTAGACGGCGAGCCGGATGCCATTCTGGCGGATTACCACCTGGATAATGAAGTCACCGGTCTGATGGCACTGGAAGCATTGAGCGAACGCCTCGAGGGCGCTGTGCCGGGAATCGTGATCACCGCCGATCGCACCGAAGAGGTGGCCGAAGTGATCCGCCGCTCGGGCTATCACCTGTTGCAAAAGCCAGTGCGCCCTGCCGCCCTGCGCGCCCTGCTGACTCGCACCCTGCAGGCCAGCCGTGCCGCCCGGCAGGAGAGTTAGTCATGGCGCAATTACCATGACCGGAGGAGGCTCCACAGAGGCGCTGTAAACCAATCCCTGGGCGCCACATTCGCCATCAATGGCGAATGACCTCCGTTTCGCCCTCCCCGGCCATGGTCAGCAAGACCTCCCGAACACAAAAAACCGCTTGATGTTGCCATCCGGCGGTTTTGTTTTGCATCGACGTTTGGCGCGGGTCGCTCAGGACTCGACCTTGGGCGGCTCCACCTCGAGCTTCTGGGCGGCAATGACGGCCTGGGTACGTGAATGAACACCAAGTTTGCGCAGAATGGCCGTGACATGGGCCTTGATAGTCGCCTCGGAGACGCTCAGCTCATAGGCGATCTGCTTGTTGAGCAGGCCCTCGGTAAGCATGTTGAGAACCCGGAACTGCTGCGGCGTCAGTGAAGCGATGGCCTCGGCGAAACGCGTCTCCTCTTCGTTGGAATCGCCCATGGCATCGGCCAGGTCCTTGGGCAGCCACACTTCGCCGTCAAGAATCTCACTCACCGCCTCTGCGATCAGCGCCAGGGAGGATGATTTGGGGATGAAGCCGGAAGCGCCGTAGTCTATGGCGCGACGCACCACGTAGGGTTCGTCGCTGCCGGATACCACTGCCACCGGGATATCGGGAGTCTGTCCGCGCAATTGGATCAGTCCCGAGAAACCATGAGCGCCAGGCATATGCAAGTCCAGTAGAATCAGATCGGCATCAGGGTGGCGCGTCACCACCTCGTTGGTTGCCGCCATGGTGTCTGACTCGACGATCTCGGCCTGGGGCGCCAGTTGGCGCAGCGCCTGGGTCAGGGCTGCACGGAACAGCGGATGATCATCAGCAACGATGAATTTCTGGGCAAACGCCATGGATTCTCCTCCGGTTCCTTGAGCAGTGGGCCAAGGGCCGACACACTGGGCTCAAATCAATAACAGCATGTTACCCCATGCGCCAAGGCTTTCCCAAGCACCTGGCCATATTTGTCAACAATCACTCGATCCGAGGCAATCCTTCAGCCTGAACCATCAACAGTGCTTGGCCAACACCTGCCGTCACGTCTTGACCATACACCTTTGACCAGAGTAGCTCGTCGGGCATTTTGCACCCCCACTGCGACATGAGCCGAAGCCCGAAGAGTCGCTTCAGACATGTCGTAACAAATACCAGCATATCCAGACCAACCGAGAGTTTGACACCGATACCTTCCGGCCTATGCTGAGCTGGCGAACACCCGATGTCTACGGGAGGTAACATCATAAATGCTCTCGAGTTGCTCAAGAAAGACCATACCAAGGTGCTCAAGAAACTGATCGAGCACCACGCTGGGGAAGAAGAGGAAATGTTCCCCCTGGCGCGCAAGACCATGTCGGAGAGTGAGTTCGAAGAGCTTGGTGAAAAGATGCAGGCACGCAAGAAGGAGCTGATAGCGGGCTGAAATCACACTCTCATCGCACATCGCCAGCGTTGGCTGAAATCGGGTAGGGGCCGGGGTCACCCCCGGCGCCCTCCCACACCACCGGGCATACGGTTCCGTACCACGGCGGTTCATAAAGAACGGGTAAGCCTTCTTACCGTATCGAGTACCGAGATCAGACCTAACTGATCAAACCACTTCCGCGGCAGGTCCTGATTCATGTGCGAGGCACCCGCATTCCACCAGGCCCCTCGTCCATTCCCCGCTGATTTCCAAGCACGGTATGCGTCCAGGCCCAGCGCCCTCAACTTGCGGTGCCGAGTCGCTGGACGTTTCCATTGCCGCCAGATTACATAGCGCAGTCGGCGGCGCATCCATTGATCCAGCGCTTCCAGCGGGCGCTTTACATCAACGAGGGCGAAGTCGCTGGCCCAGCCCCGCAGGACCGGGATCAGCTCGTCGATAACTCGCCGTATGTGGCGCCCTCTTTCGCGCCTGAGGATCTCACGGACACGCTGCAGCAAGCGCTGCAGACTAGCCTTGGCCAGTGTCAGCTTTGGCAGCTTGTGCCGGGTCAGTGTGTAGCCCAGTTACCCACGGTGCCAGGGCCGGTCCACCGCGCTCTTGGTGCGATTGACCGTGAGCCGAAGTGAATTCTCGAGAAAATCACTCAGGCTGGCCATGACGCAACAGGAAGGCGCCCAGGCGTTGCCGGGCCTTAAGCTCGACAGCCTTCATGTCCTCACGGGCCCGTGTCAGGTCGCGAACTGCCTCCTGCTCCAGGGAGGGTACCCACACCGGTGTCAGCTCACCGGAACTCGATAGGCGTGCCAACATCTTCGCGTCTCGCCAGTCGGTCTTGACGCGATCCCCGGCACGCTGGGGGATCAAGGACGGAGCCACTACCTCGCAGTCATGACCGCTGGCCTGGACTTGGTGGTAGA
>NZ_QPKI01000001.1 GCF_003339685.1 Halomonas sp. DQ26W | reverse complement strand
GCCGAACTCAGCAGTGAAACCGATCAGCGCCGATGGTAGTGTGGGGTTTCCCCATGCGAGAGTAGGTCATCGTCAGGCACTTATTCCAAAAACCCCGAGCTCGAAAGAGCTCGGGGTTTTTTTTGGTGCGCCAGGCATGGCGCGCAGCGCCTGACTGGCGCTGTTCCCGAGGGTGGTGCCTTGGGATCACTTGGGGGTGAAAGTCCCCTTCACGCCCGGCAAGGGGAAGTGCTAGCCGACGGCAAGGGTGTCTCCCGTTAGGGGGAATCTGAAGGCAGTGGAAGCATCCGGCGACTCGGCGCCGCAAGTTGAGGGCACTGGGCCTGGGCGCACATCGTGCCTGGAAATCAGCGGGGAATGGGCGAGGCCCCTGGCGGAATGGGGGTGCCTCGCACATGAATCAGGCGCTGCCTCGAAAGTGGTTCAGTGGGTTGGGCCTGATTTCGGCACTGAAACGGTAAGAGGGCTTACCCGTGCTTCATGAACTGCCGTGGTATGGAACCGTATGCCCGGTGGTGTGAGAGGACGGGGGTGGTGACTACCCCTCTTACTCGATCATCCTGCAAAGGGTGCATCGATGTTTATGCAAAGGAGAAACCATGAGCAAAATGATGATGCGTAAGCTTGCGATACTACTGCTTGTCGGTATGACCGCTGGAGGCCTGATGGGCTGCGGGGACGATGCGGGTCCTGCCGAACAGGCGGGCAAGAATATCGATGGTGCCATGGAAGAGGCAGAGGAGAGAATCAAGGAGATGGGTGAAAGCATTCAGGAAGAGGCCGAGCGTGATTGATCTTCGGTGTGGCCCGTCACCAAGGTTACACTGAGTGTCAATGGCCATCAGAACTGACCCACCAGCATGAGAAGAAGGTGGCGCATCGAATGGCTTCAAGAAACCCCATTTTAACGGCTATGCTGATAGAAATGCTCGAAAAATAACGATTCAAGAGGAGTGATCATGCGCCTGAATAGTGAAGAGAGCCTGCTGTTGATTGTCGACCTTCAGGCTGGGTTGCTGCCAGTGGTCGAGGGTGGCGAGCAGGCTGTCGCTGAGGCGGCCTGGTTGGGCGGTGTCGCCGAGTCGTTGGCGGTTCCGGTCTGGGTCACCGAGCAGTATCCGGAAGGGTTGGGCGGCAGTGAGCCCCGCCTGCTCGAGGCGCTGCGTGACCCTCGGCTGTGGAAGAAGGTGCACTTCAATGCCCACGCCGAGCCGGACTTCGCCTCTGCCCTGACCGAGAGCGGCAGGCGGCAAGTCGTGCTTTGTGGTTCCGAGGCGCATATCTGCGTCATGCAGACGGGTCTTGGCTTGCTGGAGGCGGGCTATGAGGTTTACTGGCTGAGTGAGGCCACGGTGAGCCGGCGAGCGGGGGAGGCGCAGCTGGCCCGGGAGCGCATGGTGCGTTGCGGTGCCGTGCCGGTCAGTGCCGACATGGTGGCCTATGAATGGTTGCATCGTTGCGACGACGAGCGCTTCAAGGACGTCCATCGTCGCTTTCTCAAGCCCCGCTCTGCCCGGCCGCTGCGTTTTTTCTAGGGAGCGTCAACGAGCCGCCTGGCTTTGATCCTCACGGCGCGTGAAGACCAGGGTGTCGCCTTCCGACAGGGAGGCATTGAAGCCATATCCTGCCACATTGAAGTCCTTGAGCCCTTCAGGGTTGTCTAACCGCTGGCGGATCATCCAGGCCGCCATGAGTCCGCGTGCCTTCTTGGCATAAAAGCTGATGATCTTGTAGGTGTCGTTCTTCTCATCCTTGAATACCGGGGTGATGACCCGGGCCTCGAGCCGCTTGGCATTGATCGCCTTGAAGTACTCGTTGGATGCCAGGTTGACCAGAACGGGCGTGCCGCTTTCTTTCACAGCTTGCTCCAGGGCAGGGGGCAGGGTTTCCCTCCAGAAGGCATAGAGGTCTGTGCCTGCTGAGTTGGGCAGGCGAGTGCCCATTTCCAGGCGGTAGGGCTGGATCAGGTCCAGCGGGCGTAGTAGGCCATAAAGCCCGGAGAGGATGCGCAGGTGCCCTTGGGCGAAGGCGTTATCCTCGTCGCTGAAGCTATCTGCCTCGAGGCCGACGTAGACATCGCCCTGGAAGGCCTGGCCGGCAGGCTTGGCGTTGCTCGGCGTGAACGGCGTCTGCCACTCGGCAAAGCGTGCCGCATTGAGCCCGGCCAGCTTGTCGCTGATACCCATCAGTTCGCTGAGCTGCTGCGGCGAATAGTCGTGCAAAATCTCGATTAGTTCACGGCTGCGGTCGAGGAAATCCGGCTGCGAGTATCGGGATGTCGTTGCCGGAGACTCGAAGTCCAGCGTCTTGGCGGGTGAAATCACGCTCAGCATGAAGCACTCCTGTACCGGTAGGGTAGGCTCTGAATGTGCCGAGTATATCAAGGGCGAAGCGAGGGTGGGGCTATCGGGGGGACAACCCCGATACCGCGCGGTCATTCGTCCGTGCGGCCTTGTACGCTGTGGTATCTGGGATAGGCTGCTCAGGGGCAGGGGTTGGGCAGGCGCCGATGCACTTCCTCAATGGCATCCAACACAGCCTGGTCGAGCTTCGTGGACTCGCTCGCCAAATTGACCTCGAGCTGGTCCATGGTCGTGGCGCCGATGATGTTGCTGGTCAGGAAGCTGCGCGAATTGACGAAGGCCAGCGCCATCTGGGCGGGGTCCAGACCATGCTCGCGGGCGATGTCTACATAGCCCCGGGTCGCTTCCTCGGCCTGGGGCGAGGTGTAGCGCTGGAAGCGCTCGTAGAGGGTGAGTCTGGCCTTTGCCGGGCGCGCCCCGTCGAGGTACTTGCCGGAGAGCACGCCGAAGCCCAATGGCGAGTAGGCCAGTAGGCCGATGTCCTCACGATGGGCGATTTCAGCGAGGCCGAGCTCGAAGGTACGATTGAGCAGGTTGTAGGGGTTCTGGACCGAGGCTACTCGGGGAAGGTCGAGACGCTCTGCCAGGTTCAGCGACTGCATCACGCCCCAGGGCGTCTCGTTGGATAGGCCAATGGCGCGTACCTTGCCGACGTCCACCAACTCCTTCAGCGTGCCCAGGGTCTCCTCCAGGGCAACGGCGCTCTCTTCTTCGTCATGCTCATAGCCCAGTTTGCCGAAGAAGTTGGTGCGTCGGTCGGGCCAGTGCAGCTGGTAGAGGTCTACGTAGTCGGTCTGGAGCCGCGACAGACTGGCATCGATGGCCCGCAGGATTTGTCCATGTGTCAGTCGTGAGCCTCCCCGAAGATAGTCCAGCCCCGGGCCACTGACCTTGGTGGCGATGATGACATCGTCACGGCTGTCACGCCGCTTGAGCCAACTGCCGATATAGGTTTCGGTGCGCCCCTGTGTCTCACTCTTGGGCGGCACTGGATACATCTCGGCGGTATCGATGAAGTTGATACCGAAGGCGACGGCGCGGTCGAGCTGTTCATGGGCCTCGCTTTCGCTGTTCTGTTCACCGAAGGTCATGGTTCCCAGGCACAGGCGGCTGACCTCGATGCCCGTGTTGCCTAGCTGTCGCGTCTGCATCATTGCTCCTGTCGCGGTTTCGTCCGGTATCGAATGCCATGCTAGCCGAGGCCTACCAAGGCAGCAAATGGCAGGGGTTGAGTCGCCGGCAGGGCGGGCGTATGCTGGCCACCCTCAACGGCCCCGGCGGAGTCCGGACGGCGACCTTACGACAGGCCATGACGACGACCAGGGGATGGTACCTCTCGTCATGCTGCTGACACACGCACGCAAGGTTGTTTTCCCATGACGCAGGCATCGTCACTGTTCACCAGGCTCGAGTACCGTCTAGCGGAGCAGCTGTTTCATACCCGCTGGTTGCCGCGCTCCCCGCGTACCCAGCGCCTGACTATGCGCCTCTTCAAGCGTTGCGCCGATGCCGGCCATCCCGGGGCGCTCTCACTCTATGGACACATGCTGTTCCATCGCGGTGTCAGTCCCCAGGACAAGGCCAAGGGAGCCCGCTACGTGCTGGAAGCCGCCCAGGCAGGAAATCTCAAGGCACAGTACCAGGCGGCCCGGATCCACGAGAATGGCAGCCTACAGTACCCGCGGCGTGAGGACAGGGCCGTCACCTGGTACGCTCGTGCTGGCGAGGCGGGCCACCCCCTGGCGGCGGCACGGTTGGCCAGGGCTTATCGCTACGGTGAGCTCGGGTTGACGGTAGATGCGGCTCACGCCGCCCATTGGCAGGCACTGGCCAACCGGCACGCAAGGTTGGAAGGTGCCGAGCTGGACATTGCCGGTGCTCAGACACGACACTAGACTGCCGGCCACCTGGCAACGCTGATATCGCCCGGCCCATCATCGAGGAAGCGCCCATCCGTGACGCTGCCCACACTGTTGGATATCGAGGCGTCCGGATTCGGGCGCGGTAGCTACCCCATAGAAATCGGCCTCGCCAGGGCCGACGGCAGCAGCTACGCCTTTCTCATTCAACCGCTGGAAGAATGGACACACTGGGACCCGAAGGCCGAGTTGTTGCACGGTATCTCACGGGCGCGTCTGAAGCGTGAAGGGTTGCCAGTACAGCAGGTGGCGCGCTGGCTCAACGACGAACTGGGCAACATCGGTATCGCCTACAGTGACAGCTGGGGATACGACAATACCTGGCTGTCGCTGCTCTTCCATCACGCCGGAATGCTGCCGGCCTTCCGCCTCGAGGCGCTGCGTATTCTGCTCAAGGATCACCAGCTCGCCCTGTGGCATGTTGCACGAGAGGCGCTAATCCAGGAGCTGGGTATTCACCGCCACCGTGCGGCAGAGGACGCACGCCTGCTGCAACTCACCTACCTGCGCACCCGTGAGCTGACGGGAGCTAGCTGAACCTGGGCGTTGTTCGCCTCACCCTTCATCCGGCGGTGTCTACCGCAAGCAGGACCTTGCCGATATTGGCATCCTGCTGGATATGGGCGTGTGCCGCTTCGGCTTCGTCGATGGGCCAGGTACGGTCGATCAGTGGCTGGATCTCGCCGTTAGCCAGACGTGGCCATACATGGGCCAGCAGGGCGTCGAGAATGCGCCCCTTGTCAGCGGGTGGTTTGGCGCGCAGGGTGGAACCGATCAGCCGCTGGCGTTTCATCAGCATCCTTCCCATATCCAGTTCGGCGCTGCGGCCACCCATCAAGCCGATCAGCACCAGCCGACCGTCGGCATTGAGCACACGCTGGTTGTCGGCCAGGTAGGCACCGCCCACCGGGTCGAGAATCACATCCGCCCCTCCCCAGGCCTTGACCGCATCGACGAAGCTTCCCGCATAGCGATTCCAGCCCGCATCGGCGCCGAGTCGATGGCAGGCCTCCAGCTTGTCGTCGCTGCCGGCAGTGGCGAAGCAGGGGTGGCCAAAGGCCCGGCAAAGCTGGATGGCGGCGGTGCCGACACCGCTCGCGCCGGCATGCAGCAGCACCCGTTCGCCCGCGGTCAGGCGTGCTTCCATGAATAGGTTGAGCCAGGCGGTGGCGAAGACCTCGGGCAAGGCGGCCGCCTCACGTAGGCCGAAACCATCGGGTAGCGGTAGCACCTGACGGGCATCGACCACGACCTCTTCGGCATAGCCCCCGCCGGCCAGCAGAGCGCAGACCCTGTCGCCGGGTCG
This sequence comes from Halomonas sp. DQ26W, assembly GCF_003339685.1. Classification (GTDB taxonomy): domain Bacteria; phylum Pseudomonadota; class Gammaproteobacteria; order Pseudomonadales; family Halomonadaceae; genus Halomonas. The sequence continues at coordinate 232,541 of NZ_QPKI01000001.1, read as the reverse complement.
CAAGCATTCAACCCCGGGGCCGGCATCAACCACGGTGCCGCTGATCTCCAGTCCGGGTATCTTGGTGACGCCGGGAGGCGGTGGGTAATGGCCGGCGCGTTGCATCAGGTCGGCTCGATTGACGCCGGACCAGGCCACGCGGATACGGACTTCGCCGGCTATCGGGCCTTTCAGAGATGGACTTTCGCGCCAGACCAGGCGCTCCTGTTCGACGGCAGTGGCATGCATGGGCGATCTCCTCGGTGTGTGGGTCAGCCGTTGGCCAGGCGAGCTTCCATGGCATCGAGCAGTGCAGCCGGCTCCTCGGCATCGATGAGGCAGGTGCGGGTTCTTGAGTTGAGAAAGCCGTGTTCCACGGTACTGTCCAGGAAGGCCAGCAGGGGCGAGTAGAAGTCCGCCGTATCGAGGACGCCGATGGGCTTGTCGTGTAGCCCCAGATACTGCCAGGTCCAGGCCTCGAATAGCTCCTCGAGGGTGCCGATACCGCCGGGCAGCGCAATGAAGGCATCGGCATGGGCGGCCATGCTGGCCTTGCGCTCGTGCATGTTGTGGACGCGAATCAGCTGGGTCAACCCCTCGTGGGCCTGCTCGCGCTCCACCAGATGATCGGGCATCACCCCGATGACTTCGCCACCTTTAGCCAGCATGGAGTTGGCCAATTCCCCCATAAGGCCGATGCGCGCACCGCCATAGACCAGGCCATGGCCGCGAGCGACCAGTTCGCGCCCCAGTGATCGTGTAGCTTCCACAAAGGCAGGATCCCGGCCGTCGCGGGAACCCAGGTAGACGCAGAATCTCGACATGCTTTTCTCCTTGGCAAGGGGGTATCCTAGCAGCCGGGGCTTGCGAAAAAGAGTATCAGGGAAGGCAGTCGGCGACGGCATATTCCTTGTCCATCCATTGGCCGACGACGTTGTCGCCGCACAGGTGGTGGGCATACTGCGTATGCAGGCAACGAACCTGGTCCCAGTTGGCGATGCCGCCGATGCCGCGCTCGCGCAGGACCGTTTCATAGCCGAGCCGGGCCACCTGTTCACGCTGGGTCGCGTGCATGTTACGCCAGCGTGCCTCGACATAGTCGCGGTGGCTGGCGTGGTAAGCGGCCAGGAAATCGGCGTCCTCCTGGAGCCGGGTTTCCAGTGCCTTGATCACACCACGGGCTTCGATACGCGATATCTCGATCTTCAGACGCTCGGAGCAGAGCCAGTAGAGTGTCGGGAAGGGCTTGCCGTCGACGATGGGAGCCATACGCAGCACCAGCGGCGTGCCTTCACCATCGGTGGCCGACACGACCTCGATACCCCGGGGCGCCCGGCCCAGCTGGCGGCCAATGATGGCCAGCTGATGCTCATCAGGTCTCTGATTGGTCTGGATCACCATCGCTTGGGTCCCGTACGAACTTGTTGGAGCGGCCTACGGCGCGAAAGAAGGTCCGGTTGAGCTGCTCGGGAGAGGGCACATAGCCCTGCCAGCGTCGTTCGCAGTACTCATTGGCCCTTGCCATCAAGACGTCGTATAGGCGATTGAACGGCGCATCATAATCGTAGGGGTCTGCCCCGAACAAGCGGATGTGGGGGTAGTCGGCGAAACGCTCCAGGAAGTAGCGCTCCAGGTCCTCTTCCACCGCACGGTGCTGCTCGACGTTGTCGGGGTCGAGCCAGAGGTTGTAGCGGATGGCCATGATCAGCTCCTGGGAAAATAAGTGTGCCTGGACGGGCCATGATTGTGTGACCACTAGGGGGCGGCTTTGGCTCGGGGTCAGTACCTTGCAAGCGGTGCCAGCCTTGCGTTGCTCAGGCGAACCAGGATATCCGGTGCCAAACGGATCTCCAGGCCGCGGCGCCCGCCACTGACATGTATCTCGGCGAAATCTTCGGCGCTCTCGTCCAGGAAGGTGGGCAGGTGTTTCTTCTGTCCCAGCGGGCTGATGCCACCCAGCACATAGCCCGTTACCCGCTCAGCCTCGGTGGCCTCGGCCATGTTTGCCCGGCGGGCGCCGGCGGCCTTGGCCAGCGCCTTGAGAACCAGTTGGGCCGTCACCGGTACGATGCCCACGGCAAGGCGACCATCGTCCAACTGCGCCACCAGAGTCTTGAACACGCTTCGGGGATCCAGCGATAGCGCACTGGCCGCCTCTTCGCCATAGGCCGCCGAGCGGGGGTCATGTTCGTAGCTGAGCAGCTCGAAGGTGGCGCCGTCCCGCTCCAGCACCCTGATGGCCGGCGTCATGCCTTCGTTGGCTCCTCGACGTCGCGCAGATGCGCCTCCAGCGCGTCGCGCAATTCACCTGCGATCGGCACGGCCCGTTTCTCACCATGGTCGAAGTGTACCAGCACGGTGTGCCCCAGGTTGGTGAGCACGCCCTTCTGCCACGCCTCCTGGGTCACGGTGAAGGAGCTATTGCCCAGCCGTGAGAGATAGGTGCGCAGCTCGATGTCGCTGCCGTAGTGCAGTTCGGCCCGGTAGTCGACCTCCATGCGCGCCATGATCAGCCGCCACTTGCGCGGATCCAGGTCCGGCGTGAACAGACGAAAGAGGTCGTTGCGAGCCATCTCGAACCAGGCCGGCAACCGAGTGTTGTTGATATGGCCGAGGGCGTCGGTGTCGTAGAAGGCAGGTTCGATGGTGCGCACGAACATGGTAATGATCCTTGTTGGTCAGAGATTGTTGTTCTGTCTCAGCAGGCTAAACGGGGCGGTCAAGAGACCCTCATGCCAGCATTGCCCCGAGCAAGCGCTAGGTCAAGTACCTGTCGCCGGCCATGCGGGTGCTGACGCGCTCGGCGACCATCGCCAGCCCCAGCACGATGCCGATCGATACCACCAGCTTGGCCGGCTGCCAGCTCAGGGGAACATCCCTAGACGAGTCGCAGGCCCTGGCGATCGGCCCAGGCGGCGCCGACTGCATGGGTGAGTTTGTCATGAAGGTGCGCCGGCAGTGCGGCCCGAGAGGCTTCCACGTCGTCGAAGGTACGATTGAGCAGCCAGCAGTAGGCCCAGGCGCAGGCCTCGTCGTCACTGTGCGGTACGGGGCGCGCCGGCATCTGCATCAGCAGGAACGCTGCGGTACGCGCCGCCCAGAGCGGGATGAAATCGCCGGCCTCGGGTTGGCTCCAGGTCGCCAGCGTGTCGCCGTCGGGCGTCTCATCGGGCTGGCCCAGCTTCGCCACCCGGGCGGTTTCTGCAAGGATCAGTGCGAGCCTGTCCGGATCGCCGCTTCCCAGCCTGCGCCACTGTTCGAGCAGGGCGGGCATGCCGCGACGTACCTTGGCATAGAAGCCGCTTTGCGGCATGGTTTCGTTCATCGTCGCTGCTTCCCGAGGAAAGAACATGGAGTTCGATTTTGCCACGCCCGTCGAGCGTCGCCACCCCGAACAGGGAAAGAGACCGTCACAAAAGTGGCCTTCGCAGAAATGGCACCGCTATGACGACAGGGTGCTACCGCTGTGGGTGGCCGATATGGACTTTCACTCACCGCCAGCGGTCATCGAGGCGCTGCGGTCGCGCGTCGATCATGGCGTCTACGGCTATGGCATGGTACCCGACTCGCTACGCCAGACTCTATGCCAGTGGAGCGCCAGGGAGTACGGCTGGGCGATCGAACCCGAGTGGCAGCTGTGGCTCCCCGGCGCGGTGCCGGCCCTGCACCTGGCCAGCCTGGCATTGACCGAGCCGGGCGATGGGGTATTGACCATCACGCCGATCTATCCGCCCTTCCTCAAGCTGGCCGAGCGTACGGGACGGCTGTCCCAGCGCGCCGAGATGGCGCCCCCCGAGGCGCCGGGCGGGCAATGGCGCTTCGACACCGAAGCCCTGGAGGCGGCGATCACCCCACAGACTCGCTTGCTGTTGTGGTGCCATCCCCACAACCCCACCGGGCGGGTCTGGCGTCATGAGGAACTGGCCACCCTGGCGGAACTGGTGGAGCGCCACGACCTGCTGCTGGTCTCCGATGAGCTGCACTGCGACCTGCTGTTGGATGAGGGCGCCGAGCATCGTCCGCTGGCGACCTCCTTTCCCGAACTGGCTGCCCGCACGATCACCCTCTGGGCGCCCTCCAAGACCTTCAACCTCGCTGGCTTGACCACCGCCTGTGCCGTGATTGAGGACGCAGCGCTGCGACATCGCTTTGCTGCCGCCCTTCGCGGCCTGATGCCGGACGGTAACGTGCTCGGCCTGGTGGCCGCCGAGGCTGCCTATGCCCATGGCAATCCGTGGCGCCGGGCATTGATCGAGGTGCTGCGCGAGCATCGCCTTACCCTTGTCGAGCGGGTGGCCGCCTGGCCTGGCGTTGGCCTGAGTACACCCCAATCCACCTACCTGGCGTGGCTTGACCTGCGTGACGCCGAAGGGCTGGCAGGGCTAACGGGTTCACCTCAGAAGCTGCTGCTCGAGGAGGCCGGGGTGGCCCTCTCCGATGGCAGCGATTTCGGCTGGCCGGGGTTCGTGCGCCTCAACTTCGGCACCACCGCCGCTCAGCTCGATGAGGCCCTGACACGGCTGGATGGTGTGTTGAAGAGATGAGCCGAAAAAGAGGCGGCCCTTGGCGGGGGCCGCCTCCTGAATCGATCAATCGCGCACCAATGACGCTCGAAAACGTCGGGCTCAATAGAGCAGGGTGAAGAGCTGGCGGCGATAGGCCACGGTCAGGGGATGGTCGGCACCCAGGGCATCGAAGACCCGCAGCAGGGTCCTTCGGGCAGCATCGTCACCATAGGCGCGGTCCGCTTGCATCAGCTTCAGCAATGCTTCCAGGCCGGTCTCGTATTGGCCATCGGCCACCTGCCTCAGTGCGCGCTTGAACAGAGCTTCGCTGTCGTCGCGCCCAGCCAGGGCCTCCAGCTCCTCGCTGGTAGGCGCCTCCTCCCTGAATTCGACGCTGGCACGTACCCCTCTGGCCGGCGCGGCTTCGCGCTCCTCGGGTGGCAAGTTGTCGAGCAGCGCCAGGGCCTCCTCACTGCGCTCCTGGGCTACCATGGCCCGAGCCAGCTCCACCTGGTAGGCGTAATGCTCGGGATGTTGTTGCACCAGTGCCTCGTAGAGGGTGCAAGCCGTCTCGGCGTCGCCCTGGGCAAGGGCCTCGGCGGCCTGTTCCTCGGGACTCACCGGGGCGTCTTCCGGAGCGGGGAAATAGCGTTCCAGCCACTCGCGGATCTCCTTTTCGGGCAGCGCACCCTGGAAGTGGTCGACCAGGCCGCCCTGGCTGATCAGCTTGGCGTCAGGGACCGAACGCACGCCTAGCTGGGCGGCGATGTCCTGATTGTCTTCGATATTGAGCTTGGCCAGGATGAAGGTGCCGCTGTACTCCCGAGTGAGCTTTTCCAGGATGGGCATCAGCGCCTTGCAGGGCTCGCACCAGGGGGCCCAGCATTCGAGCAGTACCGGCACCTGGGTGGAGAACTCCAGCACCTGCTGGATGTTGTTGCGATCGACATCGATGATCAGTTGCTCATCGCTCGGGGCCGCTTCAGGTGACGGGACGGGCTCCGGGGGTGTCAGGGGAGCACCGCTGCGGGGATCGACAATGGACATGGGCACGGGCCTTTCATAAGTTGAATTTGTCCGATAGATGCGGGTGACGAGCCCAGGATTCAAGGGTAGGGTGCGAATCATGGCATGTCGATTCAGCCTGGCGTTGGCGAACTTGCCAAGCTGGCGGGGCATCCCGGCATGCGCTGTGGTAGTCTCGGATTCGTCTGGCCGGAACGGTGCCAGGCGTCACGATACGAGGAGCCGTCGATGGCGACATACCAACTCAACAGCAGTAGCGACCTGATCGAGAACCCCTCTCCTCGCTGTGCCTGCATGCTGGTGCTGGATACCTCTGCCTCGATGTTCGGCCAGCCGATACGTGAGCTGAATTCGGGTGTTCAGGCCTTCATCTCCGCGATCAAGGAGGATGACATGGCGGCCTGCTCGGTCGAGCTTGGCGTCATCACGGCGGGGGGCAAGGTCACCGAGCAGTTACCGTTCACCACCGCCATGAATATCTCCCAGTGTCGTCGCTTCGTCGCATCCGGGCTTACCCCCCTGGGGGCGGCCATGGACCTGGCACTGGACCGGCTGGAGGAGCGCACGGCAGCCTACCGCAAGGCGGGTGTCGCCTATTACCAGCCCTGGCTGGTGGTAATCAGTGACGGCGTGCCCACCGACCAGTGGCAGGCAGCGTCGGCCAGGGCTCGTTCCCTGGCGCAGCAGCGCAAGATGGTGGTGATGCCGGTGGGGGTCGAGGAGGCCGACCTTGATGCGCTCGGCGCGTTCTCCACGCGCCCGGCCAAGCGGCTCGACGGCCTGAAGTTTCGCGAGTTCTTCCTCTGGCTGTCGGCCAGCATGAGTCGTGTCTCGGCCTCGGCGTCTACCACCGAACAGGTCCGGCTGCCGCCGACCGACAGCTGGGACAGTATCTAGGTATGCTCCGTGGCGTCGATGGGAGGGGGATCTAGTGGCATTGCGGGCTAGGGTCGTGACCGACTCGCTTGGCAAGACGCGCCGGCTCGGCAAGCGCCTGGAGCGCGGCGGGGAAGGGGAAATATTCGCCCTGCAGGAACGCCCCGACGTGATCGTCAAGTGGTACTACCCCGAGGTGCTCGATAAGCGCGGGGACGAGCTGCGCCGCAAGGTGGAGGCGATGCGCGAGCTTCGCGATGCGCACATGACCCGCGATGTCTGCTGGCCCTTGATCCGCGTCTTCGACGACGAGCACCGCTGGATCGGCTTCGCCATGTACCGGGCGCGGGGAGTCAGGATGGGCTTCCTGGCCCATGCCTTGCTCTATCAGCGTTACTTTCCCGGACTGGATCGTCGGCACATCGTCGGCTATCTGCTTCGCTTCATCGAGGTCGTCCAGCAGCTGCATCGCGCCGGGGTCTGCATCGGCGACTACAACCTCAACAATATCTTTTGTGTCCCCTCGACCCAGGAAGTCACGCTGATCGACTGTGACAGCTATCAGCTGCGCATGGGCGGCACCTTCTACCCCTGCCCGGTGGGCAGCCCGGACATGACCCCCAAGGAGCATCAGGGGGTGGCTTTTCGCGATATCGTGCGCTCGCCTCGCAGTGAGGCGTTCTCGCTCGCCATCGTGCTCTTCAAATGCCTGATGCTGGGTCGCCACCCCTACGACATCGTCGGCGGCGACGACCCGGTCCGCAATCTCCGGCGTGGCAACTTCGCCTACGGTCGTGGTCAGCGCGATGTGCCCCAGGGGGCCTGGTACGCCCTCTGGCGCGAGCTGCCCGAGTCGATTCGCGACATGTTCGTCACCACCTTTACCGTGGGCGCCAACGCACCGAGCCGTCGCGCGACAACCGCGCAGTGGCATGCCGCGCTGACGGATTATCGTCAGCGACTGGAAGACGGCAAATGCTCCCGCGAACTCACCAGACCCAGTGCACAGCAGACAACGCAGGTACTGCATGCCCGATGAGTTGAACCACGCCGAACCGGAGCGGCAGGAGGGGGCCTGGGCGGCTCTGGCCACGGCGGTGCCGGGGCTGGCGCACCTGGAGGCGGCTGTGCCGCTGCCCTGCCAGGACGCCGCCGCTGCTGCCGGTGGTCGACGCCCCGTAGTGATAGTGGCCGATGGCGCCGGCAGCTCGCCGGCCTCCGACCGTGGCGCCCAGGTCGTGGTCACGGCCATGCTGCGCCTGCTGGATACCCTGGAGGCCCAGGTGGGGCAGTTGCTGGACAGCGTGGCGCCCCCCGAGTCGGCGGACGGCCAGGCGTTCGCGAGGATGCTGGTCAAGCACGCCCAGGGAGTGTTGCAGGACCAGGCGACTGTTCAACGACGCCCGGCTCGCGACCTGCGCTGTACCCTACTGCTCGTTGTCGTGGGCCATTCTCGATTGCTGTGGCTCAAGGTCGGTGATGGTGCCCTCGTGGTGGAGCAAGCCGTACCGGCCGAGACCAGCGTAGATGCGGGCGAGCCCGGCCTGATGCCCGGCCTGATGCCCGATCTGAGCACGCTGGGCGAGCCCGGCAAGGGAGAATTCGCCAACCAGACCGTTTTCGTCGACGAGAAGCTGGCACCCGAGCAGGTGCAATGGGGCTGCCGAGGAGTCACGCAGGTGACCGGCGTGGTGGCCATGAGCGACGGCGCCGCCGAGAAGTTGGTCTCGCTCGACGGCGATAGGGTATCGGGCCAGCTCAGCCACTGGCTCGACGACCTGCGCAGGAGCCGGTTGCGTCAGCGTGACCTAGTCCGGCTCTTCTACAGCGATACCTTCTGTCGCGGCACCAACGGCGACGACCGCAGCATCGCGCTCGCCTCCCGCGACCTGCCGCCCTACGAGATAGTCCAGCCAGGCTGACAGTAACCCCTTCAGCGCTTCTCAAGATCTCTTGCTCGCGTCTACAGCTGGAGCAGCCGGCTGCCGTTGACGCTGGGCGGCTGTGTACGTCACCGAACAGAAGGTTCTTTCGCCCTGTTTTATGCTGCGGAAAGCTCATGCTTCCAGGCATTTCCATGACTTTCTTGTCGGCCTCGACGCCCAGGTCATCCACCCAGCGATTCATGACATTGAAGAAGCCACGCCCCCAAGTGGTTGACACGATGGCGTCTCATCCCCGGCAGCCTTGTACACGGCATCCACATCAGTGCGTCTAATGGCTCCAGCGCCTTCATTACGCTTGCCGGCCCACTCACTACCCAATAGGACCGATCACATGACACAGAAACCCAAGCTCATTAACCTCGCCCTGCAGGGTGGAGGTGCGCACGGGGCATTCACGTGGGGGGTTCTGGATCGGATTCTCGAGGACGGGCGGTTGCAGATCGCCGGGATCTCGGGCACATCGGCGGGAGCGATGAACGCGGTGGCGCTGGCCGATGGATTCACCCGCGATGGCCCTGAGGGCGGACGCGCGGCCCTCGAGCACTTCTGGCGACGCATGGGCGAGGGAGCGAAGAACAGCCCGCTGAAACGCACGCCCTACGACGTTCTAACGGGCCGCTGGGGGCTGCAGAACAACCCCATGTATCACGCCATGGATGCACTCTCCCGAGTGGCTTCGCCCTATCAGCTTAATCCTATGAACATCAATCCATTGCGTGATCTGGTAGAAAAGAGCATCGATTTTGACAGGGTGCGACAATGCACAGCGTTCAAACTGTACATTTCGGCCACCAACGTGGAGAGCGGCAATGTCAAGGTTTTCCCGCGCGAGGAGATAACGTTGGATATGTTGATGGCCTCGGCCTGTCTTCCGCATATCTATCAGGCGGTCGAGATCGACGGCGTGCCCTACTGGGATGGCGGCTACATGGGTAATCCGTCGCTGTTTCCCTTTCACGGCGAGACCGGTACCAACGATATCGTGGTGATCCAGATCAATCCGATCGAGCGCAAGGGCGCGCCGAAGAACTCCCAGGACATACAGAACCGGATGAACGAGATCAGTTTCAACAGCAGTCTGCTCAAGGAACTGCGCGGGATCGACTTCGTTGACCGGCTGATCCGTCAGGGCAAGCTATCGGCCGATGAATACCGTCAGGTTCGGGTGCATGTCGTAGAAAACCAGGCCGAACTGATACCGCTGGGCGCTTCATCGAAGATGAATGCCGAATGGAAGTTTCTTACCAAGCTGCGCGATCTCGGCCGTGACACGGCCACGCGCTGGCTGGAGGAGAATTTTTCCGCTATCGGTGAGCGTTCGAGTGTCGACCTTCGTCAAATTTTCCAAGGCATCGGCGCCCAGCACCAGGGTTAGGTTCGAGCGAAAAAAAACCGAGGCTTGTGGCCTCGGTTTTTCTCGAATTTGGTAGCGGGGACCGGATTTGAACCGATGACCTTCGGGTTATGAGCCCGACGAGCTACCAGACTGCTCCACCCCGCATCAACGTGGTGCGAATACTACGCTTTTTCTCCGCCATGTCAAGGGGCGACGGATGCTCGTGTACATGCGACTCAGGGTCCATAATCATAATGGATGCTTGAAGGGGAGAGCCGTTCGGGTAGCATCCTGTTACGGCTGGCCTGCTGCTTCAGGTCAAGCTATTTTGCATAAGCATGCGTCATGATCAGGGAGGTGGAATATGACCCAAACAGCACCCGTTGCCTGGGTTACTGGTGGAACCGGTGGTATCGGCTCGGCGATATGCCGCGCTCTCGCCACAGCGGGCTACCAAGTCATTGCCGGTTATCATAATCCGGAGAAGGCAAAGACCTGGCTCGAGGCCCAGAAGGCTGATGGTTTCAATAATATCGCCCTTTCGGGCGTCGATCTGACCAGCTTCGAAGCCTGTGAGGCCGGGATCAAGGAAATCGAGGAGAATTACGGTCCCGTCAGCGTACTGGTCAACTGTGCCGGGATCACCCGAGACGGCACCCTGAAGAAGATGACCGCCGAGCAGTGGCATGAGGTCATCGACACCAATCTCAACAGCGTTTTCAACACGTGCCGTAGTGTCATCGGGAATATGCTCGACCAGAAATACGGCCGTATCGTCAACATCTCCTCGATCAATGGTCGCAAGGGTCAGTTTGGCCAGGTCAACTACTCCGCCGCCAAGGCGGGCATGCACGGTCTCACCATGGCGCTGGCCCAGGAGACCGCCACCAAGGGGATCACCGTCAATACCGTATCACCGGGCTACATCGCCACCGACATGATCATGAATATCCCGGAGAACGTTCGCGAGGCAATACGCGAAACCATTCCGGTCAAGCGCTACGGCACGCCAGAAGAGATCGCGCGTCTGGTCGTTTTCCTGGCCGACAAGGGGTCGGGCTTCATTACCGGGGCCAATATTGATATCAACGGTGGCCAGTTCATGGGCTGATACCCACACCGGTATTCCATCCAGCTGCGGGAGGCCATGCCTCCCGTTTGCGTGTCTGGCTGTGTGAAAGCGTCGCTGTTTGGCAGGCGGCGGCACCGTTCGCTCAAGGGGGTGGCAAGTGAGTCAGTCGTGTCAGCAGTGCATCGAGTTCACCGACTTCACGCGCCCATTGGTCCGGCGATACAGGGCCGGTGGCGAGCAGGTTGCGTAGCACGGTACGAACTTCCTCGGCGCGGCTGAGCTCACGGCTCAGCCCTTCATTGAGCCGTTCGACCTGTATGGCTAGGCGCAGCGGCTCGTCATGCTGGCTGACGCGACCCATTGCCAGTAGCGAAAGGTGAACGCGCAACCGTGCTAGCTGCTCGGCCACGTCGGCGTCGGAGGGGGGGTGAAGGCGTGCCGCATTACGTTGCTCATGGGCGGTGCGCATGTCCTCCGACAGCGAGAAGCTATCATCGGTGGCCACGTTCTCGGCGGTGCCCTGTTCGAGCAATTGTACGTCGGCCTTGAGGTGGGCATCGAGCAGCGGGCGGTAGGCCTGCCAGCGCTGGATCTCCTCGGCCACGGCCAGGCGATTGAGTCGTTCCCGCCGGGCACGCACGATACCGCTCCAGCGCCGTCGCATTCCTTCCGTGCGCCGCCCTGAGGGTAGCGGCTCCAGAGCCGCTGCCTCATCGATAGCCTGCTCCAGGGTTGCGCTCTCCGCATGACGGCTTGGTTGCCAGGCGTCCAGCCGATCGATCAGCACCTGCATCTTTTCCAGGCGTTGGCGGGCCCGTTGAGAGCGGTCATCCCGCTGGGCCTCGCGGACGGCAAATATCTGGTCGCAAATCTCGCGAAATTCCCGCCACAGCGTTTGCTCCTCACCACGTGGTGCGCGGCCAAGCTCACGCCAGCGCTGCTGCAGCATCTTGGCCTCTTCGGCGCGGGTGGCTGCCGGCAGCTGTCGTTCGAGCAGGGCGCGCGCTTCGTTGACCAGTTCCCGCTTGGTGTCGGCCACTTCCCGGGCTCGCTGATCGATCAGGCCCTGAAGCGCGTAGCGAATGCGGCCGAATCGCCGCCCGATAGCTTCTGACTGCTTCCTGGGGACCGGGGAATAGCGACGCCACTCTTCCCGGGCGTGATCGCGGATACGGCGCAGGGCATCAGGGTCGGCGTTAGTCGCAGGGGCTTCGAGCAGCTCCTCCAGTTGTTCGCAGAGTGCCGTACGGGCTTCGAGATTGCGGGCGCGCTCGGCGTTGAGTCTGTCGCGCCAGGGTATTAGGCGCTCGTGAATACGGTCCGATGCCGCGCGAAACTGTTCCGAGAGTTGCCGGTTGGTGGCGGCATCGCCGAGCATCTTCCAGTCTCGCACCAGCTGCCGGTGCTGGCGGTCGAGCTCTGCGTCTGTCAGCGACGGTGCCTCGGCCAGACGATCAATGGCCTGGCAAAGCTGCTCGCGCTTGGGGCCAGCAACGAAGCCGCGCCAGTCGCGCAGTTCGGCAAGCCTGGCACCCAGGCGCTTGAGGGTGGGCCGGTGGGGGCGGAGCCTGTCACCAGGGAGCGATTCGGCCCGGTGCCTGAGGCTTTGATGTAGGCGGCTGGCGCCCTTGAAGGCGCCCCTGTCCAGCAACTGCTCGAGTAGTATGAGGTCGGCGGCGAACTGTTCCAGCCGTGCATCGAGATCGCCTTCCGTCTTCTCCTCTCCGGAGAGTTCGCGGCGGGCGCGGGCGAGCAGCGGCGTGGGGGGCAGGGATTCGGGCCACTGGCAGGCCTCGATGCTGGTCGCCAGGCGCTCTGCGTCTCGCTCCGACAGGGCCGCTTCGATTTCTGGTACCTGTGCGACCAGCCGTTCCCAGGCGGTGAGAACCCGGTCATAGTTGGCTAGCACGGTGTCATAGCGCTGGCGTAGCACTACATCGGTGACATGCAGGTCCGAGAGCATCTGCCAGCGGTTGGCCAGCAGCAATTTCTGCGAGCGCAGGCTGGCGATATCCTGCTCAGTGAGAAGGTCTCCATTGGGCAAGCCGGCAAGGCTCTCTTCCAGCGCTTCGAGCAGCGATTCGCGGGCCTCGGTTGCCAGCTCGCGGCGGCGGTCCGCCTGAGCGTGCGCGTGCTCGCGTGCCTCGTGGTCGGACAGGACCTTGCGACAGCGCTGGCAGGCGTCCTGATAGCGTCGCTCCTGGCTGGCATCGGCAAGGCCGGGCATTGTCTCCCATTCCCGGCTCAGGTGCCGGTATCGGCCAGCATATAGTGGTTCCCAGGGGGCCCGGCCGTGAGCTTCCAGTTTAGCCAGCAACGCTTCGCGGTTCTCGCGTTCGACGGTCAGGGAAGCGGCATCCGCTTTCAGGCGATTCAGGCGCTCCCTGGCCTGCCGCATGACCTGGCGGTCACGGCGTGCCTTCTGGGCCAGTTGCTGCAGGCCGGTTACGCTGGAGACCCGCGATGCGGCAGCGTGCCGGACGGCAGCAATCCCGTTCTCGCAGGCCTGGTAGATGAGGTCCTCTTCCGCATCGAGGCGTGCCAAGGCAGCCAGCCTCAGCTGCTGGTTGTCGCCCTGCAGGGCCACAGCTGAGAGCAAGCCGCGGTCGTCAAGGCTCTCCAGCAGTGACAGTCGCCTGGCCAGCTCCACACCTCCGGCCTCGCCGGTGAGTACCTCGATCAGGCGGTGATGCAGTTCCGGATTGTAGGGTTGTTCGCCGAGCAGATGAAGCAGGGTGTCGGGCGCATCGATTCGCTCCAGGGCCTTCCCGCGGACGTGTGGGTCGCCGTCAAGGCAGAGGCGCTCCAACGCCTGTCGCTGGTCCGGGTGCGACGGGTCGAGTTTGTCGACGGCCAGGCGTCTGACCTGGGCGTCGCTGTGTTGCCAGCGAGGGGCAAATAAGCGTCGAAGAAATCCGGGCATGGGTCATCCTGAACGTGAATTGCGCAAGGCTCAGCGCCTGCGCGAGCCGAATTATTGCTATCGAGCCGGCATCTTTCGTCTAATGTATGTATCTAAGCACGCGCCGCGGCTTGGGAAAAGCCTGAGCCCTGTCGAGTGTGACCAAACGACGACTCTGTCATCCCAGCCCGGCTGGCCGTATGATCAGTTGCAGGGTCGCAGGGAGTCGCTTAGCTTTAGACCCACGACCCGACAACACCCGAGTGGAGTCCGGCAATGAGCCTCAAAGTGGACAGGGCAAGCATGGCATTTACCTTCAAGGGAGGCATGCTGCCGATGACGGTCATGGAACTGGCCAGCGCAGATCCGGAACGCATCCGAGAACAGCTTTCCGGCAAGCTAAGCCAGTCGCCTGCCTTCTTTCAGCATACCCCCGTGGTTCTCAGTGTAGAGAAACTCGATGAGCCTCACCTGGCACTGGAGCGCATCTGTGCCGTCTGCCGGGCACACAAACTGCTACCGGTGGCGGTGCGTGGTGGCCCCGACCCGGTCAAACAGTCGGCCTGGGCGCTGGGCTTGGGCTGGTTTCCGCCCAACGACGGCGCCCGTGCACGCACGCTTGAGGGCGTGTCCACGGTCGAACCGTCACCCGCCGTGGCAGAACCTTCGCCGGAGCCGGCCAGTACGGCCAGTGGCGGCCGTATCTACCGGGGCACGGTACGCTCCGGGCAGCAGGTTACCGCTCCGGATGGCGACCTGGTGGTGATCGGTGCCGTCAATGCCGGTGCCGAGGTGCTGGCCGCGGGCAGCGTGCATGTCTATGGGGCTCTGCGCGGCCGTGCCCTGGCCGGTATTCATGGCGATACCATGGCCGGTATCTTCTGTCGCGAACTGCGCGCCGAACTGCTGTCGGTCGCCGGCAACTACAAGCGTATGGAGGATATCGATCCTCAACTGCTGGGGACTTCGGTCCAGGTCAAGCTCTGCGATGCCCAGTTGGGGATAACCTCACTCGCCTGACTGGCACGCCGGTATCTCATTGACGCTCCGTTTTTCACCGTTATCCATAGGGAAACACAACTTGGCCAAGATTATCGTAGTGACCTCAGGCAAGGGTGGGGTCGGAAAGACAACCAGTGCAGCGGCCATCGCCACCGGCCTGGCCCTGCGAGGCAACAAGACTGTCGTCATCGATTTCGACGTGGGGCTGCGCAACCTGGATCTGATCATGGGCTGTGAGCGTCGCGTAGTGTACGACCTGGTCAACGTCATCCAGGGGGAGGCGGGCCTCAATCAGGCGCTTATCCGCGACAAACGCGTCGACAACCTGCATATCCTGCCGGCCTCCCAGACCCGTGACAAGGACGCCCTGACCTCAGAAGGCGTGGAGAAGATACTCGAGACCCTGAGCAAGGATTTCGACTATATCCTCTGCGATTCACCCGCCGGCATCGAGCGGGGTGCTCAGTTGGCCATGTATTACGCCGACGAAGCGATCGTGGTGACCAACCCCGAAGTGTCGTCGGTGCGTGACTCCGATCGTATTCTGGGCCTGCTGGCCTCCAAGACCCGCCGGGCCGAGCGTGGCGAGGATCCGATCAAGGAGCACCTGCTGATCACTCGCTACAATGCCGCTCGCGTCGACGATGGCGACATGCTCAACCTCGACGATATCCGCGAGATTCTGGCTATCGACCTGTTAGGCCTGATCCCGGAATCGGAAGCGGTACTGCGTGCCTCCAACCAGGGGGTGCCGGTCACCCATGACGACAACAGCGATGCGGGACAGGCCTATACCGATACCGTGGCCCGCTTGCTCGGCGAGGATGTCCCGCTGCGCTTCCACGAGTACCAAAAGAAGAGCCTGTTGAGCCGCATGTTCGGAGGAGGTCGCCGGTGAAGTTGCTCGAATTCCTGAAGCGCGAACGCAAGAAGTCCGCGTCGGTCGCCAAGGAGCGGCTGCAGATCATCGTCGCCCACCAGCGCAGCCAGCGCGGCCAGCCGGATTACATGCCGATGCTGGAGAAGGAGCTGCTGGAAGTGATTCGGCGCTACGTCCAGGTGGATGACGATGCCATCAACATCAGCCTGGACAGCGAGGACAACTGCTCGGTGCTGGAGCTCAACGTCACCCTGCCGCGCAGTTCCTAGTCAAGGGGCTGATTGGCCCGATCGTTTTTGAATAGCCGAGTTGAGGCACTGGGCTGAGGCCTCGGCAAGGCTATGCTAGGCTGTGCCATTCAGCGACGCAGAGTCAGGAGACACCGCGCCCATGGCGAAGCCCGATGCCGCCCCGACGACCTACTTGTGGCACGACTACGAGACCTTTGGCGCCGACCCGCGTCGCGACCGACCCTCGCAGTTTGCCGCCATTCGCACCGACGCGGACTTCAACGAGATCGGCGAGCCCGTCGAGCTGTTCTGCAAGCCGGCCGATGATTACCTGCCGCACCCCCAGGCCTGCCTGATTACCGGAATCACTCCACAGCAGGCACGCCGTCGCGGGCTGCCGGAAGCCGAATTCGCCGGCCGCATCCATGCGCTGATGAGCGAGCCCGGCACCTGTGCCTTGGGCTACAACAGCCTGCGTTTCGATGACGAAATCAGCCGTTGTCTCTTCTACCGCAACTTTCTCGATCCCTACTCCCGGGAATGGCAGAACGGTAACTCCCGGTGGGATCTGATTGATGCGGTGCGTGCCTTCCACGCCCTGCGCCCGACTGGTATCGAATGGCCGCGTCGCGAGGATGGTAGCCCCAGCTTCCGGCTCGAGGATCTGACCGCTGCCAATGGGATCGCCCACGAAGGCGCCCATGACGCCGTCGCCGACGTTCGCGCTACCATTGCCCTGGCGAAACGGCTCAGATGCTGCAATTCCCGTCTCTTCGATCATCTGCTTGAGCTGCGCAAAAAGCGTGAAGTGGCACGTCGTCTCGACGTGCCCGGTCGCAAGCCGGTATTGCATATCTCACGCCGCTATCCGGCGAGCCGCGGCTGCAGCGCGCTGGTGATACCGCTCGCCGATCACCCCACCAACTCCAATGGGGTGATCGTCTACGACCTCTCGGTCGATCCAGAGCCTCTGCTGACGCTGAGCGCCGAGCAGATTCGACAGCGCATCTTCGTCAGTAACGATGACTTGGCCGAGGGCGAGGCGCGTATCCCGCTCAAGGTGATTCACATAAACCGTAGCCCGGTGATCCTGCCGGCCGCGGCCTTGAAGGACGTGGAAGGTCCTCGGCAGAGGGAGTATGGCGATATCGTCGAGCGCCTGGGGCTGGATCTGGCCGCCTGTCGCGCCCACTGGAAGCGCCTGGCCGGCAGCGCCGACGCGGCGAGCAAGGCCGTGGAGGCCTTCGCCGCCCCCCCTCCCGAGGGGCCGCATGATCCGGACCTGATGATCTACTCCGGGGGGTTCTTCTCGCCTGCCGACCGCCAACAGATGCAGCGCGTTCGTGATACCGCGCCCTGGGATCTGGTGGATGCACGCTTTGCCTTTCAGGACGCGCGGCTCGAGGAGATGCTGTTTCGCTACCGGGCTCGCAGCTATCCGGACACCCTGTCCAGTGAAGAGCTGGTTCGCTGGGAAGCCTACCGCTGGGAGCGCATGAACGACTCGGCGGTGGCTGGATTCACCCTGAAGGACTTCGCTCGCGAGATAGAGCGGCTCAATCAGGTGGTGCTGAGTGATCGCGAACGCCAGGTGCTGGAGGAGTTGGTGATGCATGTGGAGGCTATGATGCCGCCGCAGGCCTTCGACTAGACCGCCCCCGACTCGATACAGCAGCGCCCGGCCAATGCCGGGCGCTGTGGTTTGCATGGTGAGAAACCGTGGTAATGCCAGTCAGTCGTCGGCCTCGGGCATGGGCTCCAGGTGTCGTGTCAGGTCGGCCACGTCGCTGGCTTCGTCGCCTGGATCGTAGCTGATGGTGACGGTTGCAGATTCACGCACTTCGGGCCAGGCCCGGCGCAAATCGTCGGCGCTGACATTGAGTACTCGTGCGGCGAGGCGCTCGCGCCGGTCGAAGTCGGTATCGCCATAGGAGAGCGCGCGCCAGAGCCGGTTGGTCCGCCCGGAGAGACTGGTATCGCGCTGCAGCAGGTTGTCGTGGACCGCCTGTCGGTATGCCGTGAGGCCGTCTTCTTCCAGTGTGCCCAGCCGCTCCCCGAAGGCCTCCAGGAAGGCGTCGATATGTTCCAGGATCGCGTCGCTGGGGGTGTCCGGCGACTGCACCAGCAGGCTAAGTCCGGGTGCGTCGAGCAGCGGCGAGTAGCCGGCACTGACGACGTAGCCGAGTTGCTCCTCGGTGCGCAGACGCTGAAAGAAGGGTGTGTCGATCAGCTGGCCGAGCACGGCGAGTTGCGCCTGGCTCTCGAGCGAGCGGTCGCTGCCCTGCAGGTAACGCAGTACCAGCGACTCCTCGCGTGAGGTCACCGGATGCAGCGTCGGCAGACCCGCCGCGATGCGCAGCGGTGCCAGGTCGGGAATTGTCTCCTTCGCTGCACGCGGCTGCAGCAGCTCGGCGATCTGGCGCCCCTCACGTGTGGCCAGCTCCTGGTCGAGGTTGCCCACAACCAAGGCTTCCATGTACAGGTCGGAGAGGAAGGTGTCACGAAAGTCGCGCAATGTCTGGAGATCAAGCTCCCGGCTGGCTTCCAGCAGGTCATCGGTGGGCCACTGGGGGCGTATCAGGGCCTCGGTCAGCGTGCGCTGGGCCTGGCGGAAGAGAGCAGCCTGGGGGGCGTTGCGCCACTCCCGCTGAAGACGATAGAGCGCACGCTCGAAGCTGGATTCGTTGATCTCTCCCTGCTGGAGCTGCGTGAGGGTACGCTGCATGACGCGTTCCTGGCGGTCGCGCCAACCAGAAAAGGAGAGGGTGATGCCGCGGGCATGAGCATAGGCCTCGGCATGGTGGCCGGCCAGGCGTGCCGCATAGAAATCCTCGTTGAGGCTGTCGTCCAGCCAACCTGCCAGCAGATGTGCCAGGGCCGCTTGCCGCGGACCCGAGTCGGCATCCGGATGCTGCAGGCTGATGCGCCACTCCGCCTTAGGGGTGTTGAACGTGGCGTCGGCCATGTGCCAGAGGGCGAGGCTCGGCTCGTCCAGCAGTTTAGAGGGATGTTCGTGCTGTTCGACGAGCAGCGTCAGGTCTTCGGCGATGAATGGGTTGGGCTCAGGCAGGGCCAATCCAGCCAGAGCCTCCACCGCCGTCGGGCTGGTGTCGCTGACCTCACGCCAGGGTGCATTGAACCAGGGCGAGGTCTGTTCCCCTTCGACATCGGGTGCACTGTAGAGACGCAGCAGCCGGTCGGGGCGTAGCTCGTCGAGATAGCGCTCGACCAACTCGCGGTCGAAGCCGTCCATTCGGTAGGCAGCATACTGCACATCTTCCACGGGGAAGCGGGCCAGGTTCATGGCCAGTCGCATGGCGCCCTGCAGCGGCGAGCCATGCTGCTGAAAACGGAACTGCTGTTCGGCCAGTCGTGCCTGCTCGTCGTAACGCCACGCATCGAGGCCTGAGTCACGTATCTGGTCGATGGCGGCAAACAAAGTTGCCTCGATTTCGTCGAGCCGCTCGGCGCCGCCAGGCGTCAGGCTGATGCTGACGGTGAACAGGGCGTCGCGCTCATCGCTGCGACCAACTCCGGCGGAGAGTCCATCGGCCAGCCCGGCATCGCGCAGCACCGCCAGCAGGCTGCCCTCTCCCTCGTGGCCCAGCAGGTGGCCAAGATAGTCGGCGGGCTTGTGCTCGTAGTACTGAGTCGGATCGGGCACCGGGAACATGAAGCGGACATGGTGGCTGTCCCTGACCGACTGCATTTCCAGCCGCCGGGGCAGACCCTCTTCCAGGACCAGCGACTCCTCGATCACCGGGCGCTCCAGCCCCCGGTCGGCGATATCGGCGAAGCGCTCAATGACCATGGTCTCCAGTTCATCCAGCGAGAGCGGTGCGACCAGGGCCAGGTGCATGACGTTGGCGTCGTAGTAGCGTTCGTAGAAGTCGATCACCCGTTGGCGCAGCGTGGCCTCTCCCTCGGGCGGGTCGAGTGTCTCGCGGCTGCCGACGGAGAACCTGACGCTAGGGTTGTCAGGGTTGAGCACCTGGTTGAGCACATCGATTGCGCGTCGCCCATCGTCGCGGATGCGTGCCATGTATTCCGAGTGTACGATATTGCGCTCGCTCTCCAACTGGTCGGGATTGAACAGCGGTGTCAGGAAGAATTGGCTGAAACGATCCAATGCGCCGGTCAGGGCCTCGGGCTCGATTTCGAAGAAGTAGTTGGTGTCCTGGGATGCGGTGAAGGCGTTGTGGCTCCCGCCATGGCGGCGCAGATAGCCCTGGTAGGCATCCGCTTCGGGAAAGGGTTCGGTGCCGAGGAACAGCATGTGCTCCAGAAAGTGGGCCAGCCCGGCCAGGTCGTCCGGGTCCTGGGTGCTGCCTACGCCCACATTCATCGAAGCGGCCGCGCGGTCTGCGTCGGGGTCGCTCACCAGCAGGGCGGAGAGACCGTTTTTCAGCGACAATACCCGGTAGCCCCGCGTGTCGTGAGGGCTGACCTGGGGAGTGACGA
This sequence comes from Halomonas sp. DQ26W, assembly GCF_003339685.1. Taxonomy (GTDB): domain Bacteria; phylum Pseudomonadota; class Gammaproteobacteria; order Pseudomonadales; family Halomonadaceae; genus Halomonas. Next base: position 212,326 of record NZ_QPKI01000001.1, on the reverse strand, counting down.
CGTCGGTGGCCTCGGTGTCGGGGCTCTGCTCGGCAGGCTGGGCGGCGACGGTTGTGGACAACAGCGCACCCGTCAGCAGCAGTCCGGCCAGCGAAGCTGCCCGGTGTCGTAGTTCCTGGTGGTAGGTAGCAAGACTGGACATCATATCTCCTGATCACTCCAGCGCAGCATGGGCCCGGTGGGATGCGCGCAGGTTGGGTCCTGGTTCTTGGGATCGTTCACTCGTCTAGATACCGGAAAAGCGCCCAACAGTTCCCTTGGGGAGGGGCGAAGCAGGGCCTTGGCTGTCGAGAGTGGCGTCTGTGGGTCGAGCCAGTATGCGCTATCTTCGGCGGCGATCACCGCAGGAAGCCTGTCGCTGAGAGGCGCCAGGAGGCCATCTACGGGCACGGTGATCAAGGCCATGGAATCGGCATGTTCGCTGAGACTGGTATGGTAACGACACCACACGCCGGCCAGCATCATGGGGCCGCGGTCGACACGGGTGATCAGGTAGGGCTGCTTGAAACGCGGTTGAGGCTTCCAGACATAGACGCCACCCACCGGGACCAGGGTGCGTCGTGCGGCGAATGCCTCACGGAACATGCGGCGCGACTCCAGCGATTCGGCGCGCGCGCAGTGGGGGGCGTGGTCGAGCACGGTCAACCATGGGGGTGTCAGGCCCCAGAAGACCGGCGACAGGCGGATGGTGCCGCCCTCAAGGCGAATGTGGGATACCGGCCGTCGCGGTGACAGATTGGCCGTGGTGATCAGTGGGGCGTCATGGCACAGGTCCGGCAGTAGTCGAGCAAGATCGAGGGGGGGAATGAACAATCGACCGGCCATGGTATCTCCGCGAGTCGGGCAGTCAGGATAGCCAAGTCGAGCGAGGCTGAAAAGGGCTTGACGTGTAATGGTCGAAAACAGTGTTCGATGTGCGCTATCCTAAGTCACCCGAAGCATGGCAGCTTCTACGCCATGCTCACGAGCAGACCACCGCCTTGCGAGGAATTCATGGCCCGTCCCCGACAGCATGCGCCCGAGGCGCTACATGCCCAAGTCATGGCGGCAAGCGAAGCCTGGTTGCAGGGCAATCCCGTGCATACGCTGTCACTGCGCGCTCTGGCGCGTGAGGTCGGTTGTGCGCCAAGCACGCTGCTCAAGCTTTACGGCAGTTTCGGCAACCTGTTGCAGCATGTGAACATCGAGACCCTGGCGCGACTGCGCACGGTGATCGAGCCCTTGACCGAAGGCACCTCTCCTGAGCGGCAGCTTAACGCTTTGGCACTCGCCTACTGGCAGTTCGCCCAGCGTGAGCCCTATCGATGGCAGCTGCTGTTCGATTACCCGCTGGCCCAGGAGGGCGAGCTCGACCAGCGTCAATCCGACATGATCGAAGCCCTGTTCCTGCGGGTCGAGGAGAGCCTCAAGGAATATCAGCCGGAACTGGGAGACCTGGAGGCGCGGCGGCTGGGGCGCACCCTGTGGGGCAGTGTTCACGGCTTGGTGCAGCTTGGCCTCAATGAGCGGCTGGGTTACTGGCAGGGGCAGCAGCTAGAAGTCGGTGAGCTGCTCGACCAACTGCTGGTGACCATTCTTGCAGGTCTCAAGAACAGGTCCAATATCACGTGAAACTGGCCTTCCTCGGGCTCTTTGGCACCTTGATGGCGGCGGGTGCCTGGCGTGTCGCCCGCACGCCAAGACCGGTCATTCGTCGGCTGATCTATCTGCTGATTCACTGTCTCTATCGCTTGCGCTTTCGCGGGCGGCGCTTCATACCGGCCAAGGGTCCGGCGGTGGTGGTCTGCAATCATGTCAGCTTCATGGATGCGCTGGTGGTCGGAGGTTCCAGTCCTCGCCCGCTGCGCTTTCTAATGGACAAGCCGATCTACGACTCCCCCAGGCTGAACTGGCTGTTCCGTCTGGTAGGTGCGATTCCGGTGGACTCCGATCGGCATGATCCAGGCGGCGTGCGTCGGGCGCTGGAAGAGGTCAGCCGGGCGCTTCGCAACGGCGAAGTCGTCATGCTGTTTCCCGAAGGTCGGCTGACACCGGACGGCAACATGCACGCCTTTCGACGCGGGCTGGAGACGATCCTTGCGCGCGATCCGGTGCCGGTTATTCCGGCGGGCCTGGCGGGTCTTTGGGGGTCTTGGACTTCCCACTGCGATGGGCGGGCCCTGTCCAAGTGTCCCCGACGTTTCCGCGCCCGAGTGGCGCTCTACTTCGGCGAGCCGGTGCCACCTCGCTTGGCACGGCGCGACAGGATGGAGGCCCAGGTGCGGGCGCTCAAGGCCGAGGCCGACGGCTGGGCCTGCTCTGTTAGTGAGGGCTCTGTCAGTAAGGACTCAGGCTACAAGCGCTCGCGCGAGAGCTGATCATTCCTGCTGCCGGCGGACCGCACGCGAGGGTTGTGGCCAGCAACGTGCCGCGGTGATCAGGTTGTCCTGCACGTCGATGATTTCCATGCGAATGAGACCGATCTGCAGGCAGGCGGGTCCGTCGGGAAAGGATTCCAGGTGCTCGAGGATCAGGCCGTTCAAGGTCTTGGGTCCGTCGGTAGGTAGTTGCCAGCCGAGCATCCGGTTGATGTCGCGGATGTTGGCGGTGCCGTCGATGACGTGGCTGCCATCGTCCTGACGATGGATGTCCTGGTCCTGTCCCGCCACGTCGGTGGTGAATTCGCCGACGATCTCCTCGAGAATGTCCTCCAGCGTTACCAGTCCTTCCACGTCGCCATATTCGTCCACCACGATGCCGATCCGTCGCTTCTGCTTCTGGAAGTTGAGCAGTTGCGTGTGCAGCGGCGTCGACTCTGGAATGAAGTAGGGCTCCCGCGCCTCCTGGACGATGGAGGCCTTGGTCACCTCGTCCCGGGACAGGAAGCGGGCGGCGTTGCGCAGATGCAGCATGCCGATGATGTTGTTGATGTCGCCCTTGTAGATGGGCAGGCGCGTGTGCTGGCTGGTGCGGATCTGGGTCAGGATCGCCGTGAGTTCGTCGTCCAGGTCGATCCCCACCACTTCGTGGCGCGGCACCAGGATGTCGTTCACCGTGACGTTTTCCAGGTCGAGAATCGACAGCAGCATGGCTTGGTGACGATGGGGGATCAGAGTGCCCGCTTCGTGGACCACGGTGCGAAGCTCGTCACGGGTCAGGCTCTCACCGCCCCCTTCGATGCTCTTGACCCCCAGCAGCCTGAGCAGGCTGTTGGAAATGACGTTGACCAGCCAGACCAGTGGATAGAGCAGCTTGAGCAGTGGCTCCAGGGCGCGTGAAGCGGGGTAAGCGATGCGTTCCGGCTTCACTGCGGCATAGGTCTTGGGTGTGACTTCGGCAAAGATCAGGATGGTGATGGTGAGTAACGAGGTGGCAACGGCCGGCCCGGTGACTTCACCGAAGTAGTGGATGGCGATGATGGTGGCGATGGAGGCCGCCAGGTTGTTGACGAAGTTGTTGCCGATCAGGATCACGCCGATGAGTCGATCCGGGCGAGCCAGCAGGCGGATCACGCGGCGGGCACGGCTGTCTCCGCTGTTGGCCTCGTGGTTCAGCCGGTAGCGGTTGATCGACATCATGCCGGTCTCGGAACTGGAGAAGAAGGCAGAAAGACAGACGAGTAGGAAAAGCAGGCCGAACAGCAATCCCAAAGGGAAGTCGTCGCTCAAGTCGAAGGGTCCTCGCTGACGTGTCAGCCACGTTTGTAGGGATTCGGCCTTACAGTGTCAAGGCGACCTACGATTCAAGTGCGATTTAGAATGACCTCCAGCACGAACTTGCTACCAAAATAGGCCAGCAGCAGCACCGAGTATCCACCCAGCATCCAGCGCATGGCCCGCATGCCGCGCCAGCCCAGGATATGATGGCTGATCAGCAGGATGGCGAAGATCACCCAGGCAGCCAGGGAGAGGATAGTCTTGTGCGCCAAGTGCTGGGCAAACATGCTCTCAACGAAGATAAAGCCGCTGACGATTGCTAGGGTCAGCAGGATCATGCCGGACCAGATCAGCTCGAAGAGCACCCGTTCCATGGTGGTCAGCGGCGGTAGTACCTGCACCACCCCACGGGTGTGGTGGTGCCGCAGCGCCTTGTTCTGCAGGCCCAGCAGCACCGCCTGGAAGGCGGCAACGGCGAGCACGGCGAAGGCTAGTGCCGAGCTGATGGCATGCAGGGCGATGCCCGGCGTCATGCCCTCGGTGCGCTCAGGGCTGGGCAGCCCGACCGCCAGCAGCAGGGCCAGGCCGGACAGAGGGAAGATGCCCACCGCCACGTTGAGCACCGGCTTGGCCATGCTGACGGCCAGCAGCAGGATCACCATGATCGCTGTCAGGAACACCGCGCTGGTCGACAGTCCCGGCATCAGGCCGGGGGTCTGGTCGATCAGCTTGAGTGCGACGGGAAGGTGGAAGAGCAGGCCCAGCAAGCCGAGGGCGCGGACCAGCGCGGGGCGCTGCGGAACGCGTCGCAGCAGAGTGAGTCCCTGCCAGGAGGCAGCGCCCAGATAGAGGATGAAGGCCATGATGGCCAGAGGAAGCGCCTGCATCAGTTGCCATCCGTGCGCCGTTGCCGGCGTCAAAGCATCTCGAAGGTGAAAAAGGAATTTGTTGACGTCACTATACCCAATTCGCGCATCGCCGCACAGCCATGGCGGCGGCTCCATGGAGACTGGCGGCCACAAGGCGTATAATTTGTCGTCAATAACTCTCGACCGCTATTTTCAACGACTGTTTTACAGTATTGCGGGCAATGCGGGATGCTTGGCGAGCGTGACCGATCGTCGCACGATGGAATTCCAAGCGACGGCCGGGTGGGTTGCCAACCTTGCCAGTATCCCTGCCAGTATCGTAGCCGGAGTGGCCCATGTTCCAGAATCTCAGCGAGCGTTTATCGCAGACGCTCAAGTCCATCAAGGGTCAGGCACGCCTGACTGAGGACAATGTCAAGGACACCTTGCGCGAGGTGCGCCGCGCCCTGCTCGAGGCCGATGTCGCCCTGCCGGTGGTAAAGGGCTTCATCGAGCGAGTGCGCGAGCGTGCCGTGGGGCAGGAAGTGTCGAAGAGCCTCTCCCCGGGCCAGCAGTTCGTAAAGATCGTCCAGCAGGAGCTGGAAGCGACCATGGGCGAGGCCAACGAGGGGCTTTTGCTCAAGGGCTCGCCCGCCGTAGTCCTGATGGCGGGCCTCCAGGGCGCGGGCAAGACCACCTCTGTGGCCAAGCTGGCGCGATACCTGCGTGAGCGTGAGAAGAAAAAGGTGCTGGTGGTCTCTGCCGACGTCTACCGCCCGGCGGCCATCGACCAGCTCGAGACGCTGGCCTCCGAGGTAGGGGTCGACTTTTTCCCGTCTCGCTCCGACCAGAAGCCGGTGGACATCGCCGAGGCGGCGCTCAGGCACGCCAAGATACAGTTCCATGACGTGGTTATCGTCGATACCGCCGGCCGGTTGGCCATCGACGAGGCGATGATGGCCGAGATCGCCGAGCTGCACCGTGCCTGCCAGCCGCAGGAAACCCTGTTCGTGGTCGACGCCATGACCGGCCAGGATGCCGCCAATACGGCGAAGGCGTTCCACGAGGCGCTGCCGCTGACCGGTGTGATCTTGACAAAGGCAGATGGCGACGCCCGCGGCGGTGCCGCACTCTCAGTGCGTCATATTACCGGCAAACCGATCAAGTTCATGGGCGTGGGCGAGAAGGTCGACGCTCTGGAACCCTTTCATCCGGACCGGGTGGCCTCGCGTATTCTCGGCATGGGCGACGTGCTGTCGCTGATCGAGGAGGCCGAGCGCACCGTCGACAAGGACAAGGCCGAGCGTCTGGCCAAGAAGGTCAAAAAAGGGGATGGTTTCGATCTCGAGGACTTCCGTGACCAGCTCCAGCAGCTCAAGAAGATGGGTGGCATGGGGGGGCTGCTCGGCAAGTTGCCCGGGATGGGCCAGATGGCCGAGATGGCGCAGGGTCCCGGCCCGGAGAAGGAGCTGGGCAAGCTGGAAGCGTTGATCAACTCCATGACGCCCAAGGAGCGCCAGCGCCCCGAGATTATCAACGGTTCGCGCAAGCGGCGTATCGCTGCCGGTGCCGGCCTGCAGGTGCCTGACCTCAATCGCCTGCTCAAGCAGCACAAGCAGATGCAGAAGATGATGAAGAAGGCGGGCAAGAAGGGCGGCATGCAAAAAATGATGCGCGGCATGTCGGGCATGATGGGTGGCGGTGGTCCCGGCGGCATGGGCGGCATGGGTGGCCCCGGCGGCATGGGTGGTCCGGGCGGATTTCCCCGCCGTTGAGCCGGTGTTGGCCGCTGGCGGTAAAAGGATTGTCGGTCGGGCTTTCCAAGGCGGGCTGATTTCCGTAGAATGCTGCGTCTTCATGGCAGGACCGGGCATCAGTCCGCCTGCACGCTTGATAAGCAACAGTGACCGAATGACGCGGGGGTGGGTCTCATGGCCCGCTTTCCGAGCAGGATGCCGACGTTTCCGGCCATTAGTCGGAGTCGGCACGCATCGGTATTAAACGTAACCTCAACTGAAGGACAGTTAACGCCATGGTTACCATTCGTCTGGCACGTGGTGGCGCCAAGAAGCGTCCCTTCTATCACCTGACCGTGACCGATTCGCGCAACGCTCGCGATGGCCGCTTCATCGAACGTCTCGGTTTCTTCAACCCCATCGCCCGTGGCGGTGAAGAGCGTCTGCGCGTCGATCTGGATCGCGTCACTCACTGGCAGAGCCAGGGTGCACAGCTGTCCGATCGCGTGGCCGAACTGGTCAAGGAAGCCCGCAAGCAGGCCTGAGCCTGCCGCTTTCCGGTGACGTCATGAGTGAGCAAGCCGAACGCATCGAATTGAATGACCATGTGGTGCTGGGCAAGCTGACCAGTCCCTATGGCGTCAAGGGGTGGCTCAAGGTCTACTCCCATACCAACCCGATGGACGGCATCCTGGAGTACCCCGAGTGGGTGTTGCGGCAGGACATCGCTTTGACCCGTCATCGCTTGTTGCAGGGTCGCCGGCACGGCAAGGGTCTGGTCGCACTGCTGGAAGGCGTCGACGGCCGTGAGGATGCTGAGCACCTGGCCGGCGCCGAGATCCTGCTGCCCAAGTCGGCACTGCCTGGTCTGCCCCGTGGCGACTATTACTGGCATCAACTGGAAGGGTTGCTGGTAGTGACCCGGGAAGGTGAGGTGCTAGGGCACGTTCACTACCTCTTCGAGACCGGGGCCAACGACGTTCTGGTGGTCAAAGGTGACCCGGAAGGCGAGCCGACAAGCATCGACGACCGTGAGCGTCTGCTTCCCTACTTGCCCGACGAGGTGATCGTCAAAGTGGACCTGGCGGCCGCGGTCATGACCGTGGATTGGGATCCGGCATTTTGACGGCCGAGACCATTTACAAGGGCTCGGCGATGTGGGTTGGGGTGGTGTCGCTGTTTCCCGAGATGTTCGATGCCATTACCCGGCATGGCGTAACGGGGCGGGCGGTCAGCCAGGGTCGTGTGGCGCTGGAGTTCTTCAATCCCCGCGACCATGCCATCGATCGCCATCGCACCGTGGATGATCGCCCCTACGGTGGTGGCCCCGGCATGCTGATGAAGGTCGACACACTGCGTGCGGCCATCCATGCTGCCTGCGACCGGGCCGTTGCGGCAATCGGTCAGCGGCCTCGGGTGATCTACCTGTCGCCCCAGGGGCGCCGGCTGGATCAGCAAGGTGCGCATGAGCTGGCCTCCGGTCCACCTCTGGTGGTGGTGGCCGGGCGCTATGAAGGAATCGATGAGCGGGTGGTCGAGAGCGACATCGATGAAGAGTGGTCCATCGGTGACTATGTGCTCAGCGGCGGCGAGCTGCCGGCCATGGTGCTGATCGACGCCGCGGCCAGGTTGGTTCCCGGCGTGCTGGGGCATCAGGACTCCGCGGTGGAGGATTCCTTCAACGAAGGGTTGCTGGACTGCCCGCACTACACGCGTCCGGAAGTGATCGATGGCCGGCGGGTACCGGATGTCCTGCTCAGCGGGCATCACGGTGAGATCCGGCGCTGGCGGCTCAAGCAGTCGCTGGGGCGGACCTGGCTGAGGCGGCCAGATCTGCTCGAGGGCAGGACGTTGAGCCGCGAGCAGCAGGCGCTGCTCGAGGAGTTCATCGAAGAATACGCGCTGGCCAACAGGTAGCTGTCTACCAGGTTGTCAGGGCGGAGGTGCAGGGCACCGGCTTCTAGTGAGCCGTGGGCCTGCGTCACCCATTACCTCCCGCGCTCTCGAGTCAGGCTCGAGCGCCGGGATCACGCTTCGCCACCGAGACGGTGAAGCCATGTTATCGAGGAGTCATGTCATGAGTAGCAAGAACAAGGTGATCCAGGCGCTTGAGACCGAGCAGATGGGCAAGCAGGTGCCGGACTTCGCTCCGGGCGACACCATCGTCGTTCAGGTCAAGGTCAAGGAAGGCAGCCGTGAGCGTTTGCAGGCCTTCGAAGGCGTAGTAATCGGCAAGCGTAACCGTGGCCTGAACTCCGCCTTCACCGTGCGCAAGATTTCTCATGGTGTCGGCGTCGAGCGTACCTTCCAGACCTACAGCCCGCTGGTCGAGTCCATCAGCGTCAAGCGTCGCGGCGATGTGCGCCAGGCCAAGCTCTACTACCTCCGTGAGCGCAGCGGCAAGTCAGCCCGCATCAAGGAAAAGCTGGGCTGAGCTGGGAACCTGGACGATCGGTCGAATCCGACAGGCTCCTGGCCGACTGAAGGCGCACCCGCGCGGGTGCGCCACCTGCGAAACCCCGTCACCGCTCGCGCGGGACGGGGTTTCGTTGCATTGGGGCCAAGCGCCGGTACCACCGGGGGGAGCCTGCATGCCGCACATCGATGAATCTCATGTGCTGATTGATACCTTTCTCGATGCACTGTGGCTAGAGCGTGGGGCGAGCGACCACACGCTGACGGCATACCGCCATGACCTGGAGGCCTGGGTCGTGCGCCTGGAGGAAACGGGGGGATCCCTGCTCAATCCGGGCGATGCGACGCTGCCCGCCTGGCTCGATGAGCGGCGGGCGGCCGGCTATCGCCTGCGCAGCAATGCGCGCCTGCTGTCCAGCCTGCGAAGCTTCTATCGCTGGGCGCTGGCCGAGTCACGTACCGAACATGACCCGCTGGCGGAAGTGCGTCTGCCAAGGGTGCGGCCGAACCTGCCTGACACCCTGGAAGAGGCGGAGGTGGAGCGACTGCTGGCGGCACCCGACCTCACCACGGACCTGGGCCTGCGCGATCGGGCCATGCTCGAGGTGCTCTACGGCTGCGGCCTGAGGGTCTCGGAGCTGGTGGGGTTGACCGTGGAAGCGGTCAATCTGCGGCAGGGCGTGGTTCGTGTGCGCGGGAAAGGGGACAAAGACCGGCTGGTCCCGCTGGGGGAAGAAGCCGTACACTGGCTGTCACGCTATCTGCGCACGGCCCGCGGCGCGCTGATGGCCGATGTGACGCGGCCGGCACTGTTTCCCGGCAGGGGAGACGGTTGTTTGACCCGCCAGGCATTCTGGCATCGCATCAAGGCCCATGCCCGGACCGCCGAGATCGGACGTCCACTGTCGCCCCATACGCTTCGACACGCCTTTGCGACGCATTTGTTGAATCATGGGGCCAATCTACGTGTCGTACAGCTGCTGCTCGGTCACAGTGACCTGTCGACCACTCAAATCTATACCCATGTCGCGCAGGCTCGACTCGAAGCCCTGCACGCCGACCACCATCCTCGAGGCTGACTCATGAACGCTCTATCCCGCCGCATTGCCAGCAACTTTTTCGCCCTGACGTTAACGCTGACCGCCCTGACCCTGTCCACCAGCGCTTTGGCAAGCGAAGTCGACCGATTGGCTGAACGCCTTCAGGTCGGTGGCCAGCCCATGCCGGTGGCCAGTATTCGCGACACGCCCATAGACGGCATCTACCAGGTGCGCCTGGAGACCGGTGAAGCCTTTTACAGCGATGTGGAGGGGCAGTACTTCCTGGTGGGCGACCTCTACGAGAACAGTGGGCAGGGCCTGGTCAACCTGACCGAGCAGTCCCGCAATGACGAGCGAGCGGCGCGCCTGGCCGGCGTGGCCGACGCAGACCGGGTCATTTTTCGCGACACGACCGAGAGCCGGGTGGAGATCGTGGTCTTTACCGATACCACCTGCCCCTACTGCCGTCAGTTCCACGACGAAGTGCCCGACCTCAACGCGATGGGAATCGAGGTGCACTACCTGGCCTTTCCGCGTACCGGCATGAACGGTGAGGGCGCGCGTCAGCTGCAACAGATATGGTGTGCGGACAATCGCAGCGAGGCGATGACGTCGGTCAAGCGTGAGGAAGCCTTTTCGGGGACCGTCGACTGCGACAATCCGGTCGAGGCACAGTATCATCTGGGCATGGAAGTCGGCGTAAAGGGCACACCGGCCATCGTGCTGCCCGATGGCCGCATGGTGCCGGGCTATGTGCCCGCCGAACGCCTGGCCGCTATGCTCGGCCTCGACGGCTGACAGGCACTGACACATTCAGCGACATTGAAACACAACAAGGGAGCGTGACATTGAAACCGGTGAGAGTGGGAATCTGTGGTCTGGGTACCGTAGGTGGCGGTACCTTCAACGTGCTGACGCGCAATGCCGATGAGATCGCGCGGCGTGCGGGTCGCCCGATTGTCGTCGAGCAGGTGGCGCATCGCAGCCTGAACCCGGAGTGTGACCTCACCGGTACCAAGACCACCACGGATGTCTTCGAGGTGGCTCGCAATCCCGACATCGATGTGGTGGTCGAACTGGTGGGAGGCTACGAGCTAGCTCGCGAACTGGTGCTCGCCGCCATCGCAAATGGCAAGCATGTGGTCACCGCCAACAAGGCATTGATCGCCGTGCACGGCAATGAGATCTTCAAGGCAGCCCACGAGCAGGGCGTCATCGTCGCCTTCGAGGGCGCCGTGGCGGGTGGCGTTCCGGTGATCAAGTCGCTGCGCGAGGGCCTGGGAGCCAACCGCATCGAATGGGTGGCCGGCATCATCAACGGCACCGGCAACTACATCCTGACGCACATGCGCAGCGAAGGGCGCGCCTTCGAGGACGTGCTGGCCGAGGCCCAGGCGCTGGGCTACGCCGAGGCGGACCCGACCTTCGACGTCGAAGGTATCGACGCCGCCCATAAGCTGACCATCCTCGCCTCCATCGCCTACGGGGTGCCGCTGCAGTTCGAGAAGGCCTACACCGAAGGTATCTCACGGGTCACCTTCGATGACGTGGAACAGGCCGACTTCCTCGGCTATACCATCAAGCACCTGGGCATCTCAAAGCGGACCGATGCCGGCCTCGAGTTGCGCGTGCATCCGACGCTAATCCCCAAGGAGCGGCTGCTGGCCAACGTGCACGGGGTCAAGAACGCCATCGCCATCATGGGCGATGCCGTGGGGCCGACACTCTACTACGGGGCCGGTGCAGGGGCTGAGCCAACCGCGTCGGCGGTGGTCGCCGACCTGCTCGACGTGGCCCGTGACATCGCCACCGACCATCACTATCGAGTGCCCTACCTGGCCTTCATCGGCATCGGGGACGACGACGGCAGCATGCCGATCCTGCCCATGGAGGATATCGTCACCGCTTATTACCTGCGCCTGTTGGCGGTCGATCGTCCCGGCGTGCTGGCGCGGGTGGCGACCATTCTTGCCGAGCAGGGTATCTCCATCGAAGCACTGGTACAGAAAGAGGCCACCGAAGGGGAATTGGTGCCGATCATTCTGCTGACCCATCGCACCCGCGAGAAGAACATGAACGAGGCGATCCGTCATATCGAATCCATGGCCGACATCGCCGGGCCGGTAACACGGATCCGTGTGGAATCGCTGGACGAGCAGGAATAATCGCCATGCGCTATATCAGCACCCGCGGGCAGGCGCCTGCGCTCTCCTTCGAAGAGGTCGTGCTCACCGGCATGGCCAACGACGGCGGCCTCTACGTGCCGGAAACCGTGCCTCAGCTCTCACGGGAGACGCTGGCCGAAATGGCCGGGCTCTCCTACGCCGAGATCGCCTTTCGCGTCATGAAGCCGTTCGTCAACGGTGAGATCGACGACGAGACGTTCCGGGGCATCGTCCACGATGCCTATGCCACCTTCAGCCATGATGCCGTGGTTCCGCTCAACCAACTCGATGCCAATCACTTCCTGCTCGAGCTATTCCATGGGCCCACGCTGGCCTTCAAGGACGTCGCCCTGCAGCTGCTCGGTCGGTTGCTCGACCACTTCCTGGCCAAGCGCGGCGAGCGTGCGGTGATCATGGGCGCCACCTCCGGCGACACCGGCTCGGCGGCCATCGAGGGCTGTCGTCACTGCGACAACCTCGACATCTTCATCCTGCACCCGCACAACCGGGTCTCCGAGGTGCAGCGTCGCCAGATGACCTCGGTGCTGGCCGACAACGTCTTCAACATCGCCATCGAGGGCAACTTCGACGACGCCCAGGCCATGGTCAAGGCCAGCTTCGCCGACCAGGGCTTCCTGAACGGCACCCGGCTGGTCGCGGTGAACTCGATCAACTGGGCGCGGATCATGGCCCAAATCGTCTACTACGTGGCCTCTGCCGTGGCGCTGGGTGCGCCCCATCGCCAGGTAAGCTTCTGCGTGCCGTCAGCCAACTTCGGCAACGTTTTTGCCGGCTATATGGCCTATCGCATGGGGCTGCCGGTCAAGCAGTTCATCATCGCCACCAACGCCAACGACATCCTGCACCGCACGCTGACCGCCAACGACTTCTCCAAGCAGGAGCTCAAGGCGACCCTGGCGCCCTCCATGGACATCGTGGTGTCGTCCAACTTCGAGCGGCTGCTGTTCGAGGCCTACGAGCGTGATGGCGACGCCGTGCGAGGCCTGCTCGAGCGTTTCCAGTCCGAGCCCACCGCGCTGGCCGAGGCGCCGTTGGCCAGGCTGCGCAAGCTGTTCGCCAGCCACAGCGTCGACGACACCACCATCCTCGAGGTGATCCGCGAGGCGCATCATCGCACCAAGGAGGTTCTCGATCCGCACACCGCCACCGGCTACCGTGCCGCCGAGCGGGCCCGGGCCGATGCCGAAACGCCGATGATCACCCTGGCCACGGCCCATCCGGCCAAGTTCGCCGAGGCGGTGGTCAAGGCCGGCTTCCCCGGGGTGCCGCTGCCGCCGCATATGGACGACCTGCTGGAGCGGGAGGAGCGCTACACGGTGCTGCCGGCGGAGCTGGCCGAGGTGCAGAAGTTCGTGGTGGAAAACCGCCGGTAAAGACGTTCGTTGGCCGTCGCTGATTGGCTCGGGGCTGTTCCGGCGACAGGTCTTCGAGGAGGCGCTGTGAACCCATCCCTGGGCGCTACATTTGCCATCCCTGGCAAATGACCTCCTCTACGACCTGTCCCCGGCGTCCCTCGCCATGGATGCCAGCCCCGAGTGGTGCTGCAGCGCCTCCTCGGTGGTACGGCACTCCGGGACCTGTCCCCGGCGCCCCTCGCATCTGTCTGCGCCCGTAGCCTGCCGGGCAGGCGTTTGATCACTTGGCCTCGTCTCGTTTTCTGTCTCATACCGAACCACAGGAGCCACGCTTGGACGTGATTGCGCCCCCCGACCTGCATGCCCGACTCAGGCCACGGCTGCTGCCTCGGCCGCGCAACCAGGCGCTGTATGCCCGCGCCCAGGCCGAAGGCCTGACCGAACTGCAGGCCCGCGTGCTGGCCGGTCGCCTGGCCGGATACGAGGGTGAGCTGGCGCCCCTGACCCAGCCCAGCCTGCGCTATCTCGAGCACCCGGAGCGCCTCGCCGACGGCCGCCGTGCCGCGGAGCGAATCGCCCAGGCCGTGGTTGAAGGCGAGCATATCGGTATCCTTACCGACTACGATGTCGATGGCATCACCTCCCACGTGGTCATCCGACGCACCCTGGTCGAGCTGTTCGGTGTGCCCGAGGCGCGCCTGCACAGCCTGATCGGTCACCGTATCTTTGATGGTTATGGCATCAGCCTGCCGCTGGTGGAGCGCACGCTGTCGCTGAAACCGCGGCCGAGCCTGGTCATCACCGCCGACTGTGGTAGCTCCGACGAGCCGCGCATCGCCCGGCTCAAGGCGGCCGGCATCGACGTGGTGGTCAGCGACCATCACGCCCTGCCGGTGGAGGGGCCACCGGCTTCGGCCCATGCCGTCGTCAACCCGACGCGAGACGACTGCGACTATCCCGATGCCACCATCGCCGGCTGCATGGTGGCCTGGCTGGTCATGTCCCTGGCGCGCCAGGTGCTGATCGAGTGGGGTGCGCTGCCCAGCGCCACGCCCAAGCTCTCGCCCTGGCTCTCCTACGTGGCACTGGGTACCGTGGCGGACTGCGTCTCCCTGGGGGCGAGCCCGGCCAATCGCGCAGTGGTCAGCCATGGATTGACGCTGATCAATCGCATGGAGGCGGCCTGCTGGCGCGCCATGGCCGCTCGGCTGGGAGAGGACAGCACACCCTTTACCGCCGAGACGCTGGCCTTCCAGATGGGGCCACGGATCAACGCCCGCTCGCGTCTCGACGACCCCTATGAGGCACTGCACTTCATGCTCGCAGAGGAGGACGGTGCGGCGCAGCGTCATCTCGAGGTGCTGGACCAGGACAATCAGTCGCGCAAGGCAATCGAGGCCGACATGGCCGAACAGGCGCGCCTGCTGGCGGTGCCGCAGCTTGATGCCAATCAGCCGGCCATCGTAGTATTCCTCGAGGGCGGCCACGCTGGGGTGCAGGGCATCGTCGCCTCGCGCCTGGTTCAGGCCTATGGTCGGCCCGCCCTGGTGATGACCCCGGCGGCGGCCTCCGGCATGCTCACCGGCTCCGGACGCTCCATTGAGGCGCTGCACCTGCGTGATGCCTTGCAGCGTACCTTCGAGCTGGCCCCCGATTCGCTACCCCGCTTTGGCGGGCATCGTGGCGCAGCGGGGGTCGGCGTGCCGGTCGACCACTTCGACGCATTCCGTACGGCTTTCCTGGAGGCGGTGGCCGAGCAGTTGGGAGGGATCGCGCTCTTTCCCCATGTGCTCACCGACGGTAAACTGCTGCCCGCCCAGTTCGATCTGTCGACGCTGGACGAGCTGGAGAGGCTGGCCCCCTACGGACGGGAATTTGACGCCCCCCTGTTCGAAGGAGAGTTCCTGGTAGAAGCGCTACGTCCGGTGGGGGCCGACGGCAGCCACCTGATGATGACCCTCTCGGCGGGGGTGGTGAGCCTGCGGGCGATCTGGTTCCGCGCCCTGACCCCCGGCGAGCTACCGGCCTTCGGCCTGGGTGATCGGCTGCGCTGCGCCTATCGGCTCAGCCGCAACCGTTGGAAGGGGCGAGAGTCGCTGCAGTTGATGGTCGAGTATGCCGAGGCGGACGAGAGCGTCTGAAGGCGAGCTGGATCAACGTGCTCTCCCGACCCATCCGGTAAACGTCCTCTCCCGATAGCTGCTCACCGCGGTGGCTCGCGGAACTCGATGTTTCACAAGGAATGCTGCATGGATCCGCAAGATCTATCGACCGATCCTCATCGCCCCTACGAGGATGTCATGGCGATGCTGGTGGGCACGCTGTTCGTGGCGCTGGGGGTGGCCTTCTATACCCAAGCCCTACTGCTCACCGGCAGCACCGCCGGCATGGCCTTCCTGCTGCAGTACGCCACCGGCTGGCGCTTCGGTATATGGTTTTTCCTGATCAATCTACCGTTTTACTACCTGGCCGTGAAACGCATGGGCTGGTCGTTCACGCTGCGCACCTTCGTCGCCATCGGTCTCGTATCGCTGTTCTCCGAGCTGACCGGACAGTGGATCACGATCGAAAGCCTCAACCCGCTCTATGCCACCCTGATGGGGGGAAGCCTGATCGGCATCGGCATGCTGGTGCTGTTTCGTCACCGCACCAGCCTGGGAGGCATCAATATCCTGGCGCTCTACCTGCAGGGGCGCTACGGGCTGCGCGCCGGCTATGTGCAGCTCGCTATCGACGGGTTAATCATGCTTGCCGCCCTGATGGTGCTGCCGGCCGACCGAGTAGGGCTCTCGGTACTGGGGGCCGTGGCGCTCAACCTGATTATTGCCTTGAATCATAAACCCGGCCGCTATATGGGCGTTTCCTAATAATTAGGCCAGACGCCTGGCGTCGCCAGCTCGACCAGATGTCCATCGGGGTCGCGAAAGTAGATGCTTTCGCCACCGCGGGGCCAGTGGGTGCGTCCCTCGATGATCACGCCATGGTCATAGAGCTGGGCCTCCCACTTAGGCAGCGCCTCTGCTGAAATGGCGAAGGCCAGGTGGAGCCGCCCCTTGCCGTCGTGGGGCGGTATGGTGCCCATGTTATTTGGTAGCACCACGGTCTCCAGGGTTTCGCCCTGGCCGAACAGCAGTAGCACTGAGCCGGCGCCGGCATCGTAGGCGGTGAAGCGATGGTCGGCGTTGAACGCTTCGAGTCCCATCACGCCTTCGAAGAAGGCGCGTGCCCTGTCCATATCCTCCACGTAGAGCGCGGTTTCCAGGACGCCGTCGAGTCGGGGCATGCTTTTCTCCCTATTGCCGTGTTCCTTTCAGCCTAGCACCGCGTGGCTTGGCATTCACCGCCGCCGCTGACCTGGGGCGCGCCTCGGCGTGGCTCCTTGTCCTTGGTGCTGGCGGCGAGTGGCTTCTCTAGGGCATCGGCCCGGCATCGCGGATGCAGTTACCTGTATTGGCTAGAGCAATGAAAGTTCGAGGATTTAACAAGCAATTAGTCTAAAGTATGAAGCGTATAGACATTAAAACGAACGTTTGGCCTTGATCCTTGGCCCGCTTTGGGCGAAAACTGTGTTGTTAGCAGAGCATCCCGGCGAGGGTGCATTACATAACCAGCTCCAGCTCGCATCTGGAGGAGGACATCGAGACATGCATAACAAGTTCAACAAGCTTACCTGGGCCGTGGCGGTTGCCGCCGCGGCCTTCGCCAGCCAGGCCAGCGCCGGTGGTTACCAGATCAACGAACAGAGCGTCAGCGGCCAGGGCTATGGCCACGCCGGGCGCAGCTCCAACGTCAACGACGCCACCATCGTCTTCGGCAACCCGGCGGGCATGTCCTTCCTCGACCGGGCGCAGTTGACCGCGGGTGGGACCTATCTGAACGTCAATAGCCGGATTCGCAATGCCGAGGCGAGTCGAACAATCGTCAATGCTGGCCTCACAGTTGAAACTGAGGGCAGCTCTGAAGGGGATATGGTGCCGGGGACTCTGATCCCCTTTGCCTTCTATGCGCATCCCGTCAATGAGCAGCTGGCCTTTGGCTTTGGTGTCTACGCCCCGTTTGGCTCCAAGACGGATTATGAAGATGGTTTCGTTGGCCGCAACCTAGGCAACTATACCGAGCTGCGAGTGATGAGCGCTCAGCCGACAGTTTCCTATCGCTTTAACGACCAATGGGCCGTGGGTGCCGGCATTACCTATAACCGGGTAGATGGTGAACTGCACCGGCAGGTGCCAACACCCTTGGCGCCAAATGATCCGGCTTCTGATTTAGATTCTCGTGTGGAAGGTGACGACGATGCCTGGGGATATAATTTAGGCGTCATCTTCCAGCCGGTTCCTGAAACCACGTTGGGCCTTACGTATCGCTCGAAAGTCGACTACACCCTTACTGGTAGCTACAGGGCAACCGATCCCGATGGGTCTGTGGCTATCAATCCTAGTACACTCGAGCCGCTGGAGGACAACGCACGCTTGAATCTGGTAACGCCAGAAACCATCAACTTCTCCGTGACCCAGCAGATGAGCGACCGCTTGAAGCTGATGGCGGGTGCCTCCTGGGTTCGCTGGAGTCGCTTCGATGAAATCCATGTGACCAATGATGCGGGCGACACGATCACTCGGGAAAATCAGGATTACTCGAATGCCTGGGCCTATGGCGTGGGCGGCGAGTACCAGCTCAATCCGCAGCTGGCGCTGCGTGCCGGTGTGACCCTGGACTTCACGCCTACTAGCGATGAATTTCGCAGCGCACGAATCCCCTCCGATGATCGCCGTATCTTCTCGATTGGCGCCGGCTGGACGCCCATGGACAATCTGACGGTCGACCTTGCTTACTCCTATCTGACTGAGCGCAGTACGCAAGTTGATCAAACACGGACGGATCATGCTGACACTGGAGCAGAAACTGAGTTGGCTTACACCGCGGACTACAAGAACGAGGCCCATGGCTTCGGCGCGCAGCTGACCTATCGCTTCTGAGTCAGTCGAGTGTTTGACTTGAAGTAAGCGTTCGTTCAAGGCCCGGCAGCTGCCGGGCCTTTCAGGTTAAGTTTCCAAGGCCGCTCCGTCTACTAAGCATGCCGCTGGCACCTGCTCTGCAAGGATGCGCCCTAACGGCAAGTTCGCTACAATAAGCGCCTTTTCCGTGCCGTGCGCCCTCAGGCTCATATCCACCAGGCGGCGGCCGTTTTTCTCATGCGATTCAGGCGAGCGAGCCCATGCTGGAAACCAACCCGATTCACAACCTCATCAAGGACCTGTCCGAGCGGACAGACGTCCTGAGGGGGTATCTTTGACTATGCCGAACGCAAGGATCGGTTAGAGGAAGTCACCCGCGAGCTGGAAGACCCCGCCGTCTGGAACGACCCGGACTACGCCCAGAAACTCGGCAAGGAACGCGCCTCGCTGGAGCAGATCGTCCAGACCATCGACGAGCTTGACCAGGGCCTGGCGGACAGCCGCGACCTGCTCGAACTGGCTGAGATGGAAGCGGACGAGGACACCGTGGCCGAGGTCGAGAAGGAGCTGAGCGGTCTTAACGCCAGCCTCGAGAAGCTCGAGTTTCGGCGCATGTTCTCCGGCGAGATGGATGAGAACAACGCCTACCTGGATATCCAGGCCGGCTCCGGTGGCACCGAGGCTCAGGACTGGGCCAACATGCTGCTGCGCATGTACCTTCGCTGGTGTGAGCACCATGGTTTCAAGGCCGAGATCACCGAGGTGTCGGCTGGCGACGTGGCGGGCATCAAGTCGGCTTCGTTACATGTGCAGGGCGACTACGCCTTTGGCTGGCTGCGTACCGAGACCGGCGTGCATCGCCTGGTGCGCAAGAGCCCCTTCGACTCCGGCGGTCGTCGTCACACCTCCTTCGCCTCGGTGTTCCTGTCGCCGGAAGTGGACGACAGCTTCGAGGTCGAGATCAATCCGGCGGATCTGCGCACCGACACCTATCGTTCCAGCGGCGCGGGTGGCCAGCACGTCAATACCACCGACTCGGCCGTGCGTATCACCCACGAGCCCACCGGTATCGTGGTGGCCTGCCAGAGCCAACGCAGCCAGCACGCCAACCGCGACTTCGCCATGAAGCAGCTCAAGGCGAAGCTGTGGGAACACGAGATGCAGAAGCGCAACGCCGCCAAGCAGGAGGCCGAGGATTCCAAGGCCGATATCGGCTGGGGTAGCCAGATACGCTCCTATGTCCTCGACGACCAGCGCATCAAGGATCTGCGCACCGGCGTGCAGACCAGCAATTGCGACAAGGTGCTGGATGGCGATCTGGACCAGTTTATCGTCGCCAGCCTCAAGCAGGGCCTATAGCCTGCTGCGCTCGACGATACGGCGCCAGACGCGTCTTTGATACCGCACACGATATTGCCAACAGGTAGTGATATGGCCAACGAGAGCTCTTCACCGGATAGCCCGCAGCACGACGAGAACCGCCTGATCGCCGAGCGACGCGCCAAGCTGGCCGATCGCCGCAAGCTGGCCGGCTTGCGCGGCGAGAGTGCCTTCCCCAACGACTTCCGCCGTGACAGCCAGGCCGCCGAGCTGATCGCCGAACTCGGCGACAAGGACAAGGAGGCGCTGGAGGCGCTGGGGCGCGAGGCCGCCGTGGCCGGGCGCATCATGCGCAAGCGCGGCCCCTTCCTGGTCATTCAGGACACTACGGGGCAGATCCAGCTCTATATCGACAAGAAGGGGCTTCCGGTGGACGTGCTGGAAGACATCAAGGGCTGGGATATCGGCGACATCGTGGCCGGCCGTGGTCCGGTACACAAGTCTGGCAAGGGTGATCTCTACGTGATGCTGGCCGAGGCCAGGCTGTTGACCAAGAGCCTGCGTCCTTTGCCCGACAAGTTCCATGGCCTGACCGACATGGAGGCGCGCTACCGCCAGCGCTACGTCGACCTGATCATGAACCCCGACTCGCGCAGGGTGTTCGAGACCCGGGCCGGGGTGATCAGCGCCATGCGCCGCTTCTTCGAGGAGCGAGGCTTCATGGAGGTGGAAACTCCCATGCTGCAGCCGATTCCCGGCGGCGCCGCCGCGCGTCCCTTCATCACCCACCACAACGCGCTGGACATCGACATGTACCTGCGCATCGCGCCGGAGCTCTACCTCAAGCGCCTGGTGGTGGGCGGCTTCGAGCGGGTCTTCGAGATCAATCGCAACTTCCGTAACGAGGGGCTATCCACACGGCACAACCCTGAGTTCACCATGATCGAGTTCTATCAGGCCCATGCGAACCACAACGACCTGATGGACCTCACCGAGGAGATGCTGCGCAGCGTGGCCCAACAGGTGCTGGGCACCACCACCGTGGTCAACACCGTGCGAAATAGCGAGGGCGAGGTGCTCGAGTCCTTCGAGTATGACTTCGGCAGCCCGCTGAAGCGGATCACGGTGTTCGACGCCATCCTCGAAGTCAACCCCGACATCCACGCCGAGGCACTGGCCGACGCTTCCGCCGCGCGCCAGATCGCCGAGCGGTTGGACATCGACGTCAAGGATGGCTGGGGGCTCGGCAAGATTCAGATCGAGATCTTCGAGAAGACCGTCGAGCACCGCCTGAAGCAGCCGACCTTCATCACCGAATATCCCACCGAGGTAAGCCCGCTGGCGCGGCGCAAGGACAGCGATCCCTTCGTCACCGAGCGCTTCGAGTTCTTCGTCGGTGGGCGCGAGATCGCCAACGGCTTCTCGGAGCTCAACGACGCCGAGGATCAGGCCGAGCGCTTCCGCGAGCAAGCGGCGGAGAAGGAGGCCGGCGACCTGGAGGCGATGTACTATGATGCCGACTACGTGCGTGCGCTGGAGTACGGCATGCCGCCCACCGCCGGCGAAGGCATCGGCATCGACCGCCTGGTGATGCTGTTCACCGACAGCGCCTCGATCCGGGATGTGCTGCTGTTCCCGGCCATGCGCCCTGAAGGTGATTGAAGGGCTCCGGCAAGTCCCGGTTGGCTCCTGGCGCTGATGCAAGCAGTAAACATGGCCGGTCGCGGGCCGCCGGGGGCAGGGCTACGAGGAGGCGCTGTGAACCCATCCATGGGCGCTACATTTGCCATCCCTGGCAAATGACCTCCTCTTCGCCCTGCCCCCGGCTCTGGTCGGTAGTGGCATTGAGCGAAAAGCAGAAGTATTGGTAAGCAGCGGCAGTAGCACCCATAATGATCACCGTTTCGACGTCGAGGAGACCGTGATGAAACTGCTCAACCGCTCCGCCCTGAGCGTCAGACCCACCCGGCATTTCGTGGAATGGATCAATGCGCTGGAACCCACGGTGGGGGACGACGACCTCACCCTGGCCGACGTCGAACGCGAAAGTACCGTCTACCTGATTCCCGAGATGGACACGCCCGAGGCGCTGGAAGCCTTCGTCCGTGAACGCTACCTCGAGATCCTCGAGACTGAGCTGCGGGCCTGGGAAGAGGACGAGCGGCAGTGGCCCGAGTCCGTTAACTGGGAACTGTTCCAGCGTTTTCTGCAGGTCGAGCACAGTTACCTGGCCATCGATCTGGACAATGAAGCGGCGCTGGAAATCTCCGAAGTTGACGATTCACTGTTGTTGGAAACCGATCAAGATTGAGCACTGGCCCTGTGGCTGGCGCATGGTGAAACCGGCTGCGGCCGGTTTTCTCGTTATTGACGCCGCAGTGATGGAAAGAGGATGAGCCGACTCTTCGAAACTCGACCTGGCGATGATGGGTTGCCTGGCCCCGAGCGGCGCCTGGCGGTCCTGGCGCTGGTTCTCGGTACGCTGATGGCGGTGGTGGATACCACCATGATCAACCTGGCACTGCCTTCGATTGCGCGCGACCTGGAGATATCGGCCGCGCGTGCCGTCTGGGTTTCCAACCTCTACCAGATCGTCTGCGCTGCCTTCCTGCTGGTGTTCGCCTCCTTCAGCGAGATGGTCAGCCGTCGTCGTCTGTACGTAGCGGGCCTGGCTCTGTTCGTGGTGGCCTCGTTGGGCGCCGCCCTGTCCCGAAGTCTCGAGCTGCTGCTGATGTTTCGTGCGCTGCAGGGGCTGGGTGCCGCCGCGACGCTCTCCATCGGCCCCTCGCTCTATCGATCCATCTTCCCCACCCGGCTGCTGGGCTCCGCGCTCGGCTTGAGTGCGCTGATCGTGGCCGGTGGCTATGCCTCCGGTCCGGCACTGGGCGGCTTGGTGTTGTCGGTGGCCAACTGGCCCTGGCTCTTTGCCCTGCATATTCCGCTGGGCCTCTGTTCGCTGTGGTTGGCGTGGCGGGCGCTACCTCGGGAGCCGGGCAGGCGGGGCGGTTTCGATGGTCGCGGAGCGCTGGGCTCCGTGATCATGCTTGGCAGTTTCTTCCTGGCCCTTGACGCCCTGGGGCACAATGCGCCGGCCTGGCAGTGGCTGGGCTGGCTTGCGGTGAGCCTGGCGGCCGGCTACCTGTTCCTGCGTCGTCAGCGCCACGCCAGTCATCCCCTGCTTCCGCCGAGACTTTTCAAGGAGCCTCGCTTCAGCCTTGCGGTGACTGCATCGGGACTCGCCTTCGTCGGTCAGGGGCTGGCCTTCGTGGCGCTGTCGTTCCTCTACCAGCAGGAGATGGGCTTCACGCCACTGCAGACGGCCTGGCTGTTCACTCCCTGGCCGCTAGCCATCATGCTGGTGGGCCCCTTTGCCGGTCGACTGGCAGACAAAGTCAACCCCAGCATCCTGGCCAATGCCGGGCTGTTACTACTGCTGTCGGGCCTGGCCTCGCTGGCGATGCTGAAGAGTGATGCCGGTGTGGTGGATAGCCTGTGGCGTACGGCACTTTGCGGTCTGGGCTTCGGCCTGTTCCAACCACCCAACAATCGCGAGATGATGACCAGTGCTCCCCGGGAGCTGAGCACCGCCGCCTCGGGAGTGTTGAGCACCACGCGAACCGTGGGGCAGTCGCTCGGCGTGGCACTGGTAGGCACCTTCCTGGCCGCGAACGCGCCGGTGCAGGCCACGCTTTGGGTGGGCTGCGCGACCTGCATCCTGGCGCTGGCCGCCAGCCTTGCTCGAATGCCGCTTGCCGGCGCCGCCCAGGCGAGCCCGCGGCAGACGTCGTCACCGCCTAGATAGTACAATGCTTTCTCATCCTTCTCGGTGGAGCCCACATGAGTATCCAGGCCGATATCGAAGCGAAGCTGCAGGCCCTAGAGCCCACGTTTCTGGCGGTGGAGAACGAGAGCCACCGGCACGCAGTTCCGGCGAATTCCGAGACCCACTTCAAGGTCACGCTGGTATCAGAACAGTTCCAGGGGCTGATGCCAGTCAAGCGCCATCAGCGGCTCTATGCGGAACTGTCCGATGAACTTGCCGGGCCGGTGCATGCCCTGGCACTGCATTTGTATACTCCGGCCGAGTGGGCGGTTCGCGGCGGTGCTAGGCCCGACTCTCCCAACTGTCGCGGCGGCAGCGCGTGACACCCGAGCCGCAGCGCCTGCAGTATCTGGAAGCCATGGGTCTGACCGCCTGGGTGGCCCGATATCGGCTGCCCAACGCCCGGCCTTCCGAAGCGTGCGAGTGGGCGCTGCCTGTGCCGCCCGCCGCGACACCGCCCGCTGAGCGCCTTCATGCGTTGCTGGAGGACGCCGAGCCGCAAGCGGCGAAGCAGCCTGCCAGCATAGCTTCTCCACCGCCCTCGCTGCGGGCCGCGCAGCCCGGCCGAGCCCGGCTGTTGCTGAGTGGCGACGGCATGGAAGCTGGCGTCGGCACGGATGCGGACGCTTCAGCAGCCGCCCCACCCAGTGAGGCGACGGCTAACCAGGTGCCGCTGCGCTTTTCCTTGCAGGTGGCGTGCCTGGACGACCGGTGGTTGCTGCTGATGCCGGGGAACGAGCCGCCAGCGGAAGTGCATCTGAACCTTCTCCTCAATCTGTTACGCGCTGCCGGTATCTTCCCGGCACGCCCCCCCCGCTTCCAAGGCTTCCGCTGGCCTCCGGTGGAGGGGCTTCCAGCGGAGTCGCCGCTTGAAGAAGCGAGGGAGGGGGTGCAGGCCTTTATCGCGGGGGCGGATCGGCATGGCTGGGCGCCGGAGCGTGTGCTGCTTTTCGGTAGCGACGAGACACTTGACCGGGTATTGAATCTAAAAGGCGCGCATTGCGAACTGCTGGACCTGCCTGGTTGGCAGGGGCCTGGGCTCGATGTGCTGGTCAGCAGCGGCGAGGCCAAGCGCGCCCTGTTGCCATCGCTGGTAACCTGGCGTAAGGCTTGGCACGGTGAGCGGGAAGCGCCGTCTTTAAGTGCAACTGGCGGAGCCCCGAACGATGACTGAAGGAGTGTTCCGCCGCCTGGGCATAGCCGATCTGACTCGCCTGGTAGTGCTGGAGCAGGCCAGGCCCCGTCCCTGGACCCGTAGCCAGCTCGAAAAAATCCTGACTGATGAAACAGTCTGCGTCCTGGGTGTCGAAGTAGAGGGGCAACTCGCTGGACATGCCGTTGCGGCTCGCCTGCCCTTCGAAACAGAACTCCAGGCCATGCTGGTGGCGCCGGCCATGCGTCGACGCGGCCTGGCGACAAGCCTGCTGACGGTAGTGATCGATCAGGCGCTGCGCTGGGAAAGCGAGCGACTGCTGCTGGAGGTGAGGGCAAGCAATTCAGGCGCCATTGCCCTGTATCGCAAGGCGGGCTTCGATGAGGATGGCAGGCGTCGAGGCTACTATCCTGGTCTTGAAACCTCTGCCTCTGCCTCTGCACCCGCGGCCGAACCGCGAGCCGGCGGGGGCGTCGCTAAGTTGACAGGGGCTGGGCCAGGAGTGGCGTCTAGCGCCGGCGCGGGACGGGAGGATGCGTTGCTGATGTCGCGCCGGCTATTGTAGGCTAGCTCAGCCGTTGCTCGTTTCCACCTCATCGAATTTGCCCAGCAGGGCGGTGAGCCGACGCTCCCACTCCTCGCGTTCCTGCTTGAGTCGGTTGTTCTCCTCGCGCAGTTCCTCGGCTTCCATCTTCAGCAACTCCAGTGTCTCGACGGCGCTGGCGACTTTCTGTTCGAGCCGATTGAAGAGTTCGGTGCTCATTCTGTTCTCCTGAAAAGACGTCCTGTGCGGCGAACCCATGTCCGTCGCTGATCTCCGACGCGCAGCGTAACGCCGCTGGCTGTGGCTCGGCAAGCGTTGCCGAAAGGCAACGCTGAAGCGTCAACTGCGGGCGGTCGTCAGCCGTCGATAAAGCCGCCCGGTGCTATCCCCGGCGCGCACCTCGCGGTGCAGTTGCCAGCTATCCGGCACCTGGGGGTCGAGCTCCGATTCGGTTTCCAGATAGATGTAGGCTGCTTCCGCCAGCCAGCCACGCTCCAGCCGCTCGCAGCAGGGCTGGGCCAACTGTTGGCGAAAGGGTGGGTCGAGAAACACCAGTGTAAATGGCGTGCTGGCGTCGGCGGGCGGTGTGTCGAGAAAGGCGAGTGCATCGTCGGTGACCACGCGGCCGCGCTGTTCGGCCCCCAGGGTAACGACGTTGGTGCGCAGCGCCTGGGCCACGCGGACATCGCGCTCGACAAACAGTGTCTCACGGGCGCCACGGGAGAGCGCTTCCAGGCCCAGCGCCCCGGTGCCGGCGAAGAGGTCCAGCACCCGCGCACCGGGGGTGGTCATCACCAGCCAGTTGAACAGCGTCTCCCGTACCCGGTCGGGGGTCGGGCGTAAGCCGGGGCTGTCCAGCACCGGCAATAGGCGGCGGCGAAACTCGCCGCCGATGAGGCGAAGGCGACCGCCGCTCTTGTCCTGGCGGGTATCGCAGGTGGAGCGGCGGGGACGGGGAGGTGGACGGCGGCGTGTCATGGCCGAATTGTACCTGTCGACTTGTCCACAGTCATGGTGCGCGGTGGTAGGATGTAGCGATCATTCACCCGTGAGGCTGAATTCCCCCATGTTCGGTATTTTCAAGCGCAAGAAGCAGCAAGAAGAGCAGTCCCGGCCAACGCAGTCGGAGCACCTGGCCGAGGAAGAGGCATCGGCAACTCCAGCCCCGACGGCTGAGGAAGCCTCCCCCGAGTCAGCTTCTTCGGGGCCGGCCCCTTCGGAGCCGGCAATCATTGAAGGACAGCGGCCCGAGGAGGTCGCCATGGCCGGCCCTGCCGCTGACGAGGCGCTTGCCCACACAGAAGCGGTCGAGGAAGTCAGCCGAGACGAGGAGAATGCCGCGCTACGCGACGAAGCGCTGGCACCTGTCACGGCCGAGCCCGCTGCAGCGGCCGAGCCCGAGCCGGGCCGCACGCCTTTGCAGGAAAAACCGGCTGCCGAGAAAAAGGGCTGGTTCGCACGTATTCGCTCAGGCCTGGGCAAGACCCGCGCCAATCTTACCGATGGTATCGCCGGGCTCTTCTTGGGAAAGAAACAGATCGACGACGAGTTGATCGAGGATCTCGAGACCCAGCTGTTGATGGCCGATGTCGGTATCGAGGCCACCACCGAGATCATCGACCGGCTCACCGAACGCGTCTCGCGCAAGGAGCTCAAGGATCCCCAGGCACTTTACCGGGCCCTGCAGGACGAGTTGACCGTGATGCTTGACGTGGTGGCACAGCCGCTGGCATTGCCACCCAAGGGTGAGGGCCCCTTCGTGATCCTGGTGGTGGGGGTCAACGGTGTGGGCAAAACCACTACCATCGGCAAGCTGACCCAGCGTTTTCAGCGCGAGGGCAGAAGCGTGATGCTGGCTGCCGGCGATACCTTTCGTGCCGCCGCGGTGGAGCAGCTCAAGGTGTGGGGCGAGCGCAACAGTGTGCCGGTGATCGCCCAGCACACCGGGGCCGACAGCGCATCGGTGATCTTTGACGCCGTCGCCGCGGCCAAGGCGCGTAAGGTTGACGTGCTGATCGCCGATACGGCCGGCCGGTTGCACAACAAGGGCCACTTGATGGAGGAGCTCAAGAAGGTGCACCGGGTCATGGGCAAGCTGGACGACACGGCGCCCCACGAGGTGATGCTGGTGCTCGATGCCGGCACCGGCCAGAACGCGCTTTCCCAGGCCGCTACCTTCAACGAGGCCGTGCCGGTGACCGGGATTACCCTGACAAAGCTCGACGGGACCGCCAAGGGCGGCATCATCTTCGCCCTGGCCAAACAGCTAGGTACGCCTATCCGCTACATCGGCGTGGGCGAGAACCTGGACGATCTGCGCCCCTTTGCGGCCCGGGACTTCGTTGACGCCCTCTTTGACCAGGACAACGATAGCGACGCTGCTTCCGCATGATCGTCTTCGAACACGTGGGGAAGCGTTACGGCGGGCGTTTCGACGCCCTGGCCAATCTCGACTTCCGCGTGGAACGGGGCGAGATGGTCTTTCTCACCGGCCACTCCGGGGCCGGCAAGAGTTCGTTGCTGCGCCTGATCATGCGCCTGGAGCGGCCGACCCGGGGCCGGGTTCTGGTGGCCGGCCACGATATTGCCCGGCTGCACGCCAGCCAGGTGCCGTTCTACCGTCGCCAGATCGGCGTGGTCTTCCAAGACCACCAACTGCTGCTGGACCGCTCCATCTATCACAACGTGGCACTGCCGCTCGAAATTCGCGGCGTCGAACCCCGTGAGGCCGCACGCCGGGTGCGGGCGGCGTTGGGCAAGGTCGGCCTGCTGCATCGCGAGAAGGCGTTGCCCATCGAGCTTT
This sequence comes from Halomonas sp. DQ26W, assembly GCF_003339685.1. Lineage (GTDB taxonomy): Bacteria > Pseudomonadota > Gammaproteobacteria > Pseudomonadales > Halomonadaceae > Halomonas. The sequence goes on along the minus strand of NZ_QPKI01000001.1, from coordinate 184,513 downwards.
CCGGCGGAGAGCAGCAGCGGGTGGGTATCGCCCGAGCGGTGGTCAACAAACCGTCGCTGTTGCTGGCTGATGAGCCTACCGGCAACCTCGATCCGCAGCTTTCCGCTGACATCATGGCGCTGTTCGAGGACTTCAACCGCATCGGCACCACGGTGGTGATCGCCAGCCACGACCTGGCGTTGATCACCCGGCTGCGGCATCGAATGTTGCGGCTGCGGGATGGTCGGCTGGTAGCTGACGAGGAAGCCGCATGAGCCGCGACGCCGCCCGTCTGCCACCACGCGGGGCGCGCAGCCAGGGGCCGCGTACCGGCAGTCGGCTGCGCGCCTGGGGGCGCCATCATCGCGCCATGTGTCTGGACAGCGCCCGGCGGCTATTCAAGCATCCGGTGGGCAGCCTGCTGACCATGCTGGCCATCGCCATCGCCCTGGTGTTGCCGGCGGCCCTGTGGCTTACGCTGGACAGCGCTCGGCTGCTCGACGCCGAGCTGGAAGAGAGTGCTACCCTGACGGTCTATCTGGCACACCAGGTCAACGAAGCCCAGGCCGGCCGCATCGACGAAGCCATCGGTGCCCACGAGGGGGTGGCGCGTACGCGCCTGATCACCGCGGCCGAGGGGATGGCCGAGTTCCAGCAGGCGCTGGGCCTGGCCGATGCGCTGGGTCGTCTCGACGACAATCCACTGCCGGCAAGCGTGGTGGTGACACCGTTGGACCCGACGCCGGAGGCGGTCAGGGAGCTGGCCGAGTCCTTGCAGGAGATGACCGGGGTGGATGAAGTGCGCCTCGACCTGGCCTGGCTCGAGCGGCTGCGCCACCTGGCCGAACTCGGCAGTCGCGTGGCCCTGGCGCTGGGCGTGCTGTTCGGGCTCGGCGTGCTGCTGGTGGTGGGCAACACCATTCGACTGGCGGTGGAGAGTCGTCGCCGGGAAATCGAGGTGGTGATGCTGATCGGCGCGACCCACGCCTTCGTGCGCCGCCCCTTTCTGTATAGCGGTGCCTGGTACGGCCTGGGAGGTGGCCTGCTCGCCTGGGGGCTCCTGGGCCTCGGCAGCGAGTGGCTGGCAGCCCCTGTCAGCGCCCTGGCGGCCAGCTATGGTGCCACCTTCCGGCTACCCCAGTTGGGTGTCGCGGGCTCGGCAACGCTGCTGATCTGCAGTACACTATTGGGCTGGCTGGGTGCCTGGATCGCTGTGAGCCGCCACCTCGCGGAGGTTCGGCCGCGGTAAAGAGCGGAGGTTCGGCCGCGGTAAAGAGCGGAGGTTCGGCTGTGATAAACGTTTGTGTATTGACTTGCTGGCACAGACAGGCCCGCGGAATCTGCCACGCTAGCCAATAAATACGGAACATTCTGTGGTCGTGGTCGTCCAACATGGCGATCACGAACAGTACGCACCAAGGTTTCGAAGGAGACAACCTGCATATGAGCACCAGTCTTCTACCGGTGGGACAGCTATCGCCGGGTCATGACCTCAACGGGTATATCCAGGCGGTAAACGGCATTCCGATGCTGACCGCCGATGAGGAGCGCGAACTCGCCTTTCGTCTGTATGACGAGGGCGACCTAGAAGCGGCGCGCCGTCTGGTGTTGTCTCATCTGCGCTTCGTCGTGCATATCGCGCGAAGTTATTCAGGTTACGGCCTGCCCCAGGCCGATCTCATCCAGGAAGGCAATGTCGGCTTGATGAAGGCGGTCAAGCGCTTCGACCCGAACCAGGGCGTACGGCTGGTCTCCTTTGCGGTGCACTGGATCAAGGCGGAAATCCACGAGTTCGTGCTGCGCAACTGGCGGATCGTCAAAATTGCCACCACCAAGGCCCAGCGCAAGTTGTTCTTCAACCTGCGCAGCGCCAAGAAGCGCCTGGCCTGGCTGAACAATGACGAAGTCGACGCCATTGCCAAGGATTTGGACGTCAAGCCGGAGGTCGTGCGCGAGATGGAAGGCCGTCTTTCAGCACACGATGCTGGCTTCGATGCCTCACCCAGCGACGATGAAGAGTCCACTTACCAGTCACCTGCACACTACCTGGACGATGCCGGCTCCGATCCGGCCACCCAGATCGAGGACAGCGACTGGGAGGGCGATGCCAGTCGCCGGCTGAAGCTTGCCCTCGAGGCGCTGGACGAGCGCTCCCGCGACATCCTGCAGCGCCGCTGGCTGGCCGAGAGAAAGGCCACCCTGCACGACTTGGCCGACGTATACGGCGTCTCTGCCGAGCGCATTCGTCAGCTCGAGAAGAACGCCATGAAGAAGATCCGCCTGCAACTGGGTGACACACTGGCCGCTTGAGTCGCGTCGGTCTTGCGTGCATCGACGTCGAAGCCCCGGTCACTGACCGGGGCTTCGCGCATCTGGGCTGCGTGGGGGGGTGGCGTCAGGCGCTCTGTCGAGCCTGGCGCATCAGCTGCGCCGAGAGCAGGGCCCACTGGTCCTCCCAGTGTTCGGTGGGCAGGCGCCGGAAGTCGCTGCGGACATACTGGGAGATGCGCCCCTCCACCTGGGCGATCAGCAGGTTGGCCGTCGCCGACACCGGAAGGGTGGGGCGACAGCCTTCGCGCAGCTCGGACTCTCGCAGCACCTGCTTGAGCTGGGTCTCCAGGCGCTCGAAGAGCTGGTGAATGCGCAGGCGCAGCCGGGCGGTCTCGCCGGTCAGCACGTCGCCGCCGAGCAGCCGCGACAGCCCCGGGTTCTTCTCGGCGAAGGCGAGCAGCAGGGTGAGGATCTGGCCGCAACGCGGCACGGCGTCGGGGACTTCCTCGAGAATGCGGGTAATGCGTTCGAACAGCGTCTCTTCGATAAAGGCGATGAGCCCCTCGAACATACGCGCCTTGCTCGGAAAGTGGCGGTAGAGCGCCGCCTCGGACACGCCCACCTGGCGCGCCAGCGCCGCAATGGTGATGCGCTTGCCACTGTCTTCCTCCAGCATCAGCGCGAGTGCCTGCAGAATCTGCTCGCGGCGGCTGGGTGGGGGAGTTGCCTGCGTCATGTCGGTATCTTTTTTTGGTTGTATTGCGGTACTGAAGGCGTGTCCGCCACGGCACGGTGCCGCGCGGACATCGCGTTCAGCCGGCGTCGTTGCCGTGGCGTTCGGTGTCGGTGATCAGGGTGCCGACACCGGCATTGGTGAATATCTCCAGTAGCGTGGCGTGGGGTACACGACCATCGATGATATGGGCGCTCGCCACGCCACCCTTGACCGCATCCAGGGCGCAGCGAATCTTCGGCAGCATGCCGCCATGGATGGTGCCGTCGGCGATTAGTGCGTCTACCTGAACGGTGGTTAGGCCGGTGAGGACTTCGCCTTCGGCATTCATTAGCCCGGCGACGTTGGTCAGCAGCATCAGCTTCTCGGCGCCCAGTGCCTCGGCGACCTTGCCGGCCACCAGGTCAGCGTTGATGTTGTAGCTGTGTCCTTCGGCATCGACGCCGATGGGAGCGATCACCGGGATGAAGTCGCGCTCGGCGAGCATCTCGATCAGGTCGGTGGAGATATGCTCGACTTCGCCTACATGGCCGATATCAATGATCTCGGGAGCGGTCATCTCGGGAGTCTGGTGCTCCACCTTGAGCTTGCGGGCCCGGATCTGGGAGCCATCCTTGCCGGTCAGGCCGATTGCCTTGCCGCCGCACTGATTGATCAGGTTGACGATGCCCTTGTTGACCAGGCCGCCCAGCACCATCTCCACCACGTCCATGGTCTCGGAATCGGTGACCCGCATGCCATTGACGAACCGTGACTCGATCTTCAGCTTGGTCAGCAGATCGCCGATCTGCGGGCCGCCGCCGTGGACCACCACCGGATTGATGCCGACCTCCTTCATCAACACGATGTTGCGGGCGAAGGAGTCGATCAGGGTGTCCTCGGTCATGGCGTTGCCGCCGTACTTGACGACAACGGTCTTGCCGGTAAAACGCTGGATGTAGGGAAGTGCTTCGGAAAGCACTTCCACTACCAGTCGCGGGTCACGAGTCGTTTCGGTCATGGTCCTTCCTTAAATGAACGAAGCGCTACCTTCAGCTCGGCAGCGTCAGCGCCGGGTCGACCTGCCTGAGGGCGTCGGCGAAGCGATTGCGAATGCGTTCGAGCGCCGCGTCGCTCTTTCCCTCGAAGCGCAGGACCAGCACCGGCGTGGTATTGGAGGCACGGCAGAGGCCCCAGCCATCGGTGTAATCGACACGAATGCCGTCCAGGGTGGTCTTGACGCCATCGTCGCCGAAGTCACCTTCGCGGGCCAGCTTCTCCACCAGATCGAACTTGGTTTCGTCGGTCACCTGGATGTTGATCTCCGGCGTGCCGATATCCTGGGGATAGCGCGCGAAGAAGGCGTCGGCGTCCTGATCCTGCTTGGAGAGGATTTCCAGCAGCCGGGCAGCACCGTACATGCCGTCGTCGAAGCCGTACCAGCGCTCCTGGAAGAAGATGTGTCCGCTCATCTCGCCGGCCAGCAGGGCGCCCGTCTCCTTCATGCGCGCCTTGATCAGCGAATGGCCGGTGCGCCACATCTCCGGCTCGCCCCCGGCATCGTCGATGACTCGAGCTAGATTTCCGGTGCACTTGACGTCGAAGATTACCTTGGCGCCCGGGTTGCGCGAGAGCATGTCCTCGGCGAAGGCCATCATCAGGTGGTCGGGATAGATCAGCTGACCGGTGGGTGTGACCACGCCGAGTCGGTCACCGTCGCCATCGAAGGCCAGGCCGATATCGGCACTGCTTGCCTTCACCTCGCGGATCAGGTCCTGGAGATTCTCGAGCTTGCCCGGGTCCGGGTGGTGGTTGGGGAAGGTGCCGTCGATCTCGGCGAACAGGGGGATGGTATCGGCGCCGAGCTGTTCGATCAGCTTCGGACCCAGCTCGCCGGCCACGCCGTTGCCGCAGTCCACCACTGCCTTGATCGGACGCGCGAGCTTGATATCACCGAGAATGCGCTCCAGGTAGGCTTCGCGCAGGTCATCCTGGCTCACACTGCCTTCGCCATCGGTTAGGTCGCCGGACTCGATGCGCCGATAGAGTGCGGTGATCGCCTCGCCTGAGAGGGTCTCGCCGCCCAGCACGATCTTGAAGCCGTTGTAGTCAGGCGGGTTGTGGCTACCAGTAACCATGACGCCCGATGCGGTACCTTCGAGCACATGGGTGGCATAGTAGAGAACCGGTGTGGGCACCATGCCGATATCGATGACGTTGCGGCCGGCAGCGGTCAGGCCACGGGTCAGCGCCTCGCACAGCCGGGGGCCGGAAAGGCGCCCGTCCCGCGCCACCACCACGCTGGATTCATCGCGGGCGGCGGCCTCTGAGCCGATGGCACGGCCGATCAGCTCGACGGTCTCCTCGGTCAGGGTGTCATCGACGATGCCGCGAATGTCGTAGGCGCGAAAAATCGATGCGGGTACGGTCTGATTCATAACTGGGCTCATGTCGATTCCTTGGCAATCAATGATGAATGAATGTGAATGCCCAGGTTGCGATCCGTTGCCGTCCGCTCCCGATCCCTGGGTAATGCCGACATGCGTGGCCCGAACGTCAGTGACGTCCCGAACTGCCGAAACCGCCTTCTCCGCGAAGGCTGGTCTCGAAACTGTCGACCACCTGCAGCTCGGCCTGGATCACCGGCACCAGTACATATTGGGCCAGGCGCTCGAATGGCTCCAGTACGAAGGTCGTGCTGCCGCGATTCCAGGTCGAGATCATCAGCTCGCCCTGGTAGTCGGAGTCGATCAGCCCCACCAGGTTGCCGAGTACGATGCCGTGCTTGTGACCCAGCCCGGAGCGCGGCAGGATCATGCCGGCGAGATTGGGGTCGCCGATGTGAATGGCGAGACCGGTGCGCACCAGTTCGCACTGGCCGGGTTCGAGGGTCAGCGGCGCATCGAGCAGCGCACGCAGGTCCATGCCCGCGGAGCCCAGTGTGGCGTAGCGGGGCATGTAGTCGTGCAGGCGCTCGTCGAGCAGCTTGACCGCAAGCCTGGGCCTGTCGGTCGGTGGGGTGACGGGCGGTGTGGGCTGAGTCTCGGGCATGGTGGTTCCGTTGTGTGCGGCTACATTCGGTTTGCGATTGTCGCGCTCAGTGCGTCGGGCCGTCGGGCAGGCAGCTCAGGGCCCGCCACAGGATGGCGTCGGCCAGCCGTGTCTTGGCCTGGGGCGGCAGGCTTTCGCCGCCTTCGCCTACGCCATCCCGCCACAGCAGCAGGACGGCATTGTCATCGGCACCGAAGCCGAGGCCTTCGGCAGAGACATCATTGGCGACGATCATGTCCAGTTGCTTGCGCGTCAGCTTGTCCCGGGCGTAGGCCTCCAGGTCGCGGGTCTCGGCGGCGAAGCCCACCACGAAGGGGCGGCGGCTGGCCGGATCTCGCTTGAGGGCGACATCGGCAATGATATCCGGATTCTTGATCAGCTTCAGCGTCAGGCCGTCCTCGCCTTCCTGCTTCTTGATCTTGTGCTCGGCGACCGCATCGACGCGGTAGTCGGCCACTGCGGCACAGCCGATGAAGATGTCGCATGCGGCGACCAGGCCCCGACAGGCTTCCTGCATCTCCAGCGCCGTCTCCACGTCGATACGCTCGACCCCCTCGGGTGTTGTCTGGGTCACCGGGCCGCTCACCAGGGTGACCCGGGCGCCCAGTCGAGCGGCGGAAGCGGCCAGGGCATAGCCCATCTTGCCGGAACTGTGGTTGGAGAGGTAGCGCACGGGGTCCAGCGGCTCGCGGGTGGGGCCGGCGGTAATCACGATATGCAGGCCCTGGGCGTCGGTTGCCGGCCTGGGCGTGGCTTCGGGCGCAATGGAGGTCGCAGCTTCGGGCGTAATGGAGGGCGCGGCTTCGGGCGCCATAGGCAGAGACAGCAGCGTACCGAGAATCGCCTCCGGCTCCAGCATGCGCCCCGGGCCCACGTCGCCGCAGGCTTGGTCGCCGCTGTCGGGCCCCAGCAGGCGCCAGCCATCCTGCTGCAGGCGTTCGGCGTTGCGCTGGGTGGCCACGTGGTGCCACATGGCCTGGTTCATGGCCGGCGCCATGACCTTCTTGGCCTCGCTGGCCAGGCACAGGGTCGTAAGCAAGTCGTCCGCCATGCCCGCGGCCAGACGCGCCATCAGGTCGGCGGTGGCCGGGGCAATGAGCACGATATCCGCCCAGCGAGCGAGTTCGATATGGCCCATGCCGGCCTCGGCTTCGGGGTCCAGCAGCGAGGTGCGTACCGGTTGCCCGGTCAGCGCCTGAAGCGTCAACGGGGTGATGAAGGCCTGTGCTCCATCGGTCATGACTACGCGCACCTCGCAGCCTGCCTGCTTGAGCAGGCGGGCGAGCTGGGCGCTCTTGTAGGCGGCGATGCCGGCGCTGATACCGAGCAGGATGCGTCGGCCGGCCAGCCTGTTGCCCGAAAGCGTTGACATGGCTGCTTCCTGAACTGAAATCCGACCGTCTACCATACCATCGAGAAGGGTTCGACGCAGCCTGGGTAATCTTTTGTGTTGTGTCTATAATGCCTTGTTATCAAGGATACATGACGGGGGAGGGCAGGGATGTCGATTCGTGACTGGCCCGAGGGTGAGCGCCCGCGGGAGAAACTGCTGGCGCTGGGCGCCGAGGCGCTGTCGGATGCCGAACTGCTGGCCATCTTCCTGAGGGTGGGCGTGGCAGGTCGCTCGGCCGTTGACCTGGCCCGCGACCTGCTCATGGCGTTTGGCGGTTTGCGCCAACTGCTGGAGGCCGGCCAGTCGCGCTTCTGCGCTGAGCGGGGGCTGGGTATGGCCAAGTTTGTACAGCTGCAGGCGACCCTGGAGCTCTCCAAGCGGCACCTGGCCAGCCAACTGGCACGCGGCGACGCCCTGACCTCACCTAGCTTGGTGCGAGCCTATCTGTCCGCGCAGCTGCGCCACCTGGGTCACGAGGAGTTCGCGGCGCTTTTCCTCGACACCCAGCACCGGGTCATCCACTTCGAGTCGTTGTTTCGCGGCACCCTCGACAGCGCCTCGGTCTATCCTCGAGAGGTGGCGCGACGTGCTCTGGAGCTCGGCGCTGGTGCCATCATCTTCGCTCACAACCATCCTTCCGGCGTGGCCGAGCCCAGCGATGCCGATCGCCGCATCACTCATCGTCTGCGCGAAGCGCTGGGGCTGTTCGAGATCCGGGTGCTGGATCACTTCGTGGTTGGCGACGGTGAAGTGGTCTCCTTCGCAGAAAGAGGGTGGCTTTAACTCTTCCTGATTACGACTCAGCAGGCGCCTGGTGGAGGCCGCCGCGTTGGCGGTGATCGTTGGCGTCGGCAACACCGCCGGGAGGCCTGCGGCCTCCAGTCGTGAGCTGAAGCTTCCTCCTACAGCGGCGTGGCAACGTTGGTGGAGAAAGCCGCTGTTGGAGCGCTCGGTTCGGCGCTCCGACTCCGCATCGCGACTGGCGCCGATAGGCGCCTCGGCGGAGGCTGAAAGGTTGGTTGTTGTCGCGAATACCGGCAACACCGCCGGGAGGCTTGCGCCTCCAGTCGTGAGCTGAAGCTTCCTCCTACATCGGCGTGGCAACGTTGGTGGAGAAAGTCGCTAAGGGAGGTCGATTTATAACGTCTTGACCATCCGAGCTCTTTCAGTGTGGCTCAAGATTGGCCCGATGGCTGATCGAGGTGGGTAACTCTTTGTCGCCGGCAAAGCCCCAGGGCATGAAAGCTTGCGGGAGTAGGGGGCAGGGAGTGTAGAATACGCGGCTGCTATTGCCTGACGGGGTGTACTCTGCTATAAAGTGCAGCCTTTGAATTCCCTTGGGTCAAATGACAACGGGCTCGTTCCCGGTTTGCCCGACAGGTTTTGAACACTCAGGTGGAAATCACCTGGCCAAGCGGTTGGAGGCTCCCATGTCCAAAGTATGTCAGGTTACCGGCAAGCGCCCGGTGACTGGTAACAACGTTTCACACTCCCAGCGCAAGACCCGTCGTCGCTTCTTGCCGAACCTGCACTCACACCGCTTCTGGGTGGAGTCAGAGAATCGCTTCGTGAAGCTGCGCGTCTCTTCCAAGGGTATGCGTATCATCGACAAGAAAGGTATCGACGCTGTGCTCGTCGATCTGCGCAAGCGCGGCGAAGCCGTCTAAGCGATACAGTCCAGGGGGAGAGCAGTCATGCGTGACAAGATCAGAATGGTGTCCAGTGCCGGTACCGGCCACTTCTACACCACCGACAAGAACAAGCGGAACACGCCGGACAAGCTGGAAATGAAGAAATTCGATCCGGTCGTCCGCAAGCACGTGATGTACAAGGAAGCCAAGATCAAGTAAACCTTGGTCGTCTTCCGCAGGTGTTCAAACCTGTTCTCCTGAACCCGGCTCATGCCGGGTTCAGGCGTTAGTGAAGCACTGCGCAGTTGGCTGCACGGGTGAATCGCTGCGAGCGCCTTGCGCTTCATCCCGTTCGCCAATCTGCGCAGCGTTTCTCAATGTGAGCAGTGTTGGTTTATAGAGCCACTGTGTGACTGCTGGACGAGCGTCGACATGCCCGAGCTTCCCGAAGTCGAGACAACCCGCCGCGGTATCGCCCCTCATGTAGAGGGCCGCGAGATCGTGGAGGTGGTCGTGCGTCAGGGACGGCTGCGCGTGCCGGTCCCCGGCGACTTCGTCGAGCGCCTGGTCGGCGCTCGCATCGGCCCCCTGGCTCGCCGCGCCAAGTATCTTCTGATACCGCTGCGGGCCGCCGAGGGCGGTAAACTCGGCGAGGTCTCATCGAGCGCGACCCTGCTCTGGCACCTGGGCATGTCGGGCAGCCTGCGCATCGCACGGCTGGGCGAGTTGCCAAGGAAGCATGACCATATCGACCTGGTCGTCGATGGTGGGGTTATCCTGCGTTATCACGATCCGCGTCGCTTCGGTTTCGTCGACTGGCTCGTTGGCGGGGTCGAGTGCGACCCGCGCCTGGTTCGCCTGGGCCCCGAGCCGCTATCCGAGACCTTTGACGGGGAGCGGCTCTATCGTTTGTCCCGCGGCCGACGCTTGGCGGTGAAGCCCTTTCTGATGGACAACGCCGTAGTGGTGGGGGTGGGTAATATCTACGCGGCCGAAGCCCTCTTTCTTGCCGGTATCGACCCGCGCCGTGCCGCCGGGCGGATTTCGCTCGAGCGCTATGAGCGGCTGGTGGCGGCAATTCGCGAGGTGCTGGCGGCGGCGATTACCCAGGGCGGCACCACCCTGCGTGATTTCGTCAGCGGCACCGGCGAGCCCGGTTATTTCAAGCAGCGGTTAAACGTCTACGGTCGCCACGGCCAGGCCTGCCGACGCTGCGGTGGCGAACTGCGCCTGGTGAACCTTGGGCAGCGCGCCAGTGTTTTCTGTATCGAGTGTCAGCACTGATCGACGGCCACCGTCGACCAGTGCTCAATTTTCTGAACTTCCGGGCGCTGCCAGGCATCGCCCGCACTTGCCGAGAAGCCTGATGACGACCAACGTGACCCAGAACCTGCGCCTGAAGAAGAACGCCGACCGCCGCCTGAAGGCAGGTCACCTTTGGCTCTATTCCAATGAGATCGACATCGAGACAACGCCGCTGAAAGGCATGGAGCCGGGCGCCCAGGTGGTTGTCGAAGCCGCCAACGGCAAGGCGATGGGAGTGGCCTACGTCAACCCCAACTCGCTGATCAGCGCTCGGGTCGTCTCTCGTGACCCCGCCATGCGACTCGACCGCTCGTTACTCGTACATCGTTTCAACCAGGCGCTGGCGCTGCGCGAGCGGCTCTACGACAAGCCCTTCTACCGGCTGATACATGGCGAGGGCGACCTGCTGCCTGGGCTGGTCATCGACCGCTTCGACGACGTCCTGGTGGTTCAGCTCAACACTCTTGGTATGGAGCGGCTCGGTGAAGAAGTCATCGCCGCGCTGGACAAGGTGCTCTCTCCGCGGGTCATCGTGTTCAAGAACGACTCCTCGGGCCGTCGCCAGGAGCAGCTGGAACGTCAAGTCGAAGTGGTCAAGGGCGAACTCTCCGGCCCGGTGTTGATGGAGGAGAACGGGGTACGTTTCCAGGTGCCGGTACTCGACGGCCAAAAGACCGGCTGGTTCTATGACCACCGCGCCAACCGCGCCTGGCTCAATGGCCTGGTGGCCGGCAAGAGGGTACTCGACGTGTTCAGCTATATAGGCGGCTGGGGTGTGCAGGCGGCGGCGAATGGGGCCAGCGAAGTCCTCTGCATCGACAGCTCCGCGCAGGCGCTGGAGAACGTCGCCGAAAACGCAGCTCTCAACGGTCTGCACGAGCAGGTGGCAGTGGGCGAGGGCGACGCCTTCGAGGCCCTGGCCGCGCTCAAGGCGGATGGCGAGCAGTTCGACGTCGTCGTCATCGATCCGCCGGCCTTTATCCGCAAGCGCAAGGATATTCCCAACGGCGAGCGGGCCTACGCCAAGCTCAATCGAGAGGCGATGCGTCTGCTGGGCCGCGATGGCCTGCTGCTCTCGGCCTCCTGCTCCATGCACCTGGCGCCCGAGCGGCTGATGGAAGTCGTTCGGGGTGCGGTTCGTCATCAGGATCGTCATGGCCAGGTCGTTTTCCAGGGCCATCAGGGGTCCGATCACCCGGTACACCCGGCGATTCCGGAGACCGCTTACCTCAAGGCGCTGGGTGTCCGCGTCTTCCGCGACTAGGTGTTCCATGAGCCCTGAGTACGTCCGCGTCTTCGCCCACTCCAATGCGCTGCTGGTCAGCCACGTTCGCAACGTGCTGGCTGCGGCCGATATCCCGGTGGAGCTGCGCAACATGACTCTCGGTGGCGGCGCAGGTGAGCTGCCGCTGGGGGAGTGCGAGCCGGAGGTCTGGGTGGCGCCCCATAACCGAAAGCGTGCCGAGGACTTGATCCACCAGGCCATGACAGGTGGGGACGAAGTCCCCGACTGGACCTGTCCCCGCTGCGGCGAAGCGCTGGCGGGGGTGTTCGATACCTGCTGGCGCTGCGGCGCAGCGAGAGAATTAAACAGTCAAGGATAGCGCTGCATGGATAGCACCAAGTCTCAGGAGTGGGATCTTCCCGAACCTTTCGTCATCGATCTCGAGGTGGGCGCCTCGGCTATCGATGAGTACGGCCACGCCAACAATGCAGAGTATCTGCGCTGGGTTGAACAGGTGAGCTGGGGCCATTCCGAGCGGCTGGGGCTGAATCTGTCCCGCTATCGAGAACTGGATCGCGCCATGGCCGTTCACCGCCACGAGCTCGACTACCTGGCCCCTGCCTTCGAGGGGGAGCGCCTGCGCATGGCCACCTGGATCGTCGGCTGTGATGGCCGCCTGACGCTGACTCGCCGCTTCCAGCTCTTACGTCCGGCCGACGGCCGTACCTTGCTGCGGGCACGCACCCGCTTTGCCTGCATCGAGCTTTCCAGCGGAAGGCCACGGCGGCTGCCCGAGGAGTACGTGAAAGTCTATGGCGGCGTGCTCGTTGCCGAGTGACAACGATTTTTTTTGTCATTTCACGCTTCAAAAAAAGAATTTTCTGCATTAGCTCCAATCTGCATGGATTTTTTTATTCTTGAGCGTTGGCACTTCGTGTATGGACTGTTTGTGCTGTAATGGTGCTCCCAAGACCCTAACAAGACAGCATTAATCTGGAGATGCCCATGAAGATCGCCGTGCCGAAGGAAATCAAGAACCATGAATATCGCGTCGCCTTGACTCCCACGGGTGCCCGGGAACTGGTGACGCGGGGGCACTCGGTCACTGTTCAAGTCAGTGCCGGTGAAGGCGCTGGCTTCTCGGATGCCGACTACCAGGCAGCGGGCGCCAGTCTCGAAGCGAATGTGGACGCCCTGTGGAGCGGTGCTGAGCTGATTCTCAAGGTCAAGGAGCCTCAGGCCGAGGAGGTGGCGCGGCTGATACGTGGCCAGACGCTGTTCACCTACCTGCACCTGGCTGCCGAAGAGACGCTGACGCACAGCCTGATGACTAGCGGTGCCACCTGCATTGCCTACGAGACCATCACCGATCGCGAAGGCGGCCTGCCGCTGCTGGCACCGATGAGCACGGTGGCGGGGCGCATGGCTGTCCAGGCTGGCGCACACAGCCTGGAGAAGGCCCAGGGCGGTGCCGGCGTATTGTTGCCCGGTGTGCCCGGCGTGGCACCCGGGAAGGTGGCGGTGATCGGTGGCGGGGTGGTGGGCGAGAATGCCGCACGCATGGCCTTGGGCCTGGGCGCTGAGGTGACCGTGCTCGACAAGTCGATTGCGCGTCTCGAAGTCCTTGATGATCGCTACCAGGGTCGTATGAAGACCGTCTTTTCCACCGCCGATGCTATCGACGAGGCGGTGCGAGAGAGTGACCTGATCGTCGGCGCCGTGCTGATTCCCGGTGCTGCTGCGCCCAAGCTGATCACCCGTGCGATGCTCACCGACATGAAGCCCGGTAGCGTGCTGGTGGATGTGGCCATCGATCAGGGCGGCTGCTTCGAGACCAGCCGTGCGACGACCCATGCCGAGCCGACCTATATCGTCGATGGCATCGTCCACTACTGCGTGGCCAATATGCCGGGGGCGGTGGCCCAGACCTCCACGCTGGCACTGACCAACGCCACCATGCCTTTCGTCATTGCCCTGGCCGACAAGGGCTGGCAGCAGGCGCTCGCCGACGATTCTCACTTCCTGCCGGGGCTCAATGTCCACGATGGCCAGGTCACCTACCGGGCCGTGGCTGAGGCCTTTGGCCTGGATAGTGTCGATCCCGCGCGGCTGGTGTAACAAATCTCTGCGCGAGCGAATCGCTGCGTTGCGCGGTGCCGAAGCGTCGGACCGTCGGAATCCTCACATATACCCCATATGCTCCGGTTGACTCGAAGCCTTCGGCTTCTCGCTCCTTCGGAGCCATCCTGCGGATGTTTGTCGCTTCGCTCGGTACTGTGCTCCGTGCGCGTTGCGACCCACAGGGATGTGGGAAGTGCGTTGGTTCGTCGGGAATGAACCTAGCCGCTTCATCTCGCTCGCCAATTTTTTCAGCGCTTCCCAAATTGCTTGCGCCTAGACATTCCACTTTGGCGAGCGGCGCCGGGGATAGGCCGTAGTGGAGGTCCGATGCCATGGATGGCATCGGTAGCGCCCAGGGATGGGTTTACAGCGCCTCCACGACGGTCCGGCGCCCCGGGGCCTGTCGCCGGGAAAGCCGCGGTGGACTTACCGCCCCATGCCCGCCTGGCCGGTCGCCTTGTCCGCCCCCTCGCGTTACCATAGCGGGCATTTCCGCTAGCAGAGTCCGCTTTCCATGAGTGCAGCTTCCCAGAAGACACGCGTTCTCACCGGCATCACCACCACCGGTACCCCCCACCTGGGCAATTACGTCGGGGCCATCAAGCCCGCCATCGCCGCGAGCCAGGACCCTACCGTCCAGTCCTACTACTTCCTCGCCGACCTGCATGCGCTGATCAAGTGCCAGGATCCCAAACGCGTGCAGGAGTCGCGCCTGGAAATTGCTGCCACCTGGCTGGCGCTGGGTCTGGATACCGACACCGCCATCTTTTATCGCCAGTCGGATATCCCCGAGATCCCAGAGTTGACCTGGATGCTCTCCTGCGTCTGCGCCAAGGGCCTGATGAACCGCGCCCACGCCTACAAGGCGTCGGTGGCAGAGAACGAGGCCGCTGGCAATCAGGACCCGGACAAGGGCATCACCATGGGCCTGTTCGGCTATCCGGTGCTGATGGCTGCCGATATCCTGATGTTCAACTCGCACAAGGTGCCGGTGGGTCGCGATCAGATCCAACACATCGAGATGGCCCGGGATATCGCCGGGCGTTTCAACCACCTCTACAAGGGCGACTACTTCACCCAGCCCGAGGCGGTGGTGGACGACAACGTGGCGACGCTGAACGGCCTGGATGGGCGCAAGATGTCCAAAAGCTATAACAACACCATTCCGCTCTTCGTCGCCGAGAAGAAGCTGCTCAAGCTGGTGCGCAAGATCAAGACCAACTCGCTGGAGCCGGGTGAGCCCAAGGATCCGGCCACCTGCACCTTGTTCCAGATCTACTCGGCCTTCGCCAGCCGCGAAGCGACGTCGGCGATGCGCGCCGAGTACCAGGCCGGTATCGGCTGGGGCGATGCCAAGAGCCGTTTGTTCGAGATGCTCAACGAACAGCTGCGCGAACCCCGTGAGCGCTATCTGGCGCTGATGGAGGATCCGGGGCATATTGAGGCCGTGCTGCAGAAGGGTGCCGAGCGGGCGCGTGCCGAGGCGGCTCCCTTCATGGATCGCTTGCGTCATGCCGCGGGGCTGGGCCGCTTTGTTTGAGCCGAGTCTTGCATGCTCGACAGGGCGCCTCTGGGCGCCCTGTCGCGTTCTGTGACTAGCTGGCGGACTTCCGCCGGGCTTCCAAGCTTCAGGAGTGAATAGAGAGGGGAGGTTGAATGGCCACTGCAATGGATGCGAAGCGACCACTCCAGAGATCCCTTAAGCTTGCTGCGCTACTGATGAGCGGGGCGCTATTGGTAGGGACGAGCTACTTTAGCGGTGGGCCGAGCCAGCCTGCACGGGTAAAGGGAAGCTGAGCCGGGCCCCGTTGGCGGCCGAGCATGATAAAGTTGGGGCCAAGGCGCCGTTAGAGCGCCTACGGCACGGATTCCAGTCAACGCATCGAGATCACAATGACCACCGAAACCAAACGCCCACTTTACATTCCCTATTCCGGCCCTTCGTTGCTCGAGATGCCGCTGCTCAACAAGGGCAGTGCCTTTTCCCGCGAGGAGCGGCTTGAGTTCAACCTGATCGGTCTGCTGCCTCAGAACGTGGAGACCATCGAAGAGCAGGCCGAGCGGGCCTATCTGCAATACCGGCAGTGTCACAGCGACCTGGATCGACATATTCACCTGCGTGCCATCCAGGACGACAACGAGACCCTCTACTATCGATTGGTCACCGAGCATCTCGAGGAGATGTTGCCGATCATCTACACCCCCACGGTGGGGCAGGCCTGTGAAGAGTTCTCCAATATTTATCGTAACCACCGCGGCCTCTTTATCTCCTACCCGGACCGGGAACGGATGGACGACATCCTGCGTAGCGCCACCAAGGACAGGGTCAAGGTCATCGTCGTGACCGACGGAGAACGGATCCTGGGCCTCGGCGACCAAGGTATCGGCGGCATGGGAATCCCCATCGGCAAGCTGGCACTCTATACCGCCTGCGGTGGCATCAGCCCCGCTTATACACTGCCGATCATGCTCGATGTGGGCACCAATAATCAGGCGCTGCTGGACGACCCCATGTACATGGGTTGGCGGCATCCGCGCATCTCCCAGGAGGAGTACGACGCCTTCATCGAGTCGTTCATCGATGCGGTGAAGCGTCGCTGGCCCCACGTATTGCTTCAGTTCGAGGACTTCGCCCAGGCCAATGCCGTCCCGCTGCTGGAGCGCTATCGCAATGAGCTGTGCTGCTTCAACGATGACGTCCAGGGCACTGCCTCGGTCTGTGTCGGCACCCTGATGGCAGCCTGTCAGGCGCGTGGTGAGACCATGGCCGAGCAACGAGTGGTCTTCGTCGGTGCCGGCTCGGCAGGCTGCGGCATTGCCGAGCAGGTCGTGGTGGCGATGCAGGTGGAAGGCCTTTCCGAGCAAACGGCGCGCAGTCGCGTGTTCATGGTGGACCGGGAAGGGCTGGTCACCAGCGACCAGAGCTGGCTGCGCGATTTTCAGCGCCGCCTGGCCCATGATCCCGCCATGACCGAGGGCTGGGACGGACAGGCGCTGGCCGAAGTCGCCCGGCAGGTAAAACCCACCGTCATGATCGGTGTCTGCGGCCAGAAGGGCATCTTTACCGAAGAGGTCGTACGCGCCATGCATGCAGGCTGCGAGCGGCCGCTGATCATGCCGCTCTCCAACCCTACCTCACGCGCTGAAGCGACCCCCTGGGATGTGCTCAATTGGACCGATGGACAGGCTTTGGTGGCCACCGGCAGCCCCTTCCAGCCGGTGGTCTACGACGGCGAGACCTATCCCATTGCTCAGTGCAACAACGCCTATATCTTTCCCGGCATCGGCTTGGGCGTCGTGGCCAGCGGTGCCAGGCGCGTCACCGATGCCATGCTGATGGCCGCTTCCCGGGCGCTTGCCCGCGAAGCACCGCTGGTCAAGGAGGGCGAAGGCGCCCTGCTACCGGCGCTCTCGCAGATCCGCGAGCTCTCCAAGGCCATCGCCTTCGACGTCGCTGCCCAGGCCCAGGGCGAAGGCGTCGCGCTCAAGACTGACGGCATCAAGCTGCGTCAGGCTATCGAGCGCAACAGCTGGGCGCCGCAGTACAGGCGTTACCGCCGCCGCTCGTTCTGAGCCGCACTCCACGCCGCTGAGCCACGCCGAACATCGGCGTGGCCTTTTCTGGTTTCCTTTCGGCTTACGTGTTGCGTTGACTCAGCGCAACGCAGTGGCCGGCATGCGGGCGCTGGCTGTTCTAGGCTACAAAGAAAGGTCGGCGATTATCCAGGGAAGGCCAGTAGGGGGTAAAGTGGCTGAAACAGATGAGGGGCATGGCGCTACCGCCTACATGGTACCCGATATTCCGACTGACGAGGCAGCGCGGCTGGAGGAGCTGCATAGCCTCAAGCTGCTCGACAGCACATCCGACCAGCGCTTTGATCGCTATACCAACCTCGTCGCGGATATCTTCGACTTCCCCATCGTGCTGATTACCCTGGTCGATCGTGATCGCCAGTGGTTCAAGTCCAGCTGTGGGCTGAGTCTGCGTGAAACCAGTCGGGACATTTCGTTCTGTGCCCACGCGATCAATTCCCATCGTGTCATGGTGGTTCCCGATACCCATGAAGATCGTCGTTTCGCAGGCAATCCTCTGGTCACGGGCGATACGGGTATCCGCTTCTATGCTGGCGCTGTGGTCCATGGCCCTTCCGGCCAACCGCTGGGCACCCTCTGCGTGCTCGACCGAAAGCCACGCTTGTTCGACGAAGTGCAGTGCCGCCGTCTCAGGGAATTTGGTGATCTGCTCGAAAGTGAAATCGCCCACCGCAATGATCTGGAAAGCCTGCGGGCCTCGATACAGTTTTCTGCCTATTACGACGCCCTCACCGGCCTGGCTAATCGACGCCTGCTGCAAGACCGCCTGAGTCAGTTGATCGAGTGGGCAGATAGCGAGCAACGCACTGTTGGTGTGCTTCTGTTCAATATTTCCGGGCTGCGCTTGATCAATCAGAGCTTCGGCAGCGAGGTCGGCGACGACCTGCTCTGCCAGTTTGGTGAGCGCCTTCAGACCCTGTGCCCGCCGGGGGGAACCCTGGCTCGCCTTCAAGCTGATGAATTCATCATCTGTTTCTCGCCTCACAAGGGTGATGATCGGTACATCGATGCCAAGGCCAGTCACGCCCGAGGAAGCCTGAGCCGTCCCTTCCTGGCTGGCGGGCGCCAGCACTACCTGCAGGTCAAGATCGGTGCCAGTGTCTTCCCGCAGCATGCCACGACGCCGGCTGGGCTGATCGAGCGTGCTTCGGCGGCGATTGGTTTCACGGCAAGTGGAGAAACGCCGGGCATCCGCTTCTTTACCCATGAGGAGGCGCTGAATATCTCGGAGCGACTGAAGATCGAGTCACGGCTTCAGATCGCACTGGAAAATCGCGGTCTCGAACTGGTCTTCCAACCCATCATCGATCTTTGGACCGGTCGTATTGCTGCGGTGGAAGCGCTTTGTCGCTGGCAGGATCCCGAATTGGGGAGAGTGGGTCCGGATCGCTTCATCCCCATCGCCGAACAGAGTGGGTTGATCCATCTGCTGGGACGCTGGGTCCAGCAGGCGGCCTGTGAACAGATCCAACAGTGGCATCATCTGAGTCAGTGCCGGGTTCCGGTTGCCATCAATGTGGCCGCAGCCGAGCTTCAGCACCCGGATTTTGCCCGAGACCTGTTGGCTAAACTGGATGCCGAGGGTATCGATCCCGAGCTGCTCTGGCTTGAAGTCACGGAGCACTCCCTGGTATCTGACAGCCCTCTGCTGGCAAACAATCTGGCGCTGCTGACGCAGGCGAATATCCATCTGAGTATCGATGACTTCGGCACCGGTTATTCGTCCCTTTCTTACCTCTGCCGACTTCCCATCAGTGGCCTGAAGATCGATCGAACCTTCATCGAACGATTGCCGGATGGAGACAAGGAGTTGGCGCTTGCCCGGTCGATTATCCGTATGGCAGAGGCATTTCATATCGAGACGGTGGCGGAGGGGGTGGAGACGCAGCAGCAGCTGGCATGCCTGGTTGAGCAGGGTTGTCGGTTTGCCCAGGGTTTCTTCATTGCACGACCTGTAAGACCCGGGGAGATACCCGCCTTGTGTCGGCGTGTCTTGGTGAGCGGCCTGGAATATCCCGATTGATTCTTCCGGTATGCGATAGGCAAACTGACAAAGAACCCGAGCGCAGGATGACATGACCCCACCGGCCTCCCGGTGGGGTCATGTCTCTTCCTCGGCTCTTCAGGACGGGTCACATGCCGTCAGGCTGTTCCGATCATCCTGCGCAGCACGTAGTGCAGGATGCCGCCGTGGCGGTAGTAGTCCAGCTCGTTGGCGGTGTCGATGCGGCACAAGGCCTCGAGCGTCTTCTCGCCTTTGTCACTGCTCACCGTGACCGTGACCTTCCCGCCCGGAGAGAGGGCATCGAGGCCGTCGATGGAGATCGTTTCGTTGCCGGAAAGCCCCAGCGTCTTGCGATCCTCACCTTCCGGGAACTGCAGCGGCACAACGCCCATGCCGATCAGGTTGGAGCGATGGATGCGCTCGTAGGACTCGGCGAGCACGGCGCGCACGCCGAGCAGTCGCGTGCCTTTGGCCGCCCAGTCGCGCGAGGAGCCGGTGCCGTACTCCTTGCCGGCTACCACCACCAGCGGGGTGCCTTGCTCCTGGTACTTCATGGCCGCGTCGTAGATGGCCATCTGCTCGCCTGAGGGCACATGACGGGTTTCGCCGCCTACCACGCCGCCGAGCATCTCGTTCTGGATGCGCACGTTGGCGAAGGTGCCGCGCATCATCACCTCATGGTTGCCACGGCGCGAACCGTAGGAGTTGAAGTCCACCGGCTTGATCCCTCGCTCCTGCAGGTAGCGCCCCGCAGGGCTGTCGGGCTTGATCGCACCGGCCGGGGAGATGTGGTCGGTGGTTACCGAGTCGCCCAGGACGGCCAGGATATGGGCGTCCTTGACGTCTTCGATGGGATCCGGATCGCGCCCCATACCCTCGAAGAAGGGCGGATGCTGGATGTAGGTGGAGTCCGCCGACCATTCATAGACCTTGCTTTGGGGCACCTTGAGCGCCTTCCAGGATTCGTCGCCCTCGAAGACCTCGGCGTACTCGCTGCGAAACATCGAGGTCTTGACCTTCTCTACGGCGTTGGCGATATCCGCCTGAGAGGGCCAGATATCCTTCAGGTAGACCGGTTTACCGTCACTGTCCTCGCCCAGCGGTTCGCTGGAGAGGTCGAGGCGGACGTTGCCGGCCAGGGCATAGGCCACCACCAGCGGCGGGGAGGCGAGCCAGTTGGTCTTCACCAGCGGATGAATGCGGCCCTCGAAGTTGCGGTTGCCCGAGAGCACCGAGGCGACGGTCAGGTCGCCATCCTCGACCGCCTTCTCGATGGGCGGCGGCAGAGGGCCGGAGTTGCCGATGCAGGTGGTGCAGCCATAACCGACCAGGTTGAAGCCCAATGCATCGAGGTCATCGCTGACCCCGCCGGCATCCAGGTATTCGGTGACCACCTTGGAGCCCGGCGCCAGGGAGGTCTTGACCCAGGGCTTGGTCTTGAGGCCGCGGGCTAATGCGTTGCGGGCCAGCAGGCCGGCGGCCATCATTACGCTGGGGTTGGAGGTATTGGTACAGGAGGTGATGGCGGCAATCACCACGGCGCCGGGGTGGAGCTTGAACGATTCGCCCACGTACTCGACAGGTTGGCTGTCATGGTGATCGTAGCTGTCCTGCACGCCGACGGCGGTCTGGCCACCCTCGGACATCAGCTTGCCGTTCTCGGTGGAAGAGGAGTGCTGATTGCCCTCGTCCCCCATCAGTTTGGCGAAGGCCCGGGGCATGTCCTTCAGCGCCACCCGGTCCTGGGGGCGCTTGGGGCCGGCCAGGCTGGCTTCGACCTCGTCCATGTCCAGCTGCAAAGTGTCGCTGAAGATTGGCTCATGGCCGGGCTCGCGCCAAAGACCCTGGGCCTTGCAGTAGGCCTCGACCAGCGCCACCTGGGCGTCGTCGCGGCCGGTCAGGCGCAGGTAGGTCAACGTCTCCTCGTCCACCGGGAAGAAGCCACAGGTGGCCCCGTACTCCGGCGCCATGTTGGCGATGGTGGCACGGTCGGCCAACGGCAGGTCGGCCAGGCCATCGCCATAGAACTCGACGAACTTGCCCACCACGCCATGATTGCGCAGCATCTGTGTCACCGTCAGCACCAGGTCGGTGGCGGTAATGCCCTCCCTGAGCTTGCCGGTGAGCTTGAAGCCGACCACCTCGGGAATCAGCATCGATACCGGCTGGCCGAGCATGGCGGCCTCGGCCTCGATACCACCGACGCCCCAGCCGAGTATTCCCAGGCCATTGATCATGGTGGTATGGGAATCGGTGCCCACCAAGGTGTCGGGGTAGGCGAGGATCTTGCCGTCTTCCTCCTTTGTCCACACCGTCTTGCCCAGGTACTCCAGGTTGACCTGATGGCAGATGCCGGTGCCCGGCGGCACGACGCGAAAGTTATCAAAAGCGTCCTGGCCCCAGCGCAGGAATTCGTAGCGTTCGCGGTTGCGCTCCATTTCGATGGCGACGTTGTCCTTGAACGCTGAGGGGTCACCGAACTTGTCGACCATCACCGAATGGTCGATGACCAGGTCCACCGGCGATAGCGGATTGATGCGTGCCGGGTCTTCGCCGAGCGCTTTAACTGCCGCCCGCATGGAGGCCAGGTCCACGACACCGGGTACCCCGGTGAAGTCCTGCATGAGCACCCGCGCCGGGCGATAGCCGATCTCACGATCGGAACGGCCCTGTTGCTGCCAGTCGACCAGCGCCTGGAGATCCTCACGGGAGACACTTTCAGCGTCCGAAAATCGCAGCTGGTTTTCCAGCAGGATCTTCAGGGTCATCGGAAGGCGGTCGATATTGCCCAGTGCCTCGGCTGCCTTGGGGAGGCTGTAGTAATGATAGGTGGTGTCGTTCGCGTCCAGCGTCTGCCGGGTATCCGGTATCGCGTCGTTGCTCATGGTAGTGCTCTCCTTCTCCATTCACCTTGCGCCCTTCGCGGGAAGTGATCGATCCTATATGGTTAACACATGGTCATCATAGGTCCCGCTTTCAAGCACTGCCCACTGTTTCGGACAGAGAGTGCCGGGAAATGCGGCTGACTAATGGAGTCCACCATGAATGAAGAGCGCCTCGATACGCGATCGGTTCACTGCCCCTACTGCAATATGCCCTTCGAACTGCTAGTGGATGTCTCCCAGGGGAGTCACGAAACCTGGGAGGACTGCCCCTACTGCTGCGCACCCATCCAGCTGCGCATTGTCGTCTCACCCTTCGATGGTGAACTGGAGGATGTCCTGGTGGGGCGTGACGACGAGGTCCTCTAGCGGGTCGGCGCGGGATGCGCCACCCCGGGGATTGGGCTGCTACAATGGTCCTCTTTGCTTCCGGGGGTCCGGCGCTAGCGGCTGGCATGCCGTAAGGGCTGGATCGGCAACCGATTCTCATCTATCCAGCGAGTCACGAGGTTCTCCATGAGCGACGCGCGTCACGAACGCTTGATCATTCTCGGCTCCGGCCCGGCAGGTTATACCGCTGCGGTCTATGCGGCCCGTGCCAATCTCAAGCCGGTGTTGATCACCGGGATCCAGGCCGGCGGCCAGCTGACGACTACCACCGATGTCGACAACTGGCCCGGCGACGATGCCGGCGTGCAGGGCCCCGAGCTGATGGAGCGCATGAAGCGACACGCCGAGCGTTTCGATACCGAGGTGCTGTTCGATCACATTCATGAGGTGGAGTTGCGCGAGCGCCCCTTTACCCTCAAGGGCGACAGCGGCAGCTATACCTGTGACGCACTGATCATCGCCACCGGCGCCAGCGCTCGCTACCTGGGGCTGGAATCCGAGCAGAAGTTCATGGGGCAAGGGGTCTCGGCCTGCGCCACCTGCGACGGCTTCTTCTATCGCAACCAGGAGGTTGTCGTGGTGGGTGGTGGCAACACCGCCGTGGAGGAGGCGCTCTATCTGTCCAATATCGCTTCCAAGGTGACCCTGGTGCACCGCCGTGACACCCTGCGTGCCGAGAAGATCCTGCAGGACAAGCTGCGCGAGAAGGCCGAGAACGGCAACGTGGTACTCGAGTGGAACCATGTGCTGGAGGAGGTGCTGGGTGACAATACCGGCGTCACCGGGGTGCGGATCAAGTCCACCCAGGACGGCAGCACCAAGGAGATCGTCGCGCCGGGCCTGTTCATTGCCATTGGCCATAGCCCCAATACGGGCATCTTCGAGGGACAGCTGGACATGGCCGGTGGTTATATCAAGGTGCAGTCGGGCCTGGCGGGCAACGCCACCGCCACCAGCGTGCCGGGCGTGTTCGCCGCTGGCGACGTGATGGATCACGTCTACCGCCAGGCGGTGACCTCCGCCGGTACCGGCTGCATGGCGGCGCTGGATGCGGAGCGTTATCTGGACGAACTGTAACGACACGAGGTGAATACGTGCTGCCGTAAAAGAGCCAAGGATAGGCTTTGCGGTATCAGCCCGCGGCTTGTCCGGCGAAAGGCCTTTGAGGAGGCGCTGTAAACCCCTCCCTGGGCGCTATTTTTTCCGTCCCTGGAAAAAGACCTCCTCTTCGGCCTTTCCCCGGCGCCGCTTGCCTTGATGGCACCGCCAATACTTTTCTTGCTCCGACACTGGGTCAATAATGCGGCGGCACCTCGTCTTCCGGGCGGGGTGACGCCATATCGACCTCCTGCAGCGCCTGCTGCTGGTCGCGCAGCTTCTGCTGCATCACGCCGTTGATCCTCTCCAGCTGCGTCAGGCGCTTCTCCTGTGCCGCCACGGCTTCGTCCAGCGTATCCAGCCAGTGCTCCTGGTGAGCAATGCGGCTTTCCAGCGCCTCCAGGCGCGATAACAGCCAGGCGGACGTCTGATCGGGGCTCATGCTAGAATCGTTGCGCTGTGTGTCTCTGTTCATCGTGACACCTTCGTCGGGCGATGTGGCCGTGTGCCTTGTCGTCATCTGACACTCCGTTTCATTGTTTTTCCATTTCACCACAACAAGTGAGCATCACGGATCCATGAATCGCAAGGTTATGTTTCGTTGCACTTTCGTCAGTCTGCTTCTGGCTGCTCCGGCGCCGCTGCTGATTGCCCTGTTCATCTATTTTATCGGTGGCGATACATCGCGCCAGCTTCTTGCCGCTCTGGAAGTCGGCGGTGTCGCGGCGGTCTATTTTGCCACGCTGGCAGCTGTCTTCCTGCTATTGCTGATTGCCACGCTATTCGTGCATGGCGTGAGTCCACAGTTGGCTGCCATCACCGATGTCGAGAATGACGATCGCGAGATCGGCGAGGTCAAGTGGTTCAATGTCAACAAAGGGTACGGCTTCATCAAGCGTGACAGTGGGGAAGACGTCTTCGTGCACTTTCGCGCCATTCGCGGCCGTGGGCATCGGACCCTGGCCGAGGGGCAGAAGGTGCGTTACTACGTGATCGAGAATGAGAGGGGGCTTCAGGCCGACGACGTCACCGTCATTACTTAGGCGGAGAAAAGCGGCTGCGCTCGGTCATACTGCGTTAAAAATCGACTTAAAGTACTCATTTACTAAAGTAAACTCCGTCTTTTCGTCGATTTTTGCCTGGTCTGACCTTCGCTCGCCGGCTTTCGCGAGGTTTGTGGTGCCGCTCGGCAGCTTCTAGTTTGTAGACACCGCAGTTTCAAGTCTTTCATAACATCGCCCCGCACCTGCGGGGCGATGTCGTTTGGCTCACTGGCCGGAGTCGGGCCATTCAATGAGCGCTTCGCTGCCGTCGGGCAGAACGCGCCAGAAGCGGTCGGGGTCGTCGCCGGGCTGCCAGCTGCCCAGCGAGCAGCGCACTTCGCAGTCGAGGCGGGCGGCGGCTTCCCGTGCGCAGTCGCAGTCTCGCGGCCAAGGCGTGTGAGCGCTGTCGAACCACAGGCTGGCGTAGCCGTCTGCGGCCTTCTCCACCAGCAGGATTGGCACGCCATGGCCGTCGTGGTGGCCACGGGTCTGCCACTGCTTGCGCCCAGCCTCACTCAGCGGAGCACAGTCCAGCCGCTCACCGAGCCAGGCATTGAGTGCTTCCAGCGGAGCCTTGGCCAGGTAGATCTCGATATCCGGGTAGTCAGTCATGCGAACCCTCAGGGCTGGGCGGTGCCGTTGACGAAGAGCCTGGCCAGGATCGCTTCGTAGATCCGGCTGAGCTCGTCGAGGTCGGCGGCCAGGACGCGTTCGTTGGCCTGGTGGATGGTGGCGTTGCGTGGCCCCAGCTCCACCACCTGGCTGCCCAGGGTGGCGATGAAGCGTCCGTCCGATGTGCCGCCGGAGGTCGAGAGCGCCGGCGTGCGGCCGAGTACCGCCTCGACGCCGTGGAGGGCGGCTTCCACCAGCTCCCCTTCGGGTGTCAGGAAGGGCTCGCCGTTCAGCGTCCAGTCGATATGATACTCGATGCCGAAGCCGTCGAGTATGGCGGCGGTGCGTTCGCGCAGCTGCTCATGGGTCACTTCGGTGGAGAAGCGGAAGTTGAAGATCACCTCCACGTCACCGGGAATCACATTGGTGGCGCCGGTGCCCGCGCGGATATTGGATATCTGGAAGCTGGTGGCGGGAAAGAAGTCGTTCCCCGCATCCCAGTGTTCCCGCACCAGGGCGTCCAGTGCCGGCATGGCCTGATGGATGGGGTTGCGCGCCAGGTGCGGGTAGGCCACGTGGCCCTGCTTGCCCCTGATGTGCAGCACGCCGCCCAGCGAGCCGCGCCGACCGTTCTTGATCACGTCCCCGAGTTCGTCGGTGGAGGAGGGTTCGCCGACCACGCAGTAGTCGAGCCGCTCGTGGCGCTCGCGCAGGTGCTCGACCACGGCGCGGGTGCCGTCCACCGCCGGCCCTTCCTCGTCGGAGGTGATCAGGAAGCCGATCTTGCCGTGGTGGTCGGGGTGGGCCGCAACGAACCGCTCGGCGGCGGTGATCATCGCCGCCAGGCTGCCCTTCATGTCGGCGGCTCCTCGCCCCCGGAGCATCCCCTCATCGTCGATGCAGGGCTCGAAGGGCGGGTAGTCCCAGTGCACATGAGGGCCGCTCGGCACCACGTCGGTATGGCCGGCGAAGGCCAGCATCGGGCCGTGATGGCCGCGTGTCGCCCAGAAGTTCTCCACGTCCCCGAACGGCAGCTGCTCGACATGGAAGCCGATGCGCTCGAGCCGCTCGATCATCAACGCCTGGCAGCCCAGGTCGTCGGGCGTCACCGACGGGCGACGGATCAGCTCGATGGCCAGCGCCAGGGTCGGGGAGAGGGGCTCAGTTGTGGGCATGCAGCGCCTCGTTGAGTGCAATGGCACTCTTGTTGGTCAGGCACTCGATGCGGCCGTTCTGTGAATTGCGACGCAGCAGCAGGTCGTCATGGCCGGCGAGTTCGCGGGCGGCCACGGTCTTGACCTCCTGGTTCTGGTCGTCGAGCAGGGTGACCTTGGCCCCGGCGGTGATGTAGAGCCCGGCCTCGATGGTGCAGCGGTCGCCCAGCGGAATGCCGATACCGGCGTTGGCGCCGATCAGGCAGCCTTCACCCACCTTGATGATGATATTGCCGCCGCCGGAGAGGGTGCCCATGGTGGAGCAGCCGCCGCCCAGGTCGGAGCCCTTGCCGACCATGACGCCCGCCGAGATACGGCCCTCGATCATGCCCGGACCCTCGGTGCCGGCGTTGAAATTGACGAAGCCTTCGTGCATCACGGTGGTGCCTTCACCCAGGTAGGCACCCAGGCGCACCCGGGCGGTGTCGGCGATGCGCACGCCGGTGGGCACCACGTAGTCGGTCATCTTGGGGAACTTGTCGACACAGTCCACCGAGAGGGTGCGACCCTCCAGCCGCGCCTTGAGACGACGGGCCGGCAGCTCCTCGATGTCGATGGGGCCTTCGCTGCTCCAGGCGATGTTGCGCAGCAGGCCGAACATGCCGGTCAGGTCGAGCTGGTGCGGCTTGACCAGGCGGTGCGACAGCAGATGCAGCTTGAGATAGACCTCGGGTGCGCTCTGCGGCGGCAGGTCGCTCTCCAGGAACATGGCGACCAGCGGCCGCTGGCTGGCGGCAAAGGCGTCGACCAGCTCGGCCTGGGCGGTATGGCCGGCGGCCTTGAGGGCTTCTCCCAGGGCGGCGCAGTGCTCGGGCAGGAAGCTGACCGTGGCATTGCCGGCGGGGACGTCGAGCACCTTGCCGATGGCGTCGACCAGGCTGTCGTCGGGGTTGAGCAGGGGGGCGGGATAGTAGATCTCCAGCCAGTCGCCCTGGGTGTTCTGGGTGCCGATTCCGAAAGCAAAGCTCAGCATGGGGTGTCCTCGTGTCAGGTAAGGGTAGGTCGGCGTCAGCCCTTCAGGGTGTCGTAGTCGCCATCGCGATAGCCGAGAATGATGTCGTCGCCGGTATCGAGCAGCGGCCGCTTGAGCAGCGTGGGGTTGGCCATGATCAGCGCTCGGGCCTTGTTGGCGTCGATCTCCTTCTTGTCCTCCTCGGGAAGGTTGCGCCAGGTGGTGCTGCGCCGATTGAGGGCTTCCATCACCGGCACTCGGGCGAGGATATGCTCGAGCAGGGCCGCCGAGAGGCCATCCTTGCGCAGGTCGTGAACCTGATAGGGCAGGCCCTTCTCATCCAGGGCCTTGCGCGCCTTGCGGCAGGTATCACAGTTCTTGATCATGAAAAGGGTAAGCATCATGCCCTCCTTTCAATGAAGCGGCGAATTCGGTGGGCAGCTGTCACGGTGGGCTCGAGTTCGGCCACCAACGCCAGGCGGATCCTGCCCGCGCCGGGATTCTCACCATTGATTTTTCGGCCCATATAGGAGCCGGGCAGTACGCTGACATGCTCCTCGGCGAATAGCGCCCGGGTAAAGGCTTCGTCATCGCCCCCCGGTACCGACGGCCACAGGTAGAAACTCGCTTCCGGGGCAGGAAACGCCATCACCGGTGCGAGGATTTCGGTGACGGCGGCGAACTTCTCGCGATAGGCGTCTCGGTTGGTCCGCACATGGGCCTCGTCGTTCCAGGCGGTGATCGAGGCGTGCTGCAGCGGCAGCGACATGGCGCAGCCATGGTAGGTGCGGTAGCGCTTGAAGGGGGCTATCAGGCCGGCGTCGCCGGCGACGAAGCCGGAGCGCAGCCCCGGCAGATTGGAGCGCTTGGAGAGCGAATGAAATACCAGGCAGCGACGGTAGTCGTGCCGGCCCAGGGCAGCGCAGGCCTCGAGCAGCCCCGGAGACGGTGCACTCTCGTCCAGGTAGAGCTCGGAGTAGCACTCGTCGGAGGCGATGATGAAGTCGTGCTGATCTGCCAGGGCAATGAGTTTCTTGAAATCATCCAGCGGCGTCACCGCGCCGGTGGGATTGCCCGGTGAACAAAGAAAGACGATCTGCACCTCGCGCCAGGTCTCGGCCGGCACGCTATCGAAATCGGGGCGAAAGCCGGTCTCGGCGCGGCAGTCCAGGTAGAGCGGCTGGCCGCCGGCAAGCAGGGTGGCGCCCTCGTAGATCTGGTAGAAGGGATTGGGCACCGCGATCCGGGTCGGATGAGTGCGGTCAATGGCGGCCTGGACGAAGGCGAAGATCGCCTCCCGGGTGCCGTTGACCGGCAGCACCTGACATTCCGAATCGAGCCCTGCGAGGCCGAAACGCCGCGTGGCCCAGTCGGCGATGACTTGGCGCAGTTCAGGCATGCCGGCGGTGGCCGGATAGCGGGCGAAGTCCAGCTGATGCTCGTGCAGGGTCTTCAGTGCCCCGGCAAAGGGCGCGTGCTGGGGCTCGCCGATGGTCAGCGGCACGTGTTCCAGCTCCGCGGGCGGCGTCACACCGGCCTTCAGGGCGGCGAGCTTCTCGAAGGGGTAGGGCTTGAGAGCGTCGAGATCGGGATTCATCGGTGTCCAGGGCGTCGTGGAGCGGCGTCGTATTCGCGTTTTGATGCAGGGCACGGCACTGCGGGCGTGCGGGCAGACCGCCGATTATAGGGAAGGCCCAGGCTCGCCTCAAACCCGGCTAGCCGGAAACGTCGAGGACCTCGATCAGCCGCTCGCGCAGGCGCTGCTGGCGTTCGGGGTCGGTGAGCGGCAGCCCCCCCTTGTCGGTGATGAAGAAAACGTCCTCGACCCGCTCCCCCAGGGTGGCGATCTTGGCCGCCGACAGGGCGATGTCCTGCTCCATGAAGATGCGCCCCACCCGCGCCAGCAGCCCAGGCCGGTCGGGGGCGGTGAGTTCCAGCAGGGTGCGCTCATTGGCCGGGTCCTGCTCGATCAGCACTTCCGTGGCGACGTGGAAGTGACGTAGCTGGCGCGGGGTGTGGCGGGTGACGATCTGGGGATAGTCGTCCGGGTCGTCGAGCTCTTCCACCAGGTGGCGGCGAATTGCCTCGATACGCTCGGCGTCGCGGATCGACTCGCCGCGGCTGTCGAGCACGATGAAGGTGTTGAGCGTCCAGTCATTACTCGAGGTGGCGATGCGGGCATCGTGGATGGAGAGCCCCAGCTGTTCCATGGCGGCGGCGGTGGCGGCGAACAGGTCGTCCACCGAGCGGGTGTGGATGAACACCTTGGTACCGCCGTCTGACATGTCGTCGGTGGGGGCGCTGATCAGGATCAGTGGCAGCTGAGAGCCGCCGTGGGCAAGGATGCCCATGGTCTGCCAGACGATCTCACTGGGGGCATATTGGAGGAAATAATCCTCTCCCAGAGATTCCCAGAGCCGGTCGACCCGGGACAGCTCGGCACCCACTGAGGCCAGCAGCGAGCGTGCCTCGCTCCGGGTCTCGCCTACCCATTCCTCACGATCCAGCGGGTTGTCGAGACCGCGGCGCAGGGCACGCTTGGTTTCGGCGTGGAGCTGGCGCAGCAGCGAGGCGCGCCAGCCGTTCCACAGCGTGGGGTTGGTGGCGTTGATATCGGCCACCGTCAGCACGTAGAGGTGATCCAGCCGCGTTTCGTCACCCACCACCCGGGCAAAGTCGCGGATCACGTCGGGGTCGGTGATGTCACGCTTCTGGGCCACCATCGACATCAGTAGGTGATTCTCCACCAGCCAAGCGACCAGCCGCGTGTCGCGCAGCGTCATGCCGTGCCGTTCGGCGAAACGCTCCACGTCGCGGGCGCCGAGAACCGAGTGGTCGCCGCCACGGCCCTTGCCGATATCGTGATAGAGGCCGGCAATCCACAGCAATTCAAGCTTGGGCAGTTGATGGATCAGGGCAGCCGCTACGGGAAACTCGTCGCGGGCATCGGATTCGCGGAAACATTGGATGAACTTCAGCAGGCGAAGAGTGTGCGCATCCACGGTGTAGATGTGAAAGAGGTCGTGCTGCATCAACCCCACCGCCTGACCGAATTCAGGCAGGTACTTGCCCAGCACACCATAGCGATTCATGCGTCGCAGCTGGCGCGCCACGTTGCCGCTGGAGCGCAATAGCGACATGAAAAGGTGCTGGTGGCGGGCATCGTCGCGGTAGAGGTCGTCGATCTGGTGCCGGTGGTCACGGATCAGGCGGATGGTGTCGGCGCGCACCCCCTCGATTTCGGGATGCTCGGCCATCAGCAGGAACAGCTCGAGCAGGGCAGAGGGGTGTTCACGGAACACCGCACGGCTGCGGGCCTGGATATAACCGCCTGCGATCTCGAAGCGGTTGTTGAGAGGTACCGACTCCAGGCGCTCGCCGCTACAAAGGATTGCTTCATCAAAGTGCTGCAGCAGCATGTCGTTGAGCCCGGCCAACGCCGTGACGTGGCGATAATAGCGCTTCATGAATTGTTCGACGGCCAGTCGCTCAGGAGTGTCGCGGTAGCCGAACAACTCGGCGATGGTGCGCTGATGATCGAACTGCAAGCGGTCCTCGGCGCGATCGGTCAGCATGTGCAGGGCATAGCGTATCTGCCACAGGAAGGCCTGGCCCTGGCTCAGGATGCGCAGCTCCGCGTCGTTCATGAAACCGTTTGCCACCAGGTCCTCATAGCGCTGGCTGCCGAAGTGGCGCTTGGCCACCCAGCCAATCATTTGGATGTCGCGTAGCCCACCCGGTGAGCTCTTGATGTTGGGCTCCAGGTGATACTCGGAGTTGTTGAAGCGGTGGTGGCGGGTGATCTGCTCCTGCCACTTGGCCTCGAAGAACTGGTCGGCGGGCCACATGCGCTCGGCGGCGATGCGTGCCTTCATCGACTCACGCAGACGCTCGGGACCAACCAGGGTGCGCGACTCCATCAGGTTGGTGATGATGGTGATGTCGCCTTCGGCCTCACGCGCGCAGTCGGAGAGCGAGCGCACGCTGTGGCCGATCTCCAGGCCGATGTCCCACAGGAAGGTGATGAAGTCGGTCAGCGGTTCCCGGTAGGGTTCGTCGTCGTCGTGCTCGAGCAGCAACATCAGGTCGACGTCCGAATGGGGATGCAGTTCGCCTCGTCCATAGCCGCCCACGGCCAGCAGTGCTACATCGTCGTTTGGCCATGCCTGTAGTGCCCAGGCGATGGCGAGCAGGCGGTCGAGACACCAGGCGCGGCCATGCACCAGATCGCGAATGTCGGCACCGGTGCGAAAGCGTTCGTCGAGTCGTGCCTGGATGTCGCCGAGTGCCGCCTTGAAGGGCGCGATGGGCGAACGGTTAGCGGTCAGTTCGCTGCGAAATGTCTCGGCATCGAACAGCGACTCATCCGGTGCAAAACGGTAGTGGTGCAGAAGCATGAGCGATCGACTCAGTGGTCGAGGAAGGCGAGATCTTCTTCGCCGCGGGCAGTCAGTACCTCGACGCCGGTTTCAGTGACCAGCAAGGTGTGTTCCCACTGGGCGGACAGGCTCTTGTCCCGGGTCACAGCCGTCCAGCCATCGCGCAGCACCTTGGTCTGGTGCCCGCCAACGTTGATCATCGGCTCGATGGTGAAGCACATGCCGGCTTCCAGCACAGCGTCTGCCTCGGGGGCGTAGCCGTCATAATGCAGCACTTGAGGGTCTTCATGAAAGGTGGCGCCGATACCGTGGCCGCAGAAATCGCGCACTACCGAGTAGCCGTTGTCCTCGGCATGCTGCTGAATGGCTCGTGCAAGCTCAGAGAGGCGCGCGCCGGGACGCACCAGAGCGATGCTGTGGTAGAGGCACTCCTGGGTCACGCGGCACAGACGTTCGCCCTGGATGCTCTCGCCGACGATAAACATGACGCTGGAGTCGCCGTGATAGCCGTCGGCCGTCTTGACGGTGATATCGATGTTCATGATGTCACCCTTCTTCAGCTTCTTGTCGCTGTCCGGGATGCCATGGCAGACCACATGATTGATCGAGGTGCAGATCGATTTGGGGAAGCCGTGGTAGTTGAGGGGGGCCGGCGTGGAACCCAATTCATCAACAATGTAGTCATGGCAGAGGCGGTCCAGCTCGCCGGTGGTTACACCGGCTTTCACATGCGGCGCGATCATCTCCAGCACGCTGGCAGCCTGACGGCCGGCTTCGCGCATCATCTCGATCTCGTCGGGCGTCTTGATGGGAATGTTCATGGGGTCTCGGTTCTGAGGGGTTCTCGCGCCCGGCAAATGGCGGGTATGCGCGGCGGGTGACTTCATCTCGTCGGCGAACTATGGTATAAAGCCGCGCGCTTTCCTGCAATCGTCGAACCTCCCTCAAGGCCGTGGCTCGGCCAGGAGCCGACAGCAGTGACGGCGCAATAACGAGGCGCATACCGCGTTTCGATAACATAGCCTTGAAAAACACACACGCACCGGCACATGGTCCCGGGTGCTGCCGCGGCTCCGCCTCGGTAGTCGGATCCATGGGGTGCGTGGAGGCCTAACCCGATTTTCAGGAGTCATCATGGCACACGTCAATATGCGCGATCTGCTGAAGGCAGGCGCTCACTTCGGTCACCAGACCCGTTACTGGAATCCGAAGATGAGCAAGTTCATCTTCGGCGCCCGTAACAAGATCCACATCATCAACCTCGAGCACACCCTGCCGGCCCTCAATGAGGTGATCGACGTGGTCGAGAAGATGGCCGCGTCCAACAACAAGATCCTGTTCGTTGGAACCAAGCGCAGCGCCAGCAAGATCATCAAGGAAGAGGCCAATCGTGTCGGCCATCCGTTCGTCAATCACCGCTGGCTCGGCGGCATGCTGACGAACTACAAGACCATTCGTCAGTCGATCAAGCGCCTGCGCGACCTCGAGACCATGCGCGAGGACGGCACCTTCGAGAAGTTGACCAAGAAAGAGGTCCTGATGGCGACCCGCGAGCAGGACAAGCTCGAGCGTTCCATCGGCGGTATCAAGGAGATGGGCGGCCTTCCCGATGCTCTGTTCGTCATCGATGTCGATCACGAGCGCATCGCGATCAACGAAGCGAACAAGCTGGGCATCCCGGTCATTGGTGTAGTGGATACCAACTCCGACCCGGATGGCGTCGACTACGTGATCCCGGGCAATGATGACTCCATCCGCGCCATCCAGATCTACGTGAAGGCGATTGCCGACGCTTGTGGTCGTGCGAAGGAAGGTCGGCCGGACGAGTTCGTCGAGGTCACCGAAGGCGAAGGCGGCGACGCGACTGCCGCTGCCGAGTAACGCCAAGCCATCCGGGCAGGCGTTCCTGTCCGGGCTGGCTGGGCCCGTTACAGCCCCAGCCAGCCCTCCCAACCCTGTATGCGGGGCGGGATTCCACCGGACCCCCAAGGTCCGGCGCACTTATTCCCAGGTCGAACCGATCCAGGTTCAACTATCAAGAGGTGAATACCATGGCAGCGATCAGCGCCTCCCAGGTCAAGGAACTGCGCGAGCGTACCGGGCTCGGCATGATGGAGTGCAAGAAGGCTCTTACCGAGGCCGATGGTGACATCGAAGTCGCCATCGAGAATCTGCGCAAGAGCTCCGGTCTCAAGGCTGCCAAAAAGGCCGGCCGTACCGCCGCCGAAGGCGCCGTGGTGACTCGCGTCGCCGAAGACGGCAGCTACGGCGTGGTGGTGGAGATCAATTCAGAAACCGATTTCGTTGCCCGCGACGACAACTTCAAGGCCTTCGCCGACAAGATCGCCGGCGCCTTTTTCGCCGCCAAGAGTGAAGACGTGGCAGCGGTGATGAGTGGCGAACTCGAGACCGTTCGCGAGCAACTGGTGCAGAAGATCGGTGAGAACATTAGCGTGCGTCGCTGTGCCGTCGTCGCCGCAGCAGAAGGCGGGCTGGTGGGCGAATACGTCCACGGCGGCCGTATCGGTGTGCTGACCGAGCTCAAGGGTGGCAACAGTGAGGTGGCCAAGGATGTCGCCATGCACGTGGCGGCAATCAATCCGTCCGTCGCGCGTCCCGAGGACATGCCTCAAGAAGAGCTCGACAAGGAAAAGGCGATTATCCTGGCCCAGCCCGACATGGCCGGCAAGCCAGAGCAGATTGCCGAGAAGATGGTCGAAGGCCGCCTGAAGAAGTATCTGGCCGAAAACAGCCTGACCGAGCAGCCCTTCGTCAAGGATCCCAACCAGAGCGTGGCCGAGTTCGTCAAGGCCGCGGGTGGTGAGGTTCTCGGTTTCATCCGCTTCGAGGTGGGCGAAGGCATCGAGAAGGAAGAGGTCGATTTTGCCAAGGAAGTCATGGAACAGGCTGGCCGCAGCTAAGGTCAGAGGTTTCAGTTCGAAGGTCGGCGTGCGCGCGAGCGCACGCCTTCTCGTATCCGGCTGCCGCGTCGGCCGTCGTAGAATAGCTTCATCCCCTTGCGCCCAGGAGAGTTGCCATGCCCACAACTGAACCGGTCGATAGTGCCGCCCAGCCCCGCCCTGACAAGTCCCGCAGTGAAAAATCCAAGTACAAGCGCATCTTGCTCAAGCTCTCCGGTGAGGCCCTGATAGGCGAACACGACTTCGGGATCGATCCCAAGGTACTTGACCGCATGGCGCTGGAGATCGGTCAGCTGGTCGGTATCGGCGTGCAGGTGGGTATCGTG
The DNA here is from genome assembly GCF_003339685.1 of Halomonas sp. DQ26W. Lineage (GTDB taxonomy): Bacteria > Pseudomonadota > Gammaproteobacteria > Pseudomonadales > Halomonadaceae > Halomonas. Next base: position 149,409 of record NZ_QPKI01000001.1, on the reverse strand, counting down.
GTTGGTGGGGGAAACCTGTTCCGTGGCGCTGCACTCAATGCGGCGGGCATGGATCGCGTCACCGGTGACCACATGGGCATGCTGGCCACGGTGATGAACGCACTGGCCATGCGCGATGCGCTGGAGCGTTCCAATATCCGCTCACGGGTCATGTCGGCTATTCCCATGAGTGGGGTGGTGGAACACTACGACCGGCGTACCGCCATTCGCTACCTGACGTCCGGAGACGTGGTATTGTTTTCCGCCGGAACTGGCAACCCGTTCTTTACCACCGATTCGGCGGCCTGTCTGCGCGGCATTGAGATCGACGCCGACGTGGTGGTCAAGGCCACCAAGGTGGACGGGGTATACGACAAGGACCCGGTAAAGCACGCCGATGCGATCAAGTACGACATGCTGAGCTATGACGATGCACTCGACAAGAAGCTCGGCATCATGGATTTGACCGCCATCTGCCTGGTGCGGGACCATGACATGCCGGTTCGCGTATTCAACATGAACAAGCCGGGCGCCCTGCTGAACCTGGTGATGGGCGGCAAGGAAGGCACGCTGATAGACAGAGGTTGACACTGTGATCGATGACATCAAGAAAGATGCTGAAAGCCGAATGAAGAAGAGCCTCGAGGCCCTTCATGGCAACTTCAACAAGATCCGTACCGGGCGTGCTCACTCCAGCATCCTCGACTCGGTGACGGTGGATTATTACGGTAGCCAGGTGCCGCTGAGCCAGGTGGCCTCGGTAAACGTGGAAGACGCCCGTACGCTGAGTATCGTGCCGTGGGAGCAGGGAATGGTGGCCAAGATCGAGAAGGCGATCATGACCTCCGACCTGGGCTTGAACCCGGCGAGTGCCGGCACCGTGATTCGGGTGCCCATGCCGATGCTTACCGAGGAGACCCGCAAGGGCTACATCAAGCAGGCGCGTGCCGAGGCCGAGCATGCCCGCGTGGCGATTCGCAATGTGCGTCGCGACGCCAATGGCGACTTCAAGTCCCTGCTCAAGGAGAAGGAGATCTCCGAGGATGAGCAGCACCGGGGTGAAGAGGCCATCCAGAAGTTGACCGACAAGTACATTGCCGAGATCGACAAGCTTCTGGAAACGAAAGAACATGACCTGATGCAGGTCTGAGGAGCGCCGGGCGGACGACTCCGTTACGGGGGCTTCCGCCAGGCCCCGCCCATTCCATTGCGAGACATCATGACGTCAGCGCAGACCCCAGGCTCCCAGGTGCCGCAGAACGCATCCGGTGGAGACGTGCCGCGACATGTGGCGATTATCATGGATGGTAACAATCGCTGGGCACGAGCGCGTGGGCTCTCCGGTGCACGTGGCCATCGTGCCGGCGTCGAGGCCGTGCGCGCCGTGATTCGGCGCGCCGCAGAGCGGGGTGTGGAAACGCTTACCCTGTTCGCCTTCTCCAGTGAAAACTGGCGACGCCCCGAAGCCGAAGTACGAGCCTTGATGGAGCTGTTTTTGATCGCATTGAAGCGGGAAGTGAAAAAGCTCCACACCAACGGTATCCGGCTTTCGGTGATCGGTGACCGCTCCGCCTTCTCCTCATCGATTCAGAAGTACATCGTCCGGGCCGAGTCGATGACCCGTGAGAACACCCGCATGCATCTGGTGGTGGCGGCCAATTATGGCGGCCACTGGGATATCGCCGGGGCTGCCCGTCGCCTTGCCGAGCGAGTCGCCACGGGGGAGCTCGATCCCGCCGACATCACCGAAAAGAGCGTAGAGGCCGAACTCTGCCTAGCCCATGAGGCGCCGGTGGACCTCTGCATTCGCACCAGTGGCGAACAGCGTATCTCCAATTTCCTGCTGTGGCAGATGGCCTATGCAGAGCTCTACTTCACGCCACTGCTGTGGCCCGATTTCGATGGCGAGGCTCTCGATCTGGCTATCGACGACTTTCGCCGACGGCAGCGCCGCTTCGGCATGACCGATGAACAAATCGAGGCCCAAGGTGCTTAGACAGCGAATCATCACTGCGGCCTGGCTGGCGCCGCTGATGCTGGCTGGCCTGTTTGGCCTGCAGGGCGGCGCCTTCGCCGCCTTTACGGCTGCTGTCGTGCTGCTGGCGGCTTGGGAGTGGAGCAACCTCGCCGGAGTGACGGAGCCGAACCGACGCCTGGCGCTGGTGGCCGGCCTGGCCGTCTTGATGCTTCTGCTCTGGGCAACAGGCGCCATACTGGCTGTCTGGCCGCTATGGCTGGCGCTGGTGGGGTGGCTGGCCAACCTCTACTGGGTGATTCACTACCCCGGCAAGGGAGAGCAGTGGCAGTCGACGCTGCGGCGACTGGCCATGGGGTTGTGGGTGCTGCTGCCGGCCTGGGTCGGCTTCAACATCTTGCGCGACACTGGCGCGGTATGGCTGCTTTTCGTCCTGCTGCTGGTCTGGAGTGCCGATATCGGCGCCTACTTCTCAGGCCGTGCCTGGGGGCGGCGTAAGCTGGCGCCGGCAGTCAGCCCCGGCAAGTCATGGGAGGGGGTGTTCGGTGGGCTAGCCGTCACCTTGCTGCTGGCGCTGGTCTTCGTTGTTTGGCAGGGACTGGGCTTGGCCGGCGGTACGGCCTTGGTACTGGTCACCGCCGTGGTGACCCTGGTGTCGGTGCTCGGTGATCTGGTGGAGAGCATGCTCAAACGCTATCGGGGCATCAAGGATTCCAGCAATCTCCTGCCCGGCCATGGCGGTGTCCTTGACCGTATCGACAGCCTGACGGCGGCCGTGCCGCTGTTTGCGCTGCTCTCCCTCGGAGTCCTGTAAGGTGGGCGCTGCTGTCATTGCGGAGCAAGGGCGTCGGCTGACTGTCACGGTGCTCGGCGCGACTGGCTCGATCGGTACCAGCACGCTGGATGTCGTCGGACGTCATCCCGAGCGTTATCGGATTCACGCCCTCACGGCCCATCGCTCCCGCGAGGCGCTGCTGGCCCAGTGCCGGCGCCACCGGCCAAGGGTGGCGGTGCTGGACAGGGACGAGGATGCCGCCTGGCTGCGCCGGGAGCTTGCCGATGACGGGTTGGATACGGAGGTGCGCAGCGGCGTCGAGGCGCTGGTCGAGGTGGTCGAGGCGGATGAAGTGGACGTGGTGATGGCTGCCATCGTCGGTGCTGCCGGGCTACTGCCGACTTTGGCTGCGGTGCGTGCCGCCAAGCGGGTATTGCTGGCCAACAAGGAGGCGCTGGTGATGTCCGGCGCCCTGTTCATGGACGCGGTGGCCCGGCATGGTGCCCTGCTGCTGCCCATCGATTCCGAACATAATGCCATCTACCAGTGTCTACCTCAGGAGCATCGCGGCGGCCTGGGTCAACACGGCGTCACCCAACTGTTGCTGACCGCCTCCGGCGGACCCTTCCGGGGTTGGAAGCCGAAGGCGCTGGCGTCGGTTACGCCGGAGCAGGCCTGTGCCCACCCCAACTGGTCCATGGGGCGGAAGATTTCAGTGGACAGCGCCACTCTGATGAACAAGGGGTTGGAGCTGATCGAGGCGTGTTGGCTGTTCGATGCGCGACCGGAGCAGGTACAGGTGGTGGTGCACCCCCAGAGCGTGATTCACTCCATGGCCGCCTACAGCGACGGGTCGGTGCTGGCGCAGCTGGGCAACCCCGATATGCGCACCCCCATCGCCTACGGCCTGGCCTGGCCGGAACGAATCGATGCCGGGGTCGAGGCCCTCGACCTGTTCCAGGTCGCACGGCTTGATTTCGAGGCACCGGACGAAGCGGCCTTTCCTTGCCTGCGCCTGGCCCGGGAGGCCATGGTGGCCGGAGGAACGGCGCCGGCAGTGCTCAATGCGGCCAACGAGATCGCGGTGGATGCGTTTCTCGCCGGTCGGCTGGGATTTACCGGCATCGCCGAACTGGTGGAGAGGACGCTTGAATCGTTGCCCATGGAGCCGGCCACCGACCTCGAGACCATCCTGGAGGCCAATGCGCGGGCTCGCCACACTGCCAACGACTGGTTGAAGCGTCGTTGAGCGTACCGTCGCTGGCATCCGTCATCTTGTTACCTAGAAGGAGGCTGACTTGGGCCTGATCCAGAATGTGCTGGCCGTCATCGTGGTGCTGGGCCTGCTGATTACCTTCCACGAATACGGGCATTACTGGGTGGCACGACGCTGTGGTGTCAAGGTGCTGCGCTTCTCGGTGGGCTTTGGCAAGCCGATCTGGTCCCGTGTCGACCGCAACGGTACTGAATTCGCCATCGCTGCCATTCCGCTGGGCGGCTATGTCAAGATGCTCGATGAGCGCGAGACACCGGTGCCCGACGATCAGCTCGACCAGGCCTTCAATCGCAAGTCGGTGTGGCAGCGCATCGCCATCGTGGCGGCCGGTCCGCTGGCCAATTTTTTGCTCGCCATCGTTGCCTACTGGGCTCTTTTCGTCGCCGGTACCACGACCGTTGCACCCGTGGTCGGCGATGTGGCGATCGATTCACCGGCCGAGCGTAGCGGCCTGCGCAGTGGTCAGGAAATCGTCTCGATTGAAGGCGACGCGGTACGCTCCTGGGATGACATAAACCTCCGCCTGATTTCCCGCATCGGTACCAGTGGCGAACTGGCGTTCCAGGCGCGTGGCGATGCCAGCGAGGAGCCCCGCGCGTATCGGCTGCCGGTGGAGAGCTACCTGGTTCGCCAGGACCCTCCCCAGCCGCTCGCCACCCTGGGGATCACTCCCTGGCAACCGCCCTTCCCGGCCAGGCTTGGGCAGGTCATCGACGGCGAGGCCGCCGCCCAGGCCGGGCTGGAGGCCGGCGATGAGGTCCTCGCGGTGAACGGCACGCCGATCGATGACTGGATGGATTTCGTCAATATCGTGCGCACGAGCCCTGGCGAGAGCCTGGCCCTTGAAGTGGCGCGCAACGGCGAGCAGCTGAGCCTGACGTTGGTGCCCGGCAAAAGAGAGCTGGAAACCGGCGTTTCCATCGGCTACGTTGGCGCCGGAGTCGAAAGCGTCGAGTGGCCGGAAGAGTATCGGCGCGAGATTCGCTATGGTCCCGTGGCGGCCCTGGGGCAGGCGGTGACACGCACCAGTGACATGACGCTCTTGACCCTGGGGGCTATCCGCAAGATGCTGGTGGGGCTGATCTCGCCATCGAACCTGTCCGGACCCATTACCATCGCCCAGGTGGCTGGTGATACGGCACGCACCGGTCTGGAGAGCTTTATCAGCTTCCTGGCCTACCTGTCGATCAGCCTGGCGGTGCTGAACTTGCTGCCCATTCCGGTACTCGACGGTGGCCACCTGCTTTATTATTTCGTGGAAGCGGCCCGCGGCCGGCCGGTTTCCGAGCGGACCCAGGCGATGGGTCTGCGTATTGGTTTGGCACTGATTGCCACGCTGATGTTGATGGCGCTCTATTTCGATCTGATGCGTCTCTGGTAGCGAGCGACTCTACCCCCGGCCGGGGGCACAGGGAGAAGTGGAGCCCGGCTCCAGCCTTGTCAGTCACCCGCACAAATGTATAAGGTGCCTGTCTGGACAAGCAGGCGGATAAACGCGAGCGAAGCGACTGCATGAATATCAAGACCCTCGGACTGGCGGCTCTGCTGCTGGCCGGTTCCAATACGGTGCTGGCCGAATCTTTTGAAGTGACCGACATTCGCGTGGAGGGGCTGCAGCGGGTTTCCGCCGCCTCCGTCTTCAACGCCTTCCCCGTCAGTGCCCGGGACCGGGTGGACGACCGCGAACTGGCCGAGGCGGCACGCAGCCTGTTTGCCACCGGCCTGTTCGACGATATCCAACTGGCCAGGGACGGTGACGTGTTGGTCATTCAGGTGGTGGAGCGCCCCACCATCTCGCGGCTCAATATCAGCGGCAACCGCCAGCTCTCCGAAGAGGACCTGCGTCGCGGACTACGCGAAGGTGGGCTCGCTGAGGGGCAGGTACTTCAGCTCTCCACCCTGGAGGAGATCCAGCGTGAGTTGGAGGGTGTCTACCAGGCCCAGGGCCGCTACAGCGCTCGCATCGAAGCCAGCGTGCGTGAGATCGACGAAGGCCGAGTACAGGTCGATATCGACATCAACGAAGGCGCCGTGGCCAAGATCCGTCAGATCAACGTCGTCGGCAACCGGGATTTCGACGACGACGAACTGCGCGACGTCTTTGAACTCAGCGACCGCCCCGGCCGCTTCTTCGGTTGGTTCTCGAGGGACGAGTACTCTCGTGAGGCGCTGGCCGGCGACCTGGAGCGACTGCGCTCCTTTTATCTCGATGGTGGCTATGTGAACTTCGCCATCACCTCCACCCAGGTGTCGATCAGCCCCGACAAGTCGCGGATCTTTGTCACCGTCAATATCGACGAGGGGCGCCAGTATCGTCTGGGCGACATCCGCTTTGTCGGAGACCTGCAGATCAGTGAGCGTGAAGCGCGTAACTTGCTCCAGGTGCAAAGCGGCCAGATCTTCTCGCGCAGCGATGTCACCGCCTCTACCGAAGCCCTGCGTTCCCGCCTGGGTGCCGAAGGCTTCGCCTTCGCCAGGGTAGAGGGCGTGCCGGAGCCCGGCGCAGATGGCTCGACGGTGGATCTCACCGTGATGGTCGAGCCGGGGCTGCGTGCCTATGTGCGGCGCATCAACTTCATTGGTAACACCAGTACACAGGACGAGGTGTTGCGCCGCGAGATGATCCAGATGGAAGGCGCCCCCGCTTCCACAGAATCGATCAGCCAGTCGCGCCGCCGCTTGGAGCGCCTGGGCTTCTTCAGCCAGGTCGAGGTGGATACCCAGCCAGTGGCGGGAGAGTCCGACAAGCTGGATGTCACCTATACTGTCGAGGAGCAGCCCTCAGGCTCGATCTCTGCGAGCATTGGCTTCTCCCAGAGTGCCGGCATCATATATGGGGCGTCTCTGGCCCAGAACAACTTCCTGGGAACTGGCAACCGGGTCAACATCGGTGCCCAGCGCAGCGACACATTCACCAGCCTCAACTTCGGCTACACCGACCCTTACTGGACGTTGGACGGTATCTCGCGGGGCTACAACCTGTTCTATCGCGAGACCGATTATGCCGATTCGGATATCTCGACTTTCTCTACCGACGCCTATGGCGCGGGCATCAATTTCGGCTACCCGATCAGCGAACTCTCGCGGCTCAACTTCGGCGCCAGCCTCGAAGATCTGACGGTCAAGACCTACCGCGACACCCCCTCGGAGATCGTGCGCTACGTGGACGAGCAGGGCGGCGATGCCCAGAGTCTGAAGCTCACCGCCAGTTGGACGCGCAACAACCTGAATCGCGGCATCATGCCCACTGCGGGCAGCTATCAGCGCCTGTCGCTGGAGACCGCGGCACCGGGCAGCGATGCCGACTATTACAAGCTGCGGGCACGGGCTCAGCATCTGTTTCCCTTGAACGAGGAGGAGACCTGGGCGCTGAAGTTCGGCTCCACCCTGGGCTATGCCGACAGTATCGGTAGCGACCCCTATCCCTTCTACGAGAACTTCTTTTCCGGTGGACTCGGCTCGGTACGCGGTTTCACCGCCAACACCCTGGGCGAGCGCACCACACCACGTGAAGCAGGGCGCGATCGCACCCTGGGTGGCAATGTGCTGGTTGAGGGAAGCGCGGAGCTGCTCTTCCCGATGCCGTTCCTCGAGGATCAGAGGTCGCTTCAGACAGGCTTCTTCCTGGATGCCGGCAATACCTTTCTGACCAGCTGTTATCCGCTGGTCGACGGTGATGGCCCGTCGAACTGCTCTTCCGGTGTCGACCTGGGCGAGCTGCGTTACAGTGCCGGTATCGGGCTATCCTGGTTGACACCAGTGGGGCCGTTGACCTTCAGCATCGCCGAACCCCTCAATGAAAAGAGTGGCGACGATACCCAGTTCTTCCAGTTCTCACTGGGTCAGACATTCTGACCCGGTCAAGGAGTCGTTCATGCGCAAGTTGACTGCCATTCTCTGTATTGGCCTGTTTGGTGCCCTGGCACTGCCGGCGCACGCCGCCGAGGTCGCCGTGCTGGATTGGCGACAGGCGCTGCTCTCGTCTGATGCCGCCCAGCGCTCCATGGAGCAACTGGAGAACCGCCTTCGCGGCCAGCAGCAGGAAGCTCAGGTCTTGGGCGAGGAGCTGCAGAATTTGCAGCAGCGCCTGCAGGGCGACAGCTTCTCCGATGCCGAGCGTCAGACCATGATCCAGGAATTCCAGCAGAAGGGTAGCCGCTTCGAACAGCTACGCCAGCAGATCATCGAGGAGCAGATGCGCTCGGAGCAGGAGTTCCTGCAACAGTCCGAACCGAAGCTGGAGCGAGCAGTGGAGCAGGTTATCTCTCGTCACGGCATTCAGGTGCTGGTCGACCCTCAGGGCGTGGTTCACTCCGAGGTCGAGCTACCGAACCTGACCAGGGAAGTGACTGACATCCTCAACTCACTCAACTGATCCGTCACGGCGGCTTGCCGCCGTGCTCTGCTGACTACCGGGCCGTCATGACGCAACCTCCTCCCCCACAATTCACCCTCGCCGATCTCGCTGAACAGCTTGGAGCTCGGCTGGTGGGTGACGGTACGCGCCGCATCACTGGACTGGCAACCTTGCAGGACGCCGGCCCTGAACAGGTCGCCTTCGTGGCCAATCTCTCCTACCTGAAGAGCCTGCAAGCCACCCGTGCCGGTGCCGTGTTGCTCCACCCCGAGCACACCGGAGAATGCCCGGTAGACCGCCTCGAGCTCGACAACCCCTATCTCGGCTATGCACAGTTGTCGCGGCTCTTCGATCCGTTCCTGGCCCGACCTGTCGGTGGCATTCATCCGTCGGCGGTGGTGGCGGAAGACGTGCGGGTGGGTGCCGGGGTGGAGATCGGACCCCACGCAGTCGTCGAGGCCGGCGTCGAGCTGGGCGACCAGGTTGTCATCGGTCCGGGCTGCGTGGTTGGGGCGAAATCGCGGATTGGTGCCCAGTCACGGCTCCATCCCAACGTGACAGTCTGTCACGGCGTGGTTATCGGCGAGCGCGCCATACTGCACAGCAACTGCGTCATCGGTGGCGACGGCTTCGGCTTCGCCCATGACGGAAAGCGTTGGCACAAGATCGCGCAGCTGGGCGGCGTGGTGCTGGGCGACGATGTCGAGGTCGGCAGTTGCTCCAGCATCGACCGCGGTGCGCTTGATGACACCGTGATCGGCAACGACGTCAAGATCGACAGCCAGGTGCAGATCGCCCACAACGTGCGCATCGGCGACCATACTGCGCTTGCTGGTTGTGTGGGTATCGCCGGTTCGACCCGGGTGGGGAGCAATTGCATGCTGGGTGGTGGGGTTGGGCTCGCCGGCCACCTGACGATCTGCGACGGGGTTCAGGTCACCGGCATGAGCCTGGTCACCAACTCGATTCACGAGCCGGGGGTCTATTCGTCGGGTACCGGCGCGATGCAGAACGCACAGTGGCGAAAGAATGCGGTGCGCTTCAAGCAGCTCGACGATATCGCCCGCCGGCTGGCCAAGCTCGAAAAGCGTAACCAGGAGGGTTGAGACGAAGTCTGGCGACGCTATAATCCATCGCACGCTTCTTTCTCACCGCAGGCATTTTGGAAAGCCGGATGCAACATGCCCATGCTGCTCCGGCTTTCTTACTTTCTTTCAGAGGTCGCTACGATGGTAATGGACATCAACGAAATTCGTGAGTATCTGCCGCACCGATATCCCTTCCTGCTGGTGGATCGGGTCACGGAGCTGACACTCGGCGAACTGATCGTTGGCTACAAGAACGTCAGCATTAACGAACCATTCTTCAACGGCCATTTCCCGCACCACCCGATCATGCCCGGCGTACTGGTTCTCGAGGCCCTGGCGCAGGTGTGTGGCATCCTGGGGTTCAAGACCGTCAACAAGCTGCCCGCCGACGGCTATGTCTACTACCTTGTTGGCAGCGACAACGTACGCTTCAAGCGCCCGGTCATGCCTGGCGACTGCCTAGCTCTCGAAGCCCGTGTTGAACGTGAAAAGCGCGGCATCTGGAAATTCGCCTGCCGTGCTACCGTAGGTGAAGAGCTGGCCTGTGAGGCCGACATCATCTGTGCCGAGAGGAAGGTTGCTTGATACATACCACTGCCATCGTCGATCCCAGTGCGCGTCTGGCCGAGGATGTCGAGGTTGGACCTTTCACCGTGATCGGGCCCGACGTCGAGATCGGGGCCGGTAGTCGGATCGGCTCCCATGTCGTGATCAAGGGGCCGTCCGTGCTGGGTGCCCGTACCCGCATCTTCCAGTTCGCCTCGGTGGGAGAGGATTGCCAGGACAAGAAGTATGCCGGCGAACCGACGCGACTGGTGATGGGTGACGACAACATCATTCGCGAAGGGGCGACCCTGCACCGTGGCACCGTTCAGGATCGTGGTGAAACCGTCATCGGCTCGCGCAACCTTTTCATGGCCTATGTCCACGTGGGGCACGACTGTCTCATCGGCAACGACTGCGTGCTCGCCAATCAGGCAACCCTTGCCGGGCATGTGACCCTGGGTAGTTACGCTATTATCGGCGGGCTGTCGGCCATTCACCAGTTCTGCCACTTTGGTGACTATGCAATGGCCGGTGGCGGTTCGATCATCACCAAAGACACGCCGGCTTTCGTGATGATCAACGGCAACCCGGCCAAGCCCCATGGGCTCAACCTGACGGGGCTGAAGCGCCGCGGTTTCTCGAAGGAGGCGATCCAGGCGCTGAGTGAGTCCTACAAGCTGGTCTATCGCCAAGGTCTGACCGTCGATCAGGCCCTGATCGCGATTCGCAGCCGCTTCTCGCTGCCCGAGACCGACGCCTTCGCTGCCTCCATCGAGGTGTCGTCGCGTGGCATTACTCGCTGACATGTCGCTCCCATGACGGTAACGCGCGTCTACATCGTGGCCGGTGAACTCTCTGGCGATAATTTGGGTACTGGTCTGATGCGCGCCCTGAAAGCCCGCCATCCGGAGGTTGCTTTCCGCGGCATTGGCGGACCGGGAATGATCGGCGAAGGCCTGGAGAGTCGCTTTCCTCTGGAAACCCTGTCGGTGATGGGGCTGGTCGAGGTGATCAAGCACCTCCCCGAGCTGATTCGCGTGCGCCGCTCCCTCAAGGCGGATGCTCTGGCCTGGCAACCCGATATCATGATCGGCATCGATGCCCCCGATTTCAATCTCGGCCTGGAGCGACAGCTGCGCGAGGCGGGCATTACCACCGCACACTATGTAAGCCCCACGGTATGGGCCTGGCGTCAGGGCCGAGTCAAGGGTATCGCCCATTCCGTCGATGCCATGCTCACCTTCCTGCCCTTCGAAGCCGCTTTCTATGCCCGGCACAAGGTACCGGTGGCTTTCGTCGGTCATCCGCTGGCCGATGAACTGCCGCTGACCAATGACCGTGCCTCGGCCCGCGCCGCGCTGGGGCTGGACGAGGATGCGATGGTTCTGGCCTTGCTGCCGGGGTCCCGGGCCAACGAGATCCGCTTTCTCGGTGGCACCTTCCTCGACGCCGTCGAGCAGCTGTGCCGAACCCGTCCGGTACTCAAGGTGGTGATCCCCGCGGCGACGCCAAAGCGGCACGAAGAGCTGAGCGAGCTGCTGGCGGCACGCCCCGGCCTCGCCGGCCGGGTGGTGCTGCTCGACGGCCGCGCCCGGGAGGCCATGGTCGCGGCCGACGCCGTGCTGCTGGCATCGGGTACCGCGGCGCTGGAGGCGATGCTCTGTCACCGCGCCATGCTGGTGGCCTACAAGATGGCACCGGCCACTCACTGGCTGGCCAAGCGGCTGGTCAAGACGGAATGGGTCTCGCTGCCCAACCTGATCGCGCGAGAGACCCTGGTGCCCGAGCTGATCCAGGAAGCGGCCAGCGCGTCGGCCATCGCTGCACGCCTGGGCGAGATGCTCGATGACGACGACTACCGCTTGGCGCTGGAGACGCGCTTCGCCGAGATGCATGCCGGGCTGCAGCGCGATGCCAGTCGTCGCGCCTGCGACGCCGTCGAGGCGCTGGTGGAGGGGCGCGCGCTGCCCGAGAGCGTCTCGCCCGACAGTACTATCGCTGTCGGGGTACAGTTGAAGCCTGGAGCTGGTGGTGTGGGGGGTCAGGCGAGCCCGAATCAAGCGGGAAGAGAAAGGACACAGAGCGATGAAGCCCCATGAACTGCCACCCCTGACCATCGACTATCAGGGCACCCTGCTGGCGGGTGTCGACGAGGTGGGTCGCGGACCGCTCATCGGTGCCGTGGTGGCCGCTGCCGTTATTCTCGACCCGGCCAGGCCCATCGCGGGTCTGGCCGATTCCAAGCAGCTCACGGCAGAGCGCCGCGAACGGTTGGATGGCGAGATTCGCGAAAAGGCCCTGGCCTTTGCCGTGGCCGAGGCCTCGGTTGCCGAGATCGACGAACTCAATATCTATCACGCCACCCATCTCGCCATGCGCCGAGCCATCGATGCCCTGCCGCTGGCCGCGGAGTACCTGCTGGTGGACGGTAATCGCCTGCCCGGGCATCATGTTCCCGGCCAGGCGGTGGTAAAAGGAGATGCCCGCCATCCAGCCATCGCGGCCGCGTCGATCCTCGCCAAGGTATCCCGCGATGCCCAGATGGTGGCGCTCGACCGCCTCTTTCCCGGGTACGGCTTCGCTCGCCACAAGGGCTACCCGACCCGCGAGCACCTGGCCGTCCTGGAGCGCCTGGGGCCGCTGCCGGAGCACCGTCGCTCCTTCGGCCCGGTCAAGCGCCAACTGGCGCTGTTCTAGGCATCCGATAGCGAGGAGCGCCGGGGACAGGTCGTAGCAGGGGTTTTTTGCCATGGGTGAGGAGCACTGCTCCGAACGGGCTGGCCATGGATGGCCAGCCCCGGTCCTGCAAGCGAAGCAGGATGCGAGAGCGCAGCAGGGCAAAAGTAGCGTACAGGGAGGTATTTACAGCGCCCCTGCGGAGAGCTGTCGCCGCATCAGCTCCGAGCGGGCAGGGTGCGTAAGCGCAGGATCAGCCGCGAGCGAAGCAGGATGCGATAGCCTATGCCATGCCACAGGTCCAATAGCCTGGTTTTCGTACCGACCATTTACCGCCAAGCTTCGAGCCCTTTATGACCACGCCCTTCGTACATCTTCGCGTTCACACCGAATACTCGCTGGTCGACGGCCTGGTGCGGCTCAAGCCGCTGGTCAAGGCCACGGCCGAACGGGGCATGCCGGCCCTGGCCGTCACCGACGAGACCAACCTGTTCGGCCTGGTAAAGTTCTATCGCGGTGCCCAGGGGGCCGGGCTCAAGCCGGTCATCGGCGCCGACCTGTGGCTGGCCAATCCCCTGGATGAGGGCCACCCTTATCGCCTGACCCTGCTGGCCATGAATGACATCGGCTATCGTAACCTCACCGAGCTGATATCCCGCGGCTGGATGGAGGGGCAACGGCAGGGCCGGGCGCTGCTCGACCGCGCCTGGGTACTCGGGCAGAGCGAGGGGCTGATTGCCCTGTCCGGTGCCCGCGACGGCGAGATTGGCCGTCACCTGTTGTCCGATCACCGGGACGAAGCCCGTGCGCTGCTCGACGAGTGGAACACCGCCTTCCCGGGGCGCTTCTATCTGGAGCTGGTACGTACCGGCCGGCCGCTGGAGGAGGAGTGCGTCCACCTGTCGGTGGCGCTGGCCATGGAGTCCGGTACGCCGGTGGTGGCCACCAACGACGTGCGTTTCCTCGAACGCGACGACTTCTGGGCCCACGAGACCCGGGTGTCCATCGGCGAGGGCCGAGCACTCGACGACAAGCGACGCGAACGGCGCTACACCGAGGAGCAGTACCTCAAGAGCCCGGAGGAGATGGCCGAGCTCTTCTCGGATATCCCCGTCGCGCTCGAGAACAGCCTGATGATTGCTGCGCGCTGCAGCGTGGACGTGCGGCTGGGCGAGATATTTTTGCCCGAGTTCGAGATTCCCGAGGGCATGACCCAGGACGAATTCTTCCGCAAGGTTTCTCATGACGGCCTCACCGCACGACTCGACTTTCTGTTCCCCGACGAGCGCTACCCGCGGGACGGGGCGGAGTATGCCGAAATCGACGCCCGCTACCGCAAGCGACTGAATTTCGAGCTCGACATCATCATCCAGATGGGTTTCCCCGGCTACTTCCTGATCGTGATGGACTTCATCCAGTGGGCCAAGGACAACAATGTCCCGGTGGGGCCGGGGCGTGGCTCCGGTGCCGGCTCGCTGGTGGCCTACGCCCAGAAGATCACCGACCTCGACCCGCTGGAGTATGACCTGCTGTTCGAGCGCTTCCTCAACCCCGAGCGGGTCTCGATGCCCGACTTCGACGTCGACTTCTGCATGGAGAAGCGCGACCGGGTCATCGAGTACGTGGCCGACCGCTACGGGCGCAACGCCGTGTCCCAGATCGTCACCTTCGGCACCATGGCCGCCAAGGCGGTGGTGCGCGACGTGGCCCGGGCCCAGGGCCGCCCCTATTCGCTGGGCGACAAGCTCTCCAAGCTGATTCCCTTCGAGGTGGGCATGACCCTGGCCAAGGCCATCGAGGCCGAGCCGGCGCTGAAGGAGTTCATCGACAACGACGACGAGGCCCAGGAAATCTGGGAGATGGCGATCAAGCTGGAGGGCATCACCCGCGGCACCGGCAAGCACGCCGGCGGCGTGGTGATCGCCCCCACCAAGCTCACCGACTTCGCACCGCTGCTGTGTGACGAGGAGGGCAACGGCCTGGTCGTGCAGTTCGACAAGAACGACATCGAGGAGGCCGGGCTGGTCAAGTTCGACTTCCTCGGCCTGCGGACCCTGACCATCATCGACTGGGCGCTGGAGATGGTCGACAAGGTGCGTGCGGCGGCCGGCCAGGGGCCGCTGAATATCGATACCATCCCACTCGATGACGCCCCTACCTTCGAGATGCTCAAGCGTGCCGAGACGACGGCGGTGTTCCAGCTCGAGTCCCGCGGCATGAAGGAGCTGATCAAGCGGCTGCTGCCGGATTCGCTGGAGGACATGATCGCCCTGGTGGCACTGTTCCGCCCCGGCCCCCTGCAGTCGGGCATGGTCGACGACTTCATCAACCGCAAGCACGGCCGCGCCGAGATCTCCTACCCGCACCCGGACTACCAGCACGAACTGCTCAAGCCGGTGCTCGAGCCCACCTACGGCATCATCCTCTACCAGGAGCAGGTGATGCAGATCGCCCAGGTGCTGGCAGGCTACAGCCTGGGGCAGGCGGACATGCTGCGCCGGGCCATGGGCAAGAAGAAACCGGAGGAGATGGCCAAGCAGCGTGCCGGCTTCATGGAAGGCTGTGCCGCCAACGGCATCGACAAGGAGCTTGCCGGCAACATCTTCGACCTGGTGGAGAAATTCGCCGGCTACGGCTTCAACAAGTCCCACTCGGCGGCCTACGGCCTGGTTTCTTACCAGACCGCCTGGCTCAAGTCGCACTACCCCGGCCCGTTCATGGCGGCAGTAATGTCCACCGAAATGGATAATCTGGACAAGGTGGTGCCGCTGATCGAGGAGTGTCGCCACCTGGGGTTGACCGTGACCCCGCCGGACGTCAACGTCGGTGGATACAAGTTTACCGTCGATATCGAGGCGCGAGTGGTTTATGGCCTGGGGGCCATCCGTGGCGTGGGCGAGGGGCCCATCGGTGCCATCGTCGAGGCACGCGAAGCCCACGGTTCCTTCAGCGACCTGTTCGACTTCTGTCGGCGGGTTGACCCCCGGCGCATGAACAAGCGTACCCTGGAGGCGCTGATCCGCTCCGGGGCGCTGGACAACCTCGGCCCGAGCCGTGCTGTGCTCAGCGCGGCGATGGAGGCCGCACTCAAGGCCGCGGCCCAGACCCAGGCCAACCAGAACCTGGGCATGATCGACATGTTCGGCGAGGCCTTCGCCGACGAGCCGGAGGCGGATCCTTACGATGCCTATCGACAGGTCCGGGAGTGGACCGACAAGGAACGCCTGGCCGGTGAGAAGGAGACGCTAGGGCTCTACCTCACCGGTCACCCCATCGACGAGTACGAACAGGAGCTCAAGCGCTTCGTCTCGACGCGTATCAGCGACCTCAAGCCCTCGCGCGAGCCGCAGCGGGTCGCCGGCCTGGTGGTGGGGATGCGCACCATGAAGTCCAAGCGCGGCGACACCATGGCCTTTCTCACTCTCGACGACCGTACCGGACGCATCGAGGCTTCGCTGTTCGGTGAGATGTTCGAGGCACTGCGCGGCCAACTCGACACCGAGCAGGTGCTGATCGTCGAGGGGGAGGTCTCCAGTGACGAGTACTCGGGTGGCCTGCGCCTGCGCGGCAAGGAGATCACCCCCATGGTGGCGGCGCGCAGCCGCTATGGCGAAGCTGTGGAGCTCTCCCTCGACGGCGATCGGGTCAACGGGCGGCTGATCGACAACCTCCGCGACAGCCTCTCGCCCCACTGCGATGCCAGCGGCCTGCCGGTCCGGCTGCGTTATCGCAACGGCGAGGCCGTCGGCTGGCTGGAGCTGGCCGAACATTGGCGGGTCGCGCCCTGCGACGAACTGCTGATCGCGCTGCGCGAGGTGCAAGGGCAGGATGGCGTGCGGCTGAAGTATCGCTAGACTCTGTCCGAAAAGTGCCTGCGCTCGGTCATACGGCGTTAAAAAACGTCTTAAAATGCTCATTTACTAAAGTAAACTCCGCTTTTGCGCCGTTTTTTGCCTTGTCTGACCATCGCTCGCCGACTTTTCGGACAGAGCCTGAACTCACCACCTTGGCTGAGAGCGGCGCCGGGGACAGGCCGTAGCGGAGGTCTTTTGCCATGGATGGCAAAAGTAGCGCCCAGGGATGGGTTCACAGCGCCTCCGCATAGACCTGTCGCCGGAAAAGCCGCGCTTTCACGCCTTGCGCGACTTCGTCAGGGTGCGATAATGCCGACACTCGACTTTATGGCTTCCGGGGCAAGAAGCGGTCACTGTACCCCGGCGACAGCAATGACAAGGCGGCTTAGCCACTATGAATCCCAATTATCTCGATTTCGAACAGCCCATCGCCGAGCTTCAGGCCAAGATCGAAGAGCTGCGCCTGGTCGGCAACGACAGTCAGGTCAGCCTCAGTGACGAGGTCAGTCGACTCGAAGAGAAGAGCCGCAAGCTCACCGAGTCGATCTTCAAGGGCCTGAGCCCCTGGCAGGTCTCGCAGCTTTCGCGCCACCCGCAGCGCCCCTACACCCTGGACTACCTCGAGCACATCTTCACCGACTTCGACGAGCTGCATGGCGACCGTCGCTTTGCCGACGACCCGGCCATCGTCGGCGGGGTGGCTCGCCTGGATGATCGACCGGTTATGATCATTGGCCACCAGAAGGGACGTGAGGTGAAAGAGAAGGTGCGCCGCAACTTCGGCATGCCGCGCCCCGAGGGTTACCGCAAGGCGTGCCGGCTGATGGAGATGGCCGAGCGCTTCAAGATGCCGGTGCTGACCTTCATCGACACGCCCGGGGCCTACCCCGGCATCGATGCCGAGGAGCGTGGCCAGTCGGAAGCGATCGCCTACAACCTGGCGGTGATGTCACGACTCAAGACTCCGATACTCGCCACCGTGGTGGGCGAAGGCGGTTCCGGTGGGGCGCTGGCCATCGGTGTGTGCGACGAGCTGGCCATGCTTCAGTACTCCACCTATGCGGTGATCTCTCCGGAAGGCTGTGCCTCGATCCTGTGGAAGAGCGCCGAGAAGGCCTCCGATGCCGCCCAGGCCATGGGTATCACCGCCGAGAGGCTCAAGGAGCTGGGCTTCGTCGATACGCTGATTCCCGAGCCGCTGGGCGGCGCCCATCGTCATCCTGTCGATACCGCCGAGCGGGTCAAAACGGCGCTGCTGGCAAGTCTCGACCGATTGGAAGCAATGGATACCGAGGCTCTGCTTGAACGCCGGTATAATCGCCTGATGAGCTATGGCGCCCCTGCTTAGAGGCCTTTCTGCGCTCGGTCATACTGCGTTAAAAATCGGCTCAAGATGCTCATTTACTAAAGTAAACTCCGCTATTTCGCCGATTTTTGCCTTGTCTGACCTTCGCTCGAAGCGGCCCCGTTAGGTGATTGGCTCGCTAAGACGGAGTGTTTCCAATGTCCCTGCAATCCACTATTGATCGCGCCCTGGCGGAGACCCCGTCGGGGCGTGTCGTTTGGGTGGCGCTCTCGGGTGGGTTGGACTCATCGCTGCTGCTGACCCTCGCGGTAGAGGCGTGCCGGCGCTATCCGCGTCCGATCCATGCGTTGCATGTGCATCACGGCCTGCAGGCCGCCGCCGATGACTTCGAGAAGCACTGCGGTTGGCTCTGTTCCCGGCTCGGGGTGCCGCTGTTCGTCGAGCGGGTGAACATTTCGCTGTCGGGGGGGCTGGGGCTCGAAGGCGCCGCTCGACAGGCTCGCTATCTCGCCTTTGCGCGGCGGGTCGCCGCTGGCGAGACCCTCTGGCTCGCCCAGCACCGCGATGACCAGGCCGAGACCTTCCTGCTCGCCGCACTGCGCGGCAGCGGCGTGCGCGGCCTGGCGGGGATGCCGGTGCGTCGGCATGCCGGTGGCGTGGTGCTCGAACGCCCGCTGCTGAGCATCCCGCGAAGCACGCTCGAGGCCTATGCCGGCAGTTTGGGTCTGCGCTGGGTCGATGATCCCAGTAACGATGATCAAGCGCTAGACCGTAACTTCCTGCGTCGCAGCGTGCTGCCGCTGCTTAAGGCGCGCTGGACCCATGTCGGCGAGGCGCTGGCTGACGCGGCAAGGCACTCCGGCGAGGCCGATGCACTGCTAGACGAACTGGCGGCACAGGACCTCGAGCGCCTGGGGGGCAACCCCGGGCAGCTGGCGGTGACGGCACTCAAGGCCATGTCGTTCCCCCGTCAGCGGCTGCTGATTCGTCACGCCTGCCGCCGCCTGTCGTTACCCACGCCGCCCGAGTCGCGCCTGACCGCCCTGATGACGCAGCTGACGGCGCGGCGCGATGCGCGGGTACGGATCGGCTGGCCGGATGGTGAGGCGCGTATCTGGCGGGAGCGCCTCTACCTGCGTAGAGCGGTTAGCCCTTTGCCGGCGGGATGGCGAATCGATTGGGACGGGCTGACGCCTCTGGCGACCCCTCTGGGTCGCTTTACCCCGACTCTGCGGCGCCGGGAAGGCGGGCCTGTCGAACTTCGGCTCACGCTGCGCCAGGGCGGCGAGCGGATGCGCCTGGCGGGGCGCGGTTCGCGGGATTTGAAACGCCTGCTCCAGGAAGCCGATCTTGCTCCTTGGGAGCGTGAGCGGTTGCTGGTGGCATGGCACGGCGAGACAGTCGTGGCAGCGCTGCTGCCGGAGCAGGGGGGCTGGTTGGCCGTGGCGGAGGGCTGGGAAGGGGTGCCCAGGTGCCGGTGAAGGCAGCTCAGCCGCTCTCGTGGTCGAATGCGCCGTCGCGCTCCAGTATGTCGTAGAGCACTCCCTCCCGCAGGGCGCCATCGGCGAAACGCATCCGGGTGAGGCCAAAGGTCTCGAAGATGGCACCAAGGATGGCTACGCCAGCGGGAAAGATGCGCGCCCGGTCGAGCTTGAGTCCATCCATGGCGACCTTGTCGAGGTGCCTGCAGGCGATCAGCCGTTGGCGAAGATCGAGGAGTCCCTGGTGGGTAATCGTGCCTTCGTCAGCGTTTGCGTCACTTGCTGCGAGGACTGAAGCGACGGCCTTGATGGTACCACTGGAACCGACCGGGTCGGTCCAGCCGACGGCCTGATAGGTGGTGCTGACCGGGCTGCACGCCGCCTTGGCGGCCTGCTCGGCCCGGCTCATGCTGGCTTCGCTGAGAAAGCCGTTTGAAAAGTGGCGCTGGGTGAAGGTGACGCACCCGATGTCCAGGCTTTCCAGGTGCAACGGTGCGAAGTTCTCGCCGATGGCAAACTCGGTGGAGCCGCCGCCGATATCGACGATCAGGCGCTTGCCATTCTCGGCCAGGGCGTGCGCCGCACCCAGATAGATCAGGCGCGCCTCCTCACGGCCATCGATGATCTCGATGCGACAGCCGAGCAGCGATTCGGCGCGTTCGACGAAGGCCTGGCTATTGCGTGCCGTGCGCAGTGCACTGGTGCCCACGACACGCAAGCGACCGGGTGCAATATCGCCCAGCAGGGGGGTGAAGCGAGTCAGGCAGCTGAGTGCGCGCTCTATCGCCTCCTCGCTCAACCGATTGGCTTTGTCGAGCCCGGCGGCGAGTTGGACCTTTTCGCCCAGGCGCGATACCGCCTGCAGCCGACCCTCCCGGTAGCTGGCCACCAGTAGGTGGAAGCTGTTCGAGCCCAGGTCGATTGCGGCCAGCCGCTGAAGTTGCGCTGTGGCGGCGAGTGGTGTTTCAGTGCGATGCCGGTCCATTGGCTGAGTCATCGAGTCACCCTGATGGCAGAGAGTTCAAGGTTGCGGCGACTTCCCAGTCGTGTCAATTGACACGGCGTGTCGGTTGATGGGGTTGCGTTCGTCGCCGCCCTTGACTAACATCGAGTCGTTCGCCTGTTCCGAATGCTTTCCGACCGAGACACGACGTCCGCGTCGCGGTCAACATCAAGTCGTCAGACAGCCCCTTTTGTCGCTCGCTATCATGTGCCTGAAAGCCATGGTGGCACTTGAAGACGCCCAGGCGATTACAGTCCAAGCGACAATAGCGCTGCTCCCTCGAACACGATACCGTTCCGACGACCCCTTCTAGTGCTGGTTAGTGCCTGGATAAGGTCGTGATTTGCCGGTCATCACCCGCGAGTGGAAGCCTTCCCGGGCTCTGAACGCACCCAAGCGGCGTACCGTTCTTTTCCCCGTCACATTCACGGCGCCGTGCCGCCACGCTGACATGAGCTACTTCCGAACACACCGATGAATCTTACCGAACTCAAGCAAAAGACCGTCCCGGAGCTCCTGGAGCTTGCCCGCGAAATGGGCATCGACAACCTTGCTCGCTCGCGCAAGCAGGACATCATCTTCGCCATCCTCAAGAAGCACGCCAAGAGCGGCGAGGATATCTATGGCGATGGGGTGCTCGAAATTCTGCAGGACGGCTTCGGCTTCCTGCGCAGCGCCGACAGCTCCTACCTGGCGGGCCCCGACGACATCTATGTCTCGCCGTCACAGATCCGTCGCTTCAACTTGCGCAAGGGCGATTCCATTTCTGGCAAGATTCGACCGCCGAAGGAAGGGGAGCGCTATTTCGCGCTACTCAAGGTCAGCCAGATCAACTTCGATAAGCCGGAAAATGCCAAGCACAAGATCCTGTTCGAGAACCTTACGCCGTTGTTCCCCAACGAGCGTCTGCGCATGGAGATCGGCAACGGCTCCACCGAGGACCTGACGTCGCGCATCATCGACCTCACCGCACCCATCGGCAAGGGCCAGCGCGGGCTTATCGTATCGCCGCCCAAGGCGGGCAAGACGCTGATGCTGCAGACTATTGCTACCTCGATCACCCGCAACGATCCTGACTGCCACCTGATCGTGCTGCTGATTGATGAGCGCCCGGAAGAGGTGACGGAGATGTCACGAACCGTGCGCGGCGAAGTGGTTGCCTCGACTTTCGACGAGCCGCCGGCGCGACACGTGCAGGTCGCCGAGATGGTCATCGAAAAGGCCAAGCGCCTGGTCGAGCACAAGAAAGACGTGGTGATCCTGCTCGACTCCATCACCCGCCTGGCACGAGCCTACAACACCGTGGTGCCGAGCTCCGGCAAAGTGCTCACCGGCGGTGTCGATGCCCACGCCCTGGAGAAGCCCAAGCGCTTCTTCGGTGCTGCGCGAAACATCGAGGAAGGCGGCAGCCTAACCATCATCGCCACGGCACTGGTGGACACCGGCTCCAAGATGGACGAGGTGATTTTCGAGGAGTTCAAGGGCACCGGCAACATGGAGGCCCACCTCGACCGTAAGCTCGCCGAGCGCCGCGTCTACCCGGCGATGAATATCCGCCGCTCCGGCACCCGCCGCGAGGACCTGATCGCCTCCGAGGACGAGATGCAGCGCATGTGGATCCTGCGCAAGCTGCTCAACCCGATGGAAGATACCGCGGCTACCGAGTTTCTGATCGACCGACTCAAGGATACGAAGACTAATCTCGAGTTCTTCGAGGCAATGAAACGCCGCTGATCGCTGTTGATGGTTGACGGCGGGACGCTCGGGGCTGTTCCGTCGACAAGCCTGCGGGGAGGCGCTGTGAATACCTCCCTGTACGCTACCTACGCCATCCATGGCGTAGGACCTCCCCTACGGCTTGTCCCCGGCGCCTCTCGCTGCGGTCAATTCATAGCTCCGGAGCCTGTCGCTGGGTCAGCCGCGGTTGCCTAGCGGGCTTCGCTGACGGTATGGCGGGGAAGGGAAAGGGGCAGCATGCTATGCTGCCCCTTTCGTCGTTCGGGAAACGGGATAGGATAGGCCATGAAATACAAGGATCTACGAGATTTTATCGCCGCGCTGGAGGCTCAGGGCGAGCTGGTTCGCGTCTCGGCCGAGGTCGATCCCTACCTGGAAATCACCGAGATCTGCGACCGCACCCTGCGCGCCGGTGGCCCGGCGCTGCTGTTCGAGAACGTCAAGGGGCATGACATGCCGCTGCTGGGCAACCTGTTCGGCACGCCGAGGCGAGTCGCCCTGGGCATGGGCCAGGACAGCGTCGAGGCGCTGCGCGAGGTGGGCAAGCTGCTCGCCTTCCTCAAGGAGCCCGATCCGCCCAAGGGTATGCGCGACGCCTGGGACAAGCTGCCGATCTTCAAGCAGGTCATGAGCATGGGGCCGAAGACCGTGCGCTCGGCCCCGGTTCAGGCGCTCGTCTACGAGGGCGACGACGTCGACCTCGGTCGACTGCCGATCCAGCACTGCTGGCCCGGTGATGTCGCCCCCCTGGTGACCTGGCCGCTGGTGGTGACCCGCGGGCCGCACAAGAAGCGCCAGAACCTGGGTATCTACCGCCAGCAGAAGCTCTCTCGCAACCGGCTGATCATGCGCTGGCTTTCCCACCGCGGCGGCGCGCTCGATTTTCAGGAGTTTCAGCAGACGAACCCCGGCGAGCCCTTCCCGGTGGCGGTGGCGCTGGGCGCCGACCCGGCCACCATTCTCGGTGCGGTGACGCCGGTGCCTGACTCGCTCTCCGAATACGCCTTTGCTGGACTGTTGCGCGGTTCGCGCACCGAACTGGTCAAGTGCGGGCATGCCGATCTGCAGGTACCGGCATCGGCGGAGATCATCCTGGAGGGCTTCATCTACCCGGACGATACGGCGCCGGAAGGCCCCTACGGCGACCACACCGGCTACTACAACGAGGTCGACGAGTTCCCGGTATTCACGGTCACGCGCATGACCATGCGGGAAGATGCCATTTACCATTCGACTTACACCGGACGGCCGCCCGACGAGCCGGCGATACTCGGCCTCGCGCTCAACGAGGTATTCGTGCCGATCCTGCGCAAGCAGTTTCCCGAGATTACCGACTTCTACCTCCCCCCGGAGGGCTGCTCCTATCGCATGGCGGTGGTAACCATGAAGAAGCAGTATCCGGGCCATGCCAAGCGCGTGATGATGGGCGTATGGAGCTTCCTGCGCCAGTTCATGTATACCAAGTTCGTGGTGGTGCTCGACGATGACGTCAGCGCCCGCGACTGGAAAGATGTGATCTGGGCCATCACCACGCGCATGGACCCGGCCCGGGACACCGTGATAGTGGAGAATACGCCCATCGACTACCTCGACTTCGCCTCTCCGGTGGCGGGACTGGGCTCGAAGATGGGGCTGGATGCCACTGCCAAGTGGCCCGGCGAAACCGACAGAGAGTGGGGCACGCCCATCGTCATGGACGAGGCCGTCAAGGCTCGCGTCAGCGAACGCTGGAACGATCTGGGTATCGCGCTGCCCTCCAACCCTGATGACAAGAGGCATTCATGACGGCAAGGACCCTGACCTGCCAGGTGACAGTGGTGGAGGATCTCACTCCCGACGTGTTCCGGGTACGGCTGGAGGGACGCCCCGAGGCCATGGCCCATGATCCGGGCCAGTACCTTGAGCTGGCTCTCGACGATGACACCTGGGTGCCGTTCTCCATTGCCAACGCCCATGGCGGTGACGGTACACTCGAGCTGCATATCCAGCACTGGCCTGAGCGGGAAAACTCCGACCGCCTGCGAGACCTGGTCGTGGTTGCCCGGCACCTGACTCTGCGCATGCCGGGCGGCGACTGTGTGTTGGATAGCACCAGCCAGCGACCGCTGTTGCTGATTGCCGCCGGTACCGGCTTTGCCCAGATGAAGGCGATCGTCGAAGCCTCGTTGCACGAGTCACCCGAGCGGCCCATCGACCTGTGGTGGGCGGCGCGGGAGCGGCGTGATCTCTATCTCGAAAGCCTGCCTCGGGAGTGGGCCGAAAGCCACGCGAATCTCCGTTTCCATGTGGTCACCGAGGTGACACCGGAGGCGCCGGTAGCGGGCGAGCGTAGCCAGGGGCACCGGGGACGCATCGATCAGGCCCTGGCCGAGGGGCTCGATGATATCTCCGGCCATGACGTCTACCTCTCCGGCTCGCCGGGCATGGTCTACGCCTGTGTCGACGTGCTGGCCTCACTGGGCCTCACTGCCTCGCGGGTCTTCTCGGATGTTTTCGCCTATGCGCCGCGCCAGCCGCTGGTGCCTACCGCAGGGGTGCTCAGGCGGGAGGGCGGCCGGTGAGCGCCTCGCCGATCCTGATCACTGGTGGCGCGCAGCGCCTGGGGCGCCACTGTGCCGAGCGGCTGGCCGAGGACGGGCATCCCGTGATCATCAGCTATCGCCGTGAGCGCGACGAGCTTGCGGCACTGCGCGGGCGAGGCATCGTGACACTCAAGGCCGACTTCGCTACCGAAGCGGGGATTCTCGACTTCATCGCCCGGTTGAAGGCGACCACCTCAGCCCTGAGAGCGATCGTGCACAATGCCAGCGACTGGGCACCGGACTCGGTCGACGATCAGGCGGGCGCGACCTTCGAGCGGCTATTTCGGATCCATATGCAGGCGCCCTACTTGATCAATTTGCATTGCCGTGAGCTGCTCGACGCCTGCGGTGAGCCCCAACGCGACATCGTGCATATCACCGACTACGTTGTGCAGAAGGGATCGAGGAAACATGCCGCCTATGCTGCCACCAAGGCGGGCTTGGAGAGCCTGACGCTGTCTTTCGCGGCCATGTACGCCCCGTCGATCCAGGTCAACGCCATCGCCCCGGCCCTGATCATGCTCAATGAGGGCGACGATGAAGCCTACATCGAGAAGGCGCGGGCAAAATCGGCAATGGGTATGGTGCCCGGTCCCGGCGTGTTTTATCAGAGCTTGCGCTATCTGCTCGACAATCGCTATGTGACCGGGATCACCCTGCCGGTCGATGGTGGCCGTCATCTCCGCTAGACTGTTGGTCACTATCACGCTTTTCTGCCGGAGTGGAATGGCAGGCGGTGGCATGCGCGCTAGCTGATGGAAAGGAGACATGTATGGCTCCCCATAAGGAGTATCACGACGAGAGCGGTCTGCTGTGGCTGCTGCCGCTTGTGGCGGCTCTAGCGATCAACCTGTTGCCGCTTGTCATCGCCGTGATGCGCGCCGTGGCGGCATGAATCCGGGCTTGCCAAGATTGCCGCGATGCGGCACGATGAAAGTAGAATCCAGGGAGATACCATGACACCGAGGCTTTCTCAGACCTGCAACTCTTACGACCGCGCCCCCAGTGCGGTGGAGTTACGTGGTGTCGGTTTCAATGGTCAGTATTGGTACTGGTTTAGTGCCGGTGTGCCGGCGGCCGGGTCCTAGGATACCGCCGTGAAGGCACACCCTAACCGGGTTGCCTCCCACCAGAAACCCCCGGTCGGCAACCCGCCCGGGGGTTTTGCGTTATACAGCCCCGAACACAATCTTTGCAGCACAGCCTTTTGCAGCACAGCCTTTTGCAACGCAACACTGAGAGGAAACGCACCATGACCGCACGCTACAGCGCTTTTGCCGCCTATGCCCGGAACCGCCAGGATTATCATGGCTGGGGCTATGGCTGGCGATTTAGCGCTACGCGGTCGGGTCAGTGCGCCACCTCCGGCCGTGAGATTACGGGTGGCATGGAAGCGACACGATGTTTGCCGATCTCACGGAGTTGACCACCATGAATGCCCACACTTCCCTTGCCGAGCGCCTGCCCGCCGACCTCGCCGATTTCGATGTCGCCGCCGACACGAGACGAACCGAGACGACGCTGCCCACCCCAGTCGAACTGCGTCGCAGCCTCCCGCTGGATCTGCTGTTGGCCGAGCGCCTCCAGGCTCAACGCCAGGCCGTTCACGATATCCTGCAGGGCCGTGACGACCGCTTGCTGGTCGTGGTGGGTCCCTGCTCGATTCACGACCCCGTGGCGGCGCTGGAGTACGCGCAACGCCTGGCCGAGTTGGCCCCCAGGGTGTCGGATCGCCTGCTGCCAGTTATGCGCGTCTACGTGGAGAAGCCGCGTACCACGGTCGGCTGGAAGGGACTTGCCTATGACCCTGGCCTCGACGGCAGTGGCGACATGGCCCGCGGCCTTCAGCTGTCACGCCAGTTGATGCGTGATATCGCCTCGCTCGGCCTGCCGATAGCCACTGAGTTACTGCAGCCGATGCTCGCCCCCTACCTGGAAGATCTGCTGGCTTGGGTAGCCATCGGCGCGCGCACCAGCGAATCCCAGTTGCATCGTGAGCTGGCTAGTGGACTGGACGCGGCGGTGGGCTTCAAGAATGCCACCAGCGGCGACGTCAAGGTCGCCCTGGACGCCATGCGGGCGGCGGCGCATCCCCACCAGCACTTCGGCCTTGCCGCCGATGGTCGCCCAGTGATGCGTGAGACCGTAGGCAACCCCCACACTCACCTGGTACTGCGCGGTGGCCATGACGGCCCCAACCACGACGCCGATTCGGTGAAAGCCTGTCGCCAGGCACTGGAAGCCGCTGGGCTGGCGCCTCGTCTGATGGTCGACTGTAGCCATGCCAACGCCTGCAAGGACCACCGCCGCCAAGGCGACGTGCTGCGCGACGTGCTGACGCAGCGCCTGGCCGGGGAGACCTCGCTGATGGGGCTGATGCTGGAGAGCCACCTGGAGGAGGGGCGGCAGGTCCTCGAGCCCGCTACCATGCGCTACGGCGTGTCGGTGACCGATGCTTGCCTGGGCTGGGAAACCACCGAGGCGCTGCTGATGGAGGCAGCGGAACAGCTCCGCTCGGGTTGATCCGGCCGGTTGGCCATGCCGACCTGACCTCTTTGCCTGTACCGTGGCGGTGAATGACGGGATAATCCCGTACTTTCCCGCCGCGAGCCAAGCAGAGGAGGCACCGATGCCGTTCCGTTTCGAGCACCATGACCCGGAAACCTACCGTCGCAAGGCGCGGCTGATCAGCGTGGCCATGGCCGCCCAGCTGATCGTCTTCGGGCTGGTGCTCTCCCAGCTACTGACCACCACCTTCGGTTCCAGCCTCTGGCTCAACGGGCTTGGGGTGCTGCTGGGCCTGATCGTCACCAGCTTGACCTTCGCCGTGCTGCGCGAGCGTCCCTGGATGACCGAAATGCGATATGTATGGCAGCTCAAGCACCATCTGTCCCGGGTCAGCGGCTACCTCTCCACCCTGCGTCGTGAGGCGGAGCAGGGCAATGACGTGGCACTCGACCTGATGACCTTCTACCACCAGGGCATGGTGCAGCTGGCCGAACTCAACGGCCGCACCATGGATGACGATGCCGAACTCATCGCCGAGCGGCAGAAGATCAGGGGGCTGCGCCAAGAGCGGGGCCTGGCCGAGCGGGTAGAGGGATTCGATCCGCACGACCTGGCCGCCTTCAAGCGTAGTTAGGAGCCTGTCGGACTTAACGCCGGGCTATTCCGACAGGCTCCTCTAGGCTTCTGCCAGCAGCCGGGCCGCGCGCTTGGCAAAGTATGTGAGGATGCCGTCGGCGCCCGCTCGCTTGAAGCATGTCAGCGATTCGAGAATCACCTCGTCGGCCGCCAGCCAACCGTTGTCGAAGGCGGCCACGTGCATGGCGTACTCCCCGCTCACCTGGTAGGCGTAGGTAGGCACCTTGAGCTCATCCTTGATGCGCCGCACCACGTCCAGATAGGGCATGCCTGGCTTGACCATCACCATGTCGGCCCCCTCGGCCAGGTCGAGGGCCACTTCATGCAATGCCTCGTCACTGTTGGCCGGATCCATCTGGTAGGTGCGTTTGTCGGCCTTCCCCAGGTTGGCAGCGGAGCCCACCGCATCGCGGAAAGGGCCGTAGTAGTGGGACGCATACTTGGCGCTGTAGGCCATGATTCGGACGTTGTGCAGGTTCTCCTGCTCGAGTACCTGACGTATCTCGCCGATGCGGCCGTCCATCATGTCGGAGGGTGCCACCACGTCGGCTCCGGCTTCGGCGTGTGAGAGCGCCTGCTTGAGCAGGGTCTCCACGGTGCGGTCGTTGAGCACATAGCCGCTATCGTCGATGATGCCGTCCTGGCCATGACTGGTATAGGGGTCAAGGGCCACGTCGGTGATGATGCCGAGCTCGGGAACGGCCTCCTTCAACGCCCTGACGCTGCGCTGGACCAGGCCGCTGGAGCTGTAGGCCTCTTCAGCCAGCTCGCTTTTCAGTGATTGATCCACCACCGGGAACAGGGCGATGGCTGGGATCCCCAGGTCATGGGCTTCCCGGGCCTCCTCGATCAGCAGGTCCAACGACAGGCGTTCGACGCCGGGCATGGAGGGCACGGCTTCGCGACGTTGCTCGCCGTCGAGCACGAATACCGGCCATATCAGGTCGGAGGGCGTCAGGGTCGATTCCCGCATCAGGCGGCGTGAGAAATCGTCACGTCGCATGCGTCGCATGCGGGTGGCGGGGAATTGGCGTGTGGTCATGAAGCTCAAGGCTGTTCTCCGGCTGTGGGGCCCTGGCGACCCCGTGTCGATACCCTTGAGTATATCAGTGCAAGCGTCTATCGAAAGCTGCGGCTTGTCGCACCCCGCGCGACTCTCTAAAGTGTTGGCTTCAGCTAGAGTGTTGGCTTCAGAATTTCAGGTAGAGCCCTTCATTCGAGGCGCCTTCATTACAAGGAGAAAGGCATGAGCAAACAGGTGGCGGTCATCCTGTCGGGCTGCGGCGTTCAGGATGGCTCGGAGATATACGAGACCACTCTGACCCTGCTGCGGCTGGACCAACTGGGTATCGGCTATCGCTGCTTCGCGCCAGACATCGAGCAACATCATGTCATCAATCATCGCACTGGCGAGATGGCCGAGGGTGAAGTGCGTCGTGTACTGGTGGAGTCGGCACGGCTGGCACGCGGGGATATCAGTCCTCTCGAGGACCTCGATGCGGTAGAGTTCGATGCCGTGATACTGCCCGGCGGCTTTGGGGCGGCCAAGAACTTCTCCAACTTTGCCTGGGCGGGCAGCGATATGGAAGTCCTAGAGGGGCTTGTCGAAGCCGTTGCACCGTTCCATGAATCACGCAAGCCCATCGGCCTGATGTGTATCAGTCCCGCGCTGGTGCCGAAGCTGCTGGGCTCGGGTATCTCCGTGACGATTGGGCATGACCCGGGGGTTTCCGGCGCCATCAGCGCCATGGGGGGGCTGCATCGTAGCTGCGGCGTCGAGGATATCGTGGTCGACTTCGAGAATCGTGTGGTCACCACGCCGGCCTACATGCTGGCGACCCGCATCAGCGAGGCGGCCACCGGCATCTTCAAGCTGGTCGACCGCATCGATGAGATGATGGATCTCTAGCCGCTTTCGACGCAAGCCAATGCCCCCGCTCGATTCTCTCGAGTGGGGGCATTTTCATGGTTCGTCCCGCTCTGTGGCTTCGTCGCTTGCTTCGGAGGCCTTGCGCCGGCGGTGTCGGACCAGTCGGCCGAACAGGATCCCCACCTCGTAGAGCAGGTACATGGGGACCGCCAGCAGGCTTTGGGAGATCACGTCAGGCGGTGTCAGCAGCATGCCGACCACGAAGCAGCCCAGGATCACATAGGGGCGTTTCTTCGACAGGCTCTCGACGGTTGTGGCACCGGAGGCGATCAGCAGGAAGGTGGCAATGGGAATCTCGAAGGCGACGCCGAAGGCGAAGAACAGCTTGAGTACGAAGTTCAGGTACTGGTTGATGTCAGTCATCACCGCCACGTTCTCCGGCCCGGTCTGGGTGAAGAACTGGAACAGCAGCGGGAACACCGCATAGTAGGCAAAGGCCGCGCCAGCATAGAACAGCCCTACGCTTGAGGCCAGTATCGGCAGGGCAAGGGCCTTTTCGTTATCGTAGAGCCCCGGCGCAACGAAGGCCCAGGCCTGGTGCAGCACGTAGGGAATGGCCACGAACAGCGCTACCACCAGGGTCAGCTTGAAGGGGGCGAGAAAGGGCGAAGCCACTTCGGTGGCGATCATCTGCGAGCCTTCGGGCAGCAACGCCATCAGCGGCTGGGCCACGAAGGTGTAGATCTCGTTGGCGAAGGGGTAGAGCCCGAGGAAGATCACCAGGATCGCCACCACTGCGCGCAGCAGTCGCGATCGCAGTTCGATGAGATGTTCGATCAACGGAGCCTGGCCGAAATCCTGCTTGTCACCGGAGTCGCTCATCGGGAAGCGGCATCCTTCTTGTCGTCGTCGGAAGAAGCGGGTCGCTCGCCCGAGGTCGAGTCGTCAGTATGCTGGGCGCTGGCCAGGGCGTCGTCGAGCCGAGCGGCAGCAGGCCGCGGCGGAGCCTCGTCAGTGGTGCTCTCGTCAGCAACCCTGTCAGGCTCGGCTCTTTTGTCGCTGTGTCGGCTGGGTGTCGAGGAGGCGTAGGGCTTGGCGATGCTCTCCACATCACGCTTGGCCCTGTCGAGGCTCTCATCGAGCTTCGATTGCTGCTCCTTGAGTTTTTGACGCAGTTCTTCCGCCTCGAGCTGCGAACTGATCTCCCGCTGCATGCCTGAGACGGTGCGCTTGATCTTGCCCACCCACAGCCCGACGGTACGCGCCGCCTTTGGCAAGCGCTCCGGGCCGAGCACCAGCAGGCCCACGATCCCGAGGATCAGGAGTTCGAGAAAGCCGATATCAAACATGAGGGCTTATTTGCGCTCTTCCTGATTCTCCACCTTGTCCGCTGCCGCCTTCTCTTCGGCGCGAACGTCATAGGTGTTGGGCTGTTCGTCATGGGCGACCTTGGCGTGTGCCTTGTCTTTTTCGTCCTTTTCTTCCTCGCTGACGGCCTGCTTGAAGCCTTTCACCGCACCACCCAGATCGGTGCCGACGTTGCGCAGCTTCTTGGTGCCGAAAATCAGGATGATGATGCCGAGTACGATCAGCAGTTGCCAGATACTGATGCCACCTAACATGAAAGTTTCCTCTGAGTCGGGTCTCCGGTCGATCCGGAACACCTGTTTACTTGGACCTTGCCGCCTTCTCTTCGTGCCCGGAAATACCGAAGCGCCGGGCCAACTCGTCAAGCACGTCCTGGTGGTCGAGTCCTAGATGCGACAGCATCACAAGGCTATGAAACCACAGGTCGGCGGTCTCGGCGACCAGCGCCTTTCGTTCCGCCTCACCGCCGGCCTCGGCATCCTTGGCTGCCAGCAGTGTCTCGGTGGCTTCCTCGCCGACTTTCTCGAGTATCTTGTTCAGCCCCTTGTGATGCAAGGCGGAAACGTAAGAATCGGCGGGATCGGCGGTTCGGCGCTGCTCCAGCACCTCGAAGAGTTGGTCGAGAGTATCACGCATGACACAGCTTCCTGTTGCGGTGGGTCAAGTTCATTGCCAGGCCAGTAGCAGCAGCCCGGTGATGGCGATCAACAGTACGGGCCATGGCTGGCTGGCGGCCCATTGGCTCAGCGGCTGCCAGGCCAGCGCCAGCCCGGCCAGCAGAACGCCCAGCCGCAGCCGACGGCTACTGCGACGGCTATCTCGAAGCTGCCGTTGTATGCCGTCCAGGGCGAGGGCCTGGCGGTGGCGCTGGCGATGCTCATGCTCGATGCGGCTCAGGGCGTGATGGGCCACGGACGGCAGCTCGGGGAGCTGGCGCGCCAGCTCAGGGGCCTGGCGCTTGAGTGACTCCCAGAGGCCGCTGGCGCCTGCACGCTCTTTCATCCACTCTTCAAGGTAGGGCTTTGCAGTGGTCCAGAGGTCCAGGTCGGGATAGAGCTGGCGCCCGAGTCCCTCGATGTTGAGCAGGGTCTTCTGCAAGAGCACCAACTGCGGCTGGACCTCCATGTTGAAGC
This sequence comes from Halomonas sp. DQ26W, assembly GCF_003339685.1. GTDB lineage: Bacteria > Pseudomonadota > Gammaproteobacteria > Pseudomonadales > Halomonadaceae > Halomonas. The sequence continues at coordinate 117,259 of NZ_QPKI01000001.1, read as the reverse complement.
GGCGGGCGGTCTTGAACAGGCCTAGCAGCACTTGGCCGAAGGAAATGTCCTTGAGTGGTTTTTCGAGGATCGGCTCGCACACGGTGCGAATGGCGGCGGCGAACTCGTTGGCTCGGGTGTTCTCGCCGACCCATCCCGACTCGATGTGCAGCGCCGCCACTTCATAATAGTCCTGGTGGAAGAAGGCGAGCAGGTTGCGCGCCAGATAGTCCTGATCCTCGCGGGTGAGACTGCCCACGATGCCGCAGTCGATGGCGATGTACTGGGGATCGTGCGGGTGCTCCCGGGCAACAAAGATATTGCCGGGATGCATGTCGGCATGAAAGAAGTTATCGCGAAAGACCTGGGTGAAGAAGATCTCCACACCGCGTTCGGCGAGGCGCTTGAGATCGGTACCCTGCGCTTTCAGCGCCGCCAGGTCGGCGACCGGAACGCCATAGATGCGCTCCTGCACCATGACACGACGGCGGGTGTGCGACCAATAGGTCGCCGGTACGTAGAGCAGCGGCGAGTTCTTGAAGTTGCGCTTGAGCTGCGAGGTGTTCGCGGCTTCCTTGTGCAAGTCCAGCTCGTCGAACAGCGTCGACTCGTAATCACGCACCACTTCCACCGGACGCAGGCGACGGGCCTCGGGGATTCTGGCCAGTACACCGGCTACCCGATACATCAGTGCCATGTCCTGGCGCATGATGTGCTCGATACCCGGGCGGATGATCTTGGCCACCACCTCCTCGCCGGTATGCAGGCGGGCGGCATGGACCTGGGCGATAGAGGCAGAGGCTAGCGGCTCGGGCTCGAAGTGGGCGAATGCCTCGTCAATCGACATATGCAGCTCCGCCTCCACCCGCTCGCGGGCTTCGCGGCCAGGGAAGGGGGGTACCTGATCCTGCAGCCGCCGGAGCTCGTCGGCGATCTCCTCGGGTAGCAGGTCGCGTCGGGTGGAGAGCAGCTGGCCGAACTTGACGAAGATGGGGCCGAGGGCTTCCAGCGCCAGGCGCAGGCGTTCACCCGGCGACCGCTTGCCGATCGGCACCAGGCGCAAAGGCGATAGGGTGAACATCAGCTTGAGGTACCAGGGCATCCGCTCCAATGGCAGCAGCGTGTCGAGGCGATAGCGGGTAATCACCCAGAGGATGCGCAGCAAACGAAGACTCATCATAGCGAGGCCTCGTGTGCCAGTTGACGATGCAGTCTGTCCAGGCGGGCGGCGAGTCGGTCCGTGGTCACTTCAAGCTCGGTGAGGTGGTCGCGCAGGTTGTCGAGCTGGTGTCGCCCGGGCAGCAGTTTCGCTTCCTCGAAAACGAATTCGGCGATATCGCTGCGCATCTCGCTGTGGGCACGACGGCCCCAGCGAGATGCGCGACGCAAGCCCTCGGCAAGGTTGTGGGCGGGGGCATCCCCGAGCCAGCTTGCCAGTTCCCCCTCCCAGTCCAGGTCCAGGTCCAGCAACAGGTCCCGGGCCTCCTCGAGCAGGTGGGCACGGCCGCGCACCGAGAGCTTGCCCTGGAACAACAGTCGCTCGATACTTTCGCCGCCCAACAGTTCGCCCAGGGCCTCGGCATTCAATTCGACGCAGGCGTCGAAGGCGTCTTCGGGGGTTTCCTGAGGGCTCAACAGGTCGAGACCGTCAGGATGGAAGTGGATGGCCAGTGCCAGCTCGGGTCGCTCGAGGCGAAGTAGCAGCCGGTTTCCGCTGAGCCGGGCCAGCCGCGAAGGCGCTGCGGGATCACGTGCTAGCAGGGCATTGAGCGTCCGTTCGATGCCGGCCAGCAACAGGGTGGGAGTCAACGTCATCACTGCCTCAAAGCTTGATGCCGCGATGCAGGGCAACGATGCCCCCGGTGAGATTTGTGTATTCGACCCGCTCCAGCCCGGCGGCCTCCATCATCTGCTGCAGTGTCTCCTGGTCGGGGTGCATGCGGATCGATTCGGCCAGGTAGCGATAGCTGTCGGCGTCGCCGGCCACCATTTGACCCATCCGGGGCAGCAGCCGAAATGAGTATTCGTCGTAGGCTTTGGAAAGGAGCGGGTTGATCGGCTTGGAGAACTCCAACACCAGTACGCGTCCACCGGGCTTGAGTACCCGGGTCATGGAGCGCAGGGCGGATTCCTTGTCGGTGACGTTGCGCAGGCCGAATGCGATGGTGATGCAATCGAAGGTGTTGTCGGGGAAGGGCAGGCATTCGGCATTGGCCTGGACGTATTCGACATTGCCCCCAACGCCGTTGTCCAGCAGCTTGTCGCGGCCGACCCGCAGCATGGATTCGTTGATATCGGCCAGCACCACGCGGCCGCGTGGGCCCACCATGCGGGAAAACTTGTACGTCAGGTCACCGGTGCCACCAGCGATATCCAGCACGCTATGGCCGGGACGTACGCCGGAACGTTCGATGGTCAGTCGCTTCCAGAGACGATGAATGCCGAAGGACATCAAGTCGTTCATGACATCGTAGCGGGCCGCTACGGAGTGGAAGACATCGGCCACGCGTGAGGCCTTTTCGTCGACCGGTACTTCCTGGTAGCCGAAATGAGTGGTGTGTTTGTCCCCGGGGCTTGAAAGAGGGCTCATGCGAAAAAGGCTCCCGAATCGCGGCAATGTGAGGAGGCCGGGGTGATTCGGCCTCGAATGGGCGCCATTGTAGCCTTGCACGGCCGCGCTTGTCTTGACGTCGGTCTCCTACAACTGCTTGATCTCGATGCCCAGCGGCGCTCGCGACGCGCCGGCTTCCTCCAGGCGTCGCAGGTAGTCGGCCCAGTAGGCCTCGCGGTTCTCGATCAGGTCGCGAAGGTACTCCCAGCTATACAGGCCGCTGTCGTGGCCGTCATCGAAATGCAGTTTGACGGCATAGCGGCCGACAGGCTCGATGTTCTTGAGCCCGATATCCTTCTTGCCGACCTGCAATACCGCCTGGCTGGGGTTGTGGCCGCGCACCTCGGCGGAGGGGGAGTAGACGCGCAGGTACTCGACCGGCAGGCAATGGGTCTGGCCGTCGGCGTAGGTGAGCTCCAACTCGCGGGCCTTCTTGCGGTAATGGATCTTGCTGGGGGTGGGGGCGGTCATGTCGGTGTCCTTCGCAAGAATGGGCGTCAGGCGCCGGGCCGAGCGATTCGCGACAATCAAGAGCGAAACCCTGACCCTGCGCTTGCAGCTTGCGCGTCGGACAGGAACAAGGTCCCTCTTGCCTGTCCTCGATCGACATCCCTGTCGATCGCCGCGCGCTGCTGCGCTTGAGCCAGCGCTCTTGCTAAGGTCACGTCACTGCTCGCCCGACGCCTTCATGACAGCTCAGATCATTCGTTACTGCATCTCATACGCTACAGAATATACCGCGACAGATCCTCGTCCATAGCCAGCTCGCCGAGCTGGGAATCCACGTAGGCGGCATCGATCTCCAGCGGCGTGCCGATATCGGCTCCCTTGAACGAGGCCTCTTCCAGCAGGCGCTCCATCACGGTGTGCAGGCGGCGTGCGCCGATGTTCTCGGTGCCCTCGTTGACCTTCCAGGCGATCTCGGCGATACGCACGATTCCGTCTGGGGTGAAGCTGATATCCAGCCCTTCGGTGGCCAGCAGTGCCTTGTACTGCTTGGTCAGCGAGGCAGAGGGCTCGGTGAGGATGCGCTTGAAGTCGTCCGGCGTCAGAGCATTGAGCTCGACACGGATCGGTAGGCGGCCCTGCAGCTCGGGGATCAGGTCCGAGGGACGCGACAGGTGGAAGGCGCCGGAGGCGATGAACAGGATATGGTCGGTCTTGACCATGCCGTATTTGGTCGAGACCGTGGAGCCCTCGATCAGCGGTAGCAGGTCGCGCTGAACCCCCTCGCGGGAGACTTCGCCACCGCTGGACTGTCCGCTGCCCTTGGTCACCTTGTCGATTTCGTCGAGGAACACGATACCGTTCTGCTCCACGGCGTCGATGGCACGGTGCTTGATCTCTTCATCGTTGACCAGCTTGCCGGCCTCCTCGTCGCGCAGCAGGGCGAAGGCATCCTTCACTGCCACCCGGCGGATCTCGCTCTTCTGCCGGCCCATGTTGGAGAACAGGCTCTGCAGCTGGCTGGTCATCTCCTCCATGCCCGGCGGGGTCATGATGTCGATACCCGGCCCCTGGGGGGTGATTTCGATATCGATCTCCTTGTCGTCGAGTTGGCCCTCGCGCAGCTTCTTGCGGAAGATCTGGCGCGTCGAGCTGTCGCTGCGGGCGCTCTCTTCCTGTCCCCGGGGCGGAGGCAGCAGGGCGTCGAGGATGCGGTCCTCGGCGGCGTCCTCGGCGCGGTGGCTGACCTCTTCCTTGGCCTGTTCGCGGACCAGCTTGATAGCGGCCTCGGTCAGGTCGCGGATGATCGATTCGACGTCGCGGCCCACGTAGCCCACCTCAGTGAACTTGGTAGCCTCGACCTTGATGAAGGGCGCCCGGGCCAGCTTGGCCAGGCGACGGGCGATCTCGGTCTTGCCTACGCCGGTGGGGCCTATCATCAGGATGTTCTTCGGTGTGACCTCGTGGCGCAGGTCGTCGTCGAGCTGCATGCGCCGCCAGCGGTTGCGCAGGGCGATGGCGACGGCGCGCTTGGCATCCTGCTGACCGATGATGTATTGGTCCAGGGCGTGGACGATCTCACGGGGTGTCATCTGGGTCATGGTGGCGGCCTTAGCGTTCCTGTGAAGCGTCTTTGGTGGACAGTGCTTCGAGGGTGACGTGGTGATTGGTGAACACGCAGATGTCACCGGCGATCTCGAGTGACTTGCGGGTGATGTCGCTGGCCGGGAGTTCGGTATTCTCGAGCAGGGCGCGGGCGGCGGCCAGTGCATAGTTGCCCCCTGAGCCGATGGCGATGATGCCGCGCTCTGGCTCGACTACGTCGCCGTTGCCGGTGATGATCAGCGAGGCTTCCTTGTCGGCCACGGCGAGCAGCGCCTCCAGGCGACGCAGGGCGCGGTCGGTGCGCCAGTCCTTGGCCAGCTCCACGGCGGCCTTGACCAGGTTGCCCTGGTACTTTTCCAACTGCGCCTCGAAGCGTTCGAACAGGGTGAAGGCATCGGCCGTGCCACCGGCGAAGCCGGCCAGCACCTGGCCGCGATAGAGGCGACGCACCTTGCTGGCATTGCCTTTCATCACCGTATTGCCCAGCGAGACCTGGCCGTCACCGGCAAGGGCAACCTGGTCGCCGCGGCGCACGGATACGATCGTGGTCATGGAGGGAACTCCGTAACGGGGAGCGCGCGGCTCCCGATGACTTTCGGCACCGGCAGTGCCGGGGGCCGTGTACGAGCATTTAAGGGAAGTGCGGGCGAGCGGTGTCGAATTCAACCGGCAGTGTCGACGCGACTGACAATTGCCGGCCGGTCAATTGCTGGCCCTGTGCCGCAGTGGCGTGATGCCCTGGGTGGTCATCAGGTCCTCTGCGCGGTTGAGCTCACGTGTATCGTCGTAGGGACCCACCATCACCCGGTGCCAGGTATCGCCCTCGGCCGACTGGACCTGGCTGACTTGGGCCATCAAGCTGAGATTGCGCAGACGTTGCTGCAGCGCTTCGGCATCGGCCGGCTGACGAAAGGAGGCCGCTTGCAGCATGTAGCGCGTTCCGTCAGGCGCCACCGCCTCGCTGGTTGCTTCGCTGGTCGTGGCATTGGCATCATCCTGAAGGTTGGCGGCGATGACTTGGGCGATCGGGTCATTGACCGTGTCTCCGTCGACAGGAGACGTCTCGGTGAGCTCGGGTGCAGACGTGACGATTTCTGGTGGAGAGGCCGTCGAGGCAATGTCACGGGGTGCCACGACCTCTTCGGGCAGCAGCGTATAGAACTCGAAGGTCGGCATGCGCGGTTCGCTGGGCTCGACGGTGGACGTGGGTAGCGCCTGTTCCGTCGTCGGGGCTCGCGGTATCAGTTTGGCCAGGGGTGAGTCGTGCCCCTCCTGCCAGGGCGCTGTTCCGTGCTGATGCTGCGCCAGCAAAAAACCCGCCACCACGCCGCCCATTCCCCACACCCAGCCGGGCAGGCGGAAGCCCTCGCGGCGTCGCGCGGTGCGGCGTTGGCTGGCAGTGGCGCCGCGCTTTTTCGGGGGGGCTCGCCGGGTTGCCATGGTTTACATTTCCTCTGGGGCGCTGACGCCCATGAGGTCGAGCCCGTTGCGCAGCACTTGTCGCGTGGCGAGTCCCAGGGCAAGGCGGGCATTACGCAGCTCGTCGTCCTCGACCATTACCTTGACGGCGTTATAGCAGGAGTGGAACTCGGCGGCCAGGTCCAGCAGGTACTGGGCTACCTGCTGCGGCTCCCGCGCCAGGGCCGCATGGGAAACGACCTCCGGAAAGCGAGCCAGGCGGTTCATCACCGCCTTCTCCTGCTCCGCCTCCAGTTTTGCCAGGCTGACCATGGCGAGGTCGTGATCGAAATGCAGGGATTCGGCGTCGGCGCGGCGCAGCATGCTGCAGACCCGGGCATGGGCGTACTGCACGTAATAGACGGGGTTGTCGTTGGACTGCGAGCGTGCCAGGTCGATATCGAAGGTCAGTTGGGAGTCTGCCCGGCGGGCGGCCAGGAAGAAGCGGGTGGCGTCGCGTCCCACTTCGTCGATCAGGTCGCGCACCGTGACGTAGCTGCCGGCACGCTTGGAGAGCTTCACCTCGACTCCCGAGCGGGTGACCATCACCATCTGGTGCAGCACATAGTCGGGCCAGCCCTCGGGAATCCCGGCTTCCAGGGCCTGGAGGCCGGCCCGTACCCGGGTCACGGTGGAGTGGTGGTCGGCGCCCTGCTCGTTGATCACCGTGCTGAAGCCGCGCTGCCACTTGTTCAGATGATAGGCCACATCGGGCAGAAAATAGGTGTAGTTGCCGTCCGACTTGCGCATCACCCGGTCCTTGTCGTCACCGAAACGGGTGGTGCGCAGCCAAAGGGCGCCATCCTGCTCGTAGGTGTGGCCGTTGGCGATCAGCCGTTCGACGGCTTCCTCGACCTTGCCCTGATCGTAGAGGGAGGACTCGAGGAAGTAGACATCGAACGAGACGCCGAAGGCCTTGAGATCGAGATCCTGCTCGCGGCGTAGCCAGGCCACGGCAAATTCGCGAATCGCCTCCAGGTCGTCGGGGTCTGCCTTGGCGATGACGTGGCGGTCGTCGGCATGCACCGTCGCGCCGGCCAGGTAATCCTTGGCTACCTCGGCGATGTAGCCGCCACGATAGCCGTCGGCAGGCCAGGCGACACTGTCTGGCTCGATGCCCTTGACCCGAGCCTGGACCGACAGCGCCAGGTTGCTGATCTGGGCGCCGGCGTCGTTGTAGTAGAACTCCCGGGTGACGTCGAAACCGGTGGCTTCCAGCAGGCGACAGATGCAGTCGCCGAGCGCCGCGCCACGGCCGTGGCCCACGTGGAGCGGGCCGGTGGGGTTGGCGGAAACGAACTCCACCTGCACTTTCTGACCCTTGCCCGTCAGGTTACGGCCGAAGGTGTCGCCGGCCTCGAGTACCTGGCGTACCACCTGGGCGGCGGCATCGGTGGCAGCGAAGAAATTGATGAAGCCGGGCCCGGCGATCTCGACCTTCTGCACCGCGTCGCTGTCGGGCAGGGCCGCCACCAGCGTTTCGGCCAGCTCGCGTGGCTTCCTGCCGGCCGGCTTGGCCAGCATCAGCGCCAGGTTGGTGGCGTAGTCGCCGTGGGCCTTGTCCCGGGTGGGGTCGACCTTGATGGCGGGGGCGGCATCCACGGGTAGCACACCCTGCTGTTTGAGGTTGTCTAGGGCATTCTCGAGCAGGGAAACGATCGTTTCTTTCATGAAGTCTGTTGTCCTGTAGCGCCGGGCCCGCATCGGGGGAGGGTGACAGTGCGACTGGCGGGCGGACGCAGGCATGAAAACTCGCCCAGTAGGGCATGATCGCCCATTATCGGCAATTGTGTCTCGGCTTTAAACCCCGCTAGCAGGCAGGCTGTCGCAGAGAGTAGTGAAACCGCTGCTTGCCCCATGGCTTGGCGCTGCTGCTAGGAGAGCGTCTGGGGGTCTACATCCAGCGACCAGCGGGCCTTGCGTGCCTCGGGCGTCGCTTCCAGCCAGGCGGTGAGCTGGGCGCAGGCCTCATGGAGCTGGCTGCGCTTGTCGCTGGCCAGCATCAACTGTAGGTGGTAACGGTTCTGGCGCCGCTCCATGGGGGCCGGCACCGGGCCCAGGCAGTCGACGCCCAGCTCGCGTGCTTTCAGCCACTCGCGCAGCGCCGTTGCGGCACTGGAGGCCAGGGCGTTGGCCAATTTCTCCCTGGGGCTCTCCAGTCTCAGCAGGGCGAGAAAGCGGAAGGGCGGGAGGCCGGCGGCATGCCGCTCGGCCAGCAGTTGCTGTGCCAGGTCGTCATAGCCGGCTTCCGCCAGCAGCCGCAGGTGCGGGTCATCGTCGTGCAGCGTCTGCACCAGCACCCTGCCGGGGTGGGACGAGCGGCCGGCCCGGCCGGCGACCTGTACCAGCAACTGTGCGCTGTGTTCCAGGGCTCGGAAGTCGCTGGCATAGAGTCCGGCATCGGCGTTGACCACGACCACCAGGGTCACGTGGGGCAGATGATGCCCCTTGGCAAGCATCTGCGTGCCCACCAGCAAGCAGGGCTCGCCGCGCTTCACGTCTGTCAGGATCGCTTCGAAGGCATCGCGGCGGCGGGTGCTGTCGCGGTCGATACGATGCACCGGCACCTGGGGAAATAGGGCGGCCAGGGTCTCTTCGGTGCGCTCGGTCCCGCTACCGAGAGGGCGAAGGTCGCCACTTCCGCAGGCCGGGCAGCTGTCCGGGATCGGGCGCCGCTTGTCGCAGTGATGGCAGGCCAGTACGGGCGGCTGGCGATGCAGGGTCATGCGCGCATCGCAGTGGTCGCAGTCGGCCAGCCAGCCGCAGGCATGGCAGGCCAGGGTGGGGGCGAACCCCCGCCGATTGATGAACACCAGGACTTGATGGCCGGCGTCGAGAGTGCCGCGAATCGCCTCCAGCACGGGAGGGATCAGGCCGCCCTGGCGGGGTCGGCCGCGCAGGTCGACCAGTTCCAGCCGGGCCGGGGCGTGACGGCTGGCGCGCTGGGTCAGCCGCAGGTGGCGATAGGCACCGCTGCGGGCGTGGTGCAGGCTCTCAAGCGAGGGGGTGGCGGTGCCCAGCACCAGCGGGATGCCATGGTGGTGGGCGCGTGCCACGGCCAGGTCCCGGGCGTGGTAGCGCAGCCCCTCCTGCTGCTTGAACGAGCCGTCGTGCTCCTCGTCGACGATGATCACGCCGGGGTGGAGCAGCGGCGTGAAGATAGCCGAGCGTGTGCCAATGACGATGGGGGCCCGGCCGCTGGCTGCGGCTTCCCATGCGTCCAGGCGCTCGTTGTCGGTCAGTCCGGAATGTAGTGCCACCACCGGCACCTGGAAACGCTGGCGGAAACGGGCCAGTGTCTGGGGAGTGAGACCGATCTCCGGCACCAGCAGTAGTGCCTGCCGGCCGTGGCTCACTACCGCTTCGATAAGTTGAAGATAGACTTCGGTCTTGCCGCTGCCGGTGACGCCGTGCAGCAGGCAGGGGTGGAAGTAGTCCAGTCGCTCATGAATCGCCGCAAGGGCGGTTGCCTGCTCTCGTTTCAGCGGCAGAGACGGCTCGGCCAGCAGGTGGCCGCTGGCAGGCTGGGGTGAGGCCATCAGGGGCGTCTCGTGGCGCTCGATCAAGCCCTTTTCCACCAGGGCAAGCAGTTGTTCGCGGGAAAAGGACTGGGCCACGATCGCCTGGGTCGGTAGTCCATGGGAGTGCTGGCACAGCATGGTCAGCAGTTCGGCCTGACGGGGTGCGCGTTTCAGGCGTTCGTCGTCCGGGCGCCGGCCGCTGTCGGTGGCCTGCCACCGTTCGCGCATGCGGCCCGCCAGGGGGCGGCCTTGGCGCAGCAGTACCGGCATGGCTTGGTGCAGGGTGTCGCCCAGCGAATGCTGGTAGTAGCGGGCGGTGAAACGGCACAGCCACAACCAGTCGGCCGGCAGCGGGGACGCATCCAGCCACTCCTCCACCGATTTCAGCTTGGCCAGTGGCAGGTCGCTGTCGTGGCGACAGCTCTCCACCACGCCCACGACTTGACGCCGGCCGAAGGGCACCCGAACGCGAATGCCCGGCTGCCAGCCGTCGGGCGGTGGCGCCTGGCTCGGCCGGTAGTCAAAAAGTCGCCGCAGTGGCGTGGGGATCGCCACACGCAGTACGCGGGGAGTAATGCAAGATGAGTCGGGCAATTGGCCTCCGGCCTCGGCTCTGCTAGAATGCTCCGCCGTCGTGGCGCTTGGCGCTCCCGGCGGCAACCGGTTAGAGACGACAGACAACCCGTATGCGGTGCCTGGCAACGGATCAGGTGGCGGCATACCGCTCCATGAGGCTCAAGATGAAACAAGGTATCCACCCCGATTACAAGACGGTCACGGCCACTTGCTCCTGCGGCGCGACCTTCGAAGTCGGCTCTACGGTCGGCCATGACCTGTCACTGGACGTATGCTCCCAGTGCCACCCTTTCTATACTGGCAAGCAGAAGCAGGCGACCACCGGTGGCCGCGTTGAACGCTTCAACAAGCGCTTCGGAGCCGCCATCAAGCGTAACTGATCACGCGCTTGCCCGCGGCTACGGCCGAGAGGAAACCCGCCCAGGTGGCGGGTTTTTTTGTTCCGGCAACGTGTCTCGACAGCCTGGCGCACGCAGTGATAAGTAATGACTTATGACTGGCTTGTTGAGCATAAGTTACAACAAATGGCTTCGAATGGCCATGAACGGGCAAGAAAATGCACGAACGGGCCGGCCATTGAGGAGTGGAAGGTTTTTCTATATTCTGGTTTTACTTCCTATACGTTACACGGATACCGGATCACAGAATGACAGATGCCAAGAAGCAGGCCGCGCTGGATTATCACGCTAAGCCCATACCCGGAAAGCTCTCTGTGGAGCTGACCAAGCCCACTGTGACAGCTCGTGATCTCTCCCTCGCCTACAGCCCCGGTGTCGCCGAGCCGGTTCGAGAGATCGCTCGTGACCCGGAGAACGCCTACCGCTACACCGGCAAGGGTAATCTGGTCGCAGTGATTTCCGATGGCAGCGCCATTCTCGGCCTGGGCAACCTGGGGCCGCTGGCCAGCAAGCCGGTCATGGAGGGCAAGGGGGTCCTGTTCAAATGCTTTGCCGGCATCAATTCGGTGGATATCGAGGTCAATGCCGAGAGCCCCCAGGCCTTCATCGATACCGTGGCACGCATTGCCGACACCTGGGGGGGCATCAACCTCGAGGATATCAAGGCGCCGGAGTGCTTTGAGATCGAACAGGCGCTGATCGAGCAGTGCAGTATCCCTGTCTTTCACGATGACCAGCACGGCACTGCCATCGTCACTGCGGCGGGCATGCTCAACGCGCTGGATATCGCTGGCAAGCGACTCGAGGACGCCAGGATCGTTTGCTTGGGCGCCGGTGCGGCAGCCATTGCCTGCATGAAGCTTTTGATCTCCTGCGGCGCCCGCCCCGAGAACCTGGTGATGCTTGATCGCCGCGGCGTGATCCATGACGGGCGCGAGGGACTCAACCCCTACAAGGCGATGTTCGCCGTGGAAACCGACAAGCGTACCCTGGACGATGCCATCGACGGGGCCGATGTCTTCATTGGGCTGTCGGGCCCCAACCTGATGACGGCCAATCATATTCGCAAGATGGCGGCCAACCCCATCGTGTTCGCCTGCACCAACCCTGATCCCGAGATTAACCCCGAGCTGGCTCGTGAGACGCGCCCGGACGTGATCATGGCCACCGGTCGCTCGGACTATCCCAACCAGGTCAACAACGTGCTGGGCTTTCCCTTCATCTTCCGCGGCGCGCTGGATGTACGAGCCACGCGCATCAACGAGGAGATGAAAGTGGCGGCGGTGCATGCGCTGAAGGACCTGGCCCGCGAGCCGGTCCCCCAGGCGGTGCTCGATGCCTACGAGCTTGACCACATGGCGTTCGGCCCCGAGTACATCATTCCCACTCCGGTAGATGTGCGTCTGCTGGAGCGGATCACCTCAGCGGTGGCCCAGGCGGCAGTGGATTCCGGCGTGGCACGCCGGCCCTATCCAGCCCACTACCCGCTCAAGACCGTGGATGACGTCTACGGCAATTGATGCGTCTGCTTGTTCTGCATGTCGTTGCGCCGGCGCAGTGCGTCAAAGGTACGGGTCGGCTTGGCTGTGCGACCGGATCAGAAGATTGCCTCGTAGCTTCCGCTGCCCTGGGAGCCACTGCTTCGCTCGACCTCCTGCTCGATGCGGCGTGGCTCCATGTCCGGCAGATGGTCGGGGTGGAAGATTTCACTGATACCGCCGGACTGACCATCGGCTAGGCGTCGTCCGGTCTGGTCGTCGACCCTGGCCTGCACCAGACCGGAGGGCCTTTCGGACATGGCTTCAGGTCGGCCATCGAGGGCGTGTTCCATGAACTCGATCCAGATGGGCAGGGCCGCATTGCCCCCATATTCGGCGATGGACTCGTTGTCGTCCTTGCCGACCCAGACGGTTGCCACCAGGTCGCGGTTGTAGCCGGCAAACCAGCCGTCGCGCTGGTTGTTGGTCGTGCCGGTCTTGCCGACCACATCGCTGCGGTTGAGGCTGAGGGCGGCGCGGCCGGTGCCGGTTTCGATTACGTCGCGCAGCATATCGGTGAGGATGTAGACCGCCATGGGGTCGGCTACCCGGGGGGCGACCTGGTAGGCCCGGCCGTCGATTTCGACCTCGGACTGGTCGTCGCGACACTCGCGGCAGGCGACCATCGGACGGGCCTGCTCGACGAGGTTGTCATCGCTTACGCGCGTGACGCGCTCGATGAACCAGGGCGAGACCTGGAAGCCGCCGTTGGCCAGCACCGCATAGGCGTTGGTCATCTCCATTGGGGTCAGGTCTGCGCTGCCCAGCGCCAGTGACAGGCCGCGAGGGAGGCGGTCCGAGGCAAACCCGAAGCCTTCTAGGTAGTCGATGGTGGCGTCCAGCCCCAGCGTTTGGAGTATGCGGATGGTGACCAGATTACGCGAGCGGGCCAGGGCGACGCGCAGCCGTGTCGGACCGAGGAAGTCACCGCTGGCGTTTACCGGGCGCCAAATCTCGTTGCTGCCGTCCTGCAGCACCACCGGCGCGTCGTTGACCACGCTTGAGGCGGTCATCAGGCCGGTGTCGAGCGCAGCCAGAAAAACGAATGGCTTGAAGATGGAGCCTGACTGCCGCTGGGCCTGCACCGCCCGGTTGAACTTGCTGGCATTGAAGCTGAAGCCGCCCTGCAGGGCGAGAATGGCGCCGGTAGCAGGCTCCAGCACCACGATCGAACCCTCGGCGTCGGGACGCTGGGAAAGTCTCAGGCTATTGTCTTCCCGCTGCAGGATGCGGACCAGGTCGCCGGTGCTGGCGATCTGGGACGCCGAGCTCGGCTCTGGGCCACGTGCACGCGGGTTGCGATAGGCTCGGGCCCAGCTCAGGCCGCTCCATTCCACGGTGTGCAGTTCGCCACCGCGGGTCATGACCTGCAGTTCGCGGCCTTCGTTGGCGACAACGATAGCGGGCTGCAGCGGACCGAAACCCGGGGTGCGCTCCAGCACTCGCAGCCAGTTGCTGACATCGCCATCGACACCCTCGACCTCTGTTTGGCTGCGCTCGGCAGCCTGGCGGGCCGTTTTCAGTACTTCGGGCGACTCGGAAAGCTCCTCTTCCAGGCCGCGACGCTCGGTGCGCGCCTGGGCCTCGGCAAGGCTCTTCGGAATGTCGGTCTCTTCCGGGCCGCGCCAGCCGTGCCGGGTATCGTAGTCGATCAGGCCGTTGGCCAGGGCGTTGCGGGCAAAGGGCTGGAGTTCGCTATCCAGGGTGGTGTGAATGCGATAGCCGCCGGTATAGGCGTCCTCGCCGAACCGTTCTACCGCATACTGGCGCGCCATTTCAGCGACATAGTCGGCGTCTACCTCGACTTGGGCGACGTGCCGGCGGGCAGTGATGGGCTCCTGCACGGCGGCCTCGTAGCTGGCCTGGTCGATATTGCCGAGCTGGCGCATACGGTAGAGAATCCAGTTCCGCCGGATCAACGAGCGTTCCGGATTGGCTAGCGGGTTGAAGGCGGAGGGCGCCTTGGGCAGGCCGGCAATCATCGCCTTCTGGGCAAGGCTAAGCTCATCGAGAGTCTTGTCGTAGTAGACCTCCGCTGCTGCCGCGATGCCATAGGCACGGTTGCCAAGGAATATCTTGTTGACGTAGAGCTCTAGGATCTCCTCCTTGGTGAGGATCTGTTCCATCTGCAGTGCCAGCAGGATCTCGCGGATCTTGCGGGTGAAGGTCCGGTCCAGTGTCAGCAGGTAGTTGCGCGCCACCTGCATGGTGATGGTGGAGCCACCGGTCTGGATCTCGCCACCGCTGGAGGCCAGCTCCAGGCTGGCGCGCGCCAAGCCGCGCGGATCGACGCCGCGGTGGTCGAAGAAGGCGGCATCCTCGGCGGCGAGAAGCGCCTGGATGAAATCTTTGGGTATTTCGTCGAAGTCCACCGCCATGCGGCGCTCTTCTCCATATTCGCCGATCAGCTTGCCGTCACGGGTGAAGATGCGCAGGGGGGTATGCAGCTCGAAATCCTGGAGCTGACGCACGTCGGGCAGCCCGGGCGTGAAGTAGAGGGCTGCGCCGGCCACGCCGAGCAGAAGCGTGGTCAACAGCGCTATCAGCAGCCAGAAGGCCGAGGAAATCAGTGTCTTGATCCACTTCATGTAAAGGCGGTATCCGTGGTGTGAGCAGGAAGGAAAGGGCGACGATGGAGCTGCCTTCACTGGCTACGATCATTATATGAACCCAGGCCGTAGGTCACCAGCGTTGAGGGCGCGGAAGTCTAACTTTATGTAACAATGACCAATATCATGTAACCTCGTCCCTACAGAGCAGGGTATTATCTTTCTGAGCCTTATCGTTGAGACGATCTAAGGTGTATCGATAACAAGCGGAATACCGCGACTGATTACGCAGGTATATGAATTGATGCGACTCAGAGCCTCTGGCAAGGGGCTGATCGGCGTCGATATCACATCGGCAACGGTCAAGCTGATCGAGCTCAAGCGGGCCGGTTCCCATCATCAAATCGATAGTTATGCCGTCCGACCTTTGCGGGAAGGTGCCGTGGTCGAGCGGCGCATTCGCGATATGGGCGAGGTGGTCGATGCTCTGCGCCGTGCCGTAGAGAGCGCGAGGCCGTCGTCGAAGCTCGCCGTGGCTGCCGTTCCGGCCAGCGCCGCGATCACCAAGACGCTGACGCTACCCGCTTCGCTCAATGACGATGAGATCGAGGCGCGCATTCAACTCGAGTCTGACAAGCATATTCCCTTTCCGTTCAGCGAAGTCGCCTTCGACTTTCAGCGGCTGGGCCTCAACGCCCGCTACGCCGACCAGCAGGACATCCTGCTGGTTGCCTGTCGTCAGCAGGATGTCAATCAGTTGACCGATGCGCTGGTTCAGGCGGGACTGACACCGGCGGCGGTGGATGTCGAAACCTTTGCCATGGAGCGCGCCTTCACCGAGCTTCGCCATCAGCTGCCACCTGCCGGTGGGGACGACGACTGCGTGGCACTGGTCGATATCGGAGCGACCATGAATGCCTTTCACGTCGTGCGTGAAGGGCGCATTACCTACAGCCGGGATACCGTCTTTGGCGGGCGACAGCTGACTGAGGAGATCCGCATCCGCTATGGGTTGACCCTTGAAGAGGCCGGCCTGGCCAAGAAGCGGGGGGGGCTACCCGAGGATTATCAGGTCAGCGTGTTGGCCCCCTTCCTCGACGCCCTCGTCCAGCAAGTCGGCCGCTCACTGCAGCTCTATTACACTGCCGGTCGCAAGCACGAGGTGCGGCGCATGGTGCTGGCCGGCGGGTCGAGCGTAATTCCTGGCCTGGCGGAGCGGCTGGCCCAGGAGAGCGGGATGGAGGTCGTGATTGCCAATCCCTTCCTGCGCATGCGGATCAATACCCGTATCGACGTCCAGACCCTGGCCAGTGATGCGCCCGCCATGTTGACGGCATGCGGCCTGGCGATGAGGTCGGCACCATGACGATCGAGATCAACCTGCTCGCGTGGCGGGAACAGCAGCGGGAGCGTCGCAGCCGACGCTTCTTCATGGCCATGGCGATGGTGGCGGTTCTGGGCATGGTGGGGGGGCTGGGCATGACCTACCACTACCAGGAGGCGCTATCAGCTCAGGAGCAACGCAATGCCCATATTCGTGAGAAGATGCAACACCTGGAGGATGATATCCGTTCGATCAGCGAATACGAGGCGATTCGTGAGCGCATGATCGGCCAGATCGAAGTCTTCAGCGACCTGCAGTTGGGGCGCTCCCAGACGGTGCATGTCTTTCGTGACCTCGCGACCAGCCTGGTTGACGGCGTGCACTATACCGAGCTGAGCCGACAGGAGAGCCGGCTACGACTTTCCGGGCGTGCCGAAAGCAACCACCAAGTATCCGATCAGCTGCGTGGGCTGTCCGCCGCCGCCTCTCTATCCGAACCGGTGTTGTCGGAAGTGGAAGCCGATGGCGGCGCCAGGCGGCGCTTCAGTCTCAGTGTTGTCCAACTGACGGGTCAGCCTGTTGGCTCTGATGAGGAGGCCCCATGAGTCTGCAGGCTGAGCTGCGTCGCTTACGCGAGCTCGATTGGCGTGAGCTGGATATAAAGGAAGCGGGCACCTGGCCATGGCTGCTGCAGTTGATCTGCTGTGTGCTGATCTTCGGCCTGACCTTTGCCGGCATGCACTGGTATCTCGCCAGCTCCAAAGCGGCAGAGCTGCACCAGGTGGAGGCGGAGGAACAGCAGCTGCTGCGTGACTATCGTAACCGGGCCGCCCAGGCTGCCAGACTGCCGGATATGCTCGAGCAGATGGCGGTGCTCGAATCCCGCATGGACCGACTCACGGCCATGTTGCCATCGGGGGCGGAGATTCCGTCGCTGATCGACAGCATCAGTGAGATTGCCATCGACAATCAGCTGTCGATCGATTTCATCCGCCTGCGCGGCACCGTGGCGCGTGATTTTTATATCGAGCGGCCCTTCGACATTCAGGTGGAAGGGCAGTATCACCATATCGCTGCCTTCCTGGCCGGCATCGCATCCCTGCCGCGTATCGTTACCCAGCATGACTTTACCCTCACGCCGGTAGAGGGTGGTGAGCGCCTGAGGTTGTCGATGCTGGCACGCACCTACAGCTATCTTCCTTCGTCACAGGAGGCGTCGCCATGAGAGAGAGACGACGCCACTGGCTAGCGGCTAGCGGTGCCATTCTACTTGGCCTGGCTGGTTGTGCGGATCCTCAGTTATCGTCGCTCGACCGTGAGCTGGCCACGATTCGCGCCAATCCTGGCACGCCGAAGCCTCTGGAGTTGCCGGAGGTGCCAAGCTACGAGGCGACACCCTATCAGCAAGGGGATCGTCGCAGCCCTTTTCGGCCGCAACTGCCGGAGCCGGAAGCGGCGCCGGTTGGCGATGCCGGGCTGGCACCTGATGCCGACCGGCCTCGCGAGCCCCTGGAAGCCTACCCGTTGGAGGAGCTGGAGCTGGTCGGCGTGCTGGCCATGGGTGGGCAAACCAATGCCCTTATCCAGGCCCCGGATGGCGAGGTGCATCGTTTGCAAGTCGGTCGCCACATGGGGCGCGACCACGGCAGGATTGTCAGTATCACCGGCTCCTCGGTGCAACTGGTGGAGCTGGTGCCCACGGGCGGGGGCGGCTGGGTAGAGCGCAATACGCGTATCGCGCTGGACAACTAGAGCGGGACAACGAGAAAAGACGGCTGCATCACCGCGTCCGAACAGGGGCGTGGTCTCAGGCGGGGGGAACGGGAACGATGAGACAGATGATTCGCGCAATGGCAGGGCTTTGCCTGCTGGCAGTGTCCTCGGTGGTGCTGGCGACGACGACACTGACCGACCTGGATTTTCGACAGGGCGAGAGCGGCGAACTTCAGGTTGACCTGACGTTCAGTCATGGGGTGCCGGAGGTTCGCGGCTATCGGCTGGACGAGCCCGCGCGGCTGACCATCGACCTGGTCGATACCACCAATCGACTGGAGCAGCGCCGGATGGAGCTGGGCATCGGCGGCGTCGAGCAGGTCACCGCCCTCGAGGCGGGGTCGCGTACCCGCCTGGTCTTCAATCTCGAAGGCCCGCTGCCCTATGACACCGCCCAGCAGGGTGATCGTCTCAGGCTCTCCATTGGCGGTGGAGGCGCTGCGCCGATGGTGACGGCCGCGCAGCCGCCGAAGCCTCGTCAGGCGCCTTCGGCTCCCGCCAGCGGTAGGCCTACGATCGAAGAGATCGACTTTCGGCGCGGCGAAGGTGGCTCGGGTCGGCTGATCGTTACCTTCGACCGCGCCGGCGTCGATGCGCGGGTGCGGGAAGCGGGGCGCAATCGTATCGTTGCCGAAATGCGCGACGTGGCGCTTCCGGCATCCCATGACCAGGTGCTCGACGTCAGCGACTTCAATACGCCGCTGCGTCGGATTACCCCGCGGGCAGGCCGTGATGGCGTGACCTTCGATATCGAAGGCAGCGGCGAATTCGCCTTGCTCTCCACCCAGAGCGGCCGGCAGCTGACTATCGAGGCGCAGCCCGTTACCCAGGCCGAACGCGACCAGCGGGTGCGCCAGCAATTCCCCTATACCGGCGAGCGTATCACGCTCAATTTTCAGGATATCGAGGTCCGCTCGGTGCTGGCGGTCATTGCCGACTTCACCGGCCTCAATCTCGTTGCCAGCGACAGTGTGACCGGGCGTGTGACCCTCAACCTCCAGGACGTGCCATGGGATCAGGCGCTCGACCTGGTGCTCAAGAGCCATGGCCTGGCCAGTCGCCAGGAAGGTAATGTCATCGTCGTGGCTCCTGCCAGCGAGCTGGCCAATATCGAGCGTCAGGAGATCGAGGCCAGGACGCAGGTCGAGACGCTGGCACCGCTGGTCTCGGAATACGTGGAGGTCAAGTACGCCCGGGCCGAGGATCTGGCCCAGCTGCTGCGCGGTGGTGACGGCTTCGGCCTGCTCACCGAGCGTGGCCGGGTGGCGGTGGACCAACGCACCAACATGCTGCTGATTCAGGACACCGCCGATCAGGTTCAGGAGATCCTGCGTACCCTCGGCCGGCTCGACGTGGCGGTGCGTCAGGTGCAGATCGAAGCGCGCATCGTGATCGCCCGGGATGGCGTGACCCAGGAACTGGGCGTCAACTGGGGGGCATCCTCGACACGCGGGTTTCGGGCGGCGGATGATGGCACCTTCGTGAGTCGCGATATCAACCCGGACGGGCTCAACCGCGCGCGCGGCAGCTTGGCCGTCGACCTGGGCAGCGCCAATCCCATGACCAGCTTCGGCTTCGGCTACCTGTCGGGTGATATCCTGCTCGACCTGGAGCTTCGCGCCCTGGAGACTGAGAGCAGGAGCCAGACGATCTCCCAGCCGCGCATCATCACGGCCAACCAGCGCACGGCTGTCATCCGTCAGGGGGAGGAGCGTGCCTTCCAGACCATCAGTGACAACGTGCCGCAGATCGAATTCAAGGAAGCCGTGCTCTCCCTGGAGGTTACGCCGCAGATCACCCCGGACAACCGCATCATCATGGATCTGGTAGTGACCAACGACAGCTTCCGAGATGTGGCAGCGGGCGAGCCGCCCATCGATACCAGCAGCATCGAGACCCAGGTGTTGGTCAATAACGGTGAAACGGTGGTACTGGGTGGCATCCTGACCACCGAGCAGCTGAGCCGGTTGGCCAAGACGCCCTTCTTCGGTGACCTGCCTGTGCTGGGAAGGCTTTTCCGGTACAATGAGGAAAGCAGCCAGAAAGTCGAGCTGCTGGTTTTCATTACTCCACGGATACTCGAAGACGGTCTGGCGATTCGCTGATGCAGGATTTGCCCAATCTGATACTGGTCGGTCCCATGGGGGCCGGCAAAAGTACCATCGGCCGCCTTCTGGCGGCCGAGTTGTCACGTGAGTTCTTCGATAGCGACCACGAGATACAGTCTCGCTGCGGCGCCGATATCCCCTGGATCTTCGACGTCGAGGGCGAGGTTGGTTTTCGTCAGCGCGAAGTGCAGATGATCGAAGAGCTGACCCGGCTCGACGCGGTGGTGATCGCGACGGGTGGCGGCGCCGTGCTGAGCGAGGAGAACCGCCGCCGGTTGCGCGAACGGGGCACTGTGGTCTACCTGTTCACCACCGTCGAGCAACAGCTCAGGCGGGTGGCCAAGGACCGTAATCGCCCCCTCTTGCAGCGTCCCGACCGGGAAGCGACCCTGCGCGAGATGTTTGAGCTGAGAGATCCACTCTATCGTGCCACTGCCGATGTCGTGGTGCGCACCGACCGGCGTAGCCCACGCGCCGTGGTAAACGAGATCGTGCGTCGCATCCAGCGGCTGGTCGACCCCCTTCAAGCCAAGGCCTGACGCCCATGACCCTGATGCCATCCCCTGCTCCCCAGCGCAGTCTCCAGGTCGCGCTGGGAGAGCGCAGCTACCCCATCCATATCGGCCCCGGCATGCTGGGCGATGCCACCTTGCTGTCACCCTATCTGGCCGGCAGCCAGGTGATGATCGTGACCAACGAGACAGTGGCGCCGCGTTATCTCGCGCGCTGTCGCCAAGGGCTCCCCGAGGGGCTCGAGGTCGAGGAGCTGGTGTTGCCCGATGGCGAGGCGACCAAGACGCTGGAAAGCGTGAGCCGGATCTGGGACGCCCTGCTGGCGGCCGGATTCAATCGCCGCTGTACGCTTATCGCCCTGGGTGGCGGGGTGATCGGTGACATGGTCGGCTTTGCGGCTGCCTGCTATCAGCGTGGTGTGGCCTTCATCCAGGTGCCGACCACCCTGCTTTCCCAGGTCGACTCCTCGGTAGGCGGCAAGACCGGCGTGAACCACTCGCGTGGCAAGAACATGATCGGCGCCTTCTGGCAGCCGCAGGCGGTGCTCATCGATACCGATACCCTGCTGACCCTGCCGCCACGGGAGCTTTCGGCGGGCCTGGCCGAGGTGATCAAGTATGGCCTGATCCGCGATGCCGGCTTCCTTGGTTGGCTGGAGGAGAACATGTCGGCGCTGCGTGACCTGGATGCGGCGGCGTTGACCCAGGCCATCGAGCGAAGCTGCACGATCAAGGCCGAGATTGTTGCCGAGGACGAGACCGAGCAGGGGGTTCGTGCCTTGCTCAACCTGGGGCACACCTTCGGCCATGCCATCGAGGCTCACCAGGGCTATGGCAACTGGCTCCACGGCGAGGCCGTGGGTGCCGGCATGCTGATGGCAGTCGAGCTGTCACAGCGCCTTGGCTGGCTTTCCGCGCCGGAAGTGGCGCGTATCGCCGCCGTCATCGAGGCAGCCGGGCTGCCGCTGTCGGCGCCGGCGGATATGTCTGCCGAGGATTTTCTCGCCCTCATGCGGTTGGACAAGAAGAATATCGACAGCCGTCTGCGCCTGATCCTCCTGGCTGCACTGGGCGACGCCCGGGTGCACGACGAGACGCCCCCTGAGCTGCTGGCGGAATTGCTGACCGCCTTCCCGCGCCGCTGACAGCCCCCTGGCTCTCCGTTTCTTCCAGGCCCGAATATCTTCCAGGCCTGAATAAAGGCACAACGATTCGTCTGGCGCCGAGTCAGCGACGCCCGTCCCCGACGGGCGTCGTCGTTTCTGGCGTCTGATCATTATGCCGAATGCAGATAAATCTGCATGCCTCA
This sequence comes from Halomonas sp. DQ26W, assembly GCF_003339685.1. Taxonomy (GTDB): domain Bacteria; phylum Pseudomonadota; class Gammaproteobacteria; order Pseudomonadales; family Halomonadaceae; genus Halomonas. Next base: position 95,551 of record NZ_QPKI01000001.1, on the reverse strand, counting down.
TGCAGCATCGGTATGGGCAAAAAGCGCCATGTTAGACTAAAGTCTAGTATTTTGAATCATGTCGTTTGAAAAGCGTTTATGGCAAGTGCAAGTCATTGAGCTGCTGGATTTTTTCTTGCACTGTCACCGGTCAAGTTGCGGATTTGGCGGGCTTTTTCATTGAGCAGAAAGTGGGCGGGAATTGCGTGTCATGGCCCGGGATGTCTATGCTGGGCGTCCTTTTTCTCGCGACAGCAGTGCACCGTTTTTCGGGCACAATAATTAAAAAACCATCCAAAATATAAATCTACTGCTGTTAAGTCAATAGTCTTTTTTGAGGCACGCCCATGAACAGAGGTCTTCATCATCCTGGTGAGTTCCGCGACAACTGTGGCTTCGGCCTGATCGCCCACATGGAAGGGCAGGCTAGCCATGACCTGCTCAGGACGGCTATCGAGTCCCTGACCTGCATGACCCATCGCGGCGGTATCGCCGCCGATGGCAAGACCGGCGATGGCTGTGGCCTGCTGTTGAAGATGCCGAGTGCCTTCATGCGTGAGGCGGCAGCGGAGGCGCTCGGCGTCACCCTGGGCGAACGCTTTGCCGTCGGCGCGATCTTCCTGCCCGACGATGATGCCAAGGAGGCCCGGGCTCGCGGCATCCTCGAGGGCGAATTGCGTGCCTGCGGCCTGGTCATTCGGGGCTGGCGCGACGTACCGGTGGATCCGTCCTTTTGCGGCCCCATGGCGCTGGCGTGCCTTCCGCGCATTCGCCACCTGTTCGTCGAACCGGGCAAGCAGAGCGATCCCGAGCGCTTCGATGTCGATCTGTTCATGGCCCGCCGCCGTGCCGAGCAGATGCTGCGCGACGAGGAAGACTTCTACGTCTGTTCGCTCTCCGCCGAGGTGGTCTCCTACAAGGGACTGGTGATGCCGGTGGACCTGCCGACTTTTTATCATGACTTGGGCGATGAGCGCCTGGAAACGGCCATCTGCGTCTTTCACCAGCGCTTCTCGACCAATACGGCACCGCGCTGGCCCTTGGCGCAGCCGTTTCGCATGCTGGCTCACAACGGTGAGATCAACACCATCGAGGCCAACCGCGGCTGGGCCAACTCGCGCAAGGATAATTTCGTCAACGAGCGGCTGCCCGATATCGCCGAGCTGGACGAGATCGTCAACACTGTCGGCTCCGACTCCTCTAGCATGGATAACATGCTAGAGGTCCTGCTGATGGGTGGCATGGAGCTGCATCGGGCGGTGCGCATGATGGTGCCGCCAGCCTGGCAGAACATGGAAACCATGGGCGGTGAGTTGCGTGCCTTCTACGAATACAACTCCATGCATATGGAGCCCTGGGACGGTCCCGCCGGCGTCGTCATGACCGACGGGCGACAGGCGGTCTGCATGCTCGACCGCAACGGCCTGCGTCCGGCGCGCTGGGTCATCACCAAGAACGGCTACATCACCCTGGCCTCGGAGATCGGCACCTATGCCTACAAGCCGGAAGACGTCGTGGCCAAGGGGCGGGTGGGGCCGGGTCAGATACTCGCCGTGGATACTCAGACTGGCGAAGTGCTTCACACCGAGGATATCGACGAGCGTCTCAAGTCCGCCTATCCCTACAAGCGCTGGCTGAAGGAGGAGGCCCACTACCTGGAGTCGGCGCTGACCGAGCTTGCCAGCTTCCAGAACATGGACAGCGATGCGGTCAAGACCTGGCAGAAGATGTTCCAGGTCACCTTCGAGGAACGCGACCAGGTGCTGCGCCCCTTGGCCGAGAGTGGCCAGGAAGCGGTGGGCTCGATGGGCGACGACACACCCATGGCGGTGCTGTCGCGCAAGCATCGGCTACTGACCGACTACTTCCGCCAGAAGTTCGCCCAGGTCACCAATCCGGCCATCGACCCGCTGCGTGAAGCGATCGTGATGTCGCTGGAAACCTGCATTGGGCCTGAGCTCAATGTTTTCAGGGCCACGCCGGAGCACGCACATCGCATCATCCTCACCACGCCGGTGCTGTCGCCGCGCAAGTTCACTGCGCTGGTCGAGCAGGATGACCCGACCTTCGCTAGCCACAAGCTCATGCTGGGCTATGATCCTGAACGGGTTGGACTCAAGGCGGCACTCGTCGAACTGTGCCGTCAGGCCGAGGCCGCGGTGCGCGACGGAAAGGTGCTTCTGGTGCTTTCCGATGCCAGTCTCGGCAAGGGTCAACTGCCGATCCATGCGGCCCTGGCCGTCGGTGCCGTGCATCACCATCTTGGCAGGCTGGCACTGCGCCCGCGTGCCAACATCGTGGTCGAGACCGGTTATGCCCGCGATGCTCACCAGATGGCGGTGCTGTTCGGTGTAGGTGCCACCGCGGTCTTCCCGTGGCTCGCCTACCAGGTCATGGCCGATATGCATCGCACCGGCGAGCTGACCGGCAACCCGGCCGATGCCCGCGAGAACTATCGCAAGGGGATGCAGAAGGGCCTTTACAAGATTCTCTCCAAGATGGGTATCTCGACGCTGGCCTCCTATCGCGGCTCCCAGCTTTTCGAAGCGGTGGGGTTGCACTCCGAGGTGATGGGCCTGTGCTTCAGCGGCATGGCCTCGCGCATCGAAGGTGCCGGTTTCGCCGAGCTGCAGTTGCAGCAGGAGCTGCTGGCGAGGGATGCCTGGACGCCGCGCAAGGGCATTTCCCAGGGCGGCCTGATGAAGTATGTGCATGACCACGAGTATCACGCCTACAACCCGGACGTGATCAAGTCGCTGCAGGAAGCCGTGCAGGAGGGCGACTACGCCAAGTGGAAGAAATTCGCCGCGCTGGTCAACGAGCGTCCGGCCGCCACCCTGCGCGACCTGCTCAGGCTCAAGTCGTCCGAGTCGCCACTTGCGCTTTCCGAAGTGGAAACGGTCGAAGAGCTGCTGCCGCGTTTCGACAGCGCCGGCATGTCGCTGGGCGCCTTGTCGCCCGAGGCTCACGAGGCGTTGGCTCAGGCCATGAACGAGGCCGGTGGGCGCTCCAACTCCGGCGAGGGAGGCGAGGATCCGGCACGCTACGGCACCATCCGCTCCTCCAAGATCAAGCAGATCGCCTCCGGTCGCTTCGGCGTCACCCCGGCCTATCTGGTCAACGCCGATGTACTGCAGATCAAGGTAGCCCAGGGTGCCAAGCCCGGCGAGGGCGGCCAGCTACCCGGCGGCAAGGTCAATGATTTGATCGCCCGGCTGCGCTACTCGGTGCCCGGCGTGACGCTGATCTCGCCGCCGCCGCACCACGACATCTACTCCATCGAGGACCTGGCGCAGCTGATCTTCGACCTCAAACAGGTCAACCCGGAAGCGCAGGTGTCGGTGAAGCTGGTCTCCGAGCCCGGCATCGGCACCATTGCCACCGGCGTGGCCAAGGCCTATGCCGACCTGATTACCGTGTCGGGCTACGATGGCGGCACTGCGGCGAGCCCGCTGACCTCGATCAAGCACGCTGGCTCCCCCTGGGAGCTGGGTCTGCCGGAGGTGCACCAGGCGCTGCGCATCAACGGCCTGCGCGACAAGATTCGCCTGCAGACCGATGGCGGCCTCAAGACCGGTCTCGATGTGGTCAAGGCGGCGATCCTCGGCGCCGAGAGCTTCGGCTTCGGCACCGCGCCGATGGTGGCGCTGGGCTGCAAGTACCTGCGCATCTGCCACCTCAACAACTGTGCCACCGGTGTCGCCACCCAGCACCAGTATCTGCGTGATGAGCATTTCCGCGGCACCGTGGACATGGTCAAGAACTACTTCCGCTTCATCGCCGATGAGGTGCGTGAACTGCTGGCGATGTTGGGCGTGCGTCGGCTGACCGACCTTATAGGCCGAACCGACTTGCTCGAGGTGCTGGAAGGCGCGACTCCTTCCCAGCGCAAGCTCGACCTCTCGGGTCTGCTTGGCAACGACTTCGTGCCGGCGGAGGCACCGCAGTTCTGCCAGGTCAGCCGCAACGTACCCCATGATCCGGGTGCCAAGAATCAGGAGGTGCTGGGAGCCATCGAGCAGGCCATCGCCGACAGGAGCGGCGGCGAGTTCGCTTTCACCATCACCAACTGCGACCGCTCGGTGCCGGCGCTCTCCTCGGGTGCGGTGGCCAAGCAATACGGTGAGGCCGGGCTCGAGGATGACCCAATCACGCTGCGCTTCGAGGGCGTGGCCGGCCAGAGCTTCGGGGTGTGGAACGCGCGCGGCCTCAACCTCTACCTCGAGGGCGATGCCAACGACTACGTCGGAAAAGGCATGAACGGCGGCAGGGTGGTCATCGTGCCGCCGCGCGGTAGCCGTTTCGCCAGCCACGAGACCGCCATCATCGGCAATACCTGCCTGTACGGTGCCACCGGCGGCAGGTTGTTCGCCGCTGGCACCGCCGGTGAGCGCTTCGGCGTGCGCAACTCCGGTGCCCATGCGGTGATCGAAGGTGCCGGCGACCACTGCTGTGAGTACATGACAGGCGGCATGATCTGCGTGTTGGGCGAGACCGGCGTCAACTTCGGCGCCGGCATGACCGGCGGTTTCGCCTACGTGCTCGATGAAGACCGCTCCTTCGTCGATCGCTACAACCATGAGCTGGTGGAAATCCACCGCGTCAATACCGAGGCCATGGAGGCCTATCGGCGTCACCTGCGGGAAGTCATCGAGGAGTTCGTTGCCGAGACCGGGTCCGCCCGGGGGCGCGAGCTACTCGACGATTTCAGCGACTACGTGCGTCATTTCTGGCTGGTCAAGCCCAAGGCCGCGAGCCTGGGAAGCCTGCTCGACGAATCACGCAGGCGCCCCGAGTAAGCCGGATTTCCCAGGAGACAAGACATGGCCAATCGTTTGACCAATAACGACTTCCAGTTCATCGACGTGGGTCGCCAGGACCCGCAGAAAAAGGATGCTCGCACTCGTGCGCGCGAGTTCGGCGAGATCTACGAGCCGTACAAGCCCCAGGAGGCGGCAAGTCAAGCGCATCGCTGTCTGCATTGCGGCAATCCCTACTGCGAGTGGAAGTGCCCGGTACACAACTACATTCCCAACTGGCTGCAGCTGGTGGCGGAGGGCAACATCCTCGAGGCGGCGGAGTTGTCGCACAAGACCAATACCCTGCCCGAGGTGTGTGGCCGGGTGTGTCCGCAGGATCGCCTGTGCGAGGGGGACTGCACTCTCAACGACGGCTTCGGTGCGGTGACCATCGGCTCGGTGGAGAAGTACATCACCGATACCGCCTTCGCCATGGGCTGGCGTCCCGACATGTCCCAGGTTGAGTGGACCGACAAGAAGGTGGCGATCATCGGCGCCGGCCCGGCGGGGCTGGGCTGTGCCGATATCCTGGTGCGCAGCGGCGTCAAGCCGGTGGTCTTCGACAAGTACCCCGAGATCGGAGGTCTGCTGACCTTCGGCATTCCCGAGTTCAAACTCGAGAAAACGGTGATGGAGCGGCGTCGCGCGGTATTCGAGGAGATGGGCATCGAGTTCCGCCTCAATACCGAGATCGGCCGCGACATCGACTTCGAGACATTGCTCGCAGAGTACGATGCGGTCTTCCTCGGCATGGGTACCTACAAGTACATGGCCGGCGGCTTCCCAGGCGAGGAACTGCCCGGCGTGCACAAGGCGCTCGACTACCTGATCGCCAACGTCAATCACTGCCTCGGCTTCGAGAAGGACCCAGCCGACTACGTCTCGTTGGAAGGCAAGAAGGTGGTGGTGCTGGGCGGCGGCGATACCGCCATGGACTGCAACCGCACGGCAATTCGCCAGAACGCCGCGACGGTGACCTGCGCCTACCGGCGTGACGAGGAGAACATGCCGGGCTCCAAGCGCGAGGTGAAGAATGCCCGCGAGGAAGGCGTTGAGTTCCTGTTCAACCGCCAGCCGGTGGCAGTGGTCGGCGAGGGCCAGGTGGAGGGCGTGAAGGTGGTACGCACCCGCCTCGGCGAGCCCGATGAGAACGGTCGCCAGCGTCCCGAGGTCGTGCCGGGCTCCGAGGAGATCCTGCTGGCCGATGCCGTGGTCATCGCCTTCGGCTTCCAGCCGAGCCCCTCGCCCTGGTTCGAGCCCGCGGGCATCGAGCTCGACGAGCGCGGGCGGGTGCTGGCGCCCGAGCATGGCACCTACGCCTTCCAGACCGCCAACGAGAAGATCTTCGCCGGTGGCGACATGGTGCGCGGCTCCGACCTGGTGGTCACCGCCATCCATGAAGGGCGCCAGGCCGGCGAGGGCATCCTCGACTATTTGAAGGTTTAAGGCGGGCGCGGCGGCTTCCCGGCTCGCTTGCCAACCTTGCCGCTCCATCAAGGGTAAGCGGCGCCGGGGACGGGGCGGAGGTCTTTTGCCAGGGAAGGCAAAAGTAGCGCCCCGGGAGGGGTTTACAGCGCCTCCGCGAAGGCCTGTCGCCGGAACAGCCGCGGGTGCTGGCCACCGGAGCAGCACTGGCAGACTCGCGACGCACAAGGACGAAACCCTGACATTTCGCTTGCGACTTACGCGTCGGGCCGGAACAAGGTCCCTCTTGCCGGCCCTCGATCGACATCCCTGTCGATCGCCGCTAGTCGCTTCGCTCTCTGTCAGCGTCCTTGCGAAGTCGCTTCGCTAGCCAGCCCTGCTCCTGTATGGCCTCCTATGGCCTGGCCAAAATTGAGCCATTGGTCGTAATCTGCTAGTCTGTCGTCCCATCCTGGCGCAGCTTCCTGCCGCGCCTCATGATCACGTATCGACAGGTTCTCCATGACACGATATATCTTCGTGACCGGCGGCGTTGTGTCCTCTCTCGGCAAGGGCATCGCATCGGCCTCGCTGGCGGCGATTCTCGAGGCGCGCGGCCTCAAGGTCACCATGCTCAAGCTCGATCCGTACATCAACGTGGATCCGGGCACCATGAGCCCCTTCCAGCACGGCGAAGTCTTCGTCACCGAGGATGGGGCCGAGACCGACCTGGACCTGGGCCACTACGAGCGCTTCATTCGTACCAAGATGACTCAGGGCAACAACTTCACCACCGGTCGCGTCTACGAGCACGTTCTGCGCCGCGAACGCCGTGGCGACTACCTGGGCGGCACCGTTCAGGTGATCCCGCACATCACCGACGAGATCAAGCGCCGCGTCTATGCCGGCGGCGAGGGCTTCGACGTGGCGCTGGTGGAAATTGGCGGTACGGTGGGCGACATCGAGTCGCTGCCATTCCTCGAGTCGATCCGCCAGATCCGTAGCGAGCTGGGCGCGAGCCGGGCGATCTTCATGCACTTGACGCTGGTGCCCTACATCAAGACGGCGGGCGAGACCAAGACCAAGCCGACCCAGCACAGTGTCAAGGAACTGCGTTCCATCGGTATCCAGCCGGACATCCTGATCTGCCGCAGCGAAGTCGAGCTAGAGGAGACGGAGTGTCGCAAGATTGCGCTGTTCACTAACGTCGAGGAGCGCGCTGTCATTCCTTTGCAGGATGCCGATACCATCTATCGCATCCCGCTGATGCTTCATGAGCGCGGTCTCGACGAGATCGTCTGCGACAAGCTGCGCCTGGAGGCACAAGACGCCGATCTCACCGAGTGGGTCCATGTACTCGACGCCAAGCTCAATCCGCTCAAGTCGATCAACATCGCCATGGTCGGCAAGTACATGGAGCTGCTCGACGCCTATAAGTCGCTCAACGAGGCGCTGATCCATGCCGGCATCCAGACCCGGGTCAAGGTCAACGTCGACTACATCGACTCCGAAGATATCGAGCGCCACGGCACTGAGCGCCTGGCGGGCAAGGACGCCATCCTGGTGCCCGGCGGCTTCGGCGAGCGCGGCGTCGAGGGCAAGATCGCCACGGCCCGCTTTGCCCGGGAGAACGGCATTCCCTACCTCGGCATCTGCCTCGGCATGCAGGTGGCGGTGATCGAATACGCCCGGCATGTAGCCGGCTGGGAAGACGCCAATTCCACCGAGTTCACCCACGACACTCAGCATCCGGTCGTCGGCCTGATCACCGAGTGGCTCAATGCCGAAGGCAAGATCGAGCTGCGTGACGCGGCATCGGATCTGGGCGGCACCATGCGCCTTGGCGGCCAGGCCTGCCATCTGAGAACAGGCACCAAGGCTCGTGAGGCCTATGGCGCCGACGAGATCGTCGAGCGTCATCGCCATCGCTTCGAGGTCAACAACCAGTTCATCGATGAGCTGGAGCAGGCGGGACTGGTGGTTTCCGGCAAGAGCGTCGACAACTCCCTGGTGGAGATGATCGAGCTGCCCGACCACCCCTGGTACGTGGCCTGCCAGTTCCATCCGGAATTTACCTCCACCCCCCGCGATGGCCACCCGCTGTTCACCGGCTTCATCAATGCGGCGCTGGAGCACAAGAACGTGCGTGCACGGCAACAGGCCCAGGCGCAGCCACAAGGCTGAGGGGCAAAGGAGTGTCCATGACATACGTACAGCGCATCATCGATGTTGCCGGCCTTCGGGCCGGTAATGCGTTGCCGCTCATGCTGCTCGGCGGCATGAACGTGTTGGAGTCCCGCGAGCTGGCCCTGGAAGTGGCCGAAACCTACGTCGAGGTGACCGGTCGCCTGGGTATCCCCTTCGTGTTCAAGGCCAGTTTCGACAAGGCCAACCGCAGCTCGATCCACTCCTTTCGTGGCCCGGGCCTGGAAAAGGGCTTGGAGATATTGGCCGAGGTAAAGTCGCGCTTTGACGTGCCCATCATCACCGACGTGCACGAACCGTGGCAGGCCGCGCCCGCAGCCGAGGTGGCCGATATCATCCAACTTCCGGCTTTCCTTGCCCGCCAGACCGACCTGGTGGTTGCCATGGCCGAAACCGGGGCGGTGATCAACCTCAAGAAACCGCAGTTCCTGGCGCCCCATGAGATGCGGCATATCATCAGGAAGTGCGAAGAGGCCGGCAATGCGAAATTGTTACTTTGCGAACGCGGATCGAGCTTCGGGTATAACAATCTAGTGGTTGATATGCTTGGTTTTGGTGATATGAAGGAGACCGGTTATCCGGTCTTCTTCGATGTGACCCACGCCCTGCAGCGGCCGGGCGGCCGGGCGGACAGCGCCGGAGGCCGTCGCGAACAGGTTGGCGAGCTGGCCCGGGCCGGCGTGGCCGTGGGCCTGGCCGGCCTCTTCCTGGAAGCGCACCCGGACCCGGACAACGCCAAGTGCGATGGGCCCTGTGCGCTGCCCCTGGACCGGCTCGAGCCCTTCCTGGCGCAGCTCAAGGCCATCGATGACATGGTCAAGGGCTACCCTGCGCTGGATATCACCTGATACTCATTCACTGACCAACTGACTCACTCAACGCTGATTCATAAGACTGATTCATAAGAATAGGACGACACACGATGACCAAGATTGCCGATATCCTTGCCCTCGAGGTGCTCGACTCCCGTGGCAACCCCACTGTGCAGGCCGAAGTGCGGCTGGAGAGCGGTGCGGTGGGTGTGGCCTGTGCGCCCAGTGGTGCCTCCACCGGTTCACGCGAGGCCCTGGAGCTGCGCGATGGCGACAAGGCACGCTACCTGGGCAAGGGCGTGCTGAAAGCCGTCGAAGCGGTCAATGGTGCGATTCGTAGCAAGCTGGTGGGCATCGATGCTCGGGATCAGCGAGGCCTGGATAATGCCATGCTCGCGCTGGACGGGACCGACAACAAGGCCTCGCTTGGCGCCAATGCCATCCTGGCCGTGTCGCTGGCCGCAGCCAAGGCGGCCGCCAATGCCAAGGGTGTACCGCTCTATGCGCATATCGCCGAGCTCTACGGCCAGCCTGGCCGCTACAGCATGCCGGTGCCGATGATGAATATCATCAACGGTGGCGAGCATGCCGACAACAATGTCGATATTCAGGAATTCATGATTCAGCCGGTGGGCGCGGCGACCTTCCGTGAAGGGCTGCGCATGGGGGCCGAGATATTCCACGCCCTCAAGAAAGTGCTGTCCGCCCGAGGGCTTTCCACGGCGGTGGGCGACGAAGGCGGTTTCGCCCCCAACCTGGCCTCCAATGCCGAGGCGTTGGCAGTCATCAAGCAGGCCGTGGCGGATGCCGGCTATACCCTGGGCGAGGACATCACCCTGGCGCTGGATTGTGCCTCCTCTGAGTTCTACAAGGATGGTCAGTACAACCTGGCTGGGGAGGGACAGTCATTTGATGCGGCAGGCTTCGTCGACTACCTCGCCGGGCTGTGTGACGACTATCCCATCGTTTCCATCGAGGACGGCATGGACGAGTCCGACTGGGATGGCTGGAAGGCGCTCACCGACAAGCTGGGCGACAAGGTGCAGCTGGTTGGCGACGATCTCTTCGTCACCAATACCCGGATTCTCAAGCGCGGCATCGATGAGAAGATCGGCAACTCCATCCTGATCAAGTTCAACCAGATCGGCTCGCTCTCCGAGACCCTGGATGCCATCAGGATGGCCCAGGACGCCGGTTTCACCGCCGTCATTTCCCATCGCTCCGGCGAGACCGAGGACACCACGATCGCCGACCTGGCCGTTGGCACCGCGGCAGGTCAGATCAAGACTGGCTCGCTGTGCCGTTCCGACCGCGTGGCCAAGTACAACCGACTGCTGGTGATCGAGCAGCAGTTGGGTGAGCAGGTCGTGTACCCGGGGCGTGCCGCCATCAAGGGGCAGTGAGCGACGCCGCCAGCGCGCTCTATTGAGCTACTGGCCGACGACATTAACTACACGGTTTGTAGGAAATTACCTACATTAAGCCGACGTTCTAAGCTTGATTTGGGGCAATATGGCCGGCGCGGTTGCGTCGGTCTTTTTTTATGCTACTGTTTTAAAAGAATAATTTTCCAGAAGGTAATCAAAAGTTAAGTTAGGATCAGTTGCTGGGTGCAGTTGCGTCCCCGTGGGGAGGTGCCACAATGTGCGTGGGACGAGGTAGAGCGGGAGAGCTCTCCGGCAGGATGCAAAACGGGATGCGTTAACGGTGGTGCGCTCGGTGCGACAGGACGTCGCCTCTGGGCAGGGACGTTACCACGAGGAATTCGGACGGAGGGACCCGTTCATTGGAACCGCTGGGAGCCGGGCGACCTGCGGGTCGCCTTTTCCATGCGTGGTTTTCATGGTGCGTGGTTTTCATGGTGCGTGGTTTTCATGGTGCCTTGAAAAGGAAAACGCCGAACGTCATCAGCGTCCGGCGTTTTCTTGTGCGTGCGATTCAGCGCTCCAGGTGCTGCAGCTTGCCCGGCTTGCCATCCCACTCTTCGGCGTCGGCCGGCGGATCCTGCTTTTCCGCAATGTTGGGCCAGACCTCGGAAAGTTCGGCATTGATGGCAATGAACTCCTCCTGCCCCTCCGGCAACTCGTCTTCGGCGAAGATGGCTTCTGCCGGGCATTCTGGCTCGCACAGGGCGCAGTCGATGCACTCGTCCGGGTGGATGACCAGGAAGTTGGGGCCTTCGTAGAAACAGTCCACCGGGCAGACTTCGACACAGTCGGTGTACTTGCACTTGATGCAGTTTTCGGTGACGACAAATGTCATGCCTGTCTCCCTCCTCGGGGCCGGGTCTTGCGGTGCCCGGTCTGGTGGTGATTGAGCATCAGGGCAATAGGCCTGATGGTTATAAAAAAGAGGTTTTATATAATCGATGTTTGGAGGAACGCTTCATTCTAGTCATGCGTCGCGGCGGGGGCAAGCCGACTAGACCCGCTCGCGCCATTCATAGAGCAATTCCAGCGCCTGGCGCGGGGTCAGCTCGTCGGGCTCCAGGCCCGCCAATGCCTCGATCAGCGGATGCGGCGCAGTGGCGAATAGGTCGGTCTGCAGCGGAGTCGGCTCGCCGCTGTTGCACAGCGGCAGGCGGCTGCCCTGGTCGACCTCCTGCTGCTCCAACTGTGCCAGCTTCTCACGGGCTCGGGCGATCACCCCCTGCGGAACGCCGGCCAACTGAGCTACCTGGAGGCCGTAGCTTTGGCTGGCGGGGCCGTCTTCCACCCGATGCATGAATACGATGCCGTCGCGGTGCTCGGCGGCGGTTAGGTGGACATTGGCCACTCCCTCTGCCTGCTCGGCCAGGGCCGTCATCTCGAAGTAGTGGGTGGCGAACAGCGTGAAGGCCCGGCTCCGGGTCAGGTGCTCGGCGCTGGCCCAGGCCAGCGACAGGCCGTCGAAGGTGCTGGTGCCCCGTCCGATCTCGTCCATCAGAACCAGGCTCTGCTCGGTGGCATTGTGCAGGATGCTGGCGGTCTCGGTCATCTCCACCATGAAGGTCGAGCGGCCCCCGGCGAGGTCGTCGCTGGAGCCGATGCGGGTAAAGATGCGATCCACGGGGCCGACATTAGCCGCGTCGGCGGGGACGAAGCTGCCGGTATGGGCCAGCAGGGTGATCAGTGCCGCCTGGCGCATGTAGGTGGACTTGCCGCCCATGTTGGGGCCGGTGATGATCAGCATCCTGCGATTGTCGTCCAGCATCAGGTCGTTGGGCACAAAGGGCGCATCGCTGACCTGTTCCACGACCGGGTGTCGACCGCCCCGAATCTCGATGCCGGGGGTTTCGAGCAGCCGTGGGCGCTCGAAGCCGAGCGCCTGGGCGCGCTCGGCAAAGGTGGCCAGCACATCCAGCGCCGCGAGTGCCTGACCAGTGGCCTGAAGCTCCCCCAGCTCGGCATTCAGCGCATCAAGCAGGCTCTCGTAGAGCAGCTTCTCCCGGGCCAGGGCGCGTGACTTGGCCGACAGCGCCTTGTCCTCAAACTCCTTGAGTTCGGGAATGATGAAGCGCTCGGCATTCTTCAGTGTCTGGCGGCGGATATAGTCGACCGGGGCTTCCTGGGCCTGGGCGCGGGGGATCTCGATATAGTAGCCGTGTACCCGGTTGTAGCCCACCTTGAGGCCGGCAAGGCCGGTACGTTCACGCTCCCGGAGCTCCAGCTTGATCAGGTAGTCGCCGGCGTGTTCGGCCAGGCCGCGGTACTCGTCAAGCTCATCGTCGTACCCCTTGCGGATCACGCCGCCCTCACGGATCACCACCGGCGGGTTGTCCATCAAGCCGCGGCTCAGGGTGTCGGCCAGTTCGGGATAGGGGCGGATATGGTGCTGAAGATGGTCCAGGGCGGTGCCGTCGCTGAAGGCACTCAGCTCCTGCTGCAGCGCCGGGAGCGCGAGCAGGGCGTCGCGCAGCCGTGCCAGGTCCCGGGGCCGGGCGCTGTAGAGCGCCACCCGGGCCAGGATGCGCTCCACGTCGCCGATGGCCTTGAGCAGCTCGCGCAGCGTAGCGAAGGCCTCCTGGTCGAGCAGCAGGGCGACCGCCGCCTGGCGATTCTGAACAAGGGTGCGGTCACGCAGCGGGCGGTTGAGCCAGCGTTTGAGCAGTCGCGAGCCCATGGCGGTGGCGCTGGTGTCGAGTATGCTGGCCAGGGTGTTGTCGGCGGTGCCGCCAAGATTGGTATCGATCTCCAGGTTGCGACGGCTGGCGGCATCGATCACCACGGCGTCGTCCCGGCTTTCCACGCCCAGCGCCGTGACGTGGGGCAGGCGCGAGCGCTGGGTGTCCCGGGCGTACTCGATCAGCACGCCGGCAGCGGTAATGGCGGCCTTGAAGTGGGCGCAGCCGAAGCCGCGAAGGTCCTGGCACTGGAACTGGTCGCACAGGGCGCGGGTGGCGCCATCGAGGTCGAACAGCCAGTCGCTCTGGCGGCGCAGGCCACGACGCCCCTCGAGGGACGGCGGCAGGATCAGGCTCTCCGGCACCAGTAGCTCGGCAGGGTCGAGGCGCTGAAGCTCGGCCAGCATCTCGCTCTCGCCTTCCACCTCGAGCACGCTGAAGCGGCCGCTGGAAAGCTCCAGCCAGGCTAATCCCCAACAGGTACCCAGGGTATGCACGGCCACCAGCAGGTTGTCGCGACGAGCATCGAGCAGCGCCTCGTCGTAGAGGGTCCCGGGGGTGACGATGCGCACCACCTTGCGCTCGACCGGGCCCTTGCTGGCGGCCGGGTCGCCGAACTGTTCGCAGATCGCCACCGACTCGCCGGCCTTGACCAGGCGGGCGAGGTAGCCTTCGGCGCTATGGTAGGGTACGCCGGCCATGGGAATCGGCTTGCCTGCCGACTGGCCGCGCTGGGTCAGGGTGATATCGAGCAGCGCCGCGGCGCGCCTGGCATCGTCGAAGAACAACTCGTAGAAATCGCCCATTCGATAGAAGAGCAGCACCTCGGGATGCTCGCGCTTGATCTTCAGATATTGGGCCATCATCGGAGTATGCTGGGCGCTGGCCTGTGACATGGGGGTCCTGTGCTGAGCGGTCGTTTCCGGGGCTATGACGTGGCGATCGTGCCACGGCCTGCATATCGCGAACAAAGCCGCTATTGTACGCAAAAGTCTATCCTTACGCGCGGTCGGCGTCAGGGGCTGATCACCACCTCGAAGGAGCGACACCATGTCTCATCGCGCTGCCAGCCTGGCGAACCTCGACCTGATCACCCTTGCCGAACGCCTCGGGCGCTGCTGCCGGGAGCAGGGTTTGAGCGTGACGGTTGCCGAATCCTGTACCGGCGGGGGGGTCGCCAGCGCTATCACGGCCGTTGCCGGCAGCTCCAACTACTTCGAGACCGGTTACGTGACCTACTCCAACGCCGCCAAGGCTCGCCTGCTCGGCGTGCCCGAGGCGACCATCGCCGAGCACGGTGCGGTGAGCCGCGATGTGGTAGAGGCAATGGTTGCTGGCGCTTGTCGCGAAAGCGGTGCGCCGCTCGGCGTGGCGATCAGCGGCGTGGCCGGCCCGGACGGTGGTTCGCCGGACAAGCCGGTGGGCACCGTGTGGCTGGCCTGGGGGGATGCCGAGCGACAGCAGGCCGAGCGGCTGCACTATCCCGGGGACCGCGGGGCGGTGCGTGAGCGTGCAGTACGCGACGCCATTGTCGGCCTGATCCGTTATATCGAGGCAAGTTATATCGCGGCCACGTAGGTGCCACGCTTGGCGAGCGGCGATTTTTTCGCCATACTACTGTCCAACCATACAGTGTCCGGGCGACCCCCTAACGGTTTCGTCCGCCATTCCGGTTGTTGAGCAAGTGTTGAGCAAGTGTTGAGCAAGTGTTGAGCAACCGAATTTCTGCAGACGAGTTCTACGAGGAGCGCTACATGGCACAGGAAGACAACCGTACAAAGGCATTGAATGCCGCCCTTTCTCAGATCGAGCGCCAGTTCGGCAAGGGTACCGTGATGCGGCTGGGTGATACGCCCCGGGTGATCATGCCATCGGTGTCGACCGGCTCCCTGGGCCTGGATATCGCCCTGGGCATCGGCGGCCTGCCGCTGGGGCGGGTCGTCGAGATCTTCGGGCCGGAATCCTCGGGCAAGACGACGCTGACCCTCTCGGTGATTGCCCAGGCCCAGAAGCAGGGCAAGACCTGCGCCTTCATCGATGCCGAGCATGCACTCGACCCCAGCTACGCCGAGAAGCTCGGGGTCAACCTCGACGACCTGCTGGTCTCGCAGCCCGATACCGGCGAACAGGCGCTGGAGATCTGCGACATGCTGGTGCGCTCCGGCGGGGTCGACGTGATCGTCATCGACTCGGTGGCGGCGTTGACCCCGCGGGCCGAGATCGAGGGCGAGATGGGCGACTCCCACGTCGGCCTGCAGGCACGCCTGATGTCCCAGGCCCTGCGCAAGATCACCGGTAATATCAAGAACGCCAACTGCATGGTGGTGTTCATCAACCAGATCCGCATGAAGATCGGCGTGATGTTCGGCTCGCCGGAAACCACCACCGGTGGCAATGCGCTCAAGTTCTACGCCAGCGTGCGCCTGGACATTCGCCGTACCGGTTCGGTCAAGTCGGGCGACGAGGTGACCGGCAACGAGACCCGGGTCAAGGTGGTCAAGAACAAGGTGGCACCGCCGTTTCGTCAGGCCGAGTTTCAGATCCTCTACGGTAAGGGCATCTATCACGCCGGAGAAGTGGTCGACCTGGGCGTGCAGTGCAACTTGGTCGACAAAGCCGGCGCCTGGTACAGCTACAAGGGCAACAAGATCGGCCAAGGCAAGGCCAATGCCGCCCAGTTCCTCGAGGACAACCCGGCGGTGATGGAGGAGATCGAAAGCCAGATCCGTGGCCAGCTGCTGGCCACGGTAGAGCCCCGGGAGAAGGAGGCCACCGCCGAGCTGGCCGATGACGCCGACGAAGGCAGCTTGCTCTAAGCCATGCTGGGCCAGCCGCCGAGCGATCGCGACACCTCCCCCAGGGAGGACGCCATTCGCCTGCTGGCCCGGCGCGAGTACTCGCGCGTCGAGCTGGCGGAGCGGTTGGCCGCGAAAGGGCACGACACGGCGGCTATCGACGACTGCCTCGATGCCCTGGCCGAGCAGGGTCTGCAGTCGGATAGTCGTTTCGCCGAAAGCTTCCTTCGCTCGCGGGTGGCCCGGGGCCAAGGGCCACTGAAGATTCGTGGCGAGCTTTCCCGGCGCGGTATCGACCGCGCTACCCTCGAGGCCGCTTTTGCCGAGGCGGAAACTGCCTGGTTTGCGCTGGCCTGTGACTCACTGGCACGGCGTTTCGACGGTCCCGGCGACTCGCCCCGTGAGCGCGCGCGGCGGGAGCGTTTCCTCGCCAGCCGAGGGTTCGATTTCGAGCATCTGCGTCACGCCCTTTCCCACGCCTGGGATGGTGATTGAGACGGCCGCTTCGGCCTGCACTCTTCAGTCGCTTGACAACTACGCTATAATACCCCCCTTTGCGAACGCCCCGGGTCGCGCTTCGGCGCGCCACGGCGCCCCTGCAGCGGCCTTTTTTCGACGGCCGCACCCGCTTTCCCGCCCGTCGGGTCATCATGCTCATCGCCACGGATATTCCATGAAAAGCGCAGACATCAGACAGGCCTTTCTGAGTTACTTCGAGGAGCACGGACATACCATCGTGCCGTCGAGCTCCCTGGTGCCGGGCACGGACCCGACCCTGCTGTTCACCAACGCCGGCATGGTGCCGTTCAAGGACGTCTTTCTTGGGCAGGATCCGCGCCCCTACGTGCGCGCGACCTCATCCCAGCGCTGCGTCCGCGCTGGCGGCAAGCACAATGATCTGGACAACGTCGGCTATACCGCCCGACACCACACCTTCTTCGAGATGCTGGGCAACTTCAGCTTCGGCGACTACTTCAAGCGCGATGCCATCCGTTTCGCCTGGACTTTCCTTACCGAACGGCTGGGGCTACCTGCCGAGAAGCTTTGGGTCACTGTATTTACCGAAGATGATGAGGCCTACAGCATTTGGGCCGATGAAATCGGTGTGCCCCATGAGCGCATCGCGCGTATCGGCGCAAAAGACAACTTTTGGCAGATGGGGGATACCGGCCCCTGCGGCCCTTGCTCGGAGATATTCTTCGATCACGGCCCCGAGGTGTGGGGCGGGCCTCCCGGCAGCCCGGAAGAGGACGGCGACCGCTATATCGAGATCTGGAACCTGGTGTTCATGCAGTTCGACCGCGATGCGGCGGGCAACCTGAACCCGTTGCCCAAGCCCTCCATCGATACCGGCATGGGTCTCGAGCGCGTGGCCGCGGTGCTGCAGGGCGTGCACTCCAACTACGAAATCGATCTTTTCCAGAATTTGCTCGAGTCGGCGGCTCGGCATACCGGCCATACGGATACTACCACCCCGTCGCTGCGCGTGATCGCCGACCATATCCGCTCCTGCGCTTTCCTAATTGCCGACGACGTGTTGCCTTCCAACGAGGGGCGCGGCTATGTGCTGAGACGGATCATCCGCCGGGCCATCCGTCACGGAAACAAGCTGGGTGCCAAGGGTGACTTCTTCCACAAGCTGGTCGGGGCGTTGGATGCCGAAATGGGCGACGCCTACCCGGAGCTGCGCGAGGCTCGCCATCAGATCGAACGCGTGCTGCTCAAGGAGGAGCAGCAGTTCGCCCGCACCCTGGAGCATGGCATGGGCCTGCTCGAGGAAGCGCTGCAGGCGTTGGAGGGCGACGTGCTCTCCGGCGAGACGGTGTTCAAGCTCTACGATACCTACGGCTTTCCCTATGACCTGACCGCTGATGTCTGTCGCGAGCGCGGAGTGACCCTCGACGCCGAGGGCTTCGAGCGTGAACTGGAGGCCCAGCGTGAGCGCGCCCGGGCGGCCAGCCAGTTTGGTTGCGACTACAGTGCCGCGCTGGAGCTCGAGGGTGAAACCGAATTCACCGGCTACGACAGGCTGGAAGGTCGCGCCGCCGTCACCGCGATTGTCGACCGCGAGGGCAAAGCACTGGCCGGCCTTGAGCCCGAGCAGCGCGGCCTCGTGGTGCTCGACCGCACGCCGTTCTACGGCGAGTCCGGCGGCCAGGTTGGCGACACCGGCTACCTGCACCTGGACGACAACAGCCGCTTCCTGGTCACCGATACCCAGAAACAGGGTGGGCACCACCTGCACCATGGCGTGCTGCTCGAGGGCAGCCTCAGCGTAGGCGCCGAGGTGCGTCCTCAGGTTGATGCCAGGCTACGCGGCGCCACCATCCGCAACCACTCCGCAACCCACCTGATGCATAAGGCACTGCGCCTGGTGCTGGGTGATCACGTCCAGCAGAAGGGCTCGCTGGTCACGCCGGAACGGCTGCGCTTCGACTTCAGCCACTTCGAGGCCATGACGCCAGAGCAACTCGCCGAGGTGGAACGACTGGTCAACGAGCAGATCCTGGCCAATGCGGCCACCCGGATCGAGCAGATGACCCTCGACCAGGCCAAGGACAAGGGCGCGGCGGCGCTGTTCGAGGCCAAGTACGCGGACAGCGTGCGGGTGCTGACCATCGGCGCCGACGACTTTTCCATTGAACTGTGCGGCGGTACCCATGTGGCCCGCAGCGGCGACATCGGCTGCTTCCATATCGTCAGCGAACAGGGTATCGCCTCGGGGGTGCGCCGCATCGAGGCGATCACCGGCGAGGGGGCGCTCGCCTGGTTCCGTGAGCAGGAGGCTCGGGTCAATCGCATCGGCGAACGGCTCAAGGCCAAGCCGGAGCAGGTCGAAGAGCGCGTCGAATCGCTGGTCGAGCGCAATCGCTTGCTGGAAAAGGAGCTCGAGCGGCTCAAGGCCAAGCTGGCCAGCGCCGCCGGCAGCGACATGCTGAGTGAGGCCCACGAGATCGGCGGTATCAAGGTGCTCGCCACCCAACTGAAGGGTGTCTCAGCCAAGGAGTTGCGCGGTGTGCTCGATCAGCTCAAGCAGAAGCTGGGTTCCGGTGTCGTGGTGCTCGGCGTGGCCGATCAAGAGGCAGGCAAGGTGAGCCTGATTGCCGGTGTCACCGATGACCTGACCTCCCGCGTCAAGGCAGGCGACCTGGTCAACCATGTCGCCTCCCAGGTGGGCGGCAAGGGCGGTGGGCGCGCCGACATGGCCCAGGCAGGGGGTAGCGACGTTGCGGCCCTGCCGGCGGCCCTGCAGAGCGTACCGGCCTGGCTTGAGCAGCGGCTGCAGTAATACCGTGGGCCGGCCCCGGCGCCGGCCCTGAGCGCTTACACTCGAAAAACGAGGGAAAACCGCATATGGCACTATACGTACAGAAATTCGGCGGCACCTCGGTGGGCTCCGTGGAGCGCATCAAGGCCGTGGCTGAGAAGGTCAAGGGCTTTCGCGATCAGGGGCATCAGATCGTCGTCGTCCTGTCCGCCATGAGTGGCGAGACCAACCGCCTCATCGGCCTGGCCAACGAGATCAACGACGAGCCGACACCCCGGGAGATGGACATGCTGGTCTCCACCGGTGAGCAGGTCACCATCTCGCTGCTGGCCATGGCGCTGCACAAGTTGGGCGTACCGGCGACCTCCTATACCGGTTCCCAGGTGGGCATCCTCACCGACAGTTCCCATACCAAGGCACGCATCCAGCGCATCGAGACCGACGAGATGCGCGAGGATCTGGATGACAACAAGGTGGTGGTTGTCGCCGGTTTCCAAGGCGTCGACGAAGAGGGTAATATCACCACGCTCGGTCGCGGTGGCTCCGATACCACCGGTGTGGCCCTGGCGGCAGCGCTCAAGGCCGATGAGTGTCAGATCTACACCGACGTCGACGGCGTCTACACCACCGACCCCCGCGTCTGCTCCAAGGCCCAGCGCCTCGACACCATCACCGTCGAGGAGATGCTCGAGCTGGCGAGCCTCGGCTCCAAGGTGCTGCAGATCCGCGCTGTTGAATTCGCCGGCAAATACAATGTTCCGCTGCGCGTGCTGTCCAGTTTCCAGGATGGCCCCGGCACCCTGATCGTTGCTGACTCCGACCAAGACGAGGACTCCATGGAAGAACCGCTGATCTCTGGTATTGCCTTCACCGCCAACGAGGCCAAGCTCACCCTGCTCAATACCCCCGATGTGCCCGGCGTTGCGTCGCGTATCCTGGGCCCGATCGCCGATGCCAACATCGAGGTCGACATGATCGTGCAGAACGTGGCGCCGGCGGGCGACTACACCGACTTCACCTTCACCGTGGCCAAGGGCGACTACAAGCAGACGATGAAGATCCTCCAGGAGCAGGTGCTGCCTGACCTGGGTGAGGGCGAGGTGAAGGGCGATGACAACATCGCCAAGGTGTCGCTGGTGGGGGTCGGAATGCGCTCACACGCGGGCGTGGCTTCCAAGATGTTCCGTGTGCTGGCCGATGAAAACGTCAATATCCGTATGGTTTCCACCTCCGAGATCAAGATTTCGGTGGTCATCGACGAGAAGCACATGGAACTTGCGGTCAAGGCGCTGCACAAGGCCTTCGGTCTGGACAAGAGCGATATCGAAAGCGAATAAATCCGGAAAACAACGGGATTAGCCTGTATCTTCTACGCTTGAAGGGAGTCGGTAACGCCACGGCATGCGACTTCCCTTCAACGAATTCATGATGTCACGGTGCGCGTTGGTGGTACGTAGTGGTTTCATGCCACATAATAGGCTTAAAGTACTAGCGTCGATTGGATCGTCGCGTATCCCGTTGTTAGTCGTCTGAGAAGGAGATCAGTCATGCTCATCCTGACCCGCCGTGTCGGCGAAACCCTGATGATCGGTGATGATGTCACCGTGACCGTCCTTGGCGTCAAGGGCAATCAGGTCCGAATCGGCGTCAATGCACCCAAGGATGTCGCAGTACACCGCGAAGAGATCTACCAGCGCATCCAGCGTGAAAAGTCTGAGGAAGAAGGGGGTGGCGGCAGCGCATCCTGATGGGGATGACGAGACGCTCGCGATTCAGATGCCAGGAAACAAATCCCTGAATACGCTAGACAAAGAGGCGCAGGAGCGATAGGATATGCGCCGTGTCGTCGAGGGAGAGGTGGCCGAGTGGCTGAAGGCGCTCCCCTGCTAAGGGAGTATGGGGTTTATAGCCCCATCGAGGGTTCGAATCCCTCCCTCTCCGCCATGACGATACGTTGCAGAGTGGCAGAATCGAAAACTGCAACGCTAGAAAACTGCAATTGAAAGAGTAGAAAGACGAAGCACGCGCCCGTAGCTCAGCTGGATAGAGTACCTGACTACGAATCAGGTGGTCGGAGGTTCGAATCCTCCCGGGCGCGCCATGTTTTAAGCAGCATGGCTTCAAGCAGCATAGCTTCAAGCAGCATAGCTTCAAGCGTGATTATTGGAAGTTTGCTGTAGCATGTCGTGGTTACATCTTTTGCGCCCGTAGCTCAGCTGGATAGAGTACCTGACTACGAATCAGGTGGTCGGAGGTTCGAATCCTCCCGGGCGCGCCAGATTCAGACCCGTCCTCGATCCGAGGGCGGGTCTTCTGTTTATGGTTATCAGGCCAGTTATGGTTATCAGGCCAGTCAGCCTATCGGATAGTGATAACGGCCCGTTCAGGGAGGAATGTGTTGGCCGCGATCGTTTGGGGTGTTGTCGCTTGTCGACCGCACCCCTTTTTTATGGTTCTACGCAGACTGGCGTGAAGAGGCCGCAGGCCTCCCGGCGGGGTTGCCAGTGCCAGCGACCATCGCCTACGCCGTGGCCTCCGCCAAGGCGCCTGACGGCGCCAGTCGCGATGGAAACCAGCGCTCCAACAATGATTCTCTCCACCAACGCGAACCGCACCGCTGTAGGAGGAAGCTTCAGCTCACGACTGGAGGCCGCAGGCCTCCCGGCGGTGTTGGAAACGTTACGGTTATCGCNAGCAGCGCTCCAACAATGATTCTCTCCACCAACGCGAACCGCACCGCTGTAGGAGGAAGCTTCAGCTCACGACTGGAGGCCGCAGGCCTCCCGGCGGTGTTGGAAACGTTACGGTTATCGCCGTGGCGGCGGCCTCCTC
The DNA here is from genome assembly GCF_003339685.1 of Halomonas sp. DQ26W. GTDB lineage: Bacteria > Pseudomonadota > Gammaproteobacteria > Pseudomonadales > Halomonadaceae > Halomonas. The sequence continues at coordinate 73,355 of NZ_QPKI01000001.1, read as the reverse complement.
CAAGGCGCCTCTCGGCGCCAGTCGCGATGCAGAGTCGGGGCGCCGAACCGAGCGCTCCAACAAGGAGCGCCTGCGTCGCTATCGCCGAGGCGTCCTTCCACAATGCAGTCTGTGCAGAGCAGGTTCGCGCCAAAGTGTGAAGAACCTTTTTTATGGCTTGATACGGTTCTGATCGCATCGGGAGACCGATAGTGGGTCGTCTCAAGCGGGCTCGCAGGTTTTCTGCCCTAGCGCTGTCGGGGTTGTCTCCAACCCGGCGAGCAGTGCATCGAGGTCGGTAATGCGCTTGAGTTCCTCGAAGTGCTGAGCCGCCACGGCATCTCTATGACGCATCTGATTCAACCACTGCTTGACCAGTGAAACCACCACCCTCGCTTGCAGTTTTTCGCGCTGCGTTGCAGCATACGCGGTGAGGAGTGCGGCTCGGGCCTGCCAGCTAGTGCCAGTAAGACGTTCACCTGTCGCTAGCCAGTGATGGATGCGCGGCGCCAGCCAGGGGTCGGCCAGGGCGCCGCGGCCAAGCATCACATCCCGGCAGCCGGACAGCGTTCTTGCTTTCCAGTAGTCCTCCAGGCTCCAGATGTCTCCATTGGCGACAACGGGAATGCTCAAGTGGCGGCGTATATGTCCGATCCACTCCCAGTGAGCCGGTGGCCGGTAGCCTTCATCGCGGGTGCGGGCGTGCACGACGAGTTGAGTTGCGCCACCCTGTTCGGCGGCCCTGGCGCAGGCGATGGCGAGACGGCGATCTGAAAAACCGAGGCGGATCTTGGCAGTGACCGGCATGGCGTGGCCGACTGCGCCATGCACGGCGGCTACGGCGGCGTGTACTCGGCGCGGATCGCGCAGTAATGAGGCGCCGCCATCATGGCGATTGACCAGTTTGGCTGGACAGCCGAAATTGAGATCGATGCTGCTCACGCCCAGTTGCAGGGCCTGGCGAGCATTGGCGGCCAGGGCTGCGGGATCACTGCCCAGCAGTTGCAGGTGTACCGGTACCCCGGAGGGGGTGCGGGCTGGCTGCAGAGCGAGTTCCGGGCAGGTCTTGTAGTAGACTCGCGGAGGCAGGCGAGCATCGACCACGCGGACGAATTCGGTGACCGTCCAGTCAAAGCCGGGCTGCCGGGTGAGCAGGTCGCGGGTAACGGCGTCGATCACGCCCTCCATGGGGGCGAGCCCGATTCGACCCTTTTTGCGACTCTTTTGTAGTAAATCAACAACGCTGGCTTCCACCATAGGGCGCTTGCAATCTGTCCTGAGTGTGGCAATTTATACGACCGGATTTCTACGCTATTTGACCTGATGGCGTCAGTACGCGGTCAGGTTTCGGGAGAAGGCGCATGCAGGATCTGCAGTTGTTACATGACGGTCTGGCCCTGATGGGGGTTGGCATGGGGTTTGTTTTTGTTTTTCTTACCGTGCTCGTGGTCGCCACTACCCTGATGTCGCTGGTGGTTCGTCGCCTGGCTCCCAAGCCTTCAGTCGCGCAACCCGCCACCGGTCAAGGCACGGCTCCCACCGCTCACCGAACCGATGATGCCGAACTGATGGCCGTCATCAGCACCGCCGTACATCGCTACCGCCATCGCCGCCCTCGCCACTGACTGCTTGCTACTGACTGCATGCTACAGACTGAGAGTGCGTCGAAGGCGCGCCATGTTACTACATAAATACATCGCCATCTCTACGGGGTCATCGTCATGAGTGAGACCAAGCGCCCGCTGGGCATCACCGACGTCGTGCTGCGCGACGCCCATCAGTCGCTGTTCGCGACTCGCATGCGTCTAGACGACATGCTGCCGATTGCCGAGAAGCTCGACAAGGTTGGCTTCTGGTCGCTGGAGTCCTGGGGTGGTGCCACCTTCGACGCCTGTATCCGCTATCTCGGTGAAGATCCGTGGGAGCGGATACGGGCGTTGAAGGAGGCCATGCCCAACACCCCGCAGCAGATGCTGCTGCGGGGCCAGAACCTGCTGGGCTACCGTCACTATGCCGACGATGTGGTCGACCGTTTCGTCGAGCGGGCCAAGACCAACGGCGTCGATGTCTTCCGGGTGTTCGACGCCATGAACGACCCGCGCAACCTGGAGCGGGCCATCAAGGCGGTACGTGACGTACAAGGGCATGCCCAGGGTACGATCTCCTACACTGTCAGCCCGGTGCATACCCTGGATAGCTGGGTGGAGCTGTCCGAGACCATCGCCGAGATGGGCGCCGACTCCCTGTGCATCAAGGACATGGCCGGTCTGCTGACCCCCTACGACGCCTTCGAGCTGGTCTCGCGTCTGAAAAAGGCGCTGTCGATCCCGATTCACATGCAGTGTCATGCTACTACCGGGATGTCCACCGCCTCGATCCTCAAGGCCGTGGAAGCTGGCATTGATAACGTCGATACCGCCATCTCCTCCATGTCGATGACCTATGGCCACAGCCCCACCGAGTCAGTGGTGGCCATTCTGCGGGGCACCGAGCGCGACACCGGCCTGGATCTCGAGCTGCTCGAGGATATCGCCGGCTACTTCCGCGAGGTACGCAAGAAATACGCCGCCTTCGAGGGCTCGCTCAAGGGCATCGACTCCCGCATCCTGGTGGCGCAGGTTCCCGGCGGCATGCTCACCAACATGGAAGGCCAGCTCAAGGAGCAGGGCGCCGGCGACAAGCTCGACGATGTACTGGCCGAGATCCCGCGTGTCCGCGAGGATCTGGGTTTCATTCCACTGGTGACGCCGACCTCCCAGATCGTCGGCACCCAGGCGGTGATGAATGTCATGATGGGCGAACGCTACAAGTCGATTTCCAAGGAGGTCCAGGCGCTGCTCAAGGGCGAGTACGGCGCTGCCCCCGCTCCCTTGAACAAAGAGCTGCAGCAGCGCGTGCTGGAGGGTGGCGAACCGATCACCTGTCGGCCGGCCGACCAGCTCGAACCCGAAATGCAGAGACTCGCCGCCGAGCTGAAGGAGAAAGCCAAGGAGGAGACGATTCGGTTGGCCGAGGGCGAGGGCGAGATCGATGATGTCCTGACCTATGCGTTGTTCCCACAGATCGGGCTCAAGTTTCTCAAGAACCGCGACAACCCCGATGCCTTCGAGCCGGTGCCCCAGGTTCCGGAAGCAGCGGCCAAGGCGAGCCTGCCTGCCACGACGGAGGCCAAAGTGCCGGCCAAGCAGGGTGCTGCCACGACAGGCCCCGAAACCTACACCGTCAAGGTCAACGGTAAGGCCTACGTGGTGGAAGTGGCCGAGGGCGGCGAGATCGGCGAGGTAGCGGAGCAGGGCGGTGCTGCTCCGGCCCCGGCGGCTCCGCCCGAGCCCAGCGGCGAAACCATTGCCGCGCCACTGGCGGGCAATATCTTCAAGGTCAACGTCAAGCCGGGCGATACGGTCAAGGAGGGTGACGTCGTGATCATCCTCGAGGCCATGAAGATGGAAACCGAGGTGCGGGCAAGCAGTGCCGGCACTGTCTCCGAGGTCAAGGTCAGCGAAGGCGACAGCGTATCCGTCGGCGATGCGTTGATCGTGCTGTAAGGGCGACGCCACATGGATAAGCTACTGACCCTGTGGGAGGGCTCGGGCCTCTACAATCTGACCCCTGGCCAGGCGGTCATGATTGTGGTGGGCCTGGTGCTGCTCTACCTGGCGATCCACAAGAAATTCGAGCCGCTACTGCTGGTGCCGATCGGTTTCGGCGGGATTCTTGCCAACATTCCCGAGGCGGGGCTGGCCATCTCGGCGCTGGACCAGGCCATCGGAGTGGCCCGGCCGGCCGTGCTGCATCAGATCGCCTCGGTGATGGGGGCCACGCTCGACCCGCTGGCTGGCGAAGAGGCGTGGCGAGCGACGCTGAAGGCGATTGCCGACAATGGCGCCTCGCCGGATCAAATTCGCGCCGCGCGTGATGTGGCCATGAACGTGGGCTACGGTGACGGCTTGCTCTACACCTTCTACTCGGTGGCCGTGGCGTCGGGCATCGCGCCGCTGCTGATCTTCATGGGTGTGGGCGCGATGACTGACTTCGGCCCGCTGCTGGCCAATCCGCGCACGCTGTTCCTGGGCGCCGCCGCGCAGTTCGGCATCTTCGCCACCCTGTTCGGGGCGGTCGGGATGACCACGCTGGGCTGGATGGATTTCACGCTAGAACAAGCGGCCGCCATCGGCATCATCGGCGGTGCCGACGGCCCCACCTCGATCTACGTCTCCAGCGTATTGGCCCCGGAACTGCTTGGGGCGATTGCCGTGGCGGCCTACGCCTATATGGCACTGGTGCCGCTGCTTCAGCCGCCGATCATGAAGTTGCTGACTTCCAAGCGTGAGCGCGAGATCACCATGACCCAACTGCGTCCGGTATCCAAGTTGGAGAAGATCGTCTTCCCGCTCCTGCTGTTGATGCTGGTGGCACTCTTCCTTCCCGACGCGGCGCCGCTGCTGGGGATGTTCTGCTTCGGCAACCTGATGCGCGAATGCGGCGTGGTGGAGCGGCTGACCGATACGGCCCAGAATGCGCTGATCAATATCGTCACCATCGTGCTGGGGCTGGCGGTCGGCTCACGGCTGATGGCGGAGAGCTTCCTCGCGGTCGAGACCCTGGGCATCATGGCGCTGGGCATGGTGGCGTTTGCCATCGGCACCGCGGCTGGGGTGCTGATGGCCAAGCTCATGAATGTGATGAGCAAGATGCCGATCAACCCGCTGATCGGTGCCGCCGGGGTCTCCGCCGTACCCATGGCGGCGCGCGTTGCCAACAAGGTTGGTTTGGAATCCAATCCGCACAACTTCCTGCTGATGCACGCCATGGGACCCAACGTGGCCGGGGTCATCGGCTCGGCGGTAGCGGCTGGGGTAATGATCAAGTACCTGGGCTGAGCTGCTTCCTGGTCACAGTGCATGAAACGCCAACGGCGCCCACAGGGGCGCCGTTGGCGTTTCATGCAGCTTGGGTTACCAGGCCAGCACGGCACTGTCGGTGCGCGGTTCGGTGCCGCCGCACAGCACGCCGCTGTCGCCGTCGCGCAGGATGACCTGGCCGCGACCGAAGCTCAGGGTGTCGGCCATCTTGACGATGTCATGGCCGCGCCGTGCCAGCGCCTGGGCAAGGTGGTCGGGAAAGTGCGGCTCGACCTCGACGGTCCTGCCCCTGGTCCACTTCCAGCGCGGCATGTCCAGCGCCGCCTGGGGGTTGAGGTGGTCGTCGAGCATGGCGGTAATCACCTGGACGTGGCCCTGGGGCTGCATGTAGCCGCCCATGACGCCGAACGGCCCTACTGCCTGGCCATTCTTGGTGATAAAGCCGGGAATGATGGTGTGGTAGGTGCGCTTGCCGGGCGCCAGGGCGTTGGGGTGCGCCGGGTCCAGGGAGAACCCCCAGCCACGGTTCTGCAGGCTGATGCCGGTACCGGGTACCACGACGCCCGAGCCGAAGCCCTTGTAGTTGCTCTGGATGAACGAAACCATGTTGCCGTCGCCATCGGCGGTGGCCAGGTAGACGGTGCCGCCCTTGATCGGATTGCCGTGCTTGGGGTCCAGCGCCTGCTCGCCGATCAGGCCGACGCGCTCGGTGAGATAGTCGTCGGCCAGCAGTTGCTCCACGCTCGGGCCCATCGCTTCGCGCTCGGTGACGTAACGCTGGCCGTCGACATAGCCCAGCTTGGTGGCTTCGATGCGCCGATGCAGGGTCTCCACCGGGTCCCGCCCCTCCTCGCCCATGCGCTCGAGCATGCCCAGCGCCTGCAGGGCGATCAGCCCACTGCCGTTGGGCGGTATTTCCCAGATATCGTGTCCGCGGTAGCGGGTACTGATCGGCTCGACCCACTCCGGCTGGAAGGCCGCCAGGTCCTCCTTGCGCAGCAGGCCGCCGTGCTCGCGGAAGAAGGCGTCGATGCGTTCGGCCAGTTTGCCCTCATAAAAAGCCCGCCCTTTTGTCTCGGCAATCGCCCTTAGGGAACTGGCATGCCCAGGGGAAGACCAAAGCTCACCTGGGCGAGGAGCATGGCCATTCGGGGCGAAGGTCTCGAACCAGGGCTTCAGGGCGGGGTCATCGTGGCGACTATAGATATCATGGGCCTCTTCCCACATCTGGTTGACGATCGGCGAGACCGGGTAGCCCTCTTCCGCCAGGGCGATGGCCGGGGCCAGCAGATCGGCGAAGGGCAGCTTGCCGAAGCGCTCGGAGAGGGCCGCCCAGGCCGCCGGCGCCCCCGGCACGGTGACCGGCAGCATGCCGTATTCCGGAACCCGCTCATGGCCGAGGGCCTTCATCGCCTCGATGGTGGCCGCCTGGGGGGCCGGACCGCTGGCGTTCAGGCCGTGCAGCTTGCCCTCCATCCAGACGATGGCGAAGGCGTCGCTGCCGAGGCCGTTGGAGGTGGGTTCCACGACGGTCAGCGCCGCGGCGGCGGCGATGGCGGCGTCCACCGCGTTGCCGCCCTGCTGGAGGATCTGCATGCCGGCCTGGGCCCCCAGGGGCTGTGAGGTGGCGACTATTCCCCGGCTGCCGAAGGTGGCCATGCGCCGCGAAGGGCTCGGATAGAAACGCGCGTCGTGCTGCATAAGAAGGCTCCTTTACTGCTCGGGCAGGTTCCTGGCCCTGAGCTGGTTATGTTGGATCTTGCGGTCCTGATAGAGCGAGAAGATCACCGAGGCCACCGCCAGCGCCAGGAACAGTGCCGACAGCGGCCGGGTCAGGAAGGTCATCCAGCTCTCGTCGAGCTCCAGGGCGCGGAACAGCTGGCGTTCCAGGTTGTTGCCCAGCACCACGCCGAGAATCAGTGGGGTGAGCGGCACCCCGGCTTTCCACAGCAGGTAGCCGATCACGCCGAAGACGAACAGCACCCAGATATCGAACAGGTTGTTGTTCAGCGCGTAGGAGCCGATGGCGCAAAGCATCAGCACCACCGGCACCAGGACCTCCTGGGGGATCAGCGAGATCTTGGCGAACCAGCGCACCAGCAGCAGCTGGCAGAGCACCATGATCACCGCGCCGATCAGCAGGCTGGCGTAGATGGCGCCGACCAGTACCGGGTTCTGCTCGAACATCAGCGGCCCTGGCGTGATCCCGTGCAGGATCAGCACGCCCATCATGATGGCCATGGGCAGGTCGCCGGGAATGCCAAGTGCCAGGGTGGGCACGAAGGCGCCGCCGGCCACGGCGCTGTTGGAGGCCTCCGAGGCGACGATGCCGCTGGGGGTGCCCTTGCCGAAGGTCTCCGGGTGTTTGGAAAACTTCTTGGCCTGGTCGTAGCTGATGAAGTTGGCCACGGTGCCGCCGGTTCCGGGCAGGGCGCCGACCAGGCTGCCGATCAGCGACGAGCGCAGGGTGTTGAGCTTCTGACTGCCCATGTCCTTGAGGATGCGGCCGTAGGGGATGGTGACGCTGGTGTCGACGCCCTTGATCTTGCCCTGTTCGTCGCGCAGCTTCTCGAGATTGCCCATCAGCTGGGAGAAAGCGAAGATGCCGATCATCACCGGCAGGATCTCGAACCCGGAGCCCAGTGCGGGTAAGCCGAAATCGAAGCGCAGGTTGCTGTTCCGGTCGTAGCCGACGGTGGTGATCAGCAGGCCCAGGGCGGCGGCCAGCAGCCCCTTGATCAGCGCGCCGCTGGAGAGCCCGGCGACCAGGGTCAGGGCGAAGACGATCAGCGCGGTGATCTCCCAGGGGCGGAAGTTCATGCTGAAGCTGGCGATCAGCGGGCCGAAGAAGACCAGTACGGCCACGCTGATCAGGGTGCCGAGGAATGAGGCCGCCACGCCGATGCCCAGAGCGCGGCCGGGTTCGCCGTTCTGGGCCATGGGGTAGCCGTCGTAGACGGTGGTGATCGAGGAGGGGGTGCCGGGAATGCCGAGCATCACGCCGGAGACGATGCCCCCGGAGTAGCCGCCCACGAACACGCCCACCATCAGCGACACCCCGCTGACCGGGTCCATGGCGAAGGTGAAGGGGAAGACCACCAGGATCGCCATGGTCACGGTGAACCCCGGTATGCTGCCGCCGATGATGCCGAACAGCACGCCGATAACGATCAGCGCCAGTACCGAAGGGCTGCTGACCTGGCCGAGGGCCTGTAGAAAGAAATCCGCCATGTGTCACTCCCGGGCGTCAGGGCAGCCAGACATTGAGGCCGAAGCGGAAGATCACATACACCAGCGGCACCAGGGTGAAGCTGACGGCGAGGTTGATGATCCACTTGCGGCGAGAATCGATTCCCAGCAGCAATCCCAGCGATGTCACCAGGAAGGTCAGGGTGGCGACGAGGTAGCCGAGTACCGGCAGCAGTGCGGCATACAGCCCGAACAGTCCGAACAGCGAGAACACCGTGCGATTATGGCCCAGCCATTGGACGAAGCTGCGCCGGGGCTCTGTTCTTGCCGGCGCGCCGGTTATCAGCGAGCGGACCAGGATCAGCAGTGACAGCAGGCCGGTGACGACCAGCAGGATGCGTGGAAACAGTGCCGAGCCGTAGGGCTGCCAGGAAGTGGGCGGGCGGATATTGCCCGACTCGACCCACATCACGGCAACGATCAATAGCAGGGCCAGCGCCAAGGCGCGGTCCTTGGTAAGTGTCAACATCGAAACGTCTCCCGACCCCCGCCTCGACGTGCCGGGACGGGGGCTCACTCAGTGCAGGCTCAGTTCTGGAAGTCGATGTTCTCGGCGGCCGCCGAGAGCGCCGCTTCGTTGTCGTCGAGGAACTCGAGATAGTCGTCACCGGCGAGGAAGCGCACCACCGAGCCGAACTCGTTCTCGATGCGGCTGCGTACCGTCTCGTTCTCCAGCGCCTGGCCATAGGCCTCGGCGATGGTGTCGAGGACCTCCTGCGGAGTGCCCTTGGGGGCGAAGATGCCGCGGCTGGTGGAGTGGTCCATCGCGATGCCCAGTTCGCGCAGGGTGGCGACGTCGGGCATGCTATCGAGGCGTTCGGGGTGGGCGATGCCCAGTGCACGGAAGGTGTCGTTCTCGAAGAACGAGCCGCCGGACGGCAGGTTGAACATGGCGAAGTCGATCTCTTCGGCCATCAGTGCCGACACCTGCTCGCCGGTGTCGGGGTAGCCCACCAGGCGTACATCGGCCATGTCGATGCCGGCCTCCTGGAAAAATTGTGCCCAGAAGAAGTGGTCGGTGGAACTCGGGATCATGCTGAAGCGTACCTGGCCCGGGTTTTCACGCACGTAGTCGGCGATCTCGTTGGCGCTCTGCACTTCATGGTTGGCGTGCGCGGTGGGGATGTTGATGGTCTGGGTCAGCAGTGCGATCGGCTCGAACGCGTCGAATGAGTAATCGACGGTGCCGGCCAGCTTGGACAGCGCGATGGTGTCGTGGCTGCCGAGCAGGGTGTAGCCGTCCGGGTTGGCATCCTTGACGTTACGCGAGCCGAGCGTAGCACCGGCGCCGGCCATATTGACCGGAACGATGGATTCACCCAGATACTGCTCGGCTTCCTGGGAGATGAGCCGGAAGATGATGTCGGTGGCGCCCCCGGGACCGTAGGGAATGATCAGGCGAATATCCTGCTCGGGATAGTCTGCCTGGGCGGTGCCGGACAGGGCGATGCCGGTGGCGAGGCCGATGGCGGCAATGGTATGGGTCAGCTTCGTACGCGTCATGATGGATCACCTTTGTATTTTTGGTGGTGTAATAGCTGCCGCTCGCCTCGGGCGAGACAGCAACGGAGTGAGCGCGTGTTCCCTCGTTGGGGTGTTGTTATTCAACGTGTCAGCTCAGGAATAGACCTCCGTAAATGAGCGCAGCCAGGACCACGAAGGCCGGATGGGTCTGGAAGCGCAGAAGGGCGATGGCGGCTGCCACACCTATGAGGATGGTATGTACCAGGCCCGCGCTGTTTAGGCCCTCGCTGAAGAAGCTCCATGTCAGCCAGGCCATCATCATTGCGATCACCGGCCGCACCCACTGGCTCATGCGCTTGACGCGGGGGGAGTCGCGATGACGGTAGAGCAGCCCCAGGGCACCCAACATCAGCAGCAGCGAAGGCACCACCGTGGCGAACACTGCGACCAGGGCGCCGCCGATACCCGCCACGTCATAGCCCACATAGCCGGCCATCTTGGTGGCGATGGGGCTTGGCAGGGCATTGCCCAACGCCAGGGTCTCGGCGAACTCTTGGGCGTTCATCCAGCCGTAGCGGCCGACCACCTCCACTTCGATCAGCGGAATGATCGCCGGTCCACCGCCGTAGCCGATGATGTTGGGGATGAAGAAGGCCAGGAACAGCTCCCAATAGACCATCATCATGCGGGCCTCTGCTTGGATGTCGGTCGCAGCAGCGCTGCCGCAAGGATGCCGCCGATCACCCAGCCGGGATGCACACCGAGCAGGTAGATCGTCACACCGGCCACTCCCGCCATGACCAGGCTCACCGCCCAGCCCAGGGCCAGGCGTGACTTGTTCCAGAAGTCCATGGTCAGTTGTCCCATCATGACCATGACCACCGGAACGACAGCCTGGCCCATGCCGTGGATCCAGTCCACGTGGCGATAGCTGCTGAATAGGGCCAGTAGCGCGATCATCGCTACGATCATGGGCAGGATCACGGCGGACACGGCAATCGCACAGCCGGCTGCGCCGGCTACCCGATAGCCGATGTAGCCGGGCATCTTGGTTGCGATGGGGCCGGGTAGGGTGTTGCCGATGGCTAGCACGTCGGCGAATTCTTCATCGCTCAGCCAAGCGTGGCGCTTTACCACTTCCTGTTGTACCAGGGGTATCATCGCGGGACCGCCGCCGAAACCGAGCAGACCGATACGGGTGAAGGCCCAGAACAGAGCGCCAAACGGCACCTTGTCGGGAGAGGCTGTCATGCGGAGGCCATGTTTTTTTCGGCCATGGAGAGGGTCGTTGATTTATTGTTCATTAGTCGTCTTATCGTAAAAGAATCGATTATTTGTACTAGAGTAGATTAAAGAATGAAAAAAGGTCAACCTTCGGTTTCGAGACAAGGTGAAGGAGGGGGCATGGGAAGACCCACCCAGAAGGGGCACATGACGACGTCTGGTCGTATCTACGACACCTTGCGTCAAGACCTGGTAAACGGTCGTTTCCAGGCTGGCGAAAAAGTGGCTATCAATACTCTCAAGGAGCACTACGGTGTGGGGCTCAGCCCACTACGCGAGGCACTTAACCGGCTCGCCGCTTATGGTCTGCTTGAACAGGAGAACCAGCGTGGCTTTCGCGTGCCGCGGCTGGAAAGCCGCGAGCTTGACGACATTGCCGAGATGCGTCGTGAGCTGGAGGGCATGGCCTTGGAGCGGGCGATTCGCTTCGGTGATGCCGAGTGGGAGTCGGAACTGCTGGCGGCGGCGCATCGGCTCAAGCGGGCCGACATGGTGCCGGAAGAGGTCGACGAATGGGAGCGATTGCATACCCGCTTTCACCGTACTCTGGTGGCCCCCTGTGGCTCGGTCTGGCTGTTGCGCTTCATCGAGCAGCTCCATGACCAGTTCGACCGCTATCGCCGCATGGCGCCGGAAGCGCCCGAGGTGCGGCGTGTACTCGATGCCCAGCACGGTGAATTGGTAGCACTTGCCCTGGAGCGCGACATCAAGGCCGCGCGAGCATTGATGGATGACCATATCCGGCGTTCGTATGAGGTGGCACTGAGCGGGGTGACGTGATGGGGTCCGGCCAGGTGATGAACCTGCTCTATTCGACCTCGGTCTCGGATTCCCACCGGGTGCCGGCAGGTACGTCAGAAACCGGGTGGCACATCAGTGGGTGAGCTCGTGCTGACGCACCACGCCCATTACCATGCCCAGCACCTGGATGTCGCTGTTCTTCAGGTAGATGGGGGGCAGGCGCTCGTTGGCCGGCTGCAGGCGGACCCCGCTCTTCTCTATGTATAGCTTCTTCAGGGTGACTTCTTGCTGATTGATCAGTACCACGGCGGTTTCGCCATTTTCCGCGCTCTCCTGGCGTTCGATGATGATCACATCACCGTCGAAGATGTTGCAGTCGATCATGGAGTCGCCGAGCACGCGCAGGGCGTAGGTGTTGCGGCGTACCATGCAGGAGGGGGCATGTACGGCACCGATGGTCGGGCATGCCTCGATGGGCATGCCGGCCGAGACGTCGCCCAGCAATGGGATCTCGACGAGGTCATCACCTTCGATGCGGATCCAGGCCTCGGGCATGGGCAGGTTGGGGCGTCGGTGCAGATAGTGCGTGGAAGCCTGTGGCATGTGGCGTTTCTCTCTCTGATCGAACCTGTGAAAATGTACAGGTATCAAGCATCATAGCAGGCGATGCTTCCCAGGCAAGTTCCCTGGCCAGGGACAAGTCTTGACCTGCGGCAAGATAGGCACCGTGACGCAGGTCGATTACTAGTAGCAAAAAGCCATTTAGTGTAGCATTTCCAGCGAATTTACCATTCCTGGAGAGTGCCGTTGAGCCTGCGTCTGCAAGCGCAAAATCTCGCATGTGAGCGCGATGATCGTTGGCTGTTCCGAGGCCTGGACCTGGATATCCGCGCCGGTGAGATCGTGCGGGTAGAAGGCCCCAACGGCAGCGGCAAGACCACCCTGTTGAAGATACTCTCCGGCCAGTTGGCAGACTACGAGGGTGAGCTTTTCTGGGACGAACGCCCCATGTGTGAAGCACGCGATGCCTTTCTCTCGAACTTGCTTTATATGGGCCATGCTCCGGGGGTCAAGGCGGCGCTGACCCCGCTGGAAAACCTGACCTGGTATCAAGCCATGGCGGGTCAGTCGCAGGATGAGGCATCCCGCTATGCGGCACTGGACGATGTCGGCCTGGCCGGCTTCGAGGACCTGCCGGCAGGCCAGCTCTCCGCCGGGCAGCAGCGCCGGGTGGCGCTGGCTCGTCTGGTGCTGACGCCGCGGTCGCTGTGGGTGCTGGACGAGCCCTTTACCGCCATCGATCGCGACGGTGTTGCGGCCCTTGAGCGGCGCTTGTACGACCATGCCCGCCAGGGTGGCTGTGTGCTGGTGACCACTCACCACGAGCTGACGCCCTGTGCCGAGCTGCGCCGTATCCACCTTGGTGGGGGAGGGCTCGATGATGGGAACTGAAGGCTCGCTGAGCGGGGAAGTCCCGGTGGCCCTTCGCGGGGAACCTGGCGGCGGTTTGGCTGTCGCATTCTGGGCAACGCTCAAGCGTGACCTGGTGCTGTTACTGCGTCGGCGCAGCGAGGTGATGAATCCACTGGTCTTTTTCGCCATCGTGATCACCCTGTTTCCGATCGGCATCTCGCCCGACCCACAGCTGCTTACGGCCATCGCCCCGGGGCTGCTGTGGGTGGCTGCGCTGCTCGCGGCGCTGCTGTCGTTGGACAGCCTGTTCAGGGCCGATTACGACGACGGTACGCTCGAGCAACTGCTGCTCACACCTCAGCCGCTGGCAATGCTTGCCTTAGCCAAGGTGGCTGTTCACTGGCTGCTGACCGGCTTGCCCCTGGCGCTCATGGCGCCGCTGCTGGGGATCATGCTGGCACTGCCTGCGGGCAGCTATGGTGTGTTGGCGATTTCACTGGCACTAGGCAGTGCCAGTCTCAGCCTGATTGGTGCCATCGGAGCGGCGCTGACGGTGGGGTTGTCCCGCGGCGGTGTGCTGCTTTCGCTGCTGGTGCTTCCCCTTTATATCCCGGTGCTTATCTTCGGTGCCGGAGCCGTGCAGGCCGCCATTTTCGGCGACGGTGTCATGGCGCATCTGGCGATTCTCGGCGCGCTGTTGGCGCTGGCGCTGATTCTTGCGCCCCTGGCAATTGCGGCATCACTGCGCATCAGTATCAACGGTTGAGAGGGTGACTAGGCATGTGGGCCTTTATTAACAAGTTGCGTTCCCCGAAGTGGTTCTACGCGATCAGCGCACGGCTCCAGCCCTGGTTCTGGGCCGCGGCACTGATCCTTATCGTTACCGGCACGGTCTGGGGGCTGGCCTTCGCTCCGGCCGATTACCAGCAGGGCAACAGCTTCCGCATCATCTATGTGCATGTGCCGGCAGCCTTCCTGGCCCAGTCGATATTTGTCTCCATGGCAATCGCGGGCCTGGTTTTCATGGTCTGGAAGATCAAGGTCGCCGATATGGCAGCCGCCATGATGGCGCCGCTGGGTGCCGCCATGACCTTCATCGCACTCTTCTCCGGGGCGGTGTGGGGGGTGCCCACCTGGGGCACCTGGTGGATGTGGGATGCACGCCTGACCTCGATGCTCATTCTGTTGTTCCTGTACCTGGGCGTGATCGCCTTGCGCGGCGCCTTCACCAGCCGCGACAGCGCCTCGCGGGCCGCCTCGGTGCTGGCCATGGTTGGGGTCATCAACATACCGATCATCAAGTACTCGGTTGACTGGTGGTATACCTTGCACCAGCCGGCCACCTTCAGCATCACCGGACGCGCCGCCATGCCCATGGAAATGTGGGCGCCGCTGCTGATCATGGTGCTGGGCTTCTACAGCTTCTTCATCGCCTTGACCCTGATGCGGACACGCAGCGAGATCCTGCGCCGGGAATCCAACAAGCGCTGGGTGCGTGACCTGGCAGGGGAGGAGCGCTGATGGCCTTCGAGTCCTTTAACGAATTTATTGCCATGGGGGGGCATGCTCCCTACGTCTGGGCCGCCTGGGGGGTGACCGGTGGACTACTGCTGGCACTAACTCTGCACGCCCGTGCCGAACGTCGCCTGCTGCTGCGTAACCTGCAGCGTCGGGTGCGGCGCGAAGAGCGTCTGGGCGCCAACCAGGTCGACATGGCTCGAGTTTCACATCAAACGGGTGGTAATCGTCATGACACTTAGCCTGACACCAAAGCGTAAGCAGAAACTGTACGTCACCCTGGGGTTGGTTGCCCTGGCGGCAATCGCCATAGGCCTGACCCTCTATGCGTTACGGGCCAACATCAATCTCTTCTTCAGCCCCATCGAGATCGCCGCCGGGGATGCACCCTATGAACGCCAGATCCGTGCCGGTGGCATGGTCAGGGAGGGTAGCGTGGCGCGAAATCCTGATAGCCTGGAAGTGGAGTTCACAGTCACCGACTATGTCGAGGATCTGCGTGTCACCTACAGTGGTATCCTGCCTGACCTGTTTCGCGAGGGGCAGGGCGTGGTCGTCGTCGGTCAGCTGCAGCAGAATGGCATGTTCCGTGCCGATCAGGTGCTGGCGCGTCACGACGAAAACTACATGCCTCCCGAAGTCGCTGAGGCACTGGAAGCGGCTGGCTACTCTCCCGCCGATTTTCAGGCCAAGGCCGCCGAGGTGGCTAAACGTGTCGAGGCACGGGAGTCAGGCGAAAACGAAGGCGTCAGCCAGAGTCAGAGCCAGTACTGATCCGGAGTAACCATGTTGATCCAGATGATTCCTGAAATCGGCCATTTCGCCCTGGTCATCGCCCTGTTGCTGGCGGCGGCTCAGACGGCGATGCCATTGGCCGGCGCGGCAACGCGCCGGCCGTTGCTGATGGCCTATGCTCGCCCCATGGCAAGCGGACAATTCCTGTTCGTGGCGATCGCCTATGCCGCACTCACGGCGAGTTACATGCTGGACGATTTCAGCGTGACCAACGTGGCCAACAACTCCAACTCCATGCTGCCCTGGTACTACAAGTTCAGTGCCGTATGGGGCAACCATGAAGGCTCGGTGCTGCTGTGGAGCCTGATGCTGGCTGGCTGGGGCTTCTTTGCCGCCCGCTATTCCCGCGAGCTGCCCCGTGACATGGTGGCCCGTGTCATCGGCGTGCTGGGCGCGGTCTGCGTTGGCTTCCTGCTGTTCATTCTGATCACCTCCAACCCCTTCGAGCGGTTGCTGCCCAACGTGCCGCAGGATGGTGCCGACCTCAATCCCCTGCTTCAGGACATCGGCTTGATCCTGCATCCGCCGATGCTCTACATGGGCTACGTCGGCTTCTCGGTGGTCTTCGCCTTTGCCATCGCCGCTCTGCTGGGCGGCCGTCTGGATGCGGCTTGGGCTCGCTGGGCACGCCCCTGGACCAATTTGGCCTGGGCTTCCCTGACGGTCGGCATCGCGCTGGGCAGTTGGTGGGCCTACTACGAACTGGGCTGGGGTGGCTGGTGGTTCTGGGACCCGGTGGAGAACGCCTCGCTACTGCCCTGGCTGACGGGTACCGCCCTGATGCACTCACTGGCGGTAACCGAGAAGCGCGGCTCCTTCAAGAGCTGGACGCTGCTGCTGGCGATCATCACCTTCTCGTTGTCGCTGCTGGGTACATTCCTGGTGCGCTCGGGGGTGCTGACGTCGGTACACGCCTTTGCCAACGATCCGTCCCGCGGCTTCTTCATCCTGGTGCTGTTGGGAATCACCGTGGGGGTGTCGCTGCTGATCTTCGCCCTGCGCGCACCGCGTGTCAGCCACAAGACCAGCTTCAACTGGCTCTCCCGCGACGCTCTGCTGCTGATCAACAACATCATGTTGGTGATCATCACTGTCACCGTGCTGATGGGCACCGTCTATCCGCTGCTGCTCGACGCCCTCAACCTGGGCAAGATCAGCGTGGGACCTCCCTACTTCAACGCGCTGTTCGTGCCGCTAACCGTGATCATGTGCATCTTCATGGGGCTTGGTCCCATCGCACGCTGGAAGCAGACCGACGTCGGTTCCCTGGTCAAGCGGCTCTGGCTTGCCGGCGTTGCGGCACTGGTCATCGGTGTCACCATGCCGTTCATCTTCGGCCAGGAGTGGAACGCCTGGGTCGCGCTCGGCCTGGTCACCGCCATGTGGATCGTGTTGCCGATGTTCCGGGACATCTTCGAGAAGACCCGTCATGCACCGACGCGCCTCGCCGGGCTCAAGAAGCTGTCGCTGGCCTACTGGGGCATGCAGTTGGGCCACCTCGGCGTGGCGGTAACCATCATCGGCGTAGCCGTGGTCTCCAACTACAACATCGAGCGCAACGTGCGCATGGGCGTAGGCGACAGCGCCCAGGTTGCGGGCTATACCTTCACCATGACCGAGCTGACCAGCCGTCGCGGCCCCAACTTCCTGGCCGACAGGGCGGTGATCGAGGTTCAGCGCGATGGAAGCAGTCGCAGCTTCACCATGAACCCCGAAAAACGTCTCTACATCGCCCGCGGCATGCCCATGACCCAGGTTGCCCTGCGGCCCGGCCTGTTCCGCGACCTCTACGTGGCCATGGGTGAGGATCTCGGCGACAACAGCTGGGCCATGCGCGTGCAGTACAAGCCCTTCGTGCGCTGGCTGTGGTTGGGTGCGCTATTGATGGCGGGTGGCGGCCTGCTGGCCGTGGCCGACCGTCGTTACCGGCGCCTGGCTACGTCGGAGGACCCGGAAGTGCTGTCGGCGCCGACCAAGCCGAAGGAGGCCACGGCATGATGCGTCGCCTGCTCTTGCTGTTCCCGCTGATCGGCTTCCTGGTGCTGTCGGTGTTTCTCTATCAGGGGCTGTCGCTGAACCCCTTCCATCGCGATTCCGCGCTGATGGCCAGGGACTTCCCGGCCTTCGACAAGGAAACCCTGAAGGACCCGGATCAACGGGTGGACGAGTCGTTGTTCCTTGGCGAGGTCACCCTGGTCAACATCTGGGGCGAGTGGTGCCCGGAGTGCAAGCGCGAAATGCCTCAGCTACTCGACCTCGCCGATCGCGGTATCCGTCTGGTGGGTGTCAGTTACAAGGACACCCGCGAGAAGGGCATGGGCTTCCTGCAGGACTTCGGCGACCCCTTCGAAGTCAATATCTTCGACCCGGAGGGCAACCTGGGCTTCGAGCTCGGCGTCTACGGGGCACCGGAGACCTTCCTGGTGGATCGCGATGGCATCATCCGCTATCACCACACTGGCTATATCTCGCCGGAAGACATCCGTAAACACATCCTGCCGGAGGTGGCAAAATGGCAGTGATTCGATTGACACTCGCGAGTCTCATGCTCCTGCTGGTAGCCGGCCTTGTGCAGGCTGCTGCCATTGAAATGCGCGAATTCGACGACCCGGTCATGGAACAGCGCTACCGTAGCCTGACTGCCTCGCTGCGCTGCCCGACGTGCGAGAACCAGGCTATCAACGACTCCGACGCCCCGGTCTCCCGGGACATGCGTGACCGAGTCTACTTTATGCTGCATGACGGTAGGGCAGACATGGAGATCCGCGACCACATGGTTGAGCGCTTTGGCAACTACGTGCTCTACAACCCACGCCTGGAAGGCCGCACCTACCTGCTGTGGGGGCTGCCTGCCGGTCTGGTCGTGCTCGGCGGTATCCTGGTGGTGCTGGTAGTGCGCTCACGGCGCAACGCCTCTGCCCGAGCCCTGAGTGATGAAGAGCGCGAGCGTCTCGATGGCCTGATCAACCGCGGGAGAACACCATGAGTCTTTTGTGGGTCGGCTTTGCCATCCTCCTGCTGCCCGTGCTGTGGCTGCTGGTGGCCCCCCTGCGTCGGGCGCACCTGGTGCACGATGCCCAGGCCAGCTTCGAGGAAAACGACAAATCCGCGGAACAGAACGTGGCGATCTACCACCGCCGACTGGCATCGCTTGAAGCGGCGCTGGAGCGGGGCGAAATCGACCAAGCCAGCTTCGAGGAGGATCGCCTGGAGCTCGACCGCAGCCTGCTCGAGGATACCGAGGGCCTTAAACGCCGCCCACTGCATTCGCCTGCCTCCGGCCGATTCGTCGTCCCGCTGGTGGCGGTGGTCGTGGTGGTCGGGTCGGTGGTCTGGTACCAGCAGCACGGCGCGGAAGGGGATCTGGCTCTCTACGAGGCCTATCAGGAGAGCGACTCTCTGGCGACACTGGTGGAGCGCCTGGAGCAACAGGCAGAACGCCAGCCGAACAACCCCAACGTCTGGTCGTCGCTCTACCCTATCTACCGTGATTCCGGCCAGGGCGCCGCGGCACTGAATGCGCTGGAGAACCTGATCGAACTCGAAGGGCGGCAGGCCTCGCTGCTGGCACATAAGGCTCAACTGAAGTTCTTCATGGCCAACCGCAGCTTCACCGACGAGGTGCAGGCGCTGGTCGACGAAACCCTGGCGCTTGACCCTCGCGAACCCACCATTCTCGGTCTGATGGGCGTTCACGCTTTCGACAGGGGCAACTACGAGGAGGCCATCGATCGCTGGCGGCGGGCCATCGCCGGCATGTCAGACTCCGGCTCCTCGGACGCCCTGCGTGAAGGCATTCGTGTCGCCCAGCAGCGCCTCGGCGTGGCGCCGGAAGAACAGGAGCCCATCACCCAGGGGCCTGGAATTCATGTGAGTGTGCGCCTGGACGAGCGCCTGGAAGGCATGCTCGATGACGACACCCGGGTGTTCATCGTTGCCCGCGACATGCAGGGCGAACTGCCCCCGCTGGCCGTGGCCCGGGTGACGCTCGGTGACCTGCCCGTTACTTTGGTGCTCGACGACCAGCATGCCATGTCCGATGCAGCCAGACTGTCCCAGGTGAGCGAGGTCAGGTTGCTGGTTCGCGTCACTCCTAGTGGCGTTGCCACGCCGGCACCGGGGGACATGTTCGGCGACCTCGATGGGGTTGCCGTGGGCAGCATCGAGGGTGAGCCGGTGGAGGTCGTCATCGATCGCGTCATCGAGTAACCCGGATGCGGCTCACCTCGATTCGCCTGAGCGGGTTCAAGTCCTTCGTCGATCCGGTCACGGTGCCCTTCGATGGCAACATGACCGCCATCGTGGGCCCCAACGGCTGCGGCAAGTCGAACATCATCGATGCCGTGCGCTGGGTCATGGGCGAATCCTCGGCCAAGACCCTGCGCGGTGAATCGATGACCGACGTCATCTTCAACGGCTCCACCGCGCGAAAGCCGGTGGGCCAGGCCGCCATCGAGCTGCGCTTCGACAACAGCGACGGCAGCATGGGTGGCCTCTACGCCCAGTACGCCGAGATAGCCGTCAAGCGCCAGGTCTCCCGCGACGGCCTGTCCGCCTACTTCTTCAACGGCCAGAAGTGCCGTCGCCGCGACATTGCCGACCTCTTCCTGGGGACCGGTCTCGGCCCCCGTTCCTACGCCATCATCGGCCAGGGCATGATCTCGCGGCTGATCGAAGCGCGCCCCGAGGAGCTGCGTGCCACCCTCGAGGAAGCGGCCGGTATCTCCAAGTACAAGGAGCGCCGCCGAGAGACCGAGAACCGCATGCGGCGCACCCGGGAGAATCTCGAGCGCCTGGATGACATCCGCGAGGAGCTCGACAAGCAACTCGAACGCCTGCGGCGCCAGGCCGAGGCGGCGCGACGCTACCAGACCCTCAAGGAACAGGAGTACCGGCTCAAGGGCGAGCTGGCGCTGCTGCGTGGCCGCGCCTTGCGTGCCCGCCAGGGTGAGGAGGAGAGCCGCGTCCGCGAGCTGGAAACCGCCGTGGAGCGCGAGATCCTGGGCATGCGCCAATGCGAGACCCGCCTCGAGGAGGCCCGTGCCGGCCACGACCGTCTGGCCGAGGAGCTGGAAGCGTGCCAGGCGCGCTTCTTCGAGACCACCGGCGCTATCGCCCGGCTGGAGCAGAACCTGGAGCACGCACGCAGCCGGGAAGCCCAGCTGGGGCGCGACCTGGAGAGCGCCCATCGCGAGCTGGCCGAGCTGGACCGGTTGGGCGAAGACGACCAGGCGCGGCTGGCGGGGCTCGACGAGCGGCTCAAACGCCTGGCCCCCGAACAGGAGGAGGTCGCCGAACAGCTGGCCGAGCTGGAAGCGATGCTGGATGACGCTGAGCCGGGGGCGGAAGATGCCGAGCTCGCCTACGAGGCCTTCAGCGAGGGTTGGCGCGAATCCAGTCGCGAAGCGGAGCGCGCGCAGGATCGCCTGCGCGACCTGGAGGAGCGGCTGGTACGAATGGATGCCGACGAACAGCGCCGTCGCCAACAGCAGAAAGAGTTGCCGGACCTGGCCGAGCTGCAGGCCCGGCGAAGCGAGCTGCAGGAGCGTCTGGCCGAATACCAGTTGGAGCAGGAGAGCGTTGAGGCACGGCGTGAGCAGCTGCAGCAACAGCGTGATGAGGCACGGGCCGTAGCAGCAACCCTTGAGCAGCGAAGGGAGGAGCGGCGAGCGCGCCGCAGTGCGCTACAGGGTGAGCTCGCCTCGCTGGAAGCGCTGATCCAGGCCGCCCTGAACGACCCGGACGAAGCGCTGGCAACCCACCTGACCAACCACGGTCTCGGTGACGCGCCACGGCTCGGCGAGTCTCTCGAGGTCGACCATGGCTGGGAGGCCAGCGTCTCCTGGGTGTTGGCGCCTTGGCTCAAGGCACGGCTGGCCACGCCTGGTTCCTTCCAGGCCGCAAGCGATGCGCCGCCCGCCGAACTGGGAGCGCTCGCCCCCGACGCCATTGGCGAGCCGCCGCTGCATAGTCTGGCGTCCCGAGTGCGGGGTGCAGGAGCCGCCGCGGACTGGCTGGGTGCGATTCGCTGCGTGGAAAACGACGCCCAGGCCTGGGGTGAGCGCGAAGGCCTGGCCGCAGGCGAGAGTCTGATCACGCCACAGGGGCTATGGCTGGGCCGTGACTGGATACGCCACCGCGGCCAGGGCGCAGGCCCTGACGCATTGCTGGTCAGTCGCCGTCGCCGGGGCGAGGTGACCGCCGAACTCGACGACGTCGAGTCAGGCCTGGTTGTTCAGGAGATAGAACTGGCTGCCGAGCGCAAGCGGGCAGAGCAGGCCGAAAGCGCCCTTGAGGGCGTGCGCCAGGACGAACGCCGCCTGGCCGCGGAACATCAACAGCTGGCGGTGCAGGACAGCGGTCTGGCCAGCCGGCTCGAGCATCTGCAGGGGCGGGCCGCCGAGCTGGTCGAGGAGGTCGAGCGACTGCGCGAGACCGGCGAAGAGACGCGCCTGGCCATCGAAGAGGCTCGTGAGCAGTGGCAGCTGGCCATGGCGCGTCTCGAGGAAAGCGCCGAGCAGCGCGACCGACTGGAACGTGAGCGTAGCCAGAGTCGTGAGCAGCTCGCCTCAATGCGCGCCCGTCAGCGACCGCTGAGCGAACGTGCCCAGCAACTGGCGCTGGAACATCAGCGGCTAAGCACCGAACGTGACGGCCTTGCCGATCAGCAAGGCCGTGCCGGTGATGCCCGCCAGCGTCTTGCCGCCCGCTGTGACGAACTGGGCGCAGCCTTGGAGCAGTTGCGCGAACCCGACGAGGAGCAGCGCGAGTGTCTTGACGGTCTGCTGCACCGGCGCGAAGGCGACGAGCGGGCGCTCAACGAGGTGCGTGGCCGTGCCGCCGAGCTGGCCGAACGGCTGCGTGAGGACGAGCAGGCCCGGCAGGGACACGAGCGCAGCCTGGAAGGCATTCGCGAGCGCCTGCAGGAGTCACGCATGCAGGTCCAGGCGCTGGCGCTCAAGGCCGAGACCCAGGACGAGCAGCTGGCTGAACTCGGTCATGATACTGCGGTCCTACTGGTGTCGCTGGACCCCGAGGCCACCGAATCCGCCTGGCAGACCCGGCTGGAGGAGGTCGCCGAGCGGGTTCGCCGGCTGGGTGCGATCAACCTTGCCGCCATCGAGGAGTACGACCAGCAGGCCGAGCGTCGCGACTACCTGGAGGCCCAGCAGGCCGAGTTGAACGAGGCGCTGGAGACACTGGAGAAGGCGATTCGACGGATTGACCAGGAAACCCGCACCCGTTTTCGTGACACCTTCGAGCGGGTCAATCAGGGTCTTCAGTCGCTTTTTCCGCGAGTCTTCGGTGGTGGAACCGCATGGTTGACGCTCACCGGGGATGATTTGCTGGACACCGGCGTGGCGATCATGGCACGTCCTCCCGGCAAGAAGAACAGCACCATTCATTTGCTCTCGGGGGGCGAAAAGGCATTGACTGCCCTGTCGCTGGTGTTCGCCATCTTCCAACTCAATCCTGCTCCTTTTTGCATGCTCGATGAGGTGGATGCCCCGCTGGATGATGCCAACGTGGGGCGCTACGCCAAGCTGGTGAAGGATATGTCGGATTCGGTGCAGTTCATCTATATTACCCACAACAAGATCGCCATGGAGGCAGCGGAAAGGTTGATGGGTGTTACCATGCAGGAGCCTGGTGTATCACGCCTGGTAGCCGTTGGGGTCGAGGAGGCCGCGGCGCTTGCCGAGGCCTGACAGGGCTTGCAAGCGCTTTGGAAAAGCAATATCGGAAAGTACATCATGGTCAGACCACACTATCGAAGCGTGAAATGACAGGGAAAGGCGCAGGGTCGATTGGACTCTCAAGCGATAATGCCGGGGCTTGACAAATAAAAAAAGTGGCCCTTTTTCAGGCAATCGCGCTATGCTGTTGACGGACATACATCCGGCATGGCGCCCTAGTGATAGGCAAGACGACCCATGGAACTTAGAGAATGGCTGATCATTCTGGGGCTGGCACTGGTGACTCTCATCGTTGTTGATGGGATACGTCGCCTGAAACGCCAGCGCCGAGTGCCCCGCCTGGACCAGGTAGGGGAAAACAACAACCACGGTAGCGATGACGCAACAGCATCGTCCGAGGCTGATACCAATTGGGAACTGCCCAACGGTGGGGCGCGCGTCATCAGTCCTGCCAGCTATGCTCAGGCGCAGAGCAAACCCAAGCCCAAGCTGAAGCGCCAGGAGCACCCCGGCCCTTCACGGGTGCTGTCTGGCCTCAGGGCCGCGAGGCACACGCCCGAGGCGAGTTCGCCGCAAGCGGCGTCGGCGCCACCGCGTGAGGATGTCCAGGTTTCCGCGCGGGCCGAGCCATCGCTCGAGGCGAAAAGCGCCCGGCAAGCACCACCTTCGCGCAGCGAGTCATCACATCGTGACAGAGCACCCACACGTGAACGGCAGGAACGGACACCTGAAGCCAGCACCGAGCCCACGCTCGGTAAATCCGTGAGCAAGAGTGCGGAAGCGACAACTGAGCCTAGCGTGCAGCCGACCATGCAGGAGCGGCAGTCCGCACCGCAGGAGCGTCAGTCAGCCCCTGCTACGGCCAGCGCGGCGTCGCAGCGTCCTGACGATGCCGAAGCGGATGTCCCACGTCGCGAGCCGACGCTATCGGTACTCGACGATGCCGAGCCGCCCGCTGCCATGGCCGCCGAGCCGCTGGCCGCCGCCCCCGAGGACCACGAGGAACTGCATGACGACGACCAGCGTTATCGTCTCGTCGACCTGGAAGGCATGAGCAATTCGTTCAAGAGTGGTTCGCGACGCTTGGGTCATACGGTCCAGCGTTTCGGGGCATCCATGCAGCAGCGCCTGGCCAAGCGGCGTGAAGTGAAGCGGCTGGAAAAGGCACGTCGCGAGCAGGCGCGTGCCGAGAAGGCCGCACTGGACGCTCAGCGCCGTCGCGAGGCCGAGGTCGAGCAGGCCGCCAAGGATGCCGAGCGTCGCCGCCTCGAGGCGCAGGTCATCGAAATGACCGACGACGACGACCCGCTGTTCGCACCGCCGCGCTCGCGGCAAGTGGCGCAACGGGACGAATTCACCTTTGAGCCGGTAGCTTCCGATAACGAGCAGGTCTCAGCCTTCGAGCCGGCCGCCGGGATGTACGATGACGACCTGATCGACGACGACGTAGTGCGGGCCCACCCGACACTGGCCAAGGCGCTGCGGCACGACGTCAATGCAGAGCGTGCCCGTGAGACCCTCAGCCATTCCGACGAGGTCATCGTCATCAGCGTGCTTTCTCGGGACGAGCGGGGCTTCTCCGGCGAAGCGCTGCTGGATCTGATGCTGGCCTGCGGCCTGCGCTACAGCAGCGAGATGGGTATCTTCCATCGCTTCGAGACCGAGGACCCGGAGAGCGAACTGCAATTCTCCATGGTCAACGTGATCAAGCCCGGGACCTTCCCCATCGAGGCCATGGACGAGTTCCGCACGCCTGGCGTCACCCTGCTGATGCCACTGCCCGGCGCGCTGGATACGGCGGCAGCCTTCGAAGCCATGGTGGAAACTGCCATGGTGATCGTGCGCAACCTGGGTGGCGAACTGAAGGACGAAAATCACAGCGTGATGACCGCCCAGACCGTGGAGTTCGCCCGCCAGCGCGTGCAGGAGTTCGAGCGCCGCAACCGCCTCAATCGCTACCAGGTGAACTGATTCCTGATCGAGTGCCATGCCGTACCTGACGACAACCCCGTGAGCGATCACGGGGTTGTCGTGTTCCGGGCGGCAAGAAATCCTCTTCGAGACACCGAGACGCATGAGCCAGCCCGAACAGAAGACCCTCGATGAAGTCGCCACGTTGCGCGCCGAACTCGACGACGCCAACTACCGCTACTACGTGCTCGACGAGCCGCGCATGACCGACGCCGACTACGACCGTCGGCTGCGCAGGCTCCAGGAAATCGAGGCTGAGTATCCCGACCTTGTCACACCCGACTCGCCGACCCAGCGTGTCGGGGCGCCGCCCGATGCCGGCTTCCCCGAGGTCCAGCACGCGGTCCCGATGCTCTCCCTCGACAATGCCTTGAACGAGGATGAGATCACCGCCTTCGTCAAACGCGTGGCCGACCGGCTGGAAATCGATGGCGAAACCATCGCCTTCTGCTGCGAGCCCAAGCTGGACGGCGCGGCGGTGTCCCTGGTCTACGAGCAGGGCGTGCTGGTCAGCGGTGCGACCCGCGGCGACGGCCGCACCGGCGAGGGCATTACCTCCAACCTGCGTACCCTGCGTTCGATACCGCTGAAGCTGCGTGGCAAGGCGCTGCCCGACCTGCTGGAAGTGCGTGGCGAGGTGATCATGAGCCACGAGGGCTTCGAGGCGCTCAACGCCAAGGCCCGTGAAGAGGACGCCAAGGTGTTCGCCAACCCGCGCAACGCCGCCGCGGGCAGCCTGCGCCAGCTCGACCCCAAGATAACGGCCTCGCGCCCGCTGGAGTTCAGCGCCTACCAGGTGGCACGCATCGATATGGCACGCATAGACGATAGTTTGCTGTCTACACATAGTAAGCAAATGAAAAGGCTGCGTGAGTGGGGATTTCGTGTCAGCCAACAGCTTGAGGTCGTGACCGGCAGCCAGGGGCTGATCGACTACTGCCGGCGACTGGGCGAGCGGCGCGACCGGCTCGGCTACGACATCGACGGCGTGGTGATCAAGGTCGACGACCTGCGCCTGCAGCGCGAGCTGGGCTTCGTTGCCCGGGCGCCGCGCTGGGCCATCGCCTTCAAGTTTCCCGCCCAGGAGCAGACCACGACCCTCAACGACGTGGAGTTCCAGGTCGGCCGCACCGGGGCGATCACCCCGGTGGCCCGGCTCGAGCCGGTTACCGTGGCAGGGGTCACCGTCTCCAATGCCAGCCTGCACAACGCCGACGAGATCGCCCGGCTCGGGGTGATGATCGGCGACACCGTCACGATTCGCCGCGCCGGTGACGTCATTCCCCAGGTGGTGCGGGTGGAAACCTCGCTGCGCCCGGAGGATGCCCGGGAAATCGTCTTCCCTGAACGCTGCCCGGTGTGTGATTCCGAGGTCGAGCGCCTCGAGGGCGAGGTGGTGGCCCGCTGTTCCGGGGGGCTTTACTGTGGCGCCCAGCGCAAGGAGGCGCTGAAGCACTTCGCCTCGCGGCGGGCGCTGGATATCGAGGGGCTCGGCGAGAAGCTGATCGAGGCGCTGGTGGAGCGGGACTGGGTCAAGACCCCCGCCGACCTGTTCCGGCTCGACGCCGAGTGCCTGGCCTCACTGCCGCGCATGGCGCAGAAATCCTCCGACAACCTGGTGGCGGCCCTGGACAAGGCCAAGCGGACGACGCTGGCCCGCTTTGTCTTCGCCCTGGGCATTCGCGAGGTGGGCGAGGCCACCGCCGCCAACCTGGCGCGCCACTTCGGCACCCTGGACGCCCTTATGGGCGCCGAGGTCGCCGACCTGGAAGCCGTCGAGGACGTGGGGCCGGTGGTCGCCGCCCACGTGCACACCTTCTTCCGTCAGCCCCACAATCGCGACACCATCGACGAACTGCGGGCCCTGGGCCTGACCTGGAAAGAGGAGGCGATCGGCGAGCGCCCCCAGCCCCTGGCTGGCCAGACCTGGGTGCTCACCGGCACCCTGGAGAGCATGACCCGCGACGAGGGCAAGGAGCGCCTCCAGGCGCTGGGCGCCAAGGTGGCCGGTAGCGTCTCGAAGAAGACCGCCGCCGTGGTGGCGGGCCCCGGCGCCGGCAGCAAGCTCGGCAAGGCGGAACAGATGGGGGTGCCGGTGCTCGACGAGGAGGGCTTCCTGGAACGCCTCGAAGCCTGGGAGAGTGGCAGGGAGACAGAGCAATGAACGATGGCCGCTTCATCGAGGTGCCTTATCGCATGCTGCCGCCCGAGACCCTGGAGGCTCTGTTAGAAACCTTCGTCACCCGGCAGGGCTACGACACCACCGACACCGGCGAGGGCATGCGCGGCTGGGTCGGCCAGCTCAGGAAGCAGCTCGAGCGGGGCGACCTGCTGATCGCCCACGACCTGCATACCGAAACCACCGAGGTGATGACCCTGGCCCAGTGGCGCGCCTTCGGCCGTGACCTCGCTGACGATGAGGAGGGTTGAGCGCCCACAGCCGTCGCCTGCAAGGGAATTTTTCGCCGACTCTCGTGGTGTGACTCTCCCCATCGCAGCCTATTCTTTCCTCCCGCCTCCTCCTCCCGCCTCCTTCTTTTCTCGCTCGTTTTCTGTACATCCCTCATAAAATTGATCCATGTCACGGTCTCTGCGTTTCGTTGTAGTCATCAGTGAACTAATCGTTCATTTGAGTAATTGTCTGCTTATATACTGATCTGGCTGATTACTCTGTAACCATATTGTTCCACTGAGATTCGCAGCTATCTGATTCGTAGATAATTGATTTGTAAAGAGCTATTGGCGGTATTTGCGAACGAGAATGCACTGAAACATGGCGCGGCGGCATCAGTAACTTCCTCGCCATTGTAATAAAACGTAACAAATAGGGTGGCTTTTTATGAAAACCAATTCGCTGATGACCGGTGCCTTGGCCGTTTTTCTTCTCGCGTCCGCTTCGCAATCCGTGTTTGCGAGCGCCCACGAGCGCAACCTGATCCGCCAGCATGACTGCACCAAGTGCCATGCCATCTCCAGGCCGAAGGAGGGCCCCTCCCTGGCCGAAATCGCCGAAAAATACCGCGACGACCCCGATGCGGTGGGGACTCTCTACAACCATATGACCACCGAGACCATGGTGGAGGTCGATGGCAAGGAGGAAGCACACAAGCCGATCGCTATCGACGACCGCGCGGAGGTCGAGAATCTGATTCGTTGGATCCTGAGCCACTAAGCACGCGGCGTGACGTTTGCGGGCCGGCTCGGCTGGCCCGTTACCAGGAAACTGAACAAGGATCTGCCGATGCCTCTCCCGTCACCTCGTCAGCAACAGCAGGGGCTGGCCCTCATCACACTGCTGGTCGGCATTCTGGTCGGCATGCTGCTGCTGGGGGGCAGCTTCGCCGGCATCAAGTGGACCAATACCGAGGCGTTCTGCATCAGTTGCCACGAGATGCGCGACAACGCCTTTGCCGAGTACCGCGGCACCATCCACGACGAGAACCGTACCGGAGTTCGTGTCGTCTGCGCCGACTGCCATGTCCCGCGGGAGCCTTTCCCCATGATCGTGCGCAAGGTGAAGGCCACGGCCGAGCTCTACCACCACTTCATCACCGGCAAGATCGATACGCCGGAGAAGTATGAGGAGCATCGCTACGACCTCGCCATGCGGGTGTGGACGAACATGAAGAAGACAGACTCGCGCGAGTGCCGCAACTGTCATGAGGTCTCGGCCATGAGCGAGTTCCGTCAGAGCGAACGCGCCCAGGAGCGTCACGCCGAGGCGCGTGACAACAACATGACGTGCATCGACTGCCACTATGCCATCGCCCATTACGAGCCCGACGGGGAGTTGGGGCCGCAAGACATTAATGTGCGAACTAGAAACTGAAAAAGCGCGAGCAAGAAACGAGAAGAATCATAACGGCGAATAAAGGCACCAGCGAAGTGCCACGCCTCAAGGGAGACTGACCGATGACCAAGCCCCATCGATTGCCACTGCTGCTCGGGCAGGCCTTGCTGGCCAGCCTGCTATTGATGTTTTTTCTGGCCCCCGCGGCCCTCGCCCAACAGGAGCGCGAGTACGAGGACCTGGCGCTCACCGGCGATGGCGCCTGCACTCGCTGCCATGATGAGTTGGAGTACGTGCCGGTGCTCTCCATCGCCAAGACCGCCCACGGCACCGTGGCGGATGGGCGTACCCCGACCTGCACCAGCTGCCATGGCGCGAGTACGGCGCATATCGATAACCCTGAAGGCACCAGCGTGCGGCCGCCCGTCGATCGTCTCTTCGGGCTTGCCAGCGACACTCCCGTGCACGAGCAGAATAGCGCCTGTCTCGATTGCCACCAGGGGGGTGAGCGCATCCACTGGCAGGGCAGCGCCCATGACAGCAACGAGGTGGCCTGCGCCTCCTGCCACGAGCTGCACACCCAGGACGACAAGGTGCGCGATCGCCAGGAGCAGGCCGAGGTGTGCTTCGCCTGCCACCAGGAGCAGCGCATGGAAGTCACGCGCTTCTCGCGCCACCCCATCCCCGAAGGCAAGGTCATCTGTTCGGATTGCCACAACGCCCATGGCACCGCCGGGCCCAAGCTGCTCACCCGCGACAGCGTCACCGACACCTGCTACCAGTGTCATGCCGAGAAGCGCGGACCCTTCATCTGGAACCATCAGCCGGTCAACGAGGACTGCTCCAACTGCCACAACCCCCACGGCACCAATGTCGCCGGCATGCTCAAGTGGCGCACGCCCTTCCTCTGCCAGCAGTGCCATGAGCCCAGCACTCACCAAACCAATATCCCCGATCTGGATGACACGCGATTTGCTGCTGCAAGAGCCCGGAGCTGTCTGAACTGCCATACCAATATCCATGGCGGCAACAGTCCCACCGAGAGTTCGCGTGCACGCGCCTTCTTCCGCTAATAGGGTCAGAGGAGAGACGATCATGATCAAGCACAAGCAATTCCGCCTGCTGCCCCTGACCGCCGCAGTCGCCCTGGTGTTAGCGGGGCAGGCCGCGCACGCCGAGGATGTCGACGAGCTGGAGCAGCTTATCCGGCCCACCAGCCAGGCCGCCTTCGGCATCGGCGTGGTGAGCGAGGACAACCGCAACTTCGGCCAGTTCAACGGCCTGGCGGAGGGCGGCGCCTACCCGCTGGTGGACTTCGACCTCAACCGCCGCGACGACGAAACCGGCGTCTGGACCCGCGCCGAGGGGCGCGACCTGGGCACCGACGCCCGCGAGCTGCGCTTCGGCCAGAAGCGCCAGGGTGGCTGGGAGTACTTCGTCGAGTATGGCGAGCTCACACGTAACCATCCCTACCGGGTCAACACGACCCTCAACGGCCTGGGCAGCAACCAGCAGGAGTACGGCAGTGGCCAGCGCGACCAGACGCTGCGCCTCGACCGCGAGCGCTTCAAGATCGGCGCGCGCACCTTCCTATCGCCGGAGGTGGACCTCAAGCTTACCTACCGCCACGAGGAGAAGAGCGGCGATCGCGCCTGGGGGGCGCAAGGTGCTGGTTTCCAAGCTAATTTCCTGACCGAGCCGGTGGACTATCGCCATGAAGAAATCAATGCGGTGCTCGGTTACACCACCGAGAAGCTGCAGCTCTCCGGCGGCTACCTGGCCTCGCTGTTCGGCAACCAGCCCAAGGTGCTCGACAATACCACCGGTCAGCCCGAGCTCAGCCTGCCGCTGGATAACCAGTCGCACCAGCTCTACCTCAACGGCGGCTACTCCTTCACGCCGACCACCCGCGCCTCCTTCCAGGCCGCCTACGACCGCCTGACCCAGGACGACGCCTTCTTCACCCCTAGCGATCCGGTAGTGGTCAATGAAAACAACCTGGACGGCAAGGTGATCAATACTCGGCTGATGGGGCGGCTCACCAGTCGCCCCATGGACCGGCTCCAGGTGACCGGGCAGCTACGCTACAGCGACCGCGACGACCGTACCCCGCGCCGCCAGTTCGTCACCTCGACCAACAGCAGGCGAGACGGCTTCAATGTGCCCCACTCGCTGACCCGCACCACCGGCGATGTCGAGGCCACCTACTCCCTGCCCCAGGGCTACGCCCTCACCGCCGGGGTGGAGCGCGAGGAGACCGAGCGCAGCGCGCCTCCCGTGCGCTCCACCGCCTACCGCACCGAGGTCGACGAGACCACCTATCGCCTGGCGGTCAAGCGCCGGCTCACCGAGCGCCTGGGCGGCTCGCTGGCCTACCTCTACAGCGACCGCGGTGGTTCCGATTTCCTCGAATCCGGCAATGATGAGAGTGCGCGGCTGGATCCCATCAACCTGGCAGATCGGCAGCGCGACAAGGTGCGCCTGACCCTCGACTGGCTGGCCACCGACGCGCTGGACGTGCAGTTGCGCTACGAGCAGGCCTGGGACGACTACGACATCCGCCTCTACGGCCCGCGCGAAGGCGAGAGCCGCTTCGCCTCGCTGGATGTCGGCTACCGCCTCAATGACGGGTGGCAGCTCACCGGCTGGCTCTCCCAGGACCAGACCGAGATCGAGCAGATCACCAGGACCGGTGGTGGGGATCTGTGGTCGGCCGATCTGCGCCACAAGGGGCGCGCCTTAGGCCTGGGCCTGCGCGGCCGGACCCTGATGGGGCTCAAGATGGGCGCCGACGTGCAGATGTCGCTCGACCAGAGCAAGCATCTGATCGCCTCGGTCGCCGGCGACGAGTCGCTGCCCGATATCTTCTACCGGCGCTGGGGGCTCACGGCGTTCCTCGAGAAGCCGCTCAGCGAGCACGCCAGCCTGCGGCTGAACTACGCCTACGACCGGCTGACCACCGACGACTGGACCTGGGAGGAGTGGACCTACAATGACGGCACCACCATCAGCCAGGATCGGCGCGACGACGTGCACTTCGTCGGCCTGACCTACCAGTATCGCTTCTGGTGAGTCGCTTTCGATGATCGACGCGCCGCGTCCGGCCACCGGCCGGGCGCGGCGTGCTGATATGGGCTGTGGGTGACAGGCAATCTGGACCAGGATCACAGCGGCCCGGCAGGGCGTCTCGCCGGGTCATGGTCCATTTTTTTCGGCCGCAGGGCTGCGTAGCGTAGCCACCTTGTATCATCAATCAACGGGCAATAACGACCATGGGCCACTCCCTTCTGGCAGGCCTGCGCACCCTCAAGGGGTTCGTGCTGGTGGCCATCCTGTCGGTTTCCCTGATCGTCTTCGTCGGCGTGACCCTGGTGGCCACGCTGCTCTACGAGGACATCATTGCCCGCCAGGCAGAGCAGACCTCCGAGACCCTGGCTCGCCAGAACTTCAATGCCATGCTACAGGTGATGCGCCAGGGCTGGAGCCGCGAGCAGATGGAGTCCTTCGTCGCCGCCGCGCGGGAAAACCACGCCGACACCCTCTACGAGTTCGAAATATATCGCGGCGAGACCGTCTCCGAACGCTTCGGTGCCATCGAACAGCCAAACATGGACGACCGGGTACGTCATGCTTTCGCCTCCGGCGAGGAGCAGGTGCTGCGTGAGAGAGGCGAGCTTCGACGCCTGATGCCATTGGTTGCCGAGGGCGAGTGCCTGGGTTGTCACCAGAATGCCGCTGCGGGGGATGTGCTGGGTGTCATCGACATCAAGCATGACATGAACCCGGTCAGCAGCGAGATGCGTCGGCGCTATATCGGCCTGTTTGCCGTCGGTTCGCTGTTGGTGCTGCTGGCGGCGCTTCTTATCTCCACCTTGTTCGCCAGGCGCATCCGTGCCTCAATGCACGGCTTTCGCTCCCGGCTTGCCGAGGTGCACTCCGTCGAGGACTTCCGTCAACTCGAAATCAGCAACGTCGACGTACACTTTTCCGAGCTCAACGACGCCTTCCAGGAAGTCAATGCAGTGGCTGCGCGTCTCAAGGACGTGGCCGTCGACAAGGATATCCTGGAGTTCGAGATCCGCCTGCTCAGCAAGTTCATCATCACCTCCGACGTGGTGCGCGACTGGCGCGAATTCATCAAGGACCTGCTGGTTGATATCAACACCATCATCCCGGCGCACACCCTGGTCACCGTCTTTCAGGTGGAGGAGGAAGGCTACGAGCTCGAGGTGTTCTGGTATCGAGAGGTGGCGCCGGAGACACGCCAGGCACTCGAAGAGTTGCTGACCCAACTGCTCGAGGACAAGCCCCACGGGGAGGGCGAGGTGGTGGTGCTCAAGGTGGTCCACCACACGGTGTATGCTGGCGAGGGGCAGATGGACGCCAACACCCCGGACGATATCCGCCTGCAGACCAAGTCACTGTTGCTGGAAGCTCCCAAGATAGGCGGCATCGTGGGCATCGGCATGCGCTCCGACCTGGCTCAGGACCCGATCCGCCACATCGTGGTCGACGGGATCCTCTCTACACTGCTCAACCTGGTTGGCTCGGTCAAGGCCATCTACAAGTACACCAAGGACCTGGAGTTCTACGCCACCCGCGACCCACTGACCACATTGCACAACCAGCGGGTGTTCAAGGACTTGCTGGGCTACGAGGTGGGCCGTGCCCAGCGCCACCAGGACTCCTTCAGCCTGCTGATGCTTGACCTGGACAACTTCAAGTCGGTCAACGACCGTTATGGCCACGCCTTCGGCGACCAGTTCCTGCACGCCTTCGCCCAGGCGCTGTTGCATACCGTACGCCCTGGCGATTTTCTGGCTCGCTACGGCGGCGATGAGTTCACCGTTATCTTGCCGGAGGCTGACGAGGAGCAGGCCTACTCGGTGGCGATGCGTATCGCCCGGAGCCTGTCTGAACTGGTGCTGATGGCACCGGATGGCTCCCCGGTGCGTGCCACGACCTCGATCGGCATCGCCGTCTATCCCAATCACGCCAGTAATCCCCGCGACCTCTTTCTGATGGCCGACAACATGATGTACAAGGCCAAGCGCAAGGGTAAGAACTGCATAGCCGTGCCGGACGACGACGAGGTGGCGGAGATCTTCCGCGCGGTGGGCGAGAAAAACCAGATGGTGCTCAGCGCCCTTGAGGAGCAGCGCATTTTGCCCTACTTCCAGCCCATCGCCGATGTCGGTAGCGGCGAGGTGGTAATCCATGAGCTGCTGATGCGGATCAAGATCGGTGATCGCATTGTGCCGGCCGGCGAGTTCATCGATATCGCCGAAAGCATCGGGGTGATCCACAAGATGGATTACCAACTCATCGAGAAGGCCTTCGCCGAGGTGCGCGATCAGGGCTACCGCGGCAAGCTATTCATCAACCTCTCACCCAGGTCACTGATCCTTGGCGAGTTCATTGACCGCATCCACAAGCTGGCGCTTGATCACGGAATTGTCCCGGAACGCATCGTCTTCGAGCTGACCGAGCGCGAGACGGTGAGCAACCTGCAGCTGCTGGAGAAGTTCGTGCTCGACCTCAAGCTCGAGGGCTTCCAGTTCGCCATCGATGATTTTGGCTCGGGATTCTCGTCGTTTCGCTACCTCAAGCAGTTCCCCATCGACGTGATCAAGATCGAGGGGGAGTTCATCCGCAACATGCTGGACGACGATATGTACATGGCGTTCGTCAAGAGCATCGTCACCCTGGCACGAAGCCTGGGAGTGGCCACCGTCGCCGAATTCATCGAGAACGAGGAGGTGCTCGCGGCGGTGCGCGAGCTGGGCATCGACTACGGACAGGGCTTTCACCTGGGCCACCCCTCGCCGTGCTTCGTGATGGATCGCCAGCCGAGCGGAGGACCGCCCTCGCTGTGAGACGCTGCCACCCGGCGTGGCCGGGTTAGGAGGCTGGATGCTGACCGCGGATCAGGTCGCGGATCACGCGCCGTCCCGGATGCAGGTGATCCACCAGCGGCCACTCCAGCGGCAGCGGCTCGTCGCAGATGCGTGAGGCGATCAGCTCGGCACACAGCGGTGCGCTGGCCAGGCCGCGGGAGCCATGGGCGGCGCTGATCCACAGTCCCTGGTGGTGGCGCCCGGGGATGTGCGTCACCCGTGTCGCATCCTTGGCCAGGGCGGCGTAATCCTCTTGCCATGCCTCGGTATCGGGCACCGGGCCGCAGTAGGGCGACTTGTCGGGGCTCGCCGCACGCACGCCCACACGTCCTGTTAGCTGCTGGGGCGAGAGGCCGGCGCCGGCCTGGCGTAGCGCCGCCACGAAATGCGGCAGGCCCCGCTCGAGCTCCGCCAGGTTGGCGGCGTGGTCTTCCTCGCGCTCTGCCGGGTCGGTATCGCCCGGCGCGTAGGTGGCGCCGAAATTGAGCACCCCATCCGCTGCCGGTGGCACATAGCCGCCGGCGCAAATCACGCGGCCCAGCGCAGGGGCCCCTTCGGGCAGCGCCAACTGGCTGACCTGGCCGCGTACCGGCTGCAGCGGCAGCGCCGCTGTCTGGTCGAACCTGGCAGCCTCGCTGGCGGTGGCGACCACCACCTGGTCGGCCTCGATGCGCTCGCCGCCGGCCAGGGTCAGCGTCCAGCCCGCCTCGCCACCCACCAGCTCCGTCACCTCGCCGCGGCGAAAGCCGACGCCAGGCGTCCTGGCCAGATGCGCGCAAAGCTCCAGCGGCTTGACCCAGGCGGCATTGGGGTAGTCCAGCGCCGGTGCCTCGACCCTGATGCCTGCGGCGAGGCTGGCCGATTCGGCATCGAGTCTGGATACCACGCTCTCCGGCAGGGGGTGATTGGCCAGGAAGCTGGCCTGGCGCGCCTGATCTTTCTCGCTCAGGGCTAGCTGCAGTACGCCACTGGGCCGCCATAGCGCCTGCTGCGGGTCTAGATGGGCCAGCCAGCGCCGGCTGTAAAGCAGGCCGGCCAGGTAAGCGCGACTCTGCAGGTTGGTCTCTACGGCCAGCTTGACGTAGAGCGCCCCCTGCAGATGAGTGGTGCCCAGCTCGGCCCGGTCGAAGCGGTCGATCAGGGTGACCGCGACGCCGCGGCGGGCCAGGGAGGCGGCGGCGCTGGCGCCGGCGATGCCGGCACCGATCACCGCCACGTGGCGTGTCGGGCGTGGCGGCGGGGGAGTGAACCAGGGCGCCCGCTCCCGACGGGTATCGGCAGGCGGCGAGGCGATATCGCCGGCCAGCATTTCCCGCTTGCGCCCGATACCCGGCACCTTGCGCCAGGAGAAGCCTGCCTCGGCCAAACCACGCTTGACGACACCGGCGCAGGTGAAGGTGGCAAAGCTCGCCCCTGGTCGGGAGCGTGCCGCCATGGCAGCGAACAGCTCAGGGCGCCACATCTCGGGGTTCTTAGACGGCGCAAAGCCGTCCAGGAACCAGGCATCGACCCGGCCCTCGAGCAGTGCCAGGCGCTCGGCAGCATCGCCGAAGTGCAGGTCCAGTGTGACCCGCTTGTCGAGCCACAGCCGATGTACACCGGCCACCGGCTCGGGCCATTGGCGAATCAAGCACCCGGCGCGCCTGGCCAGGTCTGGCCAGGCGGACAGCGCCCGTTCCAGTTCGTCACGGCTCAGCGGGTAGCGCTCGGTGGATACCAGATGCAGTCGTGCATCTGACGAGGCGTGGGCATCGAAGCAGGCCCAGGCGCAGAGCAGGTTGAGCCCGGTACCGAAGCCCGTCTCGCCGATGACAAAGGGCCGGTCGGCCTGCCAACCTGCGAAGCGGCGGGGGAGGTCGTTTCCTGTCAGGAAGACATGTTCGGTTTCTGCCCGGCCTTCATGGCGGGAAAAGTAGACGTCGTCGAAACGGGTCGATAGTGGACTGGCCTGGCCGGCTTCGTTGGTAGTCCAGTCGAGGCGAGCGGTCTCGAGTCCGACAAGCGGGGGGAGGGGGGACATGGCATCTCCTGACAGAAATAAGCGAGCGGCACACCTGGCATGGTCCGTGCTGCTCAATATGTGATCAATTTCAGTTCAACGGGCTGCCATGGGAGGTGGCGGCAGGCATCCGCGGCGTTTCAACAGTGTTATCCACAGGAGTTGTGGGTAATGCCTTGGGGAGAGTTCGTCAGGAGTTCACGCGTCTTGTCATTCGAGTGCAGCTCAGGGCAGCACCTTCTTGAACGGCTTGACACTGATCTTGGCGTAGACCCCAGCGATCATGTAGGGATCGGCGTCGGCCCAGGCTTGGGCGGCCTCCAGACTGTTAAATTCGGCCACCACCAGGCTGCCGCTGAAGCCGGCTTCACCGGGGTTGTCGGCATCGATGGCGGGATGGGGGCCGGCCAGCACCAGGCGGCCTTCGTCACGCAGCTTCTCCAGGCGTGCCAGATGGTCAGGACGGGCGGCCAGGCGGCGTTCCAGGCTGTTCTTGAAGTCTTCACTGATGATTGCGTAGAGCATCGCCGTGTTTCCTCGGTCGTGGGCGGCATGCGCCGCAGGTAGCGAACGGGGTGCTGACGTTGACCGGCTATCGTCGGGCGCGCACCATGGGGTCAGTATTCTGACAAAGTAGTCCTCCTGCGTCATGCCAATGCTCTCATTATCCGCAAGCTTCTCGGGCGACCCCGCGCCACTCGGGGTCGACTTGCACATGCATTCCACCGCATCCGACGGCGCCCTGGCGCCCGCCGAGGTAGTCGCCCTGTGCTCCGAGCGCGGCATCAGGCTGATGGCGCTTACCGACCATGACGGCATGGCTGGCATTGCCGAAGCCGAGGCGGCGGCTGGCCGGTTGGCCATTCGCCTGCTTCCGGGGACCGAGCTTTCGACTCGCTGGTCCGGCATCGGCATCCATGTGGTGGGTCTGCTGCCGCAGGGTGCCAGCGGTACCCTGGCCGAGGGGCTGCTGGCGCAGGCCGAGGCTCGGGAAAGTCGGGCCCAGGTGATTGCTCAGAGACTCGACAAGATCGGCCTGCCCGATGCCTTGGCCCGTGCCCGGGAGTTTGCCGGGCCGCACCGGCCGCTGGGTCGTCCCGATTTCGCTCGCGCTCTGGTGGCGGCGAACGTCGTGCCGGACATGGCAACTGCCTTCAAGAAGCACCTGGGCAGCGGCAAGGCCGGCGACGTAAAGGCACACTGGCCGCCCCTGGCCGAGGTCGTCGGCTGGATTCTCGAATCCGCAGGCGTGGCTGTGCTGGCGCATCCGCTGCGCCACGGGCTGACCCGCCGCAAGCGGGGGCTGCTGCTGGATGCCTTCGCCGAGGCCGGAGGCCAGGCGGCCGAGCTGGTCAACGGCTTCCAGAATGTCGATGTGACCCGCGACCTGGCTCGACAGCTCGCCGTCCGGGGGCTCTACGCCTCGGTGGGCAGCGACTTCCACTTTCCCGGCGGACACCTGGCCCCAGGCAGCATGAGCCCGGTGCCGCGCACTTCGGTGGCGCCGGTATGGACCCACCCCCGGATCGCGGACTTCATCGATGCTTCCCTTGACGACGCCGACGCCGACGCCGACGCCGACGCCGACGCCGACGCCGACGCCGACGCCGGCAGCCGCACAACCTCGCTGTGAAATCGGGCCATGACGTCGCGCAGGGTCCGGCCGCAGGATAAACTGGTGGTTTGAACGATCGGGGGAAGCCCGATTTGAACGCAGACCAACAGGGAGTGACCATGAGCCAGTATTTTCAGCTGCACCCGGATAACCCCCAGAAGCGTCTGATCGACCAGGCCATACAGATCATTCGCGATGGCGGTGTCGTGGCCTATCCCACCGACTCCGGCTACGCCCTGGGCTGCCACCTGGGCGACAAGAAGGCCGTCGAGCGAATCAAGCGACTGCGTTCGCTGGATGACAAGCACAACTTCACCCTGGTGTGCTCCGATCTTTCCGAGATCGGCACTTATGCCAAGGTCGACAACGCCGTCTTCCGCCTGCTCAAGGCGCACACGCCAGGGGCGTATACCTTCATTCTCACCGCCACCAACGAAGTGCCGCGGTTGCTGCTGCACCCCAAGCGGCGCTCAATCGGCGTGCGCGTGCCGGATCATCGCATCACCCATGCGTTGCTCGAGGCGCTGGGCGAGCCGCTTATGAGCGTGACGTTGATCCCGGTGGGAGAGGAGCTACCGATGACCGATGCCGAAGAGATACGGGAGCGTTTCGCAAACCAGCTCGACCTGATCATCGATGGCGGCGCCTGCCACCTGGAGGCCACCAGCGTCGTCGACCTGCGCGAACTGCCGCCGACCATCCTGCGCGAGGGGCGTGGTGACTTGATACCGTTCGGTGCATGACACACGGTGGGTCAGGTTTGCTGTTTGTCCTCTTTCTCTTGTGGCGCGTTAGGGTCCGGGGTTTCCTCATCCAGCCAGGTGCCGCATTTCAGGCAATACCGGGCGTGTTTGTCGTGGCGGTCGTGGCCGCAGCCGGGGCAGGCTTGATCCGAGTAGCGTTCGGAACGGATCGAACGGATCACTTCGGCCGAGAACACCCCGGTGGGCACGGCGATGATCGAATAGCCGATCAGCATCACCAGGGTCGAGATCGCCTGGCCCAAGGGCGTGACGGGAACGATGTCACCGTAGCCCACCGTGGTCAGGGTGACGATGGCCCAGTAGACCGAGATGGGAATGCTGGTGAAGCCGGCTTCGTCGGGTTCGATCATAAAGACCAGGGCGGCGAACAGGGTGACTAATAGAAACACCGTGAACAGGAACAGAAAAATCTGATGCCAGCTGTTCTTCAGCGCCTCCATCAGCAGGCGGCCCTCGCCGACGAATTGCATCAGGCGCAGCACGCGGAAGATCCGCAGCACGCGTAGCAGGCGCACGATCACCAGGGTCTGGGCGCCGGGCACCAGCAACATCAGCCAGGTGGGCAGAATCGCCACGATGTCGATCACGCCGTAGAAGCTGCGCAAGTAGCGCATCGGTTTCTCGAGGATGTAGACGCGTATCGCAAGCTCGAGGGTGAAGGCGAGGGTAAACCCCCATTCGATCCAGTAGAACCATTCGCCATATGCCGCAGCGTATGCCTCGACGGTATCGAGCATCACCACCAGCACGCTGGCCAGAATTATCAGGATCAGGGCGATATCGAAGCCCTTGGCCAGTGGCGTGTCCGATTCGAAGATGATCTGAAACAGGCGGGTTCGCAGCCCCTCGCCGGCTGGCCGGAATGGTCCATTCATTCAGTCACTCCCTGTCCTATTTCCAATGTGTGTCAGGACGCCAGGCGGTGCGCCAGCCGCAGCGCCGTACGCCCGAACTCCACGCCCATCCAGTCGGGCCGTTCCAGCATGGCAGCGAGTTGGCCGGCTTCGCTATTGCTCTTGGTATTGCTAATGCTCTTGGTATTGCTAATGCTCTTGGTATTGCTAATGCTCTTGGTATTGCTATTGTTGGCGAGCTCCCGAAGGGCCTCCCTGGCGGTTGCCCTCCACCTATCCTCGCCGGTGTCCGCGTAGGCGTCCAATGCCAGCAGGGCGCGGTGAAGCCGCTCGCCCTCGGCTGTGCCTTCCGGCAGGGACCAGTGGCCCGAGAGCAAGGCGCCACCACGGGCGGCCTTGCTGGCATCGGCGGGGCGCAACGCTATCGTCTCGGCCAAGGCCATGGTCAGGTCCCATAGCGCCGCGGGGTCTCCGGCCTTGAGCTCCAGTTCCACTTCGCTGATCGGCACGGCACGGCCGGCAGCGTGGATTTCGCCCTGATCGAGTGCTACCTCGATGGTGGCGCCGGCGTGGTCGAGCTGCCAGAGCCGGCGTTCGAAGTCCGTGGTGAAACGGGCGTCCAGCCGCTCGAGCACTTCCGTGCCGAGCTCGGCCATGGGCGGCAGGGCAGCGAGTCCTTGCCGGTCCAGCGCGCCTTCTGACACCGGCCACTCCCATTCGCCGCGCCGGCTCATGCCGCCGCGGCCTTCGCCGCTTGTCTTCAGGGTCTGGATCCAAGTGTCGTCGCATCGACGCAACCGCAGCGCCATCCGGGCGGCTTCGAGTTCACCGCTGGGAGTGTCGAAATAGGTGTTGGCGAGCCGTTGTGTCGCTAGCGCCTGGCCGCGCAGCAGCGGGTGGTGGCAGAGTCGCTCGGGGCCGCCCCTGCCCAATGCCAGCTTCATTTCGACCTCTTGGCTCATCTCGAACACTCCTCGATCACGCTGACGCTGGATGGTGTGTGTAATTTTTTCCATGACGTAACAGCTTGCCAGTCTTTATACTGGCGCCGCCATTTCACAAGCGCATGATACGCCATGGTAAAGCCCAATCCGTTTTCCGCGATGTTCGGCCGCTCGCCATTCCAGCCGTTGCTGGCCCACATCGTCAAGGCGCACGAGTGTGCCGAGCAGTTGCTGCCCTTCTTCGAAGCCAGCCTCACCGGGGACTGGGAAGAAGCCGCCCGGATCCGCGAGGTAATCACCCGGTTGGAGCACGAGGCCGATAGCCTCAAGACCGAGCTGCGCCTCAACCTGCCCAACACGCTGTTCCTGCCCGTTTCGCGCAGCGACCTTCTCGACCTGATCACCGTTCAGGACAAGATCGCCAACAAGGTGCGTGACATCACCGGCATCATGCTGGGTCGCAAGATGCAGGTGCCCACCGAGCTGGCCCAGCCCATGCGTGGCTACATGCGGACCGCCGTGGCCTGTGTCGCCCAGGCCCGCCAGGCCCTGGAAGAGTTGGGAGACTTGCTGGAATCCGGCTTCGGCCGCCACGTCACCGACGTGATGCAAAATCTGATTCGCGAGCTGCATGCCCTCGAGCAGCAGGCCGACAGCCAGCAGGTGGCCATTCGTCGCGAGCTCTTCGATCTCGAAGATCAGCTCAAGCCAGTGGACGTGGTCTTTCTCTACAAGATCATCGACTGGGTAGGCGAGCTCTCCGATCGTGCCGAACGCGTCGGCAGCCGCCTGCAGATACTCACTGCCCGGTAGACATCGACCTGTCCGGCGATCCGGGCTGATGTCTCCTCTCTGACAGCCACATAGGAACCACCCCCTATGTCGATCATCGCGCAGCACGGTGAAGTCTTCATTATTCTTGCCTGCCTCTTCGGTTTCTTCATGGCCTGGGGCGTCGGCGCCAACGATGTCGCCAACGCCATGGGTACTTCGGTGGGGTCCAAGGCGATCACCATCAAGCAGGCGATCATCATCGCCGTGATCTTCGAATTCCTCGGTGCCTGGCTTGCCGGCGGCGAGGTGACAGCGACCATTCGCGGCGGCATCGTCGACCCGGACCTGTTGCAGGCCAACCCTCAGTTGCTGGTCTACGGCATGCTCTCGGCGCTGCTGGCGGCGGCCATCTGGCTGCTGATCGCCACGGCCAAGGGTTGGCC
This sequence comes from Halomonas sp. DQ26W, assembly GCF_003339685.1. Classification (GTDB taxonomy): domain Bacteria; phylum Pseudomonadota; class Gammaproteobacteria; order Pseudomonadales; family Halomonadaceae; genus Halomonas. Next base: position 31,302 of record NZ_QPKI01000001.1, on the reverse strand, counting down.
GGTCTCCACCACCCACTCCATCGTCGGTGCCATCGTTGGCTTCGGTGCGGTGGGGCTGGGCATGGAAGCGGTGGCCTGGAACCGGGTGGGCACCATCGCTTCGAGCTGGGTCATCTCACCACTGCTGGCGGGCACCATCGCCTTCGTGCTGTTCAAGTCAGTGCAGCATCTGATCTTCGAGGCCCGTGATCCATTCGCCGCGGCTAAGCGCACAGTGCCTTTCTATATCTTCCTGGTTGGCTTCATCGTCTCCATGGTGACTCTGACCAAGGGCCTGACCCATGTGGGCCTCAACTTCACCTTCGGCCAGAGCTTCCTGTATTCCGTACTGCTGGGCATCGGCATCATGGGCATCGGGATTGTCATGGAGAACCGGGTCAAAGGCGAACGCCGCGCCGACGACCAGTTTGGCTACGACAACGTCGAGCGGGTCTTCGGTGTATTGATGGTCTTCACCGCCTGTGCCATGGCCTTCGCCCACGGCTCCAACGACGTGGCCAACGCCGTGGGGCCACTGGCCGCGGTGATCAGCGTGGTGCGCAGCGACGGCGCCATCGACGCGTCGGCCCTGGTGCCCTGGTGGGTGTTGGTACTGGGTGGCGGCGGCATCGTCGCCGGCCTGGTCACCTACGGCCACAAGGTGATCGCCACCGTGGGCACCGGCATCACCGAACTGACGCCCAGCCGGGGTTTTGCCGCCACCCTGGCGGCCGCCACCACCGTGGTGCTGGCCTCGGGAACCGGCCTGCCGATCTCCACCACCCACACCCTGGTGGGGGCAGTACTCGGCGTAGGCCTGGCCCGTGGCATGGCGGCCCTCAACCTGCGGGTGATCGGCACCATCGTCATGTCCTGGCTGATCACGCTGCCTGCCGGTGCCGGCCTTGCGATCATATTCTTCTTCCTGTTCAAGGCGATTTTTGGCGGCTGATACCCGTTGAGTGATTCGGCCAGACGGCGGCAGGCTGCCGCCGTTTTCGCGGCTCTGATATAGTCGAAGGCGACTGCACCCTCCCTTTCACCTGCTGCCGGAGAGCGGCCTTGGATACTCGTTTCCCTTTCGTTGACTGGTTCCGCAACACATCGCCCTATATCAATGCACACCGCGGGCGAACTTTCGTGATCCTGATCGAGGGCGAAGCCATGGCCCGTGGGCGAGGCGAACAACTGATCCAGGACCTGGCGTTGCTGCATACGCTGGGCGTGCGCCTGGTCGTGGTGTTCGGCATTCGGCCCCAGGTCCAGCAGTCGCTGGACGAGGCCGGTATCGAACCGCTGCGCCATGATGGCCGCGGCGTTGCGGATGCGGCCATCATGCAGTGCGTTGAGCGTGTCGCCGCCGAGCAGCGGCTATGGCTGGAGGCGCGACTCTCCCTGGGGCTGCCCAATACGCCGCTGCATGGGGTCGAACTGACTGCGGTGTCGGGTAATCTGGTCATGGCCAAGCCCCTGGGAGTGCGGGAGGGTATCGACTACGACCACAGCGGCGAGGTGCGCCGGGTGCGCACTTCCGCCGTCCAGGGGCTGCTGGATCGCGGCTCGCTGGTGCTGTTGCCGCCACTGGGCTTTTCCAGCACCGGCGAGGTATTCGATCTGGATGCTTCCGAGGTGGCGCAGCATGCCGCCATGGCGTTGGGGGCCGACAAGTTGATCCTGTTGGGCGAAGCCGATGGCCTTTACGACGAGAGCGGTGCGCTGCAGCGACAGCTCACGCCGGGCGAAGCCGAGCCCCTGCTGGCACAGTCCGCGCCCGGCAGCGAGTCGGCACGCCACCTGGCAGCAGCCTGTGCCGCCGCTCGGCATGGCGTGGCACGTACCCACCTGTTGTCATGGCACAACCATGACGCCCTGCTGGGTGAGCTCTTCACCCGAGACGGCGTGGGTACCATGATCACCCAGCACCGCTACGAGCAGTTGCGCCCCGCGGAGCTGGGTGATATCGGCGGGCTGCTGGAGCTGCTCGAACCGCTGGAGCATCGCGCTATGCTGGTCCCACGCTCCCGTGAACGCCTGGAGCATGAGATCGACGACTACTTGGTGATCGAGCGCGACGGCATGATCATCGGCTGTGCCGCTCTGCACTGCTTCGGCGAGGCCGAGATGGGCGAGCTGGCCTGCGTGGCGATCCATGTGGATTATCGCGGCGGCGCCCGTGGCGCGCTACTGCTTGCTGGGGTGGAGCGTCGCGCGCGTCGGCTCGGGCTCACGTCGCTGTTCGTGCTGACTACCCATACCGCTCACTGGTTCGTCGAGCATGGCTTCCGCCCTGCGGATATCGAAGCGCTGCCACCGCTGAAGCGCGACACCTACAACCACGCTCGCAAGTCGAAGATTCTCGTCAAGTCCCTCGCCTGAAGGGCCACTTTTCGCTGTATGTCACTTTCGCCGCTCCGGCCTTTGCCCGCCGGTCGCGGCGCTGTTGCCGTGGAGTTGTCGCCCTGGGGCTACGCCGGTCGGAAGTTTGTCTCAAAATAGATACATCTTAATAGATTGATTTTATTATTACTTTTTTATCCAAGGATTTGGGTGTCGCCGAATGATGACATAATCGGCAGTGTCGGACGCTGGCTTCGCTCGCTTTCTTGTCCCTGTTGTTTTCCTAGATGCTTGATATGTTTTTAAGTTACTGTATTTAAATTGATTAAAAGATTTATGGCACGACTTTGGCATTATGCAAAGTGAGCAACGGAAGTGGTTCAAACGGCTCGAACCACTTTTGATCACCGGGAAGCTTGGGTACCAACCCCATGCCCTGTGCACCCAGGCACAACGGTGATCGGCGTCTGCTCCGCGATGTGTAACTTAGGTTGCGATGAGACAGGTACCGCCAACAGGCACGGAAGGGTACCACAAGGGCAAGGATGCCCCGGCAAGGAAGCCTCATCCCCTTCGGGGGATCGAACAGCGCGGCATCGCTGGCGATACGGTTCGCAGCGGTGGCGACATGGAAGACGAAGCCGGGCGGCTTGCCGACCACCCGTACCGGACGCCCCTGGTGGCCAAGGGTCGGTACGGCGCTTCGGGGGCTTCGGGCTCCTCGGGTTCATGGAAAGTATGAAACATGGTTCGACCAGGCGATCGATGTCCATATCTTTCAATCCCTTCAGTTCCCTGCGTACTTGGGCCGGCGATGCCGGCCTCTTTTTTTTGAGAGGGTGAGGCGCACCGAGAACTGGCCAGGCGCGGTTATAGCGTGGAATCTGTTATCCTGCAGGCATAACCAATGTCGGTCCTCTCTCTACTCAAAAGTACACTGGTCATGACCAAACGGGTCTCGCGCCGTTGGCGTCCTCGCTCACTGCTGCAACTGGTGCTACTGGCGTTTCTCGTAGTGATGTTGCCGCTGGGTGTCCTGATGTTCCAGGCTGGCCAGGCGCTCTCCGAGCTGTCGCGCCTGGCCGATGTCAGCGCACGCCAGGCAATCGAGGAAACCCGTCGTGCGCGCCAGCTCAGTAGCCTTGCCGTGGAGATGGAACGTAGCGCTCGTCAGTACGCCGTGGTGGAGCAGGAGAGTCTGCTCGAAATCTATGCCGAGCGTCACGCCGAGTTCGCCGAGCTGCTGGCTCAGCAACGCCGTTTGCTGCCAGGTAACAGCGATGTCCTGGCACTGGAAGAGCAGATGCTACTGCTCTCCCAACTGCCGGAAATGGAGCCCGAGGCATTGGATGTCTGGCTGGCACTGTTCAGGCCCTTCGCAGAGCGCACCGCTGCCATGCATCAGGCAACCAGTCAGCACATCGACGACCGCATCGAGATGATCCGCTTTCAGGCCGAATCCGTGCAGTCCCGTCTGTGGCTGCAAACCGGTGCGCTGGTATCGGCCAGCCTGGCGCTGATGCTGCTGTTCAGTTGGTTGATCATTCGTCCGGTGCGCCAGCTCGAGCGACGCATCCTGAGTATCGGTAGCGGCGTCGAGGGGGTAGAGGCCGAGGATATCCAGGGCCCGGCGGAACTGGTTCAACTGGGCGACCGGCTCGACTGGCTGTCGACCCGGCTGAGTGACCTGGAGGCCCAGAAGCAGCAGTTTCTGCGCCACATGTCCCACGAGCTCAAGACCCCCCTGGCCAGCGTGCGCGAAGGTTCCGCCCTGCTTTCCGATGGGGTGGCTGGCGAGCTCAGCCCGCGGCAGCGCGAAATCCTCTCACTGATCGATAGCAGTGGCCGCGAGCTGCAGCGGCTGATCGAACAACTGCTTGATTACAACCTGCTGCAGCATAATCAGCGCGTTGCTCTCGAGCAGGTGGATGTGGCTACACTGGTGATGAGTACCCTCACCAAGCATCGCCTGGCGCTGGAGCAGAAGCGCATGCGAGTGACGGCCTTCGACGGACCGCTGGAGTGGGTGATCGATCCCACTGCCGTAGGACGGATTCTCGACAACCTGGTGTCGAATGCCATCGCCTATGGCCAGGATGGCGGCGATCTGTTGATCCGCGCCCATGCCGGCCATGAACGGCTGGTGCTGGATGTGGCGAACAGCGGCGAACCTATTGCCAAGGACGATCAGGCCAGGCTCTTCGAGCCCTTCTACCAAGGGCGCTCCCGGCGCAAGGGGCCGCTCAAGGGCTCCGGCATCGGGCTTTCGGTGGCAGCGGATTGTGCTCGGCTGCACAACGGCTGTCTCCAACTGGTTAAGGATCGGGAGCTGGAGGTGTGCTTTCGCCTGACGTTGCCGCGCCATGCGCTGCCTCTGTCCAGTCGTGCAAATCATAAGGCGTCCGTGGCGGCGGGCATGCACGCAAGGAGCGACTATCCATGAGTTCCAAAACCCTGTTTGCCTGTGCCACGACACTGTGGCTTGCGGGTTGCGAGTTCCTGCCCGAGCAGGGGCGCGCCGATGTCACCTTGGGGGAAGAAGTTACGGCAACCATGGATTGCCTCGGCGGCCTGCCGACCTTTGAGGTGAACGCCTGCCTGCTGCCTGAATGGATCGCCCTGGGGCTGGCATCCCAGCGTGGAGACAGCGACTGGCGCAGCGCCAAGCTGAGCGAAGTCGAGCAGACCCTGATAGACCGTGAGGAGGTGCGCCACCTGGCCCGTGCCATCACGCTGGCCTGGGGCAGTGAGCGCCAGTGGTCTCAGGCCGCCGACCTTTTCGAAACCCATCTGGGGGCGGCGCCGGAGCAGTTGCAGCCGCTTTTGCGCTACTGGCGCAACGACCTGGAGGGGCGGCGCGCCATGTCCGGGCAGTTGGCTCGCTCGCAGAGCGCACTTGCCGCCCAGCGCGAAGAGAACCAACAACTTGCCGAGAAGCTCGAGGCGCTGACGGCCATTGAGCAGAATATCAACCTGAGGCAGCAGTCGCCCTGAGCGACTTGGGAGATACGACGTGATGGATGTGGCCCGACAGACGGGAACCCGAGGCACTGGCACTCGCAAGGCCGGGACGCGGACGGCAGCCCACAAGGTGACCGGCGCCCACATTCTGCTGGTGGACGACGACGTCAGCTTGCTGCGTCTATTGGGAATGCGCCTGGAGAGCCGCGGCTTTCGCGTGACCACGGCAGAGAGTGGACAGGAGGCGTTGCGCTGCCTGGGTGCCGAGTGTCCGGACCTGGTGCTCTCCGACCTGCGCATGGACGAAATGGACGGCATGGCGTTGTTTCAGGCCATCCAGCGCCAAATGCCGGGCCTGCCTGTCATCATTCTTACCGCTCACGGCTCGATTCCTGATGCCGTTAATGCCACCCAGCAGGGCGTGTTCAGCTTTCTCACCAAGCCGGTGGATCGCGACGAGCTGTTCAGTGCCATCGACGAGGCTCTGGCTCAGAGTGCGCCCACGGGAGGCGGCGAGGGCGATGATGCCTGGCGCGCTAGTATTATCACCCGCAGCCCGGAAATGGAGCGGGTATTGGAGCAGGCGCGCATGGTGGCCTCGTCGGATGTCAGCGTGCTGGTCACCGGCCCTTCCGGTTCGGGCAAGGAGCTGCTGGCGCGCGCCATTCATGACGCAAGCCCCCGTGCCAGCAAGCCGTTCGTGGCGATCAACTGCGGCGCGCTGCCGGAACAGTTGCTGGAAAGCGAACTCTTCGGTCATGCCAAGGGAGCCTTCACCGGTGCGGTCAGCGACCACAAGGGTCTGTTCCAGGCTGCCGAAGGCGGCACCCTGTTCCTCGACGAGATCGGCGACATGCCGCTGCCGCTACAGGTCAAGCTGCTGCGTGCCCTGCAGGAGCGCCAGATCCGGCCGCTGGGCTCCACCACCTCGATCCCGGTGAATGTGCGCATCCTCTCGGCCACCCACCGCGACCTCAGCCAGGCCATGCATCAGGGAGATTTCCGCGAAGACTTCTTCTATCGTCTGAACGTGGTGAACCTTCGCCTGCCGCCGCTCAAGGAGCGTGCTGAAGACGTACCGCTGCTGGCACGCCACCTGGTGGCGCAGGCAGCGGCCCGGCACAAGCCGTTCGTCAAGGGGTTCTCGCCGGAGGCGCTCAATATCCTGGCGGCCAGTGCCTGGCCGGGCAACGTACGCCAACTGGTCAACGTAGTGGAGCAGTGCGTGGCGCTGACCCGCTCGCCGATGATTCCCGAAGCCCTGGTGTCCCAGGCGCTGGTTGCGGAAGAAAGCGCGCTGCCCACCTTCAACGATGCTCGGGCGACCTTTGAGCGTAGCTATCTGGTCAAGGTGCTCAAGATCACCGAAGGCAATGTCACCCAGGCAGCACGTATCGCTGGGCGCAACCGTACCGATTTCTACAAACTGCTCTCCCGCCACGAACTGGAGCCGAGCACCTTCAAGCCAGGCTCCTAGGAGCCAAGGCGTTCCTTTACCTCTACGCGTAACCCGCCTTCACCCAGGCGGGCGGTCAGCACCTGGCCGGACCGGGTATCCATCGCCCGGCGGATCACCTGTCCCTGGTCGTCTTCCAGTATGGAATAACCCCTTCCCAATACCGCTAGCGGGCTGACCGCCTGCAGCTGTCGCGCCAGGCCGACGACATGTTCGCGCTGGCGAGCCTGTGAGTTGTGCATTGCCTGATCGAGCCGAGTTCGGGCGGCGGCGAGTCGTTTGCCAGCCTGCTCCACGTCGCGGCGCGGCGGGCGTGTAGACAACCGCCGGTTCAGATGGGCGAGGTGGCGCTGCTCGTCGGCCAGGTGACGCTGCATGGCCCTGGTCAGCCGGGCATCGATCTCTCTCAGGGTGAGGCGCTGGCGATCCAGCACTTCGCCGGGATGGCGCATCCTTGCACGCAAGTGGTCCAGTCGCTGGGCCTCGCGGTTCAGGTGGGTCTGGGTGACGCGCTGCAGCTGGCGTTCCAGGCTCACCAGGCGGCGCAGCAGGTCGTGGCGGTCCGGTACTAGCTGCTCTGCAGCGGCGGAAGGCGTTGGTGCCCGCACATCGGCTGCCAGGTCGGAGAGGGTGGTGTCTACCTCGTGGCCGACCGCCGACATCACCGGCAGGCGGGAATGGAAGATCGCCCGGGCCAGGTGCTCGTCGTTGAAGGCCCAGAGATCCTCGAGGCTGCCACCGCCGCGGGTGATCAGGATCACGTCGCGGGCCGGGTCCAGCGCCTGCTGCCGGTTGAGCAGGCCGAGCGCGGCGATCAGGGCCGGGGCGGCTTCGCGGCCCTGGACCGGCACCGCGATCAGGGTGACCCGGGCCAGCGGCCAGCGCGCCGCCAGCACCGCCATGACATCGCGAATGGCCGCGCCGGTAGGGGAGGTGAGCACCAGCAGGTGACGAGGCGGATAGGGTAGCGGACGCGCATTGGCGAAGACCCCTTCGGCCGCCAGGCGCTGCTTGAGTCGCTCCAGTGCCGCCAGCAGGTCGCCTTCGCCCACCGCCTGCACCGCATCGGCGATCAGTTGATAGTCACCGCGGGGTTCGAACAGCGACACCCGGCCGCGAATCTTGACCCGATCTCCGTCGCGCATGGGCGCGGCCACGAAGCGGGCCCGGTTGCGAAACAGGGCGCCGCGCAGCTGAGCGGTGGCATCCTTAAGGGTGAAGTAGATGTGTCCCGAGGCGGGGCGTGAAACCCCGGAGAGCTCGCCCTCTACCCAGACCTCACCGATGCCCTGCTCCAGCAGCGACCGGGCGCGGCGGTTCACGTCGCTGACGGAGAGAGCGGGGGTGTCGGTTGGCGGCATGGCGCTATATCCGTGATGAAACTTGGCTTTGGTGAAACCTTGGCGCCACTTTAGCATGGCCCAGAGCCCGACAAGAAAAGGGGCCAGACAAGAAAAGGCGCCGAGCCTTGGGGCCCGGCGCCATTCACGTCCTGCATTCACATCATGAGAGGGTAGAAAGCCTACCCAAGGCGATCAATCAAAATCGTCCTCGATATCTTCATCGGTATACTCGGCATCGTCATTGTTGCGCTTACGCTCGCCGTCGTGCATGCGTTTATCGTCGCGGTCGCGCATACCGTTGCCATCGCCCACAGCGCCAGTTCCGGAGGACTGCCAGACACCTTGGCGGTCGCCACTTTCCTGAACGCGACGGTCGCGCTCGGTGGTGAACCACTGCTCTTCATACTCGGGGAAGGTCTGGAGCTCCTCCTCGGTGGCATCGACCAGAATACGGTGTGTAACACCGTCCTGCCCGAAGATGCCGTCGTCGTCGCGGTAGGTTTCCATGGTGAAATGCTCGACGCCGACAACGACGTCATCACCGCCCATTCCCCAGAAACCGCCAGCGCTTATGATGAGAGCGGCCACCTTGCCTTCATCATCCAGCAGAAGGTTCTCGACGCTGCCGACTTCCTCATCGGGATCGTTGGCGTGATAGACATCGGCACCGATGATGTCATTGGCGGAATAGAGGCCCTGGGCTGACCTGGGGTCATTCTGCTGAGCAACGGCTTGCGTTCCGAAGGCGAGACTACCGGCAATGGCTGCTACAGCAATCGTCAGTGTGTGCTTTTGCATGTTCAATCTCCTTAGACCTGTCCTTAGACTTTGGATCTTGGCTTGCCTTGATGGGCCAACGTCAAAACTCCAATCGTGTGAAACGATCAGAGTCCCTTGGCCCAGTCATCGGCCTGGCGTTCCGCTTCCTCGCGCTCCAGGCCATACTTCTTCTGAATCTTTCCGATCAGCTCATCTTTCTTGCCGCCGGCCTGATCCAGCTCATCGTCAGTAAGCTTGCCCCAACTGGTACGCGCCTTGCCTTTGACTTCCTTCCACTGGCCTTCGATCTGGTCCCAGTTCATTTCGTCACTCCTATCCTTAGAGCGTCTACGTAACGCACTATTCAAGCTAGTTCACATTCCGGAACCTGTAAGTGATGTCTACGTATGCTTATGTTTCCGAGTGTGTGGCTGTCGGTAGAACGTCGTGCCCTGCGCGCGTGCCCGGCAAGGCCGGGCATGGCGTGAACGGGTCCTGGCGGGGCAGGTGGGCGGAAGGCCCTGCACGCATTGCCCCACCCCGAGCCGGCCCGTTATAATGGTCGATTAACTTCGCTCCCCTCCACCAGCGCACTGGGTGTTGCCGATTATGCTACGTATGGCACAAGAAGCTCTCACGTTCGATGACGTCTTGCTCGTACCCGGCTACTCGGAGGTCCTGCCCAAAGATGTCAGCCTCCGGACCCGCCTGACCCGCGATCTTTACCTCAACATTCCGCTCGTCTCCGCCGCCATGGATACCGTGACCGAAGCCCGCCTGGCCATCGCCATGGCCCAGGAAGGCGGCATCGGCATCATCCACAAGAACATGACCATTGCCCAGCAGGCGGCAGAGGTGCGCAAGGTCAAGAAGCATGAGAGTGTCATCGTCAAGGACCCGGTCACCGTGAGCCCCAAGGCCAAGCTGGAAGACCTGCTGGCCATGGCCCAGGAGCACGGCTTTTCTGGCTTCCCGGTGGTGGAGGGCGAGACTCTGGTCGGTATCGTCACCGAGCGCGACATGCGCTTCCAGCCCAACCACGGCGACAGCGTGGCCGATATCATGACCGCCCGCGAGCGCCTGGTAACCGTGCTGGAAGGTACGCCGCTGGCGCAGATCAAGGCCAAGATGCAGGAGCACCGCATCGAGAAGATGCTGGTGGTCAACGACAGCTTCCACCTGCGCGGTCTGGTCACTTTCCAGGACATCGAGAAGGCCCGCACCTTCCCCAACGCCGCCAAGGATGCTGATGGTCGCCTGCTGGTTGGCGCCGCGGTGGGGACCGGCCCCGAGACGGTGGACCGCGTCACTGCCCTGGCTGAAGCCGGCGTTGATGCCGTCGTCGTCGACACTGCCCACGGTCACTCCCGCGGCGTGATCGACCGGGTCGCCTGGGTCAAGGAGCACTTCCCGCAGATCCAGGTTATCGGCGGCAACATCGCCACCGCCGCTGCCGCCCGCGCCCTGGCCGACGCCGGCGCCGATGCGGTGAAGGTCGGTATCGGCCCCGGCTCCATCTGCACCACCCGTATCGTTGCCGGCGTCGGCGTGCCGCAGATCACCGCGGTCTCCAACGTGGCAGAGGCGCTCAAGGAGTACGACATCCCGTTGATCGCCGACGGCGGCGTGCGTTTCTCCGGCGACCTGGCCAAGGCCATCGCCGCTGGTGCCAGTTCAGTGATGGTCGGCGGCCTGCTGGCCGGAACCGAGGAAGCGCCCGGCGAGATCGAGCTCTACCAGGGCCGCACCTACAAGGCTTACCGCGGCATGGGCTCCATGGGCGCCATGTCGCAGAGCCAGGGCTCCTCCGACCGCTACTTCCAGGACAAGTCCGAGGGTGCCGAGAAGCTGGTGCCGGAAGGCATCGAAGGCCGCGTGCCCTATAAAGGTGTGATGAGCGCCATCGTCCATCAGCTGATGGGCGGCCTGCGCGCCTCCATGGGCTACACCGGCTGCACCGACATCCTGCAGATGCGCACCAAGCCGGAATTCGTGCAGATCACCGGTGCCGGCTTCGCCGAATCCCATGTTCACGACGTGCAGATAACGAAAGAAGCGCCGAATTACCGGGCCAGCTGAGCCCATAGCAGGACTCAATAGCGGCGGGGCAACGTCAAACGACCCCGCCGCACGCTTTTGTATCCGGCCCGCCGCCATACGCTGCCAGCAAGAGACGCCTAGATGACCGACATTCACGCCCACAAGATTCTGATCCTCGACTTCGGCTCCCAGTACACCCAATTGATCGCCCGTCGCGTACGCGAGATCGGTGTCTACTCCGAGGTTCGCGCCTTCGACATCACCGAAGACGAGATCCGCGAGTACGCCCCCAACGGCATCATCCTGTCCGGCGGGCCGGAGTCCACCGTGGCCGAGGGCTCGCCCCGGGCGCCGCAGTGCGTGTTCGAGCTGGGCCTGCCGGTGCTGGGCATCTGCTACGGCATGCAGACCATGGCCGAGCAGCTCGGCGGCACCGTGGAAGGCTCCAACAAGCATGAATTCGGCTACGCCCAGGTCACCATCGACAGCAGCGACGACATGTTCCGCGACATCAAGGACCATGTGGACCACGACGGCAAGGCGCTGCTCGACGTGTGGATGAGCCACGGCGACAAGGTCGCCCGTGCCCCGGACACCTTCACCGTGACCGCCTCCACCCCGAGCTGCCCCATCGCCGCCATGAGCTGGGCCGAGAAGCACTTCTACGGCGTGCAGTTCCACCCCGAGGTGACCCACACCCTGCAGGGCCAGCGCATCCTCGAGCACTTCGTCGTCGGCATCTGCGGCGCCGAGAAGCTGTGGACACCGGCCAAGATCATCGAAGACCAGATCGCCCGGGTACGCGACCAGGTGGGCGACCGCCACGTGCTGCTCGGCCTCTCCGGCGGCGTCGACTCCTCCGTGGTGGCTGCCCTGCTGCACCGCGCCATCGGCGACCAGCTCACCTGCGTGTTCGTCGACAACGGCCTGCTGCGCAAGAACGAAGGCGGGCAGGTGATGGAGACCTTCGCCAAGCACATGGGCGTGAAGGTGATCCGCGTTGACGCCGAGGAGCTGTTCCTCGACAAGCTCAAGGGCGTTGCCGACCCCGAAGCCAAGCGCAAGGCGATCGGCAACACCTTCATCGAGGTGTTCGACGACGAGGCCAGCAAGATCGAAGGCGTCGACTTCCTGGCTCAGGGCACTATCTACCCCGACGTGATCGAATCCGCCGCCAGCAAGACCGGCAAGGCCCACGTGATCAAGTCGCACCACAACGTCGGCGGCCTGCCCGAGACCATGAAGCTCAAACTGGTCGAACCGCTGCGCGAGCTGTTCAAGGACGAAGTGCGCAAGCTCGGCGTCGAACTCGGCCTGCCCTACGACATGGTCTACCGCCACCCCTTCCCGGGGCCGGGCCTGGGCGTGCGCATCCTCGGCGAAGTGAAGAAGGAGTACGCCGACATCCTGCGCGAAGCGGACGCCATCTTTATCGAGGAACTGCACAACGCCGACTGGTACCACAAGACCAGCCAGGCCTTCGCCGTGTTCCTGCCGGTCAAGTCCGTCGGCGTGGTCGGCGACGGCCGCCGCTACGAATGGGTCATCGCCCTGCGTGCCGTGGAAACCATCGACTTCATGACCGCCCGCTGGGCCCACCTGCCGTATGAGCTGCTGGAGAAGGTCTCCAACCGCATCATCAACGAGATCGCCGGCGTCTCCCGCGTGACGTACGACGTCAGCAGCAAGCCGCCCGCGACGATCGAGTGGGAGTGAGGCGCGCCTAGGCAGAATGCCTGACACGGCTAAGCTGGTTGTGATCAAGGGTCTACCAAAAGGTAGGCCCTTTTTCTTTGCAATTCGTTACAGGGTCTAGTTAACTCAGGTTAAGGTTGCTGAGACGACCGTCGATAGAACAGGCAGTACAACGCAGACAAGGACGGTCGCAGGGAAAGGATGTCATCCCCGGGCGGTAGTGTGTTTAGGCACATGACAGCAGCCGGATATTTCGATTTCATTGCCTTTGAGAAGTATTACGGAAGATAAAACGTTAGCCCGTATTAAAGAATCAGACTAGTCTGGCTAAGTCGTAGTGCAGAGTTCCGATTCCGATCCGTGATAGCCATTAACGGTCGCATTAACGATTGTTGGAGGTAGCTTTAGCTCGCGACTGGCGGAGGTTGTCGTGGCTTGATGAGGGCAGCTTGGTATCGACGGTTTCCGAGGGTTGAGCGAAGGGCAGAAAACGACCCTAAGCGGACATTTTCTAAACCTCGCAATTTTGTTTTCATATCAAGGTGCCAAGGTGATAAATGTTTGAATTAATAAAGGCAAGGGTATATATTGCTAGAGTTCAAGCGGAGCTAAAAGCTCAATATGACGATCAGGCTTTCGTGAACAGGATTTGTCAACTACCTGAGAATCTCAAGCAGTTGAGGGTGCTCCGTGAGCAAGCGTATTATAATAAGGAGCGCATCGCTCCATTTATGAATGTTTGCCATATTTTGGGTGAAAGCATGAAATCTGATTCGTTGTCAGAGGGGGATCGTGAAATCTGCGCCTCTTTATTGGCACAACGCCTGCAGAAGGCCGCTACTGACCCTCAGTTCAGGCTTCGGCACATCATGATTTTTAGTGACCTTGAAGAAAAGCTAAAAGATTGGGCAGCGGAAGGTCGGAATGATTAGGAATAAAATAATTGGAAGCCATTGGTGGAATGTTGCTTCAGTTAACGACCCAAAGCCTACATAGCGGCAAAGCCCGCACGCATGCTCATCGGTGTTAGTGCACGGAAGGAGATTCTACGTGATCCTGAGTAAGATCAGATTCCTAAAATTCGGACATAAATGGCCTGTTGATGCTCACTGATATCTTTGCTTATAGATACTTGGGAAATCCCATATGGGACAGCTTCAACGAAAACGCGCGGAGATTGCTAGCTCAAGGATTTCGAATCGTTGCCGAGCAGCTTTTCCCCTACTACGACGCCGACGGCAAGGAAAAACCCGAAGCTAAAGCGATATGGGACGGACTCAACAAGAAGTTGGCGATGGAGCTTGGTCTTAAGGATTTGTCTTCCCCTACTTATGGTTACTACACCCAGTGGAATGGTAATAAACACTGGACTAGCGGATCGTGGTCGAAAATTAAGGTGTGCGAGACCTTTGTTCTCGCCGAGTACGATGGTTCCGTGCCAGCCGATCAGTTCATCAAGGAACGCCTGAGCTTCATAGAACTAGCGTTCCGCCATCGAGAAGAACAACTTTTAGAGCTTAACGCTAGCCTCGATAGACGAGTTCAAGAAGCAAAGCTAGAGGCGAAGCTGAAGCCACAACGGGGAATACGTCTGCCCGGCAATCGAGGTGATGGACTTCGCGCGTGGAACAAAACTCAGAACGAGATGTTTCGGGCATCATGCAACGAACTAAACGAGCGGTTCCGTCGCTCTCGGGTGAAGCTTCACTATCATAATGGATTCATTCAAATCTCGGAGGATGAAGCCGTTATGAGACAGATAGAGCAGCCGTTCTGGATGTTGGTTGGCGATCCAATGTGGCAAAGCGTCGATCATGATATGAAAGAAGCTATTGACCTCCGGGATAGTGGTGGACGAGATCCGGTACTATTTGCAGCGAAGGCTCTGGAAAGCACCATCAAGATTATCTCTGACACCAAGGGCTGGACCCGGGGTACCGAAAAAGGGGCAGCAAACTACATTGACAACCTTCGAGCAAAAGCAAATGGTGAGTTAATAAATGATTGGGAGCGAGAGAGCCTGGTCGGGTTCTTCTCTAAGGTTCGAAATCCTTTCGGGCATGGTGCCGGTAGCCAACCAGTTCCGGAACTTTCCGCCCCACAAACAGACTGGGCAATTGAGTTTTGCATGATATGGGCGAAGAACTTAATTCGTCGACTATGATGAACATCTAACGCCGTGCCTTAACAGCACTTGACCGATGTTTTCCTTCGTTGCCGCTCCGATCATTGCAGTCAAGTAATGGTGAATCTGGTCGTTATGACCCATGGAGGCAGTGTGAAATGCTGACACGAGAGCAAATAGTTAAAATGTTCGTCGAGAAGATTTATGGAGACGGGTGGCACTGGCTGGCTTATCATTTTTCGACATATGCCCGTGGATGCGAACATTTCCTCGCTGCCTCTATTGTCGATTCATGTCTTGAAATTGAATGCTCGCTGAATGGATATAGCGAGGAGTTTTCCACAAGACTCTCGTCGCTATCTGGTAAAGATAAACACTTGCCTCATTATGAGCAGATAATTCAACTTCTATCTGAGTTATATGCTATCTGCCACATTATAGAGAAAGGAGGCGGCGAAGCAACGTTTGTTCACGAGCCGACCGCGGAAGGAAGCGAAAAGAATCCTGAGCTAGGTGTAACGTTCCACGATAAGGAACTATATTTCGAAGTTAAATGTAGACAGTTTATTGAGCACCACAATAATCGTGGTAATGCCGCAATTGAGCTTCCATCCAGGCAAGAGGGTGCTATTGAACTAGCGAGTATGATGGGTCATGGGGCAAATTCCATTGTCCTGCCGCGGGATAATGTCGTAAAAGATTTCTTGGTGTCCGCGGATTTAAAGTTCAGTGGATTTAAGAAACATAACCCCAATTGCGTATGTGTGTTAATAATCGTTTGGGATGACTTTGCATATGAACCTATCTCGTCGCTCATGAATAAGGCCAGTGGCCTGCTTACCGAAAAAAGTTTCTTTCAAGATGAAGGGGAGCCTGTCAGTTTCGAGAACATTGACGCAGTTCTGGTTGTCCGCCAAAGCCACCATATCGTGAGGGCCACCAGAAGTGAACTACCAGTGGATGGTCTTCGGCATCCTTTGGATTGGGGGAAGAGAGGAGATGTGTTGCCGAAGGCATTGATACCAGTGTCCGAACTTTCGGTGGAGTTGATAGAGTACTTATGTGACTTCTTGGAAGCGGTCCACATTGAGGCGTTGCAGAAGGCAGCAGACTATAGGCCTCAGGAGTT
Organism: Halomonas sp. DQ26W; assembly: GCF_003339685.1. Lineage (GTDB taxonomy): Bacteria > Pseudomonadota > Gammaproteobacteria > Pseudomonadales > Halomonadaceae > Halomonas. Next base: position 15,478 of record NZ_QPKI01000001.1, on the reverse strand, counting down.
CGTCATGCATCTATAATCATAATCAGCAGGTGAAGCCAACCGGTACTGTGCTGCGCTCCAAGCCAGTGGTTTAGCTTGGTGTAAAACCAGGTCTTGCTGAATGGCCGCTTATGGCCGGATAGCGACGGCCTAGAGGCTAAGCCGTCGCTGGCCTCGCTAGACCTCTGTCTGCTCAGCCATGGCCAAAGCGTCATCCACCTCAATCCCTAGGTATCTTACGGTGCTTTCGAGTTTCGTATGGCCTAGGAGCAGTTGAACGGCTCTCAGGTTTTTCGTTCGGCGATAAATTAGCGATGCCTTGGTGCGCCGCAACGTGTGAGTGCCATAGGCTGAAGGCTCCAGGCCAATAGCGGTTACCCAGGATTTAACGATGCGCGCGTACTGCCTCGTAGACAAGTGACACGAGCTATTCAGGCGACTTGGAAACAAGTAGTCATCGTTACGGAGATGTGCAAGCCGCATCCACTCTTCTAAGGCATTGCGAGTCTGCTCGGTTATTTCAAACTGTACTGGCCTCTTCGTTTTCTGCTGTGTGACGATGGCTCTTGAAGACACATGGTTGCCATGGGATACATCTCGGAGGCGCAACTTGACTAAGTCACAGGCACGTAGTTTGCTATCGATCGCTAGCTCAAATAGCGCCAGATCTCGTGTCTTCTCAGCAAGCTGCAGTCTGACACGAATGGCCCAAATGTCTTTGAGGCGAAGCGGAGTCTTCTGACCGACCAGCTTGCCTTTGTTCCAGGGCTCATGGGTAGCGGTTGTTGAGGTGTTCATGGCATGGACCTCCACGGATGGAATGTATAGGATGGTCCAGTATATGCTCGTCTGCGCTGAAGCCTGCAGACGGTCAGTAGTTGAGAATGTGAAGTGACCCCCTGCGGGTATGGCGGGAAATGCAGCAGGTTCGTCCATCCAATCATAGAATTGTCAATCTAATCACTTTAGGAGGACACGGGTCACGTGACTACAGGAACGCATTTTATTGAAAAGCTGGGTGCAGCCGAGTTGCATTGGTTTTTCGTTCAGGCAGAGCAAGCGTTGAACGCAGAACTTTATATTCCGGCCTGTGTGAGTTTTATTAACGGTATTGAGGCGAGTCTACGTGTTACTAACCATCAGTTAGCCAGTAAAGCCGTAGATGACGAGCTTGGGCCAACTCTTAGCAACTCGCTACTCTGGCAAAGCCGCGAGAGAGGCATTCCGATTGCGGAGTTAGCCTTTCCGAGCGAAGCCGATTTCGATGCGAAGATAGAGAAGAGACAGCCGTATGCTGAAGTCGTACGCATTAGGCATAACCTGGCTCATGGCAATGTCATGGATTACATCAACCAAGAATACGGCGTCTTCACGCCGGAGTGCCTTCGTGACCTTGGTGCGCAACTGCTTAAAATTACCAATGTGTGGGCAGAATCATTAGGAAAGTTTCGAGCTGATAATTTATCCTACTAACAAGTCGATCCATTCGGCCCTCCCTTCGTTGTTGTAGCTAAGCTTTATTGTTGCTTCAGTAAATTTTGAAAAAATGCTTCTGTCTGGATGTGGAGTTATAGCCCGTATGAATGATATTCTAGAGCTAGGTAATGACCCTGTGCAGGCGCTCCAAAATGGGCATAATCACACAGCTACAGGAAGATTAGTGGTTGTCGTCTGGGTATGGAGTAAGCATGAGTGAGCTGGATTTTTATCTTCTAGTGGCCTTGGCCTGTACGATCTGTGGCTTCTTCATTGGAATGGGGCAGGTCATGGTGCAGGAGGGGTATGATCTGGAACGTCAGAAGCATCGTGCGCCTGAGGCCCGATTGGCTTTCGTTCTCGCTAGCCTATTGGGTATGGGTTACCTTGTAGCTTGGCTATGGATCTCTTATCAGCCCATATTCAAGCTGATTCCGGTGTTCATATTGGCTACCATAGCAGGGGTGTTTGGAGGAACTCTGACAAGAGATGGGGTCGGTCCTTGGTTGCCTATTGTGGGGTTGGTGGTGATGCCCTCCATGTTTCATGCTGCGCGCTTTTTTGAGCTTGCAGGATAGATGAGATAGCTAACTGATTAGCCGAGGACTGTTGTTTCCGATAGGTTAATTGATCATAGCAGAAAAGGACTACCACTTTATTGCTTGGTAATATCAGCATGTGATGAAGGACCGCTCCTGGCCGAATGCAGAACCTCAGCTTACAGTTGGTGGAGCTGGCTCGGCAGATGACGAAACAGAGCACCGTGCCAGAATAGGCTGCATTCTCGTACATCTGTATACGCACAAAGGTAAGCAATGACCATCGATAAGGCACTTCAAGCTCTTGAGGCATTCCAAGGAGACTCGCTGACCGGGAGTCTCTCGGATATTGAACGTCTAATTGTTGGCTCCGGCGTCGAAAACGTGGACGATTTCTGTGCGACGCGAGGAATCAATGGTGATTTTATGGACTCCGCCATAGCTATAAAACGCGTCGCGGGTCAGATCAATGTAATTATTCATGCTGCCGGCATACTTCGCTCTCTTTCTGGTCTACTTGAGCCAGAGGAAAAAGTAGAGAGCGTGTCGTTGGGGGCTGGCAACACTGGTCGGCAGTTCGATCTTGAGACAACTATTCGTGTTGCCGAGTATAAGTTCATTGACTGGCAGGGCGGATCAGAGTCAATTCGACAGAATGGCATCTTTAAGGATTTTTTCGAACTGGCGGAACACGAAACTGACAAGAAGAAGTACCTGTACGTTGTCGGTACCGAGTACCCTCTCAAGTTCTTCAATGGGGGCCGTGCGTTGACCAGCGTCCTCAGCAGGAACCCAAAGATTTTGGAGCACATCAAAGAGAAGTACGGCGACAGTGTCAGCCGGGTTCGAGACTATTACGAAATGAAAAAGCACGACGTCAGAATTTGTGATGTTACTCCATACATTGGGAGGAAAACATGATAATTCGTTTACGTGCGGCGGTTTGAAATCTGCTCATCGGCTTTCAAGCTGCGGCTCTTTTGCGTTATTAATTACAGATGTCTCAACGTCCTCTTCTGGCCGATTCCTGCCATTGAGTGTCTATCTCAGTGAAGGAAATAAAAGCGGCTGGTTTCCTCACTTTCTGTGCCGCACTATTGTTGGTGTTCTCTCCAAGGTTGGCAACACCGCGGTCGCGAGCTAAAGCTACCTCCAACAACCTTCTTTTCATGTGTGGTGGCGCGTCATGGCCGTTGGCTGGCCTACAGGCTGGTAAACCTCCAGAGTGTCGCCACTCGCCATGGCGGTTGCCACCCTGGCGCCGCATGACCACCTCGATCCCCATCAGGTCCAGCACGTCCAACACCTTTTGCAGCTGTAGGGTTGGCTTGCCTCGCTCCAGGTCGACGATGAAGCGATTTCCAGTGCCGGCGAGGTCGATCTGCAATAGCCTTTGCTCGGTGTGCAGCTGGCGCCCAGCTTGCCGAGGTCTTCGCTTTTGGCGAATGAATGTGGCGAGGTGGCCAGGTTGGAAGGTGGGAAGGGGAGTCGTGTCCCCATGTGCTAGCTTGAAGCGTAACGAAGCCAAGGATGGGGTTCAGGCTATGGGCGAGCCGGTGAGTTATCAGGACGCTGAGGCGTGCGTGGATCAGGTCATCAAGCGGGTGGGCAAGAACATTGTGTTAGGGCTGCCGCTGGGGTTGGGTAAACCCCTGCGTTTTGTGAACGCCCTCTATGCCCGCGCCCAGTGTGATCCGACGATCAAGCTGCATATCGTCACCGCTCTCTCTTTGCTGGCACCGGCGGGCAGCTCCTCCCTGGAACGCCGTTTCCTGGGGCCGTTTATCGAGCGTCTGTACGGCGATATCCCCGAGCTGGCCTATGCCCGAGATGCCCAGGCCAACCGCCTGCCGGACAATGTCACGGTGGCCGAATTCTTTTTCCAGGCCGGCAACCTGAAGAACAACACCGACCAGCAGCGCCACTATATCTGCACCAACTACACCCACGCGCTGCGTGATTTAATGGCCCAGGGCATCAATGTGATCGGTCAACTGGTATCGCCCGACGAGCGGGACGAGACGGTGAGCCTGAGCTGCAATCCGGACCTGACCCTGGATCTGTTACCCCAGCTGCGCGAGCAGCCCTATGCCACCGCTTGCGTCGCGGAAACCAATCGGCACCTGCCGTACCTGGGTAATGACGCGGCTGTGGCGCGTACTGATTTTGATCTGCTGCTGGAGAGCCCGGGGACCGACTATCCGCTGTTCAGCGCGCCCCAGACACCCATCTCGTCGGAAGATCACCTGATCGGCTTCTACGCCAGTACTTTGCTGAAGGATGCCGGCACGCTGCAAATCGGCATCGGTTCCCTGGGGGCGGCGCTGGTGCACAGTACCCTGTTGCGCCAGCGGGACAATGCCCGGTGGCAAGCGCTTTACAAGGACCTGCAGGTGGCCCAGCGGTTTCCGGTGGCTGAGCAGTGGGGCGACACCCAATCCTTCAGCCAGGGGCTGTATGGCTGCAGCGAGATGATGGTGGATGGCTTTATCTACCTGATGGAAGGCGATGTGCTCAAGCGCCGGGTCTTTGCCGACGCCGACTTCCAGGAAGCGATCAACCGGGGCGAGATCGACCCCGAGAGCAGCGACCACCCCGACGCGGCCAAGGGTGTGGTGATGCACGGCGGTTTCTATCTGGGGCCGCGGCGTTTTTACGACAAGCTGCGCGAGCTGCCCGCCGCCGAGCGTGCGCGCATCAACATGACCAGCGTCAACTACATCAATGATCTCTACGATCACCGCTTCGGGAATCAGCGGCTCAAGGTGGCCCAGCGCCAGCATGCGCGGTTTATCAATTCCGCCATGCTATGCACGATCGATGGGGCGGTGGTATCGGATGGCCTGGAGGATGGGCGGGTGATCAGCGGTGTGGGCGGGCAGTACAATTTTGTCGCCATGGCCCACGAGCTGAGCGAGGCTCGCTCGGTCATCACCCTGCGAAGTACCCGCGAGGCCGGAGGCAAAACCCTGTCCAATATCTTGTTCAGCTACGGCCACTGCACCATTCCCCGCCACCTGCGCGATATCGTGGTGACCGAATACGGTATCGCCGATTTGCGTGGTCGCTCTGATGAGGAGGTGTGCCTGGCGTTGATCGCCATTGCCGATGCGCGTTTCCAGTCCGAGCTGCTGGCGCAGGCCAAGGACGCCGGCAAAGTGGCCGCCGACGTCGAGATTCCCGCGCTCTGGCGGGACAATACCCCGGAGCAACTGGCGCAGCAGTTTGAGCGGATGGGCGGCGAGCAGGTCTTTCCCCGCTTTCCGTTTGGCACCGACTTTACCGACGAGGAGCTGACCCTGGGCAAGGCCCTCAAGCAGCTCAAGGCGCGCACCGCCACCCGAAGCGGCAAGCTGAAGGCCCTACTCGGCGCTCTGGGCGCAGGCCAAACCAGCGACGCTGAACAGTCGCTGCTGGCCCGGCTCGAGCTGGATCGGCCCAGCGGCTGGAACGAGCACCTGGAGCGGCGGCTGGTGCTGCAGGCGCTGCGATCGGGCTAGTGGGGCACTGAGCGGGCGGGTGGGGCCAACCTATCAGGCGGCCACTTCTTTCTCGTCCTCAATCGCCAGCTCGAGATGGAAGTGAGCCGGCCCCGTCAGGTTGACCAGAGCGTCCAGACTGAACTTGTTGATGCGGCCGTTCAGCAGGTCGTTGAGGCGAGGCTGGGTGATGCCCAGTCGGTGCGCGGCCTCATTCTGAGTGATGTCCCACTCCCGGACACGGCCGGCGATCTTTGCCATGAGCTCGGAGCGCAGACGCATGTTCAGCGCCTCTTCGGGAGTGTCCTCAATGGCGTCCCATACGCTGTCATAATACTCGATGGCCATGGTGTCACCTCGCTTGGTGGCCGGGCTTAGGGCAGCTCTTTGTATCGCTGCTTGCCCAGGTCGATGTCTTTCTTGGCGGTCTTCTGGGTTTTCTTCTGGAAGCAGTGGAGCACGAATACCGCATCGCCCCGGTTAGCCACATAGAAGACCCGAAAGGCCCCATTGTCTTCCCGGATGCGGATCTCCATGACGCCAGGGCCAACGCTTGGCATGGGGCGGAAGTCGTCTGGTTGTCCTCCAGCTTGAACCTTGTCGATCTGAAACCCTGCTTCGCGCTTGGCGTCCAGAGGGAAGTCGCGCAGCCGGTCCTTCGAGTCTCCGACGAATGCGACGGGTTTCTTCCGCGCCACGCTGCCCTCCTTGGCCTCTGTGAACCTATATCAATACCGATATAATAGGCTCATCAACCGAACGGTTCAAGCGCGGGGCCAATTCCTGCCATTCGAGGGCATACTCGAAGCGCAGCGGTTGAGCGTCGTAGAGCCGGCCGACGGGCTTGTCGCCGTGGTAAACCGCCAGGGTGTCGTCACTCGCCATGGCGGCTGCCACTCTTGCGCCGCACGACGACCTCGAGCCCCATCAGGTCCAGCACCTCCAATACCTTTCCTGATTACGCATAAGACTCAGCAGGCGCCTGGTGGAGGCCGCCGTGTTGGCGGTGATCGTTGGCGTCGGCAACACCGACGGGAGGCCTGCGTCCTCCAGTCGTGAGCTGAAGCTTCCTCCAACAATGACGTGGCACCGCCGGTGGAGAAGGCAGCTGTTGGAGCGCTGGTTCCCATCGCGACTGGCGCCGCCAGGCGCCCGGCGGAGGCTGAAAAGTTGGTTGTTGTCGCGAATACCGGCAACACCGCCGGGAGCCCTGCGGCCTCCAGTCGTGAGCTGAAGCTACTCCGACAGCGGCGTGGCAACGTTGGTGGAGAAAATCGCTAAGGGAGGATGAATTATAACGTCTTGACCATCCGAGCTCTTTCAGTGTGGCTCAAGATTGGCCCGATGGCTGATCAAGGTGAGTAATCAGGATACCTTTTGGAGCTGCAGGGTCGGCTTGCCGCGCTCCAGGTCGACGATGAAGCGGTTGCCGGTGCCGGCCAGGCCGGTGAGGTCGATCTGCAATAGCCCCTGCTCGGCGCGCAGCTGGTTTGATAAAAAACATAAAAACCGCCACTGTCGGATCATCCCGGGTGGCGGTTTTGCGTTTCTGTTCTTGCTGTGGCGATTGCCGCTGGAGGACTGGCTCCGCTCAGCGCCGCAGCATGAGCACGTTAGACTGGGTCTTCGTGCTGTAGGGCTTTAGCGCTGCCGCTGTGATTTTTGCGGGGTCGGCCCCGCTGGCCATCGCCACTGCCGCTCGCTCGGTCGCGGTGGCGTAAATCGTCCCTTTCTCCATCATCATGCTCATGGCATCGGGGAGGGTCATGGTGCCGCTGGCCATCATCATGGTGCGGCGGACGATCACCTCACTGGAAGAAAGCATCATCTGGTTGTAGGAAGATGCGATCTTCATCCATGCGAACATCATGTTCATCGGGTTGTTCGACATTTGTCTGGTACTCCTCGTGATTCAGGGCTTCGATCTGGTGCTTGTTCATGGAGATTGCTCTTGGAGAGTGCTCCTGTGGATAGCGGGTATCCACGCCTGAGCCTCGCCATGAAGCCATCGGGACTCAGAATTAGAGTCACACTAACCTGGCCTGCGGCCTGTGTCGGTACGCTGGCCCACATTCACATGGCCTTCATGCCCCAGTTCGTGGCACCCAGCCAGCCCTTGCTGCCGCAGCTGGTGATCCCATGGATTTCCATTGGTGCATCTCATCCACGATGCGGCCAAAGGCCACCCCTATCCGGCAAGCCACCGCTCCGGCAGCTTGTGGCAATGGCTCAGCAGCCGCTGCTGTAGCCTTTCCAGTAGTGTCTGCTCAGTACCTTGATGGGCCACGGTGCTCAGGGAGGCGAGTGTGCTGTCAATGGCTGCTGGCATGCGCTCGGCGAGTTCTAGCCCCTGGCGTATGAAATAGCGTGGCTGGAAGCGCATCGAGCGGGCCAGCGCTTCGAGGTGCGAGCGTTCGATGCTGCCGGGGCGATCCTCGTCGGCGATGCAAAACGCGAAGCGGCGCGCGAGCCCGCTATAGAGCGTCGTGCTCATCAGATCGTAGAACGGCGCCAGCCGAGGCCCCTCGTCGGTATAGAGGATGGCGAGGTTCTTGGCGTGGCTGTCGTTGTTGCCCACCAGCAGGTTGAAGAAGAACCAGGCGATCAGGCGCTGCAAGTCCTTGGCCGGTGCGCCGACCTGCTGCAGCAGGTCGCGACAGCGAGCCAGGCCGGGCCCGCCGTCGCTTTCGTACTTGATCAACGAAGGTGTACCGGCGAGCTGGCAGAAGTCGAGCTGGTGCAGGCGCCGCAGTCCGCCCTGTTCATCGGCAACCCGGTCGTAGCGGCGTACAAGGCAGGCGTGGGTCTCGGGCTGGTAGCTGGCCTCGGCGACTTTGAGTCCGAGTTCGGCGGCCAGCCGCATGCAGAAGGTCTCGTTGATGGCGGAACCCCATACGCCCCTCAGGGCCTGGATGTCCGGCTTGAGAATATGGCTGGAAGGCGCCGACCCTTCCGGTATGGCGGGGCTCCCATCTTCCAGCACCATCAGTAGTAGCTTGTCCTGAGCGCCGGCCAGCGAGATGCGGGCTTCCTCACCTTGTTGCGAGAGCAGGGGGCTTCGTTCCCGGTGTTGCAGGTGTCCCGCCAGCGCTTCCCAACTGATAGGGCGATAGTGCGGCGGAGTCGGTGATTCGCCCGGCGGCAGCAAGGTGAAGCCGCTGGCCGTGTCCCCGCCGATGGCCTTCAGCAGGCCGAAAACGGTCGTGGTGTGGTGGCGAAGTGCCAGATGGTGGCGCAGGTCGCCTTCCGGCAGCAGGTTCTCGAAGTAGGCCAGCACCGCATCGCCAACGTGAACCTGCTGAATGAGCGGCAGCGAGGGCGAGAGGCTGACCGCTTCAGGATGCTCCAGCCATTCGGTAGCATACTCAAAGTGCAGCGGTTGAACGTCGTAGAGGCGTCCGACATATTTGTCGCCGTGGTAAACCGCCAGAGTGTCGTCACTCGCCATGTCGGCTGCCACCCTTGCGCCGCACGACGACCTCGAGCCCCATCAGGTCCAGCACATCCAACACCTTTTGCAGTTGCAGGGTCGGCTTGCCCCGCTCCAGATCGACGATGAATCGGTTGCCGGTGCCGGCCAGGCCGGCGAGGTCGATCTGCAATAGCCCCTGTTCGGCGCGCAGCTGGCGTACCAGCTTGCCGAGCTCTTCGCTGTGGCGAATGTGTGCCGGGTGGGCAGGGGAGTCGTTGGTAGGCATGGGAACCTGCATGTGATTACTGTTCGGTAATTCTAGGCACGGTTCCCCTGTTCCGCAATAAAATAATTACCGAGCGGTAATCATGAGGCCGTCAGGACGCGATAAGTGGCGGAAATTACCGAGCGGGAACTCTGCTCGAGTTTCCCTGGCAGGGGAGTAGTGGGAGCCATGACAAAGCGGGCACCCTAAGGGTGCCCGCTTTCGTCGGCTTTGCACGAAAACTGCCTGCGCTCGGTCATGCGGCGTTAAAAATCGGCTCAAAATGCTCATTTACACCCAGCAAACTCCGCTTTTTCACCAATTTTTGCCTTGCCTGACCTTCGCTCGCCGACTTTTCGTACAAAGCCTAGTGGCCTTGCATTTAGAAGCGATCGACGCGGAATGGCGTCATATCCACCGCGGGCTCTTCGCCATCCATCATCTGGGCGAGCAACTCACCGGTGGCCGGGCCCAGGGTAAAGCCCTGATGGCCGTGGCCGAAGGCGAGCCACAGCCCCGCCTTGTCGGGGGCCGGACCGATCACCGGCTTCATGTCAGGCATACAAGGCCGAGCCCCCTTCCAGGGCTGGCCGTCACGACGCTTGCCCAGCGGGAACAGCTTGCGTGCCACTTTCTCGGCGGCGGCCAGCTGCTTGTACTGGGGCGGCGAGTCCAGGTCGGCAAGCTCGGCGCCGGTGGTCAGGCGAATCCCGGCGCGCATCGGCTCGAGCAGGAACCCCTTCTCGGCGTCCATTACCCAGTGGTTGAGCTTGGCCCCTTCTTCCGCGGAATAGTGCATATGGTAGCCGCGCTTCACGAAAAGCGGCACTTTCATGCTCAGCCTCGCCAGCAGTTCTCCGGCCCATGGCCCCATGGCCACCACCACCTGCTCTGCCTCCAGGGCACCCTCACTGGTATTGACCCGCCAGCCGCCATCTACCTGGAACACGTCCTCGACGCTGGCCTGCATCACATGGCCGCCCTGTTCTGCAAAGCTGCGGGCGTAGGCCTGCACCAGGCCACCCGGGTCCGAGACCATCCAGGGCTGCGTCCAGTGGATCGCCCCGATCAGCCCCTTGCCCAGATACGGCTCCTTGGTATAGAGCGCCTCGGCGTCAAGCACCACATACTCGACCCCAAAGCGCTCGTGGTTCTCCCTGGCCTCTTTCTGGCACTCCTCGAACGCCTTGCGGGTGCGGTAAAGCTCCAGCCAGCCGCCCTTGCGCACCAGCGCCTCGGCGCCGGCGGCCTCGATCATCGGCGCGTGGGCATCCTGGCAGCGCATGATCAGCGACGCCCACTCGCGTACGATTCGCTCGTAGCGCTTACCACTCGAGTTGAGCCAGTAGTTCAGCAGCGGACCCGCCGCGTTCATCATGCCGGTGGGGCGGTAGCGAATATCCACCTTGCGGTTGGGTAGCACCCGCAGCAGGGTGCCGATATCACGGGGGAAGGCGTAGGGGCGAACCGCTTCACGCTGGATGATGCCGGCATTGCCGAAGGAGGTCTCGAGCCCCGGCTCGCGGCGGTCCACCAGCGTGACGTCATGACCGCGACGCACCAGATGCCAGGCCACTGATACGCCGACTATGCCGGCACCAAGAACGATGATATTGCGGGCCATGAAGGTCTCCCTGCCAATGTATGCAGAAAGCTCCGCCGCGGCGCGGAGCTTGTCAGGTAAGGAGTTTAGCAGCACTTCCTGGAAGATCGGTCAAATACTGATAATTAAGATGATAACTCTATTGTAAGAATAAAAAGCAGTGTTTAGAATCAAAAATTGAAGAAAAGGTGAGGCTATTTGCTTTTTGGTCTTCTGGGCCTGCGGCTTGGCACCGCTGGCAGTTCGCGCTGAACCGGTTAGTTGAGGGGGGTGAAGTGGTGACGGAGGTCGCCATTACCCATGGCGTTCAGTCGGCGACGGCCATCTCGTTCTTCATGGTGGAGAGGGCCAGATCACCCGTCTGGTCGAATACTGGCCGGAGCCTTATCCAGCGCCGCTGGGAAGGGCGCATCTCGTCGAGCCGAGCTCAACGTTATATTCATAACGCAACAAGGCCCGCCGAAGCGGGCCTTGTCATCGAACCGTGAGGTTCGAGAACTCGTTAAACCGTCAGGTTATGCGAGTTGCTTGATATTTGAAGCCTGAAGGCCTTTCTGGCCCTGGGTCACGTCAAAAGAGACGGAGCTGCCTTCCTGCAGGGACTTGAAGCCTTCTGCCTGAATTTCGGAGAAGTGGGCAAAAACGTCATCACCGCCGTCAGCCGGAGTAATGAAGCCGAAACCTTTGGAATCGTTGAACCACTTAACTGTGCCAGTTGTCATGATATAAATCCTTTCGCGCTTAGCGCCTTGCAATATTTCTGGTTTTACCCAGGTTAATAGCGGGTAGAACGAGATAAATTACAGACTGCCGAAAGAATCGAACACTACTGAAACTCTATAACGCTTACTAACCAGCTGTGACTACGGTGCCACGGTTATTGGCTTGGGTCAAAGTCTTTCTGTTTAATTTTTCGGTATTGGCGCGAACTACATGTTTTCGTTGAAATAATAAAATGCTAATTTCGGGCGATACGATACAAAAGCCTCACTCGCTTAGTTGATGGGATGAGCAGCCTGGCCCTGTGTGGCCGAAATTAAGGAGCGGCGGCTGGCTCGCAGCAGGGCTCACGTCCGCAACCATGTTATGCTATAACATATTTCGTAGCCTTCAGATGCATTCGTGCCCGCCATGACAGCTTTCCAGTACGGCCTGTATGGACCTGAGCGGTGAAGCGATGCCCAGGGTTTCAGCGCCACTCTCGACCCCACGGTTGGCTACTCCTCCACCTGCCCGTGCTCGGCCGCCGCCTTGCGAGAGCCGTATCAGCCTACGACTGGACGAAGCGGTAGCTGGTGAGCTGTACTGCGTTCAGTTAGCGGTCCGGTCGGCCTGATGCTATAGGCCGGACGGGCCCAATCAGCGGTGTCTGAGGGAAAAGGCAGTGGGTCCGCTTCAATCAGGATGAACTCTATGACTACAAACGTCGCATGGCGATTGTTGGCAGTGTGGGCCGTAATCGCATTGGCTATTTTCCTATCAGGTCCCGGCGTGGCCCAGGTGCCGCGGGGCATGGACTCGAATGATAGCGAGAGTGAGAGTGAGAGTGAGAGCGAGGAGAGGCTATGGTTTTCTCTCGATTCGTTAAACACCGGGCTTGATGAGGCCCCAGAAGAGGTCAAGCGGCTGACCCCGCGGGACTCGATCCGCAGTTTTCTGCAGCTTGCCGAAAACGAGGATTATGCCTCTGCGGCTCACTTGCTTAACCTTTCTGAGCTGGACGAGGCTGAGCAGCAGCAGAGTGCCGCCGCACTCGCTCGGCAGTTGGCTTCCGTACTAAAGCGTGGTGAATGGTTCAATGTCTCCAACCTTTCCGGTCGCCAGGATGCCGCCATCGAGGATCCGTCGGGTCAGCATCCCCAGGCCGGAGTGCCGCGCCGAAATCTTGAGTTGGCATCGCTCGAGGCCATGGGTGAAACCTATGATATCCGTCTGGCCCGATACCGGCTGGACGACGAGGATCCGGTCTGGCTGATCACTCCCGATAGCGTTGCATCAATTCCTGTGCTTTACGAGGCGTTCGGTCCGTCGCTGCTGGAGGCGTACATTCCGGAACGGTTCAAGACGTCATTCGGGATGCTCGAAATCTGGGAGTGGATCGCCATTCCCGTCTTCCTGTTACTGATCGGCCTGGTGGGATGGGGTGTCTTCGCCTTGGTCGGTTTGCTGGCACACTGGTTTCCCAACGGCGTGCCCAGCATCTTCGCCAGCAGGATTCGCGGGCCCATGGCATTTCTCGTCATGGCCTTCGTCGCCCAGGCACTGCTCGACTATGTGGTTTCCTTCACGGCCGTGGCCACCACCTTCATCCGAATTCTGCTGATCATGTTCATTGCCTGGGGTGTCGCGACGATTGCGCTTCGCCTGGTGGATACCATCCTGCTCAGCGTGACCAGGCGGTTCGTGGGGGATATCGACGACACCAAGCCCAAGGATGAGCGCAGGCTGCTCACCTCGCTCTATGCGTTGCGCCGGGTCATCATTCTGATCACGGTCATTGCCGTTTCCGTCTATGTGCTGAGCCAGATCCAGCTCTTCGAGACGTTGGGCATGTCGCTATTGGCATCGGCCAGCGTTCTGGCGGTGCTGGTGGGTATCGCGGGCCAGGCGATGCTGGGCAATATTCTGTCCTCGTTCCAGGTATCGTTGGCCAAGCCCATACGCATCGGCGACCTGGTGATGTTCGAAGGGCAGTGGTGCTACGTGGAAGGCATCTTCTACACCTTCATACGGCTGCGAGGGTGGGATGAGCGGCGCTTGATCGTGCCGGTGACTTACTTTGTTACCAAGCCATTCGAGAACCTCTCCATCAAGAACGCCAAGATGTACCGGACGCTGGATCTGGTTCTCCATTTGAGTGCGGATGTGCAAATCATTCGAGAAAAATTCACGGAGTATGCCAAGGAACAGGACAGCGTTATTGAACACCATAAGCTGTGTTGCTACGTCACCGGCCAGAACGAAAGGGCCCAGACCATTTCCTGCTACCTGATGGCCTCCGATCCCTTTGCCGGCTGGACAGCGGAAATGAATGTCCGCGAAAGGCTGATAGCCTTCATCCGAGACAATCACCCCGAGTGGTGGCCGCGAGAGGTGGTGGTGTTCAGCCGGCACGATATTGCCAAGGGCGAAAGTGCAGCTGGCCGAGGGGAGTGGGGGTAGAAAACCGTAATGAGGGCCTTCCGCGTCAGGCATCATTTGCCAGGAAGATTATCGTGCGGTAACTCTGGGCGACTTGTCCATGAACTGCCAGCGCTGCCAGCGCACACCGCAGTCATTCAGCATTTTGGAGCAGCCATGAGCCAAGAAAACGAGTACGAGCCGCCGAAGGTGTGGAAGTGGAAGAAGGAGAGCGGGGGGCAGTTTGCCAGTATCAACCGACCCGTCGCCGGCCCCACCCATGACAAAGCGCTGCCGGTCGGCAAGCATTCGTTCCAGCTCTATTCGCTGGCCACGCCCAACGGGATGAAGGCCACGATCATGTTCGAGGAGTTGCTGGCGCTGGGTCACAAGGATGCCGAGTACGATGCCTGGTTGATAAAGATCGGCGATGGTGATCAGTTCGGTAGTGGATTTATCGAGGTCAATCCCAACTCGAAGATCCCGGCGCTGATGGACCACGGTACCAGGCCACCCACCCGGGTGTTCGAGTCGGGCTCGATTCTGCTCTATCTGGCCGAGAAGTTCGGCGAGTTTCTGCCCCGCGACCCGGCCGGGCGCACGGAAACTTTGAACTGGCTGTTCTGGCAGATGGGCAGCGGGCCATACCTGGGCGGTGGCTTCGGCCATTTCTATGCCTACGCACCGACCAGGATAGAGTATGCAATCGATCGCTTCACAATGGAGGTCAAGCGGCAGCTCGACGTGTTGGATCGTCGCCTGGCCGAGACTCGCTACCTGGGCGGGGATGAGTACACCATCGCCGATATCGCGACGTGGCCGTGGTACGGACAGCTGGCGCTCGACCGCGTCTACGATGCCGGCGAGTTTCTGCAGGTGCAGGGGTATGAGCACGTGCAGCGCTGGGCCAGGGAAATCGACACCCGCCCGGCGGTACAGCGCGGGCGCATGGTCAACCGCACCTCCGGCAAGCCGCAGGAGCAGTTGCATGAGCGCCACGACCCCAGCGATTTTGAATTGATGACACAAGACAAGCTCGAAGCTCTGGACTGATTCCTGCCGAATATTCAACAACGGCTGGGAAATGGCCAAGCCGGATCTGGTGGCCTGAGCCCTTCTACACCAGCCTTTTCTATCTGGCCTTGGCATTCATGGCCTTGATTTTTGGTTCTTCACACTTTGGCGTGAATCTGCTCTGCACAGACTGCATTGTGGAAGGACGCCTCGGCGATAGCGACGCAGGCGCTCCTTGTTGGAGCGCTCGGTTCGTAGCCCCGACTCCGCATCGCGACTGGCGCCGCCAGGCGCCTTGGCGGAGGCTGAAACGCTGGCAGTGGTCGCCGGCATTGGCAACACCGCCGGGAGGCCTGCGGCCTCCAGTCGTGATCTAAAGATACTCCAACAGCGGCGTGGCGCCGTCGGTGGAGAGGGTCGCTGTTGGAGCGCTGCTCCGCATCGCGACTGGCGCCGTCGGTGGAGAGGGTCGCTGTTGGAGCGCTGCTCCGCATCGCGACTGGCGCCGCCAGGCGCCTTGGCGGAGGCCACAGCGTTGGCGAGGTCGCCGGCACGGGCAACACCGCCGGGAGGCCTTCGGCCTCCAGTCGT